>NZ_DASVNN010000117.1:0-55842 GCF_036383835.1 Ramlibacter sp.
CTGGGCCTCCTGGCCACGCCGTTGCCGAAGCAGTACGAGTTCGGGCGCCTGAACGTCAACGGCGTGATGACCAGCAAGCGCAAGCTGAAGGCACTGGTCGACGAGGGCCACGTGAGCGGCTGGGACGACCCGCGCATGCCCACCATCGTGGGCATGCGCCGCCGCGGCTACACGCCCGAGAGCATCCGCCTGTTCTGCGAGCGCATCGGCGTGACGAAGGCGGACAGCTGGATCGACTACAGCACGCTGGAGATCGCGCTGCGCGACGACCTCGACCCCAAGGCCGCGCGCGCGATGGCGGTGCTGGAGCCAGTGAAGATGGTCATCACCAACTGGGACGAGCTGATGGGCGCCGGCCACCTGGAGCCCTGCTCCGCGCCCGTGCACCCGCACGCGCCGGAACGCGGCAAGCGCGAGTTCATGTTCGGCCGCGAGCTGTGGATCGAGCGCACCGACTACGAAGAGACGCCGCCCAAGGGCTTCTTCCGCCTGTTCCCGGGGAACAAGGTGCGGATGAAGTACGGCTACGTCGTGGAGTGCGTCGGCGCATCGCGCGATGCGTCGGGTGTCGTGACCGAAGTGCAGGCCAGGCTGGTTCCGGACACCAAGAGCGGCACGCCCGGCGCGGATGCGGTGAAGGTGAAGGGCAACATCACCTGGGTGGGCGTGGCCGATGGCGTGAAGGCGGAAGTGCGCCTGTACGACCGCCTGTTCTCCGTGCCGCAGCCGGACACCGGGGAGAAGGACTACCTCGAGGAACTCAATCCGGACAACCTGAAGGTGGTGACGGCCTATGTGGAGCCGTCACTGGGGAAGGCGAACGGGGATGAGAAGTTCCAGTTCGAGAGGCATGGGTACTTCGTGGCGGATCGGAAGGATCACAAGCCGGGCGAGGGGAAGCCGGTGTTCAACCGGGTGACGGGGTTGAAGGACAGCTGGGCGAAGTAGCCGGCGCCTGGGCATCCCGTCTCCGGCGTTTGCCAATCGAAGCTCGACTCGCCAGAATTGCGACATGCGCCCTTCGGAAGTCCTTGCCCAGCACCGCGGCCGCGTACGGCAGATCGCCTTGCGTCACGGCGTGCGGGACGTGCGCGTTTTCGGGTCCATTGCACGAGGTGAGGACACCGAAGGCAGCGACCTCGACTTGCTGGTGGAGCCCACCGAGGCAACCACCCTGCTCGATATCGGCGCCATCCAGCAGGAGCTCACGCAACTGCTGGGTGTTGACGTGGATATCGTGACCCCCAATGCCTTTCCCGAAGCGCACCGCTCGCGGATTCTCGAAGAGTCCGCCCAGCTATGACCCGATACCGTATCAAGCGCCTTATTGATGCGTAGACGGACGTTCCGTCCCATCAGTAGCGACGACCTATTGGCCGAGCCGCGATTCGCTTCGCCGGTTAGGCCCGTTCGAGAAACCTCAATCCATGCGAACTCGAAAGCGGTGAAGGCGCGGGCCCAGTGTCGCTCCGGCACGCGAGTCGAATCATCTATCCGGCGGAGAGGGTAAGTCCGCGTCAACAAGGGAACGGGGTTGAAGGATAGTTGGCCGAGGCAAGTAACAGCCGCACTCGTCATGGATTTAGGGCTTAACGTATTCCAGCTAGCGCAAGGTTGGGTTTCCCTGCTCTGGCAAAAACTAACGAACCTTCGCAGGGAGCGCGAAAAGGAGTTGAACGCTCTCGCGGACATCTTCGGCGACCCAGTAGAGCTCGCAAGGTTTTACATTGAACCCGATTGTCAGCAGGTGAATCCAGCTGATTACCTTGAGGACGAGGCCATCGTTCGCGAACCACTGTTCAATCGCATTCAAACCTTTATCTCGGGGGCGTCAACCCGACAGAACAACCAGTTGTTCATTCTGTCCGATGCTGGAATGGGCAAAACGTCTGCACTGCTCATGCTCAAGCTCGGGCACATGATGTCCTTCTGGCCAAAGGACTACGACTGCGTTCTGCTCAAGCTCGGATCAAAGTCACTGGAAGACATCAGTGCGGTAAATGAGAAGCGAAAGACCGTCCTCCTACTTGATGCGCTAGACGAAGATCCAACCGCATGGGGACACGTAGCGGAGAGGCTTACCGATATTCTTCGCGCTACAAAGCCGTTCTTGCGCGTCATCATCACCTGTAGAACTCAATTCTTTCAGGCACGCCACGATCCGTTCAATCGGCGGGGCCAAGTCGAGATCGGGGGCTTTTTGTGCCCCGTCGTATACGCTTCACTGTTCACCGATCAACAGGTAATTCAATACATTAGGCTGCGCTTCCCCACGGAAATGATGGATGAAGCCTGGGTCGCCCGAGCCAAGTACATCGTAAACAAAATGGGCTTTCTGCGAATGCGACCGATGCTTCTGGCCCATTTGCCCGACCTAATGGAGTCTCGCGAGAACATCTGGAACGAGTATTCAATTTACCGAGCTCTTGTCGATGCATGGTTGCTCCGCGAGCAGCGGAAGGCATACGAGAACGATCCCCTGTACTCTGATCGTCTAAGGTTGGCATGTCGGTACGCCGCTTTTCAGATGCATCAGTCTGAGCGCGCCTACTTCTCGCGCGTCGAAACTGAAGTTCTCAACAGAGTGGCTGGTGCGACAGACGGTCGTTCGATCGACTTAGGTGGACGTTCTCTGCTGAACCGCGACTCCAACGGCAACTACCGCTTTTCCCACTACAGCATCCAGGAATTCCTGGTTCTCGAATATCTGCTCGCGAATCCCACAGTTGCTAAGAAGCGTTCGGTGCGCACGACTGATTTCATGAATCAAATGGCCGTCGCTTGGTTTCTTCAAGCCTCACCCTCTGAACGAGCCGCAGTTGATCTGGCCTTCATTAACTTCTCTGGCGCGCACCTCGACGATTGCCACCTTCAGGGAGTGAACTTCTCCAACTGCCGGATGGATGGCGCCACCTTTCGCAATTCAGACCTAAGCTACGCCAATTTGAAAGGGACCAGTCTTGTGGGGACCGACCTCTGCGGGGCGAAACTGGCCGCGACTCGGTTCGATGGGGCAGATATTAAGGGGGCTACGTTCGCGGACACCCAAGTCGAAGGAGCCGTGTTTCATTTGGCCATGTGTGATCTTCACACGAGGTGGCCCCATTCAACTCCTCTCCTGCACTTGGGTGCAATTTCACCACCAAAACCTAGCGATGAGGTGGCAAGAGCAACTCCTGCAACAGGTGTGGACGCGAATCTGCCGAGTGTTCCTGATTGAACATTAACTGGGGGCTTAATTGGGGTCAGAACCCAAATTCGACGACTCCTGCAGCATCTCCCACATCAGACGTTTCGACTCCGCCGCTTGAAGCAACTCGGCAAGCCCCTGCGCGACTCCATCGAGGGCTGTCAGATGCTGCTTCAAGGCCTGGATCTCGACGGAGATACTGCCATGCTGGTCTTCTAGTCGCTGTAGCAGCTCGCGGCCGCTCTCTATCGAATCCTGCTGCCACTCGACGAGCTGCCTGTGCACAAGCCTGTATCTCTCTCTCACCGCGCGCGCCAAGGAATTCTTTCTGTCGCGCACGTGGTCAGGCTCCATTTGCAGCTGAAATCGGATAGCGACAAAAGGGTTCGATCAAAGTCTCGGGCTCGTTGGTGTCACTCGGAACAGCTTCACCAGACGTCAACACCCAGGCCCCGAATCGCTGCGCCAGCTCACCCAGCCCCTTCTTGCCAAATTGCTTGATTCGCTGCCGCCGAAGCTTTTCGAACTGCGATATCAGTCCTGAGTGTTCCGAATGGGTCACGATTGAGCGAAGGATCGCCTCCACCTGCTGGAGGGCGACCAGATTCCGCCCGATAGCGCGGTCAATCGACGCCGTCAGCTTCTCCAATTCTCAGTCAGGATGTGCGGGGCGTCCGAAGCTGCTTCTGGCGGTCCATCACCGCGCCCCGCGACACTTCGGGAAGGTGGAACAGCCCCAGAACTCTGAGCCCGCATTCGTACCCTTTCGGGCAGTGCGACGAACCATCGGCGCGTTGCAAACCGGACATGGCGGCGTGCTCGCAGAATCAGACGGACTGGAACGTACGGCAGCCGGCCTTACTGCTTGCGCGGTCGAAGAAGCTGCGGGGGCTCTTGTGGGCCGCGCTGCCCTCGCCTGCTGCAACAAGCCAAAGAGCTTCGGGCCGTCGACCAAACGGACGTTCCGCCCCGCGGCGAACGAGATTGCATCATCGGTGAACCGACCGGAGGTGACGACGAAGCCGCCGGCGGCGCCTCGTGCAGCCATCACGCCATACAGCTGCCGGACGACATCGACACCAACCTTCAGCGCCTTCCACTGCTTGCATTGCACGAGAAAGGTTTCGGTGCCCTTGCGCGCCACCAGATCCACACCGCCATCTGGCTGCGCCCCACCTTGCTCCTCCACGGCATAGCCTTGCAGGCGGAACGCTTCGCCGACGAGCATCTCGAACTCGTGCCAGGACATTCCGTTGAGCGCATCTGCGCTGGGAGACTGCGTGACGTTCGTGATCAACGCGGCGCGCTTCCTGCGCTTGACGAACGAGATCAGCGCGCCAGCCAGGCACGGAACGGCACGACGTACTGGAGTGCCATCGACACGCCACGAAACCAGACGCCCAGAAACAAGCTGGTGTTCACTTGACCGGGGCTCGTGACGGCAGGCGTCGGACTGTTGGCAACCGATCGGAAAAACAGCCAGGAGACCACCGCGGCCGCCACGCCTGCCCACCACGGCAGGAGCGCGACCAGATCCATGATGTCTTCGGCCGTGCTTTGCCGTTTCCTTCGCGCCATTGACTTCCTCCCCTTATTGGGGAGGATGGTATCGACAGGAGAATGCAGGTCGTCCCCGGGCAAGCCCGTTCAGTCGAAAGGACGAAGGCATGGATGCCGGGTCAAGCCCGGCATGACAAGCTCACTGGATTACCGCTTCTCCGGGGAAAGCAGCGCAGCTCTACTCCGCCGTCGCCGGATCAATCACGGCCCTCACCGCCGACACCTTGTTCGCCGGGAACCCGCTCTTCTCCGCGTGCTCGCGCACGTCCGCCTCGCTCTCGGCGAAGTAGACGCAGTAGATCTTGTCGTCGGTGACATAGCTTTGCTGCCACTGCACGCGCGGCCCCATGGCGCGCAGCACGTCGCAGGACTTCAGCGCGGCGCCTTTGAGGTCCATCGGCGACATCTTGCCGGCGCCGGGAATCTCGCGCTCGATCACGAACTTGGGCATGGCCATCTCCTTGTGCGTTGAGGGAGGCGGGAACTATCATCGCCGCCAGCCTCTTCCACAAGCACCGCGGCACCGAATCTCATGCCCCAGGCTCCGGATCGCACGAACGACTCGCCGTCAGCCGGCACGGAGCTGCTGTCGGATGTGCTCGGCCGTGTGCGCCTCGCCAGCGCGGTGTTCCTCGCCGGCGAGTTCTCGGAGCCCTGGGCCTTCCGCTCCACCGACGAGGAAACCCTGTGCGCCATCGTGCAGCCCGGTGCGCAGCACCTCGTGCTGTTCCACGTCGCGGTGGAGGGCCGCTTCACGATCACCCTGGATTCGGGCGTGACGGCGACGGTGAACGCGGGCGATGCGGTGGTGCTTCCCTATTGCGACGTCCACACGATGGGTTGGCCGAAGGACACGCCTGCGGTGGCAATCGCTTCGCTCGTGCCGCCGCCGCCCTGGGCGGCCATGCCGGTGGTGCGGCATGGCGGCGGAGGCGCGCCTACGCGCATCCTGTGCGGCTACCTGCATTGCGCGGAGCTGCTGTTCAACCCGCTGCTGCGCGCCTTGCCGCCCCTGATCCACGTGAGGCCCGTCTCGGAACAGGCCGCCGAATGGCGCCAGGGCAGCCTGCGCTACGCGCTCTCGCAGGCGCAAGGCCAGGCGCGCCCCGTGCCGGCCCTGGTGGACCGGCTGCCGGAACTGGTGCTGGTGGATTGCCTGCGCCAGTACGCGGAGGAGTTGCCGGCGGGCCAGGCCGGCTGGCTGGGCGCGCTGCGCGATCCGCTGTTGTGCCGCGCGCTGACGCTGCTGCATGCGCAGCCGGCGCACCCCTGGACGGTCGACACGCTGGCCAACCAGGTCGCCGCCTCGCGTTCCGTGCTGGCCGATCGCTTCACGCAGGTGCTGGGGGTCTCGCCCATCCGCTATCTCACCCAGTGGCGCATGGAACTCGCGGCGCAGATGCTGCGCACCGAATCGCACCTGGGGATCGCCGCGATCGCCGACCGCGTGGGCTACGAGTCGGAAGCGGCGTTCAGCCGCGCCTTCAAGCGGCACGTGGGCTGCGCGCCCGCCAGCTGGAGCCGGCAGGGCAACTGACCGCAAGCCGCTGCGGGGAAGCGCACCCTCGGGTGCGCGAAAATGCCGCATGGCCATCATTGCGACTCCCTTCCGACGCCGCCTCGCGATGGCGCTGCTCCTGCTGCTCGCCGTCGCGGGAGGCGTGATCCGGCACTTCGCCGAGAACCCGTCGACGCTGCGCGATATCGGCACGCTGATGCTGGTGCTGTGGCTGCCCGCGGTGGGCAACCTGATCGGCTACCTGATTCGCAAGATCCCGCGGCGGGCGCCGCAGGCGAACGACTTCGCGCCGGGGTCGGTGTTCACGCCGCATCTCGAGGTGCGGCTGCAGGCCCTCGACGCCACGAGGGAGTTGCTGGACGCGATCGCGCCCGGGGAGCGCCGCTGCATCGTCCTGGTCGGGACGCACGCGTTCCGGGCGCGGCTGTCCGTGCCGCTCGAGGAAATGATCGCCACCCCCGGCGACAAGATGCTGGCGCTCGAACTGCTGCGCCCGGCGCTGGGACTCGCCGCGCTCCCGCCTGGATCGGAATTCCACCTGCTGGCGGGGAACACTGCGGTGGCGAAAGGACAAGTGCCGGGACCCTGACCTCCTGGCCCGCGCCCTGCCGTCTGCTTCTTGCCACGCGCGTCCTCCTTTGCGAACATCCTGGCTGGGCGACAGGCCCGGCCCCACACGGTTCACTGCTACAGTTTTCAAATCACAGAGGAGATCCCCATGCCCAAAGGCGAACAGAAAAGCAACAAGATGGCGAAGAAGCCGAAGAAGGACACTTCGGCTCCGAAGGACTACACGAGCGACCGGCCGGTCCCGCCGACCACCACCGTGATGCCCAAGGGAAAGCTGAAGAAGGCTCCCTGAGGCCACGCCGGAGCCCGCCATGGTCCTCCTCGAATTCTCGATGGCCCCCACCGGCGAGGGCCAGTCGCTCTCGCGGCACATCGCCCGCATCCTGGACATCGTCGACCGCAGCGGCGTGACGTACCAGCTTACCGCGATGGGGACGATCCTCGAAGGCGACTACGACGAGGTGATGCTCGTGGTGGCGGCCTGCTTCCGCGAGCTGCAGAAGGACTGCCCGCGCGTGTCCATGCACCTGAAGATGGACTACCGCGCGGGCGGCGAGCCGCGCCTGCGCAGCAAGGTCGACGCCGTCGAAGGGCACGTCGGGCGCAAGCTGCGCACCTAGGCGGCCTTTTCTCCCCCGCTTCGCCACAGCCCCGGCGGCACGCCGTATTCGCCCTTGAAGGCGCGGCTGAACGAAGCTTCCGATTCGTAGCCCACGGCCTCGGCGACCTGGATGACGCTGGTGCGCTCGGCCCGCAGCAGCCGCGCCGCCACCGTGAGGCGCCAGCGTTTCAGGTACTGCATGGGCGGCACGCCCAGCAGCGCGGCAAAGCGGTCCGCCAGCACGCTGCGCGACAGGTGCACCTCGCGCGCCAGCAACTCCACCGACCAGTCGCGGGCGGGCTGCCCGTGCATCAGGGCCAGGCAGCGGGCCACCTGCGGATCGCGCACGGCCCCGAACCAGCCCGTCTCGACCCCCGACAGGCCTTCCAGGTAGCCCCGCACCGTTTCGACGAACAGCGCCTCGGCGATCTTCGCCGCCATGGCGTCGGACCCGGCCGTCCCGGCGGCGGCCTCCTGCAGCGCATAGCGGATCGATTGCTCGAGCCACGGACCGGCGCGCCGGTTGCCCACCTGCACGCGGAAAACGCGCGGCAGGGCCGACAGCAGCGGATGCGGCACGTCGCGCTCGTAGGCGAACCAGCCGCAGACCAGGACCGTGCCCTGCCCGTCGCCGCCGTAGCGCACCTGCGCCACCTCCGGCAGGCGCACGTTCACCACGTGCTGCAACTCGACCGGCGCGTGGCGCACGCCGCTGCCGATGCGGTGGGCGTCGCCGCGGGGGAAGGCCACGACGTCGCCGGCCACCAGCTCGATCGGCTCGCTGCCCTCCATGTGCACCCAGCACCGGCCCTCCAGCACCATGTGGAGGATGGCCAGCTCGGGCGCGCCCGGGCACAGCCGGGGCGCGAAGCGCGCGGCCGGCGGCGCGTCCACGCACCACGGCTCGTGGAACACGCCGTTGATGAAGAAGGCCCCCTGCAACCGGATCTGGCGCACCAGCTGCGACAGCGCATCGTCCATGGACAACCCCTTGCCGGTGTTTCGGTCAACAACTCCGGACGCCCGGACAGGACCCGCGTGCGTCCGGCCGCGACCATCGGATCTCCTTTTCATTATTGACCCGAAGGAGCCTTCCATGGACCAGCCAGCCCGCGAACTCGTCGTCCTCATGACGCACGGCGCCGACCACGAACTGTCGTCGGTCGGATTCACCATCGCCTGCGGTGCGATCACCGCCGGCATGAAGGTCACCGCCTTCCTCACCAGCGCCGCCGTCGACCTGGTGCGCCGGCGCGGCGTGGAGCTGACGCACGTGGCGCCGCTCGACCCGATCAAGGTCTCCATGGAAGACTTCATGGGCCGCGGCGGCACCATCGTGGCCTGCACGCCTTGCGTCAAGGCGCGCGGCTATGCGCAGGAGCAGCTGCTGGAAGGCGTCACCATCGCCGGCGCCAGCGTGATGCACGAGAAGCTGAAGGCGGGTGCGGCGAGCCTCAGCTTCTGAGCGGCCTCCCGCGCTCAGCGCGCGTAGAGCCGCTCGATCACGTCGGCGAACCGGGCCGCCAGGTTGTTGCGCTTCAGCTTCAGCGTCGGCGTGATCAGCGCGTTCTCCACCGTCCAGGGGTCCAGCGTCAGCGCCACGGCGCGCGGCTGCGCGTAGTACGGCAAGGCCTTCGTCAGCTCGCGAATGCGGTCCTGCACGGCCTTGACCGCCGTTGGCGCACGCAGGGAGTCCGGCGCGGCCGGATCGAGCTGCAGCTCGCGCGCCAGCCGCTGCCAGCCCTCGCGCGCCAGCACCACGATCGCCGCGATGAAGGGCCGGTTGTCGCCGAAGCAGTACGACTGCTCGAACAGCGGATCGGCCTCGATCGCCAGCTCCAGGTCCACCGGCGCGATCTTCTCGCCGGTGGAGGTGACGATGATCTCCTTCACCCGGCCCAGGATGCGGATGCGGCCGTTCTCGAGGGCGGCCTGGTCGCCCGTGTGCAGCCAGCCGTCCGCGAGCACGCGCGCCGTGTCCTCCTCGCGCTTCCAGTAGCCGCGCATCACGCTGGGGCCGCGCACCAGCAGCTCCTTGTTGTCGCCGATGCGGACCTCCACGCCGGGCAACGGCCGGCCGACGGTCGCCGGGTCGTTGTCCTCCGGCGTGTTGCACGCCACCACCGGCGCGCTCTCGGTCATGCCGTAGCCCTGCACGACCGGCAGGCCGAGGCCGAGGAAGGTGCGCGCGATGGGCTGCGACAGCGCCGCGCCGCCGCTCACCGCCACGCGCAGGCGGCCGCCGAACTGCGCGAGCAGGGGCCGCGCCACGAGGCGATCGAGCAGCGGCCAGGCGAGCGCGTCCAGCAGGGATGAACCGCCCTCTTCCAGCGCCAGTCCCTGCGCCCGGGCAAAGCGGCGCCAGCCCACGGCCTGCGCCGCCCGGAACAGCCGCTGCTTCGGCGGCGACGCCGCGAGCCTCTCCTGCACCTTCGCCTGGACGCGTTCGTAGATGCGCGGCACCGAGACCAGCACCGTGGGCCGCACCGTCTTCATGTCCTCCGGCAGCTTGGACGTCGAGCGCGCGAAGGCCACGCACGATCCCGCCGCGACCGGCAGGTAGTAGCCCGCCGTGCGCTCGAAGGTGTGCGACAGCGGCAGGAAGGACAGGAACACGTCGTCGGTGCGCGCCACCACGCGCTGCAGCACGCCCTGCACGTTGGCGACCACGTTGCGGTGCGTGAGCATCACGCCCTTGGGCTTGCCGGTGGTGCCCGACGTGTAGACCATGCCGGCAAGGTCGTCCTCGGTGGGCGCGGGCGGACGGGCGACCGACTTTGCCGCAGCGTCGTCGACCCAGGCTTCCAGCCCGAGCACTGGAACGCCCGCGGTTTGCGTCGCGCCTTCCGCCTGCGGCTGCCGGATCACCACCCATCGCAAGGTCGGCGGCAACGGTCCCGCGGCCGCGATGGAGTCCCAGCGCGCACCCGAGTCCGCGACCAGCAGCGCCGCCTCGCTGTCCTGCAGGATGTAGAGGATGCTGCCGGCGTTGTCGACGACGTGCATGGGCACGGGCACGTAGCCGAGCGCCAGCGCGGCCTGGTCCACGCAGACGGCGTCGAGGCCGTTGGGCAGCAGGATCGCCACGCGCGCGCCTTGCGGCAGGCCCAGGGACGCCATCGCGCTGGCGAAGCGGTCCACTCGGGCGCCGAACTCGCGCCAGCTCACGCCTACCCAGGCGGCGCGGCCTTCGTCGAAGTGGCGGTAGGCCTCGCCGTCCGGCGTCAGGGCGACGCGGCGGGCGAGCAACCCCGGCAGGGTACGGATGTTCTCGAGGTCAGGCGGATGCGAAGGGACGGAAGCGTTCGGCATGGCGGGTCGCGAGGCGCAACCTGCCATTGTGGCCGCGGGATTGCGCTGCGGGATGGAATGCTGCGTTGCGTGTTGACGCGCAGCGGGAATGAAAAAGGCCGCTTGCGCGGCCCTTCGACGCACTGGGTCCCCGCCTGCGCGGGGACGACGGTTCAAGCCGCCTTGGCGGGCGCCACGATCCCGATGCGGTCCAGCGCGTCGGCCAGCGACTTCACCGTGCGGTCCACGTGGTGCCACTTGTCCAGGCCGAACAGGCCGACGCGGAAGCTCTTGAAGTCCGCGCCCTCGTCGCATTGCAGCGGCACGCCGGCGGCCGTCTGCAGGCCTTCCGCGACGAACTTCCTGCCGCTCTGGATCTCGGGGTCGGTGGTGTAGCTCACCACCACGCCCGGCGCCTTGTAGCCCTCGGCGGCCACGCTGGGGAAGCCGCGGCTCTCGAACAGCTTGCGCACCTTGCGGCCCAGGTCTTCCTGCTCCGCCTTGATCTTCGCGAAGCCGTACTTCTTCGTCTCCACCATCGTCTCGCGCAGGCGCGTGAGCGCATCGGTGGGCATGGTGGCGTGGTACATGTGCGCGCCGCCTTCGTACGCTTCCATGATCTGCAGCCACTTCTTCAGGTCCATGGCGAAGCTGCTGCTGGTGGTGCCGTCGATGGCGGTGCGGGCGCGCTCGCTGAGCATCACCATCGCGCAGCACGGCGAGCTGCTCCAGCCCTTTTGCGGCGCGGAGAGCAGCACGTCGATGCCGCAGGACTTCATGTCCACCCACATCGCGCCGCTCGCGATGCAATCCAGCACGAACAGGCCGCCCACTTCGTGCACGGCGTCGGCCACCGCGCGCATGTAGTCGTCCGGCAGGATCATGCCGCTGGCCGTTTCGACGTGCGGGGCGAACACCGCCGCGGGCTTCTTCTCGCGGATCGCGGCCGTCACTTCGGCGATCGGCGCCGGCACCCAGGCCGCGGTGGGGCCGCTGCCCTGCCTGCGCGCCTTGAGCACGGTGGACGAGGCGGGGATGCTCCCCATGTCGAAGATCTGCGTCCAGCGGTAGCTGAACCAGCCGTTGCGCAGCACCAGGACGTCCTTGCCGTTGGCGAACTGGCGCGCCACCGATTCCATGCCGAAGGTGCCGCTGCCCGGAACGAGCACGGCGGAGCGGGCGTTGTACACCTCCTTCAGGATCGAGGAGATGTCCTTCATCACGCCCTGGAAGCTGCGCGACATGTGATTCAGCGCGCGGTCGGTGTAGACGACCGAGAACTCCAGCAGGCCGTCGGGATCGACATCGGGAAGCAGTCCGGGCATGTTGTCTCTGGGTTGCAAGTTGGCGATCGGGCAGCTTAACACCCGTCGCTGACACCCTGCCCTCCCAGGGAGATCCCCCTCAGCAGCGCAGTTCGCGCAGCCGCTTCTTCGTGAACACCAGGGGCATCTCGTCCTGCAGCGTGACGCCGTCGCCCTTGGCCTTCAGTTCCTTTTCCTGCTCCGCCTTCTTCACGTCGAGGGTGCGGCACTCGGCGCGCTCCTCCTCGGTCAGGGTGGCGCGGCGGGCGATGGTGGCGCGGTCCTGCGGCACCGCCTGGCTCCTGTTCGTGGCGCGATGGCCCTGGGGGCCGACCACCTGGCCGCCGCTGCACGCGACGTCGCTGTAGGTGGCGCTGCCGCACTTGTACGCGGCGTTTTCCGCAGACACGCCGCCGGCGGCGAGCAGCAGCGCCGCTGCCGCGAGGCAGGTGGGGAGGGTCCTCCGTCCGTTCATGGTCCGGATGCTAGGACGCGTCGCGCACCGTACGCCACTACAAGAGGTATCCGCGACGCGCGGCGCCAACACCCGCGCCGCCCGTCGCGCGGATCACGCCGCCTGGTGGTCGCCGCCACCATCCACGGCGTGCCGTAGCGATCGACCGGCATGCCGGGTCTCGGCGCAGCGGCCCGGAATCGACGGACGCGTGGCGCGCCGCTCGTCGCGCGAAACCACGCGGGGGCATGCCGCGTCAGCAAGACGTCAGTGCCGGGGCGGGTCGTCACCGTCGATGGCTGTCCCGGTCCAGGGTGGCAGACGAGCGGTCGGCATCCGGGATCGAATGGCGTCAAACCGGATTTTTGACACACCTGGTTTCAGTTAGCGGTCCAGCAAGACCCCCTTGTACCTGCTTGCTTTCCGGGCATTTCCAAGGCGCTTGCACTCCTGCACATGGGCTGTTTTCCCTCGGAAACTGACGTCATGCGCCGACGCCGGTCGGAAGGCGGCCCCATGTACTGTTGCAATTCGTAATGCCCTGCCATACTAAGCAAAACACCTAAAGCAATGGCATCCCTCTCCCGCATGACCGGCCATGCCGTGCACCGGATGGCCCCCGAAGACCGCGAGGCCCTGGCCCGCGAGCTCTTCGCCGTGCATTCGCAGATCTTCGCGGGACTGGACTACCAGGCCTTCCGGGGCTACGTGGTCAACCGCGACTCCTGGCGCACCTGGATCTACACCAAGCACAACGCCGCCGGCCAGCTGGTGGGCTATACCGCGCTGCACTTCTTCCGCATGCAGGTCGAAGGCCGGCCCTGCACCGTGCTGCGCATGGAAGCCGGCACGCTGCCGGCCTGGCGCGGACGCGACCTCACCATGGTGCACGGCCTGCTCCGCCTGATGCGGGTATGGCTCAACGAGCCGTGGCGGCCCTTCTGCATCTTCGCGGCACTCACCCATCCGAGCAGCTACACGCACCTGTCGCACTACGCGCCCGTGGTGTGGCCGCATGCGCAGCGTCCCGAGATGCCGCCGCGCATCCTGGGCATCCTCGAGGAACTCGCCGGCGCCTTCAAGCTGCAGCGCGTGTACCCGGAGAACCCGCTGATCCGCCGGGTGGACTGGATCACGCTGGAGAGCGCGGAAGAGCGCGCCCGCTGGACGACCAGCCGGCGTCCCGACACGCGCTTCTACGTCGACAGGAACCCCGGCTTCGCCCAGGGCCACGGCCTGGCCACCTACATCCCGGTGAACGGCCTGCTGATCGTGCGCGCGATGGCACGCTTCCTGGTGGGCCGCGCCGGCACGCTGGCACGCGTGCTCTTCGGCCATGCGCCGGCGGCTTCCGGCGAACAGCCGGCGTTGGTCCAGCGCGCGACGAAGAAGGTGGCGCACCCGCGCCATCCCGAGTTCGCGCACACGCGGCCGCCGTCCCTCTGAGCGCGCGGGCGTTCAGCCCGGGGGCAGCGTGAAGTAGAAGGTCGCGCCGCTGCCCGGCGCCGAGTGCGCCCACACCCGCCCGCCCTGCCGCGTGATCGCGCGCGCCACCGTCGCCAGCCCGATGCCGGTGCCGGGGAATTCGTCAGCGCCGTGCAAGCGCTGGAAGGTCCCGAACAGGCGATCGGCATAGGCCATGTCGAAACCCACGCCGTTGTCGCGAACGTAGTACTCCCCGCGCTCGCGCGAACCGCCCACGACGATCTCGGCGACCGGCACGTCGCGGGTGAACTTCCAGGCGTTGCCGATCAGGTTCTCCATCACCGAGCGCATCAGGCGCGCATCGCCCATCACCGCCAGCCCGCTCTCCACCTGCCAGTGCATGCGGCGCGCCGGCTCCTGCGCCTGCAGGCCCTGCAGGATCTCGCTGGCGAGCTCGCCCAGGTTCACCGGGGCGCAGATGATCTCGACCTCGGACACGCGCGCGAGCGCGAGCAGTCCTTCGATCAGCTCCGCCATCGTGTCGGCGTTGGCCTGGATGCGCGCGAGGTAATGCTGCGCGCGAGCGGCGGGCAGCGGCTCCAGTTCCTGTTCCAGCAGTCGGCCATAGGAGGCGACGCGCTGCAGCGGAGATTGCAGGTCGTGCGAGACGGAGTAGGAAAAGGACTCCAGCTGCTTGTTGGCGAGCCGCAGCGCCGCCTCGTTGGCCATCAGGTCGGTGATGTCGGTGTCGACGCCCACCCAGAACACGTTCGCGCCGTCCGCGTCGCGCACCGGCAGCGCGCGGTAGGTGGTGGTGTGGTACGAGCCGTCGCGCGCGCGGATGCGGCGCGTGCCCACGTAGGGCTCGCCGCTGGCCGCGCTGCGCACCCAGTTCTGCTGCATGGCCACCACGTCGTCGGGGTGGATCAGCTTGATCCAGTCGTGGCCCAGCCAGTCGGGCGGCGCGCCGCCGGCCAGCTCGTACCAGGCGCGGCTCAGGAAGGTGACGCAGCCCCTGGGATCGACCGTCCAGAACGGCAATGGCGCCTGCTCCGCGAGCGTGCGGAACAGCGCTTCCTGCCGCGCGAGTTCGCCGGTGCGCTGCGCGATGCGTTCCTCCAGGCTGGCGTTGAGCCGCCGTATCTCGGCCATCATCAGCACGCGCAGGGTGATGTCCTGGTGCGCGCCCTGGATCGCGACCACCTTGCCGTGGGCGTCCCAGACCGGCTCGCCCACGCTGCGCACCCAGACGTGGCGCGCGGTGTGCGTCACGAGCTCGGTCTCGATGTCGAAGGCCGCGCCCTCTTCCGCCGTGCCGCGGATCGCGGCCAGCGTCGCCTCCAGCGACTCCGGCGCGATCATCGCGATCAGTTCCGGCAGGGCCGGCTCGCTGTCCGGCGGCAGGTCGAGGATGGTCGCCGCTTCCTCGGAGAGCGTCACGCGCTGCGTGAGCAGGTCGGCGCGCCAGCTGCCGATGCGGGTGAGGCGGCCGGCCACGCGCAGCTGCTCGGCCTGCCCCTGCAGCTGCTGCTGCGCCTGCTGGAGGGCGTCGATGTCGGTGGCAGTGCCGAACCAGGAGATGCTGCCGTCGTCCGCGCCGTCCTGCACGGGCACCGCGCGCAGCAGCTGCCAGCGGTAGCTGCCGTCGGCATAGCAGAGCCGGTGCTGGATCTGCAGTTCCTGGCGGGTCTTGAGCATCTCCGCCAGCCGCTGCACCATCACCTCGCGGTCTTCGGGGTGGACCGCCTGCTGCCAGCCGGAGCCCAGCGCCGCCTCGGTGCCGCGGCCGGTGACTTCGGTCCAGCGCCGGCTGACGAAGCGCACGGAGCCGCGCGCGTCGGCGATGAACACGACCTGCGGCATCGCCTGCGCGAGCTGCTGGAAGCGCTGTTCCGTGCGCTCGCGGCTGCGCGCCTGGCGGCGCAACTGCACCGTGAGCGCGATCGCGATCAGCATCGCCGCCGCCCACACCAGGCTGGTGAGCGCGGCGAAGCGGCGCCAGGGCGTGAGCATCTCGCCGTAGCCCGATCCGACGACGACCACCAGGTCCGGGTACGCCGGCAGCTGCCGGTACGCCACCACCCGCCGCACGCCGTCGAAAGTGCTCTCGCGGATGAAGGTGCCCTGCGGCGAACGCGGCAGGTGCTCGCTGAACACCGACAGGTTGGGGAGGTACTGGCCGGTCAGCTTCGGGTCCGGCGGGCTGCGCGCCAGCAGCTGGCCGCTGCGGTGGTACAGCGCGATCGCGCCGTTCGCGCCCAGGTCGATGCCGCGCCACAGGTGCTCGAAGTACGGCGGCTCCAGCGAGCCCACCACGATCTGGCGGATGCTGCCGTCGCGATTCCGGATCGGGCGCGAGACGCTCACCATCCAGGTGCCGCGCACGCGGCTGCGCAACGCGGGGCCGATCGAGAAGTCGGTGGCCGGCCGCTCGCGGTAGACCTCGTAGTAGGGCCGCTCGGCCATCGATTCCCCGATCTGCCCGTCGGCGTCCGAGTTGTACAGGACGCGCCCCTGCGCATCGAGCACC
This sequence comes from Ramlibacter sp., assembly GCF_036383835.1. GTDB lineage: Bacteria > Pseudomonadota > Gammaproteobacteria > Burkholderiales > Burkholderiaceae_C > Ramlibacter. The sequence continues at coordinate 16,445 of NZ_DASVNN010000117.1, forward strand.
CACAGGGCCCGCAGGAATTGCAGCCCCGCCAGCTCCTGCCGCAGCACCTCGCGCGCGGACGCCTCGTCCAGCTTGCCCGCGCGCCGCAGCCCCTCCAGGTTGGCGCTCGCCAGGCGCAGCGTCTGGTCGGCCGACTGCAGCGTGCGCGAAGTCTGTTCGGCGATCACCCGCGACAGCGAATCCGTGAGCTCCTCGCCGCTGCGCAATGCCGCCTCGCGCTGGTACAGCAGCGCGAACAGGAGCAGCGCACCCGTCAGCACCGCAATGGCCAACAACGCCCCCGCGTCCCTCAGTGGTCTCCTCATCGCCAGCATTGTCCGCTGGATCAGCTATCCGGCATCCGGACGGGCAGTCGGCTGACAGCGCGCCGCCACGGTTGGCCCGGAAACTGGCCGTTTGCCACGACACAGGAGGCCGACATGACCGAACACGCCATGATCCGGGGAGAAGTCTGCTTTCGCGCCGGTGACGGCGTGCTGATGCCCATCCCGGACGGACCGGTGGACATCGACGTCGCCGACGACAGCGTCACCCTCGGCTGGACCGACGGCGAGGGCAACGCCAGCCACGCCGCCATCACGCGCGACGAATACGAGCGCTACGTGGGCGAGGGCAAGATCCGCCCCGCCGCCCACTAGCGCATGGACGCGGGCGCCGCCACCGAAGCCACCCTGCTGGCGCTCGCCTGGATGGCGGCGTTCGCGGTGCGCCCGTGGCGGCTGCTGCGGCCGCACCAGGGCCAAGTGCCGCTGGCCACGCCCTTCCTCGCCTGCCTGACCGTGCTGCCCTGGCTGTGGGCCTGGCCGGGCCTTGCGGCCTTGCCGGTGCCGCTGCACTGGTCGGGCGCGCCGCTGGCGGTGCTGCTGGTGGGATGGCCGCTGGCGATCCCGTTGCTCACCGTGGCGGGCTTCAGCACGATGGCGAGCACCGGCGCATCGCTGGCCGAGGCGATCGCGTTGACGGTGTGGTCGGGCGTGCTGCCCGCCACGCTGGTGCTGGTCATGGGCCACGCCGTGCGCAAGACCCTCGGTGCCAACCCGGTGGCCTACATGCTGGGCCGCGCTTTCCTGGTGCCGCTGCTCGCGCTGGGGGGCTGCGGCCTGGCGGCGTCGCTGCTGGGCCACGGATGGGTGTCCGGCGCGGCCGGGGAGCTGCAGCGGATCGCGATCGCCCTCCTCGCGATGGGAGAAGCCTCCTGGAGCTGCGCGATCGCCAGCCTGCTGGTCGCCTGGCGTCCGCAGTGGCTTGCCACGTGGAGCGAGGGTCTCTACCTGGCCCGGCCGGCGCGCGCGCGGATGCAGCGCGTGCAACGACCCCACCGCTGAGCCGGGCGCCGAACCCGGCGCGTGCGCGGCCGGGCGGCCGATGCTATCTTTGCGCCCCATGCCGTACCCCATCCGATCCGCCGTCGCGGCTGCGCTTGCGCTGGCCTTTGCCGGCGCCGCGAGCGCCACGCCTCCGGTCGAACAGGTTGCCCTGCGCGGCGCTCCCGCCGTCGTGGGCGGCCTGTGGTGCGGCGCCGGCCTGCTGCGCGAGTTCACGCTGGAGGTGGCGCAGCAGTACCAGAACTTCGAGGCGCGCCTGATCCGCAAGAACAAGATCCGCCAGATCACCGGCCGGGTCGAAGGCGTGCGCGTGCGCACCGATCCGCAGCGCAACGAGACGATGGACCTGCTGGTCGAAGGCAACGAGCTGCGCATCATCGGCGCCACGGGCGTGCTCTCGCTCGCCAAGGGCCAGTTCTTCACGCGCGCCATCGGCGCCAGCTGCACCCATTGAGCGCCGCGGCCGCGTGGCTCTGGGTGCCGATCACCCTCTGGGCCGCGCTGGCCCAGACCGCGCGCAACGCCGCGCAGCGCTCCCTCGTCGCGCAGGCCGGCACGCTGGGCGCGACGCTCGCCCGCTTCCTCTACGGCATCCCGTTCGCGGCCGCGTGGGTCGCGCTGCTGCACCTGATGCCGGCGACCGCCGCGCCGCTGCCGCGTTTCGGCACGGGCTATTTCGGCTGGCTGCTGCTGGGCGCGCTGGGCCAGCTCGCCGCCACGGCCTTCCTGCTGGCCGCGATGAAGCAGCGCAACTTCGTGGTGGGCGTCGCCTATTCCAAGACCGATGCGCTGCAGGTCGCGCTATTCGGATCGCTGTTCCTGCGCGAGCTGCCCGGCCCCGTGACGCTGGCGGCCATCGCGCTGGCCACCGCCGGCGTCGTGTTGCTGTCGCTGCCGCAGAAAGGCGCGGCGCTGGAAGGCCGCGCCTGGACCAGCAAGGCGGCGTGGTACGGACTCGCCTCCGGCGCCGGCTTCGCGCTGTCCGCCGTCGGCTACCGCGGCGCGGCGCTGCAACTGCCCGAAACCTCGGCCTGGTTCGCGGGCGCCTGGGGCGTGCTGCTTGCGCAGACGATCCAGACGCTGCTGCTCGGAGGCTGGCTGGCGTGGCGGCAGCGCGATGCGCTCAAGGCCACGGCAACCGCCTGGCGCGTGTCCACCCTGGCCGGCGCCGCGGGCGCCCTCGCCTCGATCGGCTGGTTCACCGCCTTCGCGCTCACGACCGCCGCCAACGTGCGCACGCTGGGCATGGTGGAAGTGGTGTTCAGCTACCTGGTCTCGCGCCGCTTCCTGCGCGAGAAGCTCGCGCCGGTGGAGCAAGGCGGCCTGGCGATGGTCGTCGCGGGACTGCTCGCGCTCGGACTGCAGCTCTGAACCGGTGCGGCAGGCACCAGGCAAGTGCCTGCCGCGAACTCGTGCGTGCCGCCTCACGGTCCTACACGATTGCAGCATGGACACGCACGGTCCTTGGCGCTACAAGGATCGAACATGGCAGCAACCCGGGTCACGCCGCGAGGCCGCGCCCGGCAACGAGTGAGTACGAATCATGTCTTTCGGCACACTGCTGTACCGGTACTTCTTCTTCGGCTGGCTGTTCAAGGATGTCAATCACGGCAACCTGCTCGAGCGCGCCGCTGCCTGGCGGCACAACCGCGACCAGGCGCGCTGGCTTCCCACCTACATGCGACGCTGGTTCTGGTGCGGCATCTCGCTGTACGCGCTCGGCCACCTCGTCGAGTCCCTGATGCAGGCGCCCGGCGCTTCGGTGATCTTCTACGTGCCGTCGGCGCTGGCCGTGCCCGTCAACGCGGTGATCGGCGCGGCCTGGGTCGGCCTGCGCGTTATTCCTGCGCAGGCCTGAACGCCGCCCCGGGCGCTTCGAGCCCCGCGAGCGAATTGCGGGTGTACTCCACGAGGTGATCGAGGAAGGCGCGGGTGCGCGCCGGCATGAACTTGCGGCTCGGAAGCGCGGCCACCAGGCTCAGGCGGTTGGTGATCCATGGCGCGAGCACGCGCTTCAGCACTCCGGCCTTCAGCATCGGCGCGATCAGGTCCAGCGGCTGGCTGCTGATGCCGCCCCCGCTGATGGTGGCGCGCAGCAGCGTGTCGGTGTGGTTGGCGCTGACGACGGCGGGCACGTCCACTTCGACCGTGCGGCCGCTCGCGGTGTCGATCAGCGTCATGGCGCGCAGCCGCATGCCCGGCGTGCGCAGGCGCAGGCAGCGGTGCGCGCGCAGCTCCTCCGGCGAGGACGGCTCCCCGTAACGCTCGAAGTAGGCCGGCGCGGCGCAGAACACCGCCTCGGTCTCGATCATCGTGCGGGCCACCACCGTCGAATGCAGCGGCACCGCGCCGTTGACGATGGTCAGGTCGTAGTCCTCCACGCTCGGGTCGATCACGTCGTGCACGTCGAGCTCGAGCACCACTTCCGGATGCTGGCGCTGGAAGCTCGGGATCGCCGGCGCGATGATGTGCGTGCCGACCACCGGCTGCGCGAGGATGCGCACGGTGCCGCTCATCTCGCGGCTGTGCGCTTGCGCCATCGCGTCGGCCTCGTCGATGTCGCCGAGGATCGCGCGCAGCCGGTTGAGGTAGACCTCGCCGGCGGGCGTGAGCGACAGCCGCCGCGTCGTGCGATGCAGCAGCCGCACCCCCAGGTGCTTTTCCAGGTCGGCGACCAGCCGCGTCACCGCCGCCGGCGGCATCTCCAGCCTGCGGGCCGCCGCCGCGAAGCCGCCTTCGTCCACCACGTGCTGGAACACGCGCATCGATTGGAGTCGGTCCATGGCCGGATTATTGCGCCGATTGAAATGGAAGATTGAGAACAAGGTAGTTTTTTGCGAATCGACGGAGGAATACAGTTCTTCCATCGCATCGCAACAACCCCACAGAGGAACACCATGAAGCTCTCCCGTCTCGTCATCGCCGTCCTGTCCGTCGCCGCCGCCACCGCCTACGCCGACGACGCGGATCCGTCCGGCCAGTTCGCCATCGGCACCGCCGGCACGCAGACCCGCGCCGCCGTGGCCCAGCAGTTCCAGCAGTACCGCGCCGAGGGCGTGAACCCCTGGTCGACCACGTACAACCCCCTGAAGACCTTCCGCGGCGAACGCACCCGCGCCGAAGTGCGCGCCGAGTACCTGCGCAACCGCGCGGCCGTCTCCGCCCTGACCGGCGAGGACAGCGGCTCGGCGTACCTGTCCACCCGCCAGCCCGTCGCAACCGGTGCGACCGTCGCCGGCCAGCCCGTCAACGCCCAGTAATCGCGGAATAGTTGGCATGCGCCCCGCACGATGCGGGGCAACCAGCCTGGGCCGGCGAGGAACACTGTACGATCATCCAGTGGACCTGAATGCCAAGCTCGCGATCCTCGCCGACGCCGCCAAGTACGACGCCTCCTGCGCGTCCAGCGGCGGCGTCCGCCGCGATTCCACCCAGGGCCGCGGCCTCGGCTCCAACGAGGGAGCGGGCATCTGCCACAGCTATGCCCCCGACGGCCGCTGCATCTCCCTGCTGAAGATCCTGCTGACCAACTGGTGCCAGTACGACTGCCTGTACTGCGTCAACCGCGTCAGCTCCGACATCCCCCGCGCCCGCTTCACCGTCGACGAAGTGGTGCGGCTCACGCTGGACTTCTACCGCCGCAACTGCATCGAGGGCCTGTTCCTCTCCAGCGGCATCATCCGCAACCCCGACTACACGATGGAGCAGGTGGTGGAGGTCGCGCGCAGGCTGCGTGAAGAGCACGACTTCCGCGGCTACATCCACCTCAAGACCATCCCCGACGCCGCCCCGGAGCTGCTGCAGCGCGCCGGCCGCTACGCCGACCGGCTCTCGATCAACATCGAGCTGCCGACCGAACGCAGCCTCGCCACGCTGGCGCCGGAAAAGGACGTCGCCGCGATCCGCCGCTCGATGGCGCGGCTGCGGGTGCACATCGACGACGCGCAGGCGGAAGCGCAGGACGCGCAGCGCGTGTCCGTCGTTTCGATGCCGAAGGCCCGCCCTGCGCGCGCCAAGGCCGACGCCTTCGCCGCGGCGGGCCAGAGCACGCAGATGATCGTCGGCGCCGACGCCACCGACGACGCGACCATCCTGTCCACCAGCGCGCAGCTCTACGGCGCCTATCGCCTGAAGCGCGTCTACTACTCCGCCTTCAGCCCAATTCCAGATGCATCGGCACGGCTGCCGTTGAAGGCGCCACCGTTGATGCGCGAGCACCGCCTCTACCAGGCCGACTGGCTGATGCGCTTCTACGGCTTCGCGGCCGACGAGATCGCGCCGGCGCAGGGCGGCGGCATGCTGCGGCTGGAAGTGGATCCCAAGCTCGCCTGGGCGCTGGCGCATCCCGACCGCTTCCCGGTGGACCTGCAGCGCGCGCCGCGCGAACTGCTGCTGCGCGTGCCGGGGCTGGGCGTGAAGGCGGTGGACCGGCTGGTGCTCGCGCGCCGCGTGAGGCGCCTGCGCGTGGAGGACCTCAAGCGCCTCCACGTGCCCACCCACAAGGTGCTGCCCTTCGTGGTGCTGGCGGACCACCGGCCCTCGCGCGGGCCCGACGTGCAGACCCTTGTGCGCTCGGCCGCGCCGGTGCCCGCGCAGCAAGCCCTGCCCTTCTGACATGCTGGTGCGCCTGGCGGACGAGACGGACCTCGCGGGCTTCCGGCGCGAAGCGCGCGCGCTGCTCGCGCGCGGCGTGCCGCCTTCGGAAGTGCACTGGTCCGCGGGCGCCGGGGACGAGGACCTGTTCGCCGAAGCATCCGGGCCCGCCGCGACCGGGTCTGCCGGCGACGGCACCATCCGCGTTCCCGCCGACTTCCTCGAGCTGTGCCACGTGGTGGTGCTGCATCGCGAGCCGCAGCGCCTGGCGCTGCTCTATCGCCTGCTGTGGCGGCTGGTGCACGAACCCGGCCTGCGGCACGACCCGCTCGATGCCGACATGCTGCTGGCGCGGCAGATGGCGCAGGCGGTGCGGCGCGACATGCACAAGATGCACGCCTTCGCGCGCTTCCGGCAGGTGCAGGACGGCGAGGACGCGAACGATCCGCTGCACGTCGCCTGGTTCGAACCGGACCATCGCATCGTCGAAGCGAACGCACCGTGGTTCCGCCGCCGCTTCGCCAACATGCGCTGGGCCATCCTCACGCCGGAGCGCTGCGTCGAGTGGGACCGCCGCGAGCTGCACTTTCGCGGCGGCGCGAGCCGCGGCGACGCGCCGCCCGCCGATGCCGGCGAACAGCTCTGGCTCACCTACTACCGCAGCATCTTCAATCCCGCGCGCCTGAAGCTGCAGACGATGCAGAAGGAGATGCCGCGCAAGTACTGGCACAACCTGCCGGAGGCGCAGCTGATCGCGCCGCTGGCGGCGCAGTCGCGCGAGCGCAGCGGCCGGATGATCGAGCAGGCGCCCTCGGCGCCGCTGCGGCGCCTGCCGCGGCCGGTGCGGGAACTGCCTGCGATCGCGGCGCCCGAGGCGCTGCCCTTCCTGCACGAGCAGGTCCAGCGCTGCCGGGAGTGCCCGCTCGCGGAGCACGCGACCCAGTCGGTGCCCGGCGAAGGCCCCTTGCGTCCGGCGCTGATGTTCGTCGGCGAACAGCCTGGCGACCAGGAAGACCTGCGCGGGCGTCCCTTCGTGGGGCCGGCCGGCCAGTTGCTGGAACGGGCCCTGGCGCAGCTGGGCGTCGACCGCGGCAGCGTGTACATCACCAATGCCGTGCGCCACTTCAAGTTCGAGCTGCGGGGCAGGCGCCGCATCCACAAGACGCCGACGCAGCAGGAAGCCGCGGCCTGCAGTCACTGGCTGGAGGAGGAGATCGCCCTCGTGCAGCCGCGGGCGATCGTCGCGCTCGGCGCCACCGCCGCACGCTCCCTGCTCGGGCGCACGCTCGCGGTGATGTCGGAGCGCGGCGAATGGTTCGAGCGCCCCGACGGCCTGCGCGTGCTCGTCACCTTGCACCCGTCGGCGCTGCTGCGGATGGAGCCGCGGCAGCTGCCGGAGGCTTTCGATGCCTTCGTGCGCGACCTCGCGCTGGCCTGCCGGCCCTCGTCCCCGTAGCTGGGTCCCGCAGGCTGGGGTGCAACCCCAGCAATCAATCCTCCGGCCGGCACAACCAGTGCGTCTTCAGCGCCTTGCGCACGCAGTGCCCGCTCGTGACCAGGTTCGCCACGTCGCTGCGCCGGAAGTGCGTCTCCTCCCAGTCCCGTGCGATCCACTCCATGGCCTCGTCCAGGTCGGTGCGGTCGCCGGTGTTCTCGTAGCGGTCCAGCAGGCGCGACGCAAGTGCCGTGCTGGCTTCGGGGTTGCCCTGCACCGCGCTCGCGCGCAGCTCGTCGATCGTCGCATCCGAAGCAGCGAGCGCGCGCACGCGTTCCGGCAGCTCGGCGTCCAGCGGATGGCCCGTGGCCGGCACGGGCGTGGCTGCCAGCAAGGCGGCGGCGCTGGCGCCGATGAGCGCCAGCAGCAGCGCATGTTCAGGAAACCTTCGCATGGTCCATCCCCTGGCTGCGGGGCTGCGGCGGCTGGTGCACGGCCGGCACCGCCGGCACCGGCACCGGCGCGGCCTGCGACGAGGACGGGAACGGGATGTCCACGGGCTGGTCACCCATCGCGATCAGCACGGCCGCGGCAATGGACAGCGGAATGACGAACCAGGCGGCGCTGATGTCGCCCGGGGACTTGCGGGGCTGCTGCTTCTTCATGGTGCTTCCTCCGGTGGGGCGCCGCTGCTGCGGCGAGTCCGGTCAATCTAGGAAGCAATGGGCCCCAGGCAAATAGCGCAAGGGCGTGCCCGGCATCGCATGAACACGCGATTGCGTTCAGGCGCGGACGGCCTCCAGGGGCACGTGCACGGTGACCCGCGTGCCCGGCTGGCCGTGCTGCACGTCGAGGCGGCCGCCGAGCTGCTCGGCCCGCACCCGCATGTTGCCGACGCCGTGGCCGCCACCCGTCCCGGCGGAGGCACCGACGCCGTTGTCGCGCACCTCCAGCTCCAGCTGCTCGCCGGCCAGCCGCAGCTGCACATCCACTGCCGTGGCCTGCGCGTGCTTGACCACGTTGGTCAGCGCCTCCTGCGCCACCCGCAGCAGCTGCAGCGCGGCGTGCGGCGACACCTGCAGGTCCTCGTCGGGCACGGCGATCTCCCAGCTCGGACGGATGCCGCATGCGAGCAACTGGTTGCGCCAGCGGAACAGGAAATTGCCCAGCGTGGAGCGGAAGTCCAGCTCCTGCGGCGCGAGGGTATCCAGCGCCATGCGCATCTCGGCGATGCAGCCGCGCAGCGCATCGGCCGTTTCCTTGGGCCCCAGTTCGCCGCGCTCCAGCCGCGACAGCGACACGAACAGCTGCGAACCCATGCCGTCGTGGATCTCGCGCATGATGCGCTGCCGCTCCTGCGCGGCCGCGTTCTCGCGCTCCAGCGCGGCCATCCGCGCGTAGTTGGCGGCCAGCTCCCGCTCGCGGTCGTCGACGCGGGATTCCAGGCTCTGGTTCATCAGCTCGATCGAATGCAGCGTGCGCACGAAGCGCGCCGTGAGCAACCCGCCCATGGCCACGAGCACGAGGTCGGCGCCGAAGTGCAGCAGGTTCACGCGGTGGATCGTCCAGGCCGCCATGAAGGGAGGATCGAGCTCCCAGTTCACGATGTAGTCGTGCATGCCCGCGAGCGCTCCGATCACCATGGCGATGGGCAGCGCCGCGGCTTCCAGCGTGCGCCGCTGCAGCAGCGACCACACCGAGACGGCGACGATGCTGCCGCCGATCGGCAGGAAGCCGGCCAGCCACCAGCGGTTGACGAAAGGCTCGCCGGCCGCGCCCTGCGCCAGCATCCACAAGGGCCCGATCAGCCAGTAGGCGAAGATGCCGCGCTCGAACCAGGGCAGCCGCACGCCGGCCATGCGCCACGCCAGCATGGTCATCGCCACGATGAAGCCGCCGGTGGACGCGTGGTAGATCGTGCGCCACGGCGTCCACCATTCGGCCGGCACCACTTCGACCACGAAGTTGAGCGTGCGCACGCCCCACAGCGTCACCGCCACGCCGAACAGGCCGTAGATCACCTCGGCGGGGCGGCGCAGCCAGATGAAGCCCACGCACAGCGCCGCCAGCAAGCACACCACGGCGGAGATCTGCGGCGTCACGCTGGTCCAGAACAGGCGGATGTCGTGCATGTGCGCGAGCGCCTCGTTGGGGCCGACCGTGACGCGCGGGAAGCGGATGGCCTGGCCCGCCCGCGGCATCGGCGCGCGCACCAGCAGTTCATTGCGCCCCGGCACCAGCAAGGCGGGCGGCAGCTGCACCAGGTGGGGGCGGATCCAGCGCACGCGCGCCCGCTCGCTCGTCTCCTGGATGCGCGATACCAGCGCGCCATTGACCCACACCTCGCCGCCGTCGTAGAGATAGGGCAGATAGGCCGCCCAGGGTTCGCCCACGCCTTGCGGATAGTCGAAGGCCATGCGGTACCAGGCCACCGAGCGCGGGGCCTCGGGCCGCGACTTGGGCCAGAGATCGGGCAGCGAGACCGGCTGCCAGGCCGCGGCGGCACCGGGCGGACGCGCGGCGTCGACGATCGCGATCTCGCCGCGCAGCACTTCCTGCACGCCGGGCGCCGCCTGCACCGCGCAGGCCAGTGTCGCCAGCAGCCAGGCGCAGGCGCAACGCAGGGCGGAGCGCCGCATCACAGCAGCCCCAGCTGCGTCGCCTCGTACACCGCCTCGCCGCGGGAATGCACCGCCAGCTTGCGGTAGATCTTGCGCACGTGCGCCACCACCGTGTGCGGCGAGATCCCCATCAGCTCGCCGATGGTGTCGAAGCTCAGGCCCTTGGCGGTCAGGCGCAGCAGCTCAGTCTCGCGATCGGTGAGCGGCGACGGCGCGGCAGGCGCCTTCGCCGCGGCGGGCGCGGGCTCCTGCACCGGCGCGACCGCGACCCGGAACCGCTGCAGCACGCGCCGCGCGATGCCCGGGCTGATCGGCGAGCCGCCCGCCTTGAGCTCGCGGATGCTGGTGACGATGCTCTCGCGCGTGGCGTCCTTCAGCAGGTAGCCGGCGGCGCCGGCCTCGATGGCGTCGATCACGTGCTGGTCGTCGTCGAACATGGTGACCACCAGGACGTCGCAGGACTTGTGGTGCTGCACCGCATGGCGGATCACCTCGACGCCGTTGCGGTCGGGAAGGCCCAGGTCCAGCAGCATCACGTCGGGCGGCTGGGCATCGAGCATGGCGATCGCGGCGCGCGCGCTGGCGGCACTGCCGGCGAGGGTGAGTTCCGGGTCGGTCAGGACGGCATTGGTGAAGCGCCGGATGAATTCCGGTTCGTCGTCGACGATGAGCACGGTGGTCGGCATCGCAACTCCCCAGGTGCGCCCGCATTCTTGCACCGGGCCCCGCCGCGGCCATCTGCCGATCGGAAGCCCCGTGCACATCCTGTCACCAGCCTTTGCACGGGCGGCGCTCCCCCTTCGCAGGGGCGACAAGGGGCGCGCGCACCATCCTGCTATCGAAATCAGGAGTACGCAATGAAGAAATCAGCCATCGTCTGCGCCGTCCTGGCGGGCACCTTCGGGATCACCGGCGTGGCGTCGGCCCAGGACTGGCGCGGCCACGGCGACGATCGCCGCCACGACCGCGCCGAGCAGCGCCAGGAACGGCGCGAGGCGCGCCAGGAGCGCCGCGACGACCGCCGCGACCGCCAGGAGCAGCGCGTCGACCGCGCCTGGCAGCAGGGTTACCGCGCCGCGCAGCCGCGCTACGTCGAGCCGCAGCGGCGTTACGCGGTCCAGCAGCCGAGCTACGTCCACACGCAGCCCGGCTACCGCAGCTACACCCCGCACTTCTACCGCGGCGGCTACCTGCCGACGCAGTACCGCGCGCACAGCTACTACGTGAACGACTGGAACGCCTATCCCGGCCTCTACGCGCCGCCGTACGGCCACCAGTGGGTACAGGTCGGCTCCGACTTCCTCCTGGTGGCGCTGGCCACCGGCCTGATCGCCAACCTGCTGGTGAACTGAGCCGGGGTCGACCGCCGAGGGCAGCCCGAGTCCGGGTCGGGCCCTCGTACCCATGGCTTGGATGCAACAGACGGCGCGATTTCCCGCCCGACGGCCCCCCAAGCAAGCCGGACGTGCTTGGCCCGTTTGCATCAGCGTGTAACACTCGGGCGCTCGACAGCAGGGGTCAGCAATGGGCATGTTCGATTTGTTCGGAAAGAAGGCGGCTGCCGGCAAGCCCCGCGATTCGCGCCCGGGCGGCAACAGCACGCAGTTCCGCCAGTCGCAGATGACCCAGGGCAGCTCCTCGGTGCACTCGGTGCGCAAGGACCTCCTGCGCGTGGCCCTGCGCGAGACCCTGACCCGCAACGGCATCCCGCCGGGCTGGGTTTCGGCCGACATGCTGCGGACCAACAGCCCGAAGCGCGAGGCCGGCATGCACGTGCGCTTCCTGATCCATCACTGGGATCCGCGCCTGATGCTGCACGGCGTGGCGCTCGAGGACGACTTCCAGCAGCGCCTGCTGATGCTCGACCCGCAGGCCCACGCCTGGCTCGCCGGCTTCTCCTGGCAGTTCGCACTGGAGGACAAGGCCGCCTGCCCGGCCCTGCCGCACCCGGGCTCCTGGATGGCCCCGCCGCAGAGCGTGTTCGATACCGGCCCCGCGTCCGTGGCGCCCGTCACCCGCCCCGCCGGCATCATCGAAGGCCCGATGTTCACCCCGCGCCCGATCGACGAAGTCCGGGCCGATCTCGAACGCCTGCTGGCCCTGCGCGACCAGGACATGAAGCGCCACGGCGATGGCGGCGACAACTTCGCGCCGACCCGCCCTGCCGGCCTCTAGCCCGTCCACGCGCTGGCGCTCGCGCGCCGCGCGCGCGCTGGCGGCGCTGGCGCTGCTGTTCGGGTCGAGCCTCGCGCTCGCGGCGCACGAGGAGGCCGAGGGCGGCGTGCTGGACCTCACCGCGCCCGGCGCGACCGCCCGCATCCATTCGCTGCGCGGCGAATGGGCCTTCGCCTGGCAGGCGTTCGTCGATCCGCAATTCGGCGGGCCGCTGACGGCGACGGCCGCGGTCGGACGCAGCTGGAACGACGTCGTCGCGGACGGCAAGACGCCCGGCCCGGACGGCTACGCCACCTACCAGCTGCAGGTGCGGTGCCCCGCGGGCGAACAGCTCGCACTGGTCGTGCCGATGCAGCGCTCGGCGATGCAGCTGTACGTCAACGGGCGCCTGGTCGTCACGCAGGGTTTTCCGGGCGCGACCGCCGACACCGCGCGGCCCACGGTGGGACGCCGCGCGGTGCTGACCGATCCCTTCCCCTGCCCGCTGCGCATCACCGCGCACGTGTCCAACTTCTCGCACCGCGCCGGCGGCTTCGTGCGGCCGCCGGTGGCCGGCCCGATCGACGAACTGGCGCGCGACTACAAGCAGCGGCTCGCCCTCGACACCATCCTGCTGGGCGCCTACCTGGTCCTGGGCATCTCGCCGGTGTTCTTCTTCCTCGCGCGCCCCAAGGAGAAGGAGCCGCTGCTGTTCGGCCTGTTCTGCCTGGCGCAGGCCGTGTACGCCGACATGACCGGCGAACGCCTGCTGCTGCAGCTGGCCGGCACCGACACGCCCTGGGAGATCTACCTCAAGCTGGAGTACCTTTCCTGGTTCGCGTCGATGGCGTTGTTCGCGGCGCTGGTCGACCGGCTCTTCCCGCGCACGCTGCGGCGCCCGGTGGTGCGCGGCTTCGTCGCGATCTGCCTGTTGCTGGTCCTGGTGGCGGCCCTCACGCCCGGGCGCGTCTACAGCCACACGGCATTCTTCGGCCAGGGCCTCGGCGTGGCGATGGGGCTGTACGTCACCGCCATGGTGGCCCGCGTCATGCGCCAGGGCCGCAAGGACGCCGGCGTGCTGCTGGCGGGCATGGCCTTCCTGCTGGCCGCGCTCGCCGCCAACCTCGTGCAGTTCCATGCCGACGTCACGCAGCGCGGCATCATCGCCTTCGGCCTGCTGGCCTTCGTGCTGTCGCCGGCGATCGTGATGCTGCGGCGGCTGGCGCGCGCGCTCACCGCGGAGGAGCGGCGCAGCGAGGAGCAGCGCGGCAAGGTGGACCTGCTGGTGCGCGCGACCCACGCCGGCATCCTGGACTGGGACTACACGCGCAACCTCACGCGCTACTCGCCGCGGCTGCTGGAGATCATGGGCCATCCGCCGGGGACCGACACCTCGGACTGGCCCGTGTTCATCGACCTGATCGACCCGCGCGACCGCGACCGCATCCAGGACGCCTTCCTGCAGCAGCTGCGCGACCGCTCGGTGCGCGGCGGCGAGATGAAGCACGCAGCGCACGAATACCGGCTGATGCGCGGCGACGGCAGCCCGGTCTGGGTGCACGCCGACGCGATCAGCCTGCGCGGCGGCGACGGCCGCACGCTGCGCTACATCTGCTCCTTCCACGACGTGACCGACCAGCGCCGGCTGGCCGAAGGCCTGCAGCGCCAGAACGAGGCGCTCGCCGAGAACGCGCGGCTGCGCGAGGACGTGGAGCGCATGTCGCGCCACGACCTGAAGACGCCGCTGAACAGCATCATCGGCGTCGCCCGCCTGCTGCGCGAGGACGCGGCGGTCCCGCCCGAACACCGCGAGCTGCTCACGATCGCGGAGCGCGCCGGCTACCGCATGCTGGAGATGGTCAACCTGTCGCTGGACCTCTCGCGCATGGAGCTGGGCACCTACGACTTCAAGCCGCAGGCGGTGAACCTGGTGGACGTGGCGCAGCGCGTGCTGCTGGACCTGCAGGGCCTGGCCGAGGCCGCGCGGGTGCGCATCCGCGTGGAGCAGCCGCAGCACGGGCCCGTGTACGCGCGCGCCGAGGAACTGCTGTGCTACTCCATCCTCGCCAACCTGGTGAAGAACGCGATCGAGGCGGCGCCGCCCGGCGGCACGGTGACGATGGCGCTCGAGGCCGGCGATCCGCTGCGCGTGCTCGTGCGCAATCCGGGACGCGTGCCGGCGACGGTGGCGAGCCGCTTCTTCGACAAGTACGCCACCGCGGGCAAGAGCGGCGGCACCGGGCTGGGCACCTACTCGGCGCGGCTGATGGCGCGCGTGCAGGAAGGCGAGCTCGAGATGGACACGGGCGATGCCGGCACCGTGCTCACGCTGACGCTGAGCGCGCTCGGCGCGGAGCCGCTGCCGCCGCCGCGCGAGGCGCAGGCCGACGTGGCCGCGCGGCCGGCGGTCAGCGCCGCCGATTTCGCGCCGCGGCGGGTGCTGCTGGTGGACGACGACGAGTACAACCGCGTGTTGCTGCTGCGCTACCTGCCCTCGCCGCCTTTCACCGTGGAAACCGCGGCCCACGGGCAGGCCGCGCTGGACGCCGTCGCGCGGCAATGGCCCGACATCGTGCTGATCGACATGGAGATGCCGGTGCTGGACGGCACCGGTGCCGTGCAGCGCATCCGCGCGCGGGAAGCGCGCGAAGGCCGGCGGGCCTGCACGATCGTGATGATGTCGTCCAACGACGATGCGGATTCGATCGCGCGCGGCCTGGCGGCCGGCAGCAACCTGTTCCTCACCAAGCCCTTCACGCGCGAGGCGCTGCTGGCAGCCCTGCACGATCTCGAGGAGCGCGGGGCGGGCCCGTCCACGCAGGTGCCGCTGGAATTGCCGCTGCCCACCCGCGCGCCGCAGCAGTCGCCGGTGCCGGCTGGCGCACCGGTGCGTGTCGACCCCGAGCTGCTGGCCGAAGTGCCGGCCTTTCTCGCATCGCGGCGGCAGATGGTGGAAGCGATGGCGGGCGCGCTGGCCGCCGGCGACCGCAAGCAGCTGCGCGGCATGGCGCACCGCGCGGCGGGTGGCCTGGCCCTGTTCGGCTTCGCCTGGGCCGCCTGGCAAAGCCGGGCGATCTCGGCCCGCGCGCCGGAAGCGGATGCGGTGGCGCTGCGGCAGGAGATCGAGCGCCTGCGCGAACACCTGGCGAGCGTGCAGGTGGTCTGAGCGCGGACCGGGCGAAAAAAAGCGGCCGGCGGCCGCTTTTGCTTTGCTAACGCCGGCGTTGGTGCTGCGGGGCGCCCGCGGCGCGGTTGGGCAGGTGGCGGAACATGATGCGCCCCTTGGTCAGGTCGTAGGGCGAGAGCTCCAGGCTCACCAGGTCGCCCGCGATGATGCGGATGTGGTTCTTGCGCATCTTGCCGCCGGTATACGCGACCAGCTCGTGCCCATTGTCGAGGATCACGCGATAGCGCGAGTCCGGCAGGATTTCGGCCACGCGGCCGTTCATCTCGATCAGTTCTTCCTTCGCCATGCAATTCCTTCTGGCACGGCCGAGGCGCCGTGAGCAGCTTGGAGGGCCGGCCGCGCCTGAAGGCGCTTCCACCCCGACTACCACATTGTAAGCCGCAGCGGGGCCGCGCGTAACAGCAGCCGGGTGTCGCGTGCCCGGGACCTAGGCCTCGCCCGCCTCGTGCACCGCGCTGGCCCGCGCGGCGTCGATCACCGCCGCCAGCCCGCCGAGCTGCGCGTGGTGCTGCGCCGCGAGTTTTTCCATGATCCGGCGGCCCTTGGCCGTGAGGTGCACTTCGACCAGGCGCCCATCGCCGGCGTTGGCTTGCCGGCGCACGAGCCCGGCCTCTTCGCAGCGCGACACCAGCGCCACGACGCCGTGCGGCGCCGTCTGCAGCCGCTCCGCCAGTTCGCCGACGCTGGCCCATTCCCGTCCTGGGAAACCCTGGGTGTGCAGCATGAGGTGGTGCTGCACGGCGGTGACACCCGCCGAGCGCGAGGCCTCCTCGCCGAAACGCAGAAATTTCCGCAGCTCGTAGCGAAACCGCGACTGCCGCTCCAGTCCCGCCTTGTCCAGCGGGCGCGTCCTGCTCTTGTCCATCGTCCCCGTCCTGCCAGACCCTGCCCGGCGGCGCCACTGTACACCCCGGCGCCGCTCGGGGTTACCTCACAACATGATGCATTTAGATCATGCCATGATATAAATCGGGCCTTTCCACGGAGACAAGATGCAATGAAGTTACGCATCCGCAGCCAGAAGGACGTGGCCGCAGGCCTGATTTACGTCCTCGCAGGCGCCGGCTTCAGCCTCGGCGCCCTCAACTACCACCTCGGCGACCCCGCCCGCATGGGGCCGGGATGGTTCCCGTTCTGGATCGGCGTCCTGCTGGTCGCGGTCGGCATCGCGACGGCGGCCACCGGACTGAGGCCCCACACCGCCGAAGACAAGCTGCAGCGGCTCGAGCTGGGCGCCCTGGCCTGGATCATCGGGTCGGTGGTGCTGTTCGGCCTGCTGCTGACGAAGGGCGGCCTCGTGCTCGCCCTCGCCGCCCTCGTGCTCGTTTCCAGCCGCGGCAGCCACGAGTTCACCTGGCGCGGGACTCTGCTCGCGCTGGTGGTGCTGATCGCCTTCAGCGTCGGCGTCTTCATCTACGGGATCAACCTGCAGATCCCGCTGTGGCCCTCCTTCATCCGCTGAGGAACGCGCATGGAACTGCTCTCCCACCTCGCACTGGGCTTCGAGACCGCCCTCAGCCTGCAAAACCTGTTCTACGCGTTCGTCGGCTGCCTGCTCGGCACGCTGATCGGCGTGCTGCCGGGCCTCGGCCCGTCGACCACCATCGCGATGCTGCTGCCAATCACGTACACGCTGCAGCCGGTGGCGGCACTGATCATGCTTGCCGGCATCTACTACGGCGCGCAGTACGGCGGCTCCACCACCGCCATCCTCGTCAACCTGCCCGGTGAGTCATCCTCGGTCGTGACCGCGATCGACGGCTACCTGAGGGCGCGCACGGGGCGCGCCGGCGCGGCCCTTGCGACCGCCGGCATCAGCTCGTTCATCGCGGGCTGCTTCGCCACCCTGGTGCTTGCCGCGTTCGCCGTTCCGATGGCGGAACTCGCCTTCAACTTCGGCCCGGCCGAATACTTCTCGCTGATGGTGCTGGGCCTCGTCGGCGCGGTGGTGCTCGCCTCGGGCTCCCTGGTCAAGGCGATCGGCATGATCCTGCTCGGCCTCGTGCTGGGCCTGGTCGGCACCGACGTCAACTCGGGCGTCGCGCGCTACTCCTTCAACATCCCGGAACTCACCGACGGCATCAACTTCGTCGGGGTGGCGATGGGCATCTTCGGCTTCGCCGAGATCATCACCAACGTGGAGCAGCGCGAGCACCGCGAGACCTTCACCAACAAGGTCACGAACCTGTTCCCGACGCGCGACGACTTCCGGCGCATGATGCCCGCCGCGCTGCGCGGCACCGCGCTGGGCACCGTGCTCGGCATCCTGCCGGGCGGCGGCGCGACGCTGTCCTCCTTCGCCGCCTACACGCTGGAGAAAAAGCTGTCGAAGCGCAACGCCGAATTCGGCCACGGCGCGATCGAAGGCGTCGCGGGACCGGAAGCGGCCAACAACGCCGGCGCGCAGACCTCCTTCGTGCCGCTGCTCACGCTGGGCATCCCGTCCAACGTGGTGATGGCGCTGATGGTGGGCGCGATGACCATCCACAACATCCAGCCCGGGCCGCAGGTGATGACCAGCAACCCGGAGCTGTTCTGGGGCCTGATCGCCTCCATGTGGGTGGGCAACGCGATGCTGATCGTGCTGAACCTGCCCCTGATCGGCCTGTGGGTGAAGCTGCTGAAGGTGCCTTACCGCTACCTGTACCCGGCGATCCTGGTGTTCTGCTGCATCGGCGTCTACTCGATCAACAACAACACCTTCGACGTCTTCATGACGGCCGGCTTCGGCGTCCTCGGCTACGTCTTCTCGCGCTGCGGAATGGAACCGGCGCCGCTGCTGCTCGGTTTCGTGCTGGGCCCGATGATGGAAGAGAACCTGCGGCGCGCGCTGCTGCTGTCTCGCGGCGAGTTCTCGACGCTGGTGACGCGCCCGCTGTCGCTCGGCCTGCTGCTCGCGACGCTGGCCCTGCTGGTGATCGTGGCGCTGCCCGCCATCAAGAAGACGAGAGAGGACGCGTTCCAGGAGGCGTAGGCATTGCCTGCGCAATTGAAAATGCGGCGCATGCGCCGCATTTTTTTTGGATGCCCCGGGCCCCCGCCTCCGCGGGGGTGACGGTTACCGGCTCGCCAGCCCGTTGATGCCGTCCACCACCATCTTGGTGCCGACGGCGATCAGCAGGATGTCGCCTGCGACCTGCACGTACTTGTGGCCGACGGGCACCGGGGGCAGGCTCACCACGATCTGCGGCGGCGCGGCCACCCACACCACGTCGGACGGCAGCGGCTGGCCGATGTTCCACTTCTTCGCCTGGCCCGGGGGCATGCAGCCGTTGTTCTTCTTCGCCAGGCCGGGCGGGCAGGACTTGCCGCCCTTGCCCGCGTTGGCGTAGTACACGTGCACGGAGTCACGATTGCGGTCGTTGAAGAACGCGCCGTTTTCCGGCTTGCGCGAGCCATGGCCGTCGGACTTCTTGGAGCCCTTGTGCTTGTGGCCATGGTCCTCGTCACCGCCGCCCTTGCCGCCGCCCGCCCACGGCGGGGGGCCCGCCAGAGCGGAAGTGGTGGTCATCAGTGCTGACATCAGCACGGCCAGCAGGCGCTGGGAGCGCATTGTTTTCATTCAGTGGTCCTCCTTGAGATTCGCATCCCCGTAGGAATAGCCGGAATCGCCCGCGCACCAGCGCAGTTGTGCCCGAACGGTCGCCGGTGGCGGCCGGGCGGTCAGACGGCGGCGAGCGCCGGCGCAACAGCGGCCTTGCCCAGGCCCAGGCGCTCGGCGGAGATGTACTGCTGCCGGTACTGCTCGAACTGCATCGTGTCCGCGGCTTCGACCGCCCTCTGGTCCTCGACGGACTGGCGGGCCACCGCTTCCAGGTGCGCGTGCAGGGTGCCGCCGTACGGCAGCTTGAGCAGCTTGGCCTTGAGCTGTTCCGACTGCGCGAGCGAGAAGGCCGAGAAGCTGTTGGAGTGGTCTCGCGCCATCGCCGCGAGCACGCGGGCGGACGACAGCATGTCGGGGTTCCCCAGCAGCGCCTCGGCGGCGCGCAGCGCATCGCCGTAGTCGCTGGTGTCGTGCACGCGATCCAGCAGCTGCGCGATCGGCGCGCACTCGGCGACGATCTCCGCGCCCCAGTCCGTGAGCTTCGCCTCGCGGCCATCGCGTTCCAGCACGAGCGCCGGGTCGCGGCCGAAGGCGGCGGTGCGGTGCTGGTTGCGGCCCAGCGCCGCGATCTCCGCCGGCGTGTCGTGCGGCGAATCGGACAGCAGGCAGTGCAGCAGGAAGATGTCGAGGAAGCGGATCGTCTGCGCCTTGATGCCGACCGGCACGAAGGGATCGAGGTCCATCAGCCGCACTTCCACGTATTCGACGCCGCGTTCGCGCAGCGCGTGCAGCGGACGCTCGCCCGGACGGATCACGCGCTTGGGGCGGATGGTGCCGTAGAACTCGTTCTCGATCTGCAGCAGGCTGGTGGCCAGCTGGTTGTACTCGCCGCCGGGATTGACGATGCCGATCGCCTCGTACGCGGGGTACGGCTTCGTGAGCGCCTCGTACAGCGAATCGGCATAGCCTTCCAGGCTGTTGTAGCTCACCGCGAGGCTCGCCTGCGCATCGCTCTGGTAGCCCAGGCGCCCCATGCGCAGCGAGGTGCCGTACGGCATGTACACGGTGCCGGGCGACAGCGTCTGCAGTTCATGCTTGCGGCCCGTCACGAAGCTGGAACACGCGGCCGGCGACGCGCCGAACAGGTACAGCAGCAGGAAGGCGTGGCGGCGGAAGTTGCGGATCAGGCCGAAGTACTGCGCATCGCTCACGCCCGGCAGCGACCAGTTGTAGTGGATGCCGGAGATCGTCTGCATGCGGCGGCCGTAGCGATGCGCCAGGCCCATGCGGTAGACGCTCTTGGCGCGGCCGACGTTCGAGGAGCCGTAGCGGCCGATCGGGATGGTCTCGTCGGCGGGCAGCGTGCAGGGCATGCTGCTCGCCCACATCAGTTCGTCGCCGAGCGCGCGGTACACGAACTGGTGCACCTGCGTGAGCTCTTCCAGGCACTGCTCCACGCTGGCGTGCACGCCGGTGATCAGTTCGAGCTGCGACTCGCTGTAGTCGGTGGTGATGTTCGGGTGCGTGAGGGCGGAGCCCAGCGCGTCGGGATGCGGCGTCGGCGCCAATGCGCCGGTGGCCGCGGCGCGAAGGCTTTCCTTCTCGATGCCGCGGCGGATGCCTTGCAGACGCGCGGGCGCCAGCGTGCTCAAGGCTTCTTGCAGGTTGCTCATGGATGTTCGTCTCGCGCCCGGGGGACTGCTCTTCTCGTTCGCGTGCGAAGTTAACACCTTTGGGGAAAACCTGCTTGGGGAGAATCAAGCATCGTCCCCCCGCTTGTGGTAGGGGCGAATCGCGCCCCGGCTGGCAGAATGGGACGGCCACCACGAGGAGAGACCGCCATGACCGTCAGCGTGCGCATCGACCTGGGCTACGAGTTCGAAGTGAAGGCGAAGTACGACGAGGTGTTCGCCGTGCTGTCGGACGTGCCGAAGTCCGTGTCGTACTTCCCCAAGGTGGAGAAGCTCACCGACCTCGGCGACGGCGTCTACCAGTGGGAGATGCAGAAGGTCGGCACGGCGCAGGTGCACATCCAGACCGTCTACGCCAGCAAATACAGCAGCGACAAGGCCAGGGGCAGCGTGAAGTGGACGCCGGTGAAGGGCGTCGGCAACGCGCTGGTCGGCGGCAGCTGGAAGATCAGCGACAACCAGGGCAAGTCCACGCAGATCGTGCTGCAGACCGACGGCACGGTGGACGTGCCGGTGCCCGGGCTGATGAAGGTGGTCGTCGAGCCGGTGGTGGCGTCGGAGTTCGAGAAACTCGTCGAGAAGTACATCGACAACCTGGTGAAGGCGTTCGGCGGGGAGGTCTGACTCGTCATCCCCGCGGAGGCGGGGAACCAGGGCTTCCTGTCTTCCAGTGCCCTGGATTCCCGCCTCCGCGGGAAGGACGACGTGGCCTCAATGCGGCGAGGCCTCGCGCTGCTGCGCGTCCTCGATCTCCTTCTCCAGCGCCTGCCGGCCTTCGTCCAGCACGTCGTCCGCCTGCGCTTCGAGACGGCCGTCGGGCGTGAGCTGGTTCACCATCTCCGGCATCACCTCGGCGAAGGCCTGGCGCACTTCCTCCTCGGGCACGCCGAGGCGTTGCGCCATCTCCTGCAAATCCTGCTGGCCGACCACCTGTTCCACCGCACGCTCGTCGAGCGGCTGGTTGTCGCCGGTGGAGACCCAGGACTGCATCTGCGAGCCATAACCCTTCTGGCGGAAGCGGTCCAGCACGGCGCCCATGCCGCCGTTGCGCTGCACCCAGCGCATCGCCATCGGCAGCAGCATCAGCATGAGCGCGGTGCGGTTCGAGCCCATGCCGCGACCGGCCGGGACCCCCGCGGGACCGCGGCGTCCGCCGAGCATGCCGCCCAGCACCGCGCCGCCGAGGGCGCCACCGAGGCCGCCCATGCCGCTGCCCATGCCACCCGTGCGCATGCCGCGCCGCCCCATTGCCTGGCCGAAGAGGCCGCCGAGCACCTGCCCGAGCATCGGATTCATCATCGAAAGCTCCTATGTTTCCTTGGATGCCTTCGAGCCTACGGATGCAGCGCGGCCGCGGTGTAGGCGGCGGTCGCCGCTTGCCCGCGCTAGGAGGCGGACAGCACCCGCAACAGCCAGTCGTTGAGCTGCGTCACTTCCAGCGGATGCACGCCGTGGCCGATCAGGTACTCGTGCCATTCGACCGGATAGCCCAGCGCAAGCAGCGCATCGCGCGAGGCTTCCGCGCGATCGAAGCTCACCACTTCGTCGTGGGTGCCGTGCGCCAGGAAGATCGGCGTCTGCCGGTTCGCTTCGCTGCGTTCCGCGGCCGTGGTGTGCGCGATCGGCAGGTAGCCCGACAGGCCGCAGATGCCGGCCAGGCGCTGCGGATGCCGCAGGCCGGCGAGCAGCGACATGGCGCAGCCTTGCGAGAAGCCGGCCAGCACGATGCGGTGCGCGGGGATGCCGCGCTCCTGTTCGCGCGCGAGGACCGCCTCCACCAGCGCCTGCGAACGTCGCAGCCCGGCCTCGTCCTGCGGCGCATCGGCGTCGAAGGACACGACGTCGTACCAGGCCCGCATGCGATAGCCGCCGTTGATGGTGATGGGCATCTCCGGGGCGTGCGGGAAGAGGAAGCGCACCGGGCCCACGGCGTCGAGGTCCAGCTCCTCCGCGATCGGCACGAAATCGTTGCCATCGGCCCCGAGGCCGTGGAGGATGATGATGCTCGCGGTGGGGTTGTCGCCCGATTCCGCCTCGATCATGTCCAGCATTGCGATGTTCTCCTTCTGGGATGGCCGAGCATAGCCTGAGGCGGGAGGCAAGCCGTGTCCGACAGGGCAATCGAAGGCGTCCGACTTGCGGGGCAACCCGGCCGTCGTCACAGTGGTGGGAACGAGGAAAGGAAACCGCATGAAAGTGCAAGTCAACACCAGCAACGACATCGACAACAAGGACGCCCTGGAACGCTGGGCCGGCGACTACCTCAACGAGCACCTCGGGCGCTTCGAGCAGGACCTCACCAGCATCGAAGTGCAATTGACCGACGAAAACCATGCGGCCAAGGGCGGCGGCATCGACAAGCGCTGCATGATGGAAGCGCGCGTCGCGGGCCGCGACCCCATCGCCGTGACCAACTACGGCGCCGACCAGAACCTCGCCTTCCGTGGCGCGGCCGACAAGCTGGCCAAGGCGCTGGAGCACGCCTTCGGCAAGCTGGACCGGCGCGAGCACCGCGCCCGCGACACCATCCGCCGCGACCCCGAGGTCATCGACCTGGTGCCGCCGCAGGCCTGATCCTTTCGATCCGCCATCGGGCGTGGCATGCCGCGGTCGCGGTGCCACGCACGATCGGCCGCCAGCTCCTGTGCCGGCGCGAGGAAGGCTCCGCCGCCCGGCCATGGCCGGGTGCAGACACTGCCCGCAACACTTGTGCCAACGTGTTTCGTTTAGGTGGAGCGCGGCTCCATGCCCTCTGCGCGCGTGCGTAAATGTCGCTCCGCTTTCGGCGCTCCTGCCGGGTGCGGAACCACAATCAAGGAGCGATCCATGAACCTCGCATTCAAGAAAACGACCTGTCGCGCGTTGGTGGCCTCCCTCCTCGCGCTGTCATTCCAGACCGCGCAGGCCGGGTTGATCGGTGCAGACCAGGCAGCCGCGGGAACCGTGTCGCCGGAGCGCAGCCTCGTGCTCGGCTCGCTGGACCGTGCGGAAGTGATCACGCAACTGCAGGCGGCAGGCGTCGATCCCGCCGCGGCGCGCGAACGTGTGAAGGCAATGTCCGAGCAGGAAGTCCAGGCGCTGGCGCAGGACATCCAGACCGCTCCAGCGGGCGGCATCAGCACCTGGGGCTGGGTCGCGATCGTGGTGGTCGCGGCGCTGATCTGGTACTACGTGATCCGCAGGTAAGCACGGGATGCCGGCGTCCCCCACGACTCCGCACCTCGCACGGCGGCTCCTGCTCGGAGCCGCCGTGCTGCTGCTGGCGGGTTGCAGTTCGCTGATCCCGCAGACGGTCGGCCTGCGCGACGCGTGGCCGGCCGGCGTACCGCGCGCGGCCGAGCTCACCCAGGTGCCCTTCTATCCCGACGACCAGTACCAGTGCGGGCCCGCCGCGCTCGCGACGGCGATGACATTCAGCGGCCGGAACATGACGCCCGCATCGCTCGTCAACGACGTGTGGCTGCCGTCGCGCCGCGGCAGCCTGCAGCTGGAGATGCTCGCCACGCCGCGCCGCCATGGCCGCGTGAGCTACCGGCTAGAGCCCAGCTACGCCGACCTGCTGCGCGAAGTGGCGGCGGGCAATCCGGTGATCGTGCTGCAGGACGTCGGGCCGATGTTCGCGCAATGGCACTACGCCGTCGTCAACGGCTACGACTACGAGACCGGGACCATCCTGCTGCGCTCGGGACTGGAGCGGCGGCAGGAGACGTCGTTCACCGCCTTCGAGCGCACCTGGATCCAGGGCGGCTACTGGGCGATGGTCGTCACACCGCCCGACCGCATCCCGGCCAGCGCCACCGAAAAGCGCTGGCTCGAGGCGCTGCTGGGCCTGGCGCGCGGCGGCGACAAGGACGCGACGGTGCAGGGGTATGCGGCGGCGCTCAAGCGCTGGCCCGACAGCCTGCCCGCGGCGGTGGGCCTCGCGAACCACCTGCACGAGCGCGGCTCGCTGGAGGAGGCTGCGAACGTGCTGCGCACGGCGCTGCAGAAGAATCCGGAATCGGTGATCGTCCTCAACAATCTCGCGCAGACGCTGTCGGACCAGGGCCGCAACACGGAAGCGCTCGGGGTGATCCGCCGCGCCGGCGATCCGCAGAGTCCCTTCGCCGGCGAAGTGCGGACCACGCGCCAGCTGATCGAGGAACGGCTGCGCAAGGGCGGCTAGGAGTTTTCAGGCTACTGCCCCAGCGCGCGCGCCACGCGGGTGACGAACCCCGGCGCGCGCGCCGGATCGAGCCAGCGCACCACCACCACCGCCTCGTGCGCCGGATCCATCCACACGTAGTTGCCGCCGGCGCCGATCATGAACCAGCTGTCGCGCGGCGCATCCGCGAACAAGGTGCCGGCGCGGTTCAGCCATACGAGCCAGCCGTAGAACGGCGCGATCGCGCAGGGCTGCTGCATGCGCGCGATCCAGGACGCGGGCAGCAGTTGCCGTCCCGCGTGGCGGCCGCCGTCGAGCAGCAGTTGCGCGATGCGCGCCTGGTCGCGCGTGCTGACGCTGACGCCGCCGCCCCAGTGCGTGCCGCCCGGCACCGACTGCATGCGCGCGCCGTCGATCTCGACCCACGCATCGTCGTAGCCCTCCCAGCGGAAGTCCGCGCCGCCGCCGAGCGGCCGCAGCACGTCCTCCATGAACACCTCGGGCAAGGGGCGGCGGAACAGGTGCAGCAGGGCCAGCGACAGCTGGTTGATGCGCACGTCGTTGTATTCCCAGTAGCCGCCGGGCGCGAGCAGCGCGCGCTGCTCGCCCTTGCGGCCCTGCGCCGGCTTGGGATCGTGCGCCACGTGCCGGTGGTGCTCCACCTGGTCCGGCATGCCGAAGCAGCTGCCCTGCCACTCGCCGGTCTGCTCCAGCATGTGGGCCCAGGTGATCGCGCGGTTGTGCGCGTCGTCGAAGCCGATGCCCGGCAGGCGCGAGGCGATCGTCTCATTGGGATCGGGCAGCAGCCCGCGCGCATGCGCCACGGCCGCGAGCAGCGCGAGGTAGGTCTTGGCCACGCTGAAGGTCTGGTCGGCCCGCTCCGGGTCGCCCCAGCTCGCGACTTCCTCGCCGCGCACGCGGATCACGCCGGACACGCCGCCGCGCGGATGCACCGGCCCGCGCAGGCAGTTGAACGGCGAGGGATCCGCGTGGTGCACGCCCCAGTGCGCCAGGTCGGCCTGCGGGTCCCGGGTCCAGGGTACCTCGTGGGACTGGGCGTAGGAGATGGCGTCGTGGAAGTCGTTCATGCGGCAAGGATACGACGCCCGCGCCCGCGGCCGTTCCGGCGCGCCGGCCGGTCTGATAGCCTGCGCGGATGGAGTTGCAGACCTTCCACAATCACGGCCCGGCCGCTCCTTCCGCAACCGTGGTGCTGCTG
Organism: Ramlibacter sp.; assembly: GCF_036383835.1. Lineage (GTDB taxonomy): Bacteria > Pseudomonadota > Gammaproteobacteria > Burkholderiales > Burkholderiaceae_C > Ramlibacter. Next base: position 42,358 of record NZ_DASVNN010000117.1, read on the forward strand.
CGGGATCGCGCGGGCGAGCTGGAGGTGTTCCTGCTGCGCCGCCACGCGCAATCGGACGTGCTGGCCGGAGCCTACGTGTTTCCCGGCGGCAAGCTGGATCGCGAGGATGCCGACTGGGCGGACCGCCTCGACGCCACGCCGGCGCAACTGCATGCGCGGCTCGGCGAACCGGAGCTGCAGGCGGAAGAAGCCGCCGCCCTGTTCGTCGCCGCGATCCGGGAGGTGTTCGAGGAAACCGGCGTGCTGTTCGCCGACCTGCCGCCGGCGCAGGCCCGGTCGCTGTGGTCGGCGCTGCGCGAAGGCCCGCGTTTCGATGAAGTGCTGGCTCCGCTGGCACCCACGCTCGCCGCGAGCGCGTTGCTGCCCTGGTCGCGGTGGATCACGCCCACGATCAGCAGCGTGGTGCGCAGGCGCTTCGACACGCGCTTCTTCGTCGCGGCGGTGCCCGAAGGCCAGGAGCCGGCGCACGACGAGCACGAGGCGACCGAAAGCCTGTGGCTGCCGCCGCGCACCGCGCTGCGCCGGTACTGGGACGGCGCCATCGAGCTCGCGCCGCCGCAGATCATGAGCCTGGCGCACCTGGCGCGGCATCGCAGCGTGGAGGAGGCGGTCGCCGCGGCGCGCGCGCGCAAGCCGCCGTGCATCCGCCCGCAACCCAGCGACGTCGACGGCGTGCGGGTGCTGTGCTATCCCGGCGATCCCTGGCACCCGGAACGCGAGCAGGTGCTGCCGGGACCCACGCGCCTGTCCTGGCGCAACAAGCGCTTCGAGCCCGAAGGCGGGCTCGCGATGCTCCTGGGCGACTAGCACCCGGACCCGGCTTCCCACAGGCCGGGCCAAAGCCTGCCTACAGCGGCTTGCGCGGCAGGCCTGCGAATCGTCCGCGGGCCGCGCACTCCAATCCATCAAAGCCAGCCGGTTCCGCGCTACGACGACAGGTATCGGACTCTCCGCTCCCGCAGGCGATCAGCGAGAACATTGTCCAGTGGACCGCTGGCTTTCCCTTGCGGAACCCTCCCCGCGACTTATTCCATGGCCGGGCGGCCGCCGTGAAGCCACCGGCAGCAGCGGGATGCAGGCTCCCACGCGGTGCACCGCCGTTGGCCTACAGGGCTTAATGCGCACCAAACCTAGTCTGGAGCCCTGCCACAAGCACACCCGGAGAACCTCGATGAGCCCGCTGATGATGCGCTTCTTCACCCTCGTTGGCATCGCCCTTGCGGCCGCCAGCATGCAGATGAAGGCGCGCGCCGAGACGCTGGCGGTACCCGAAGCCCGGCAGGTGCAGGCGGCCGACTGCCAGACAAACTGAGGACACGACACGTGCAGTACCCCACCCTGATCCGGACGCGCCGCCGCGGGCTGCGCAGCCCTGCCGTCACCTGGTCGCTGGTCTTCAGCGCCGTGTTGATGGGCGGCGTGATCCTGTCCGAACCGCCGCAGGCCGCAGCGCCCCGCCACGTGCCGACGCAGATGGTGCAGCAGGTGGTGCAGCAGCAGCTCGCCGCGCTCGCCAAGCAGGACGCCAACAGCGCCTTCGCCCTGGCCGACCCCGAGCTGCGCACGCAGTTCGGCAATGCGGAAACCTTCCTGGCGACCGTGAAGGAGCAGTACCCGATGCTGATGCAGGCCTCGAGCATGCTGTTCCTGAAGCCGGAAACCGACGGCACGATCGCCGTGCAGAAGGTGCGCATCAGCGACGATGGCGGCTCGGCTTGGTCGCTGACCTACCTGCTCAATCGCCAGCAGGACAATCAGTGGCGCATCAGCGGCTGCGTGGTCACGCCCGAGGGCCGGCAGATCCTCACCTGAGGCATGAAGGAGGCCCGCCGCAGCGGGCCTGTCTCCCGGAGGCCGCCGCGGGCGGCCTTCTTCTTTCGCATTCAGCCGCGATCGGCCTTCACCTTGCGCGTGGCCTTCTTCGCGCCGGATTTGCTGCTGGCGACCTTCTTCGTCCCTTCGGTCGTGTTCGCGGCGGTGGCGCCGGAGCTCATGGAACCCGGGGAGGCGGCGTTGCCGGTGCCCGTGCCCGCGGCAGTCGAGCCCGCCGCCGGGCCTGCCGTGGACCCCGGCGCGGCGGTGCCACCGCCACCGGGCGTGCCGCTCTGTCCCATCGGCGTGTTCTGCGTGCTGCGCTGGCCCGCGCCCGTGGCGGGATCGGCGGCCGGACGCGGCGGCGTGCCCTGGGCGAACGCGATGCCGAACGCGGCGGCGGCCGCAGTGGCGGCGAGGATCTTGGGCAGGGACATGGTCGGGAGCTCCTTGGTTCGGTTGGTATGTCACCGGCTGTATCGCCGGCCCCCCAAGATAAGAAGCGGCCCATGCGGCCATGTCAGTGCGGCCCGCGCCGCGCTGTAGTCACGCGCGCCGAGGCATTCCCGCAGGCTTCAGGGCGGCTCGAAGACCGCCTGCAGCGGTCCCGGTCTCGTATAAAGGCTGGGCTATCGAGCGACGGCGGGCTTCGTCGCCGCGGCCTGCAGCGCGACGCGTTGCACCTTTTCGCGCTGCTCCGCCTGTGCCGCCGCCCACTGGATCGGGTCGGTCACGTCGAAGGCGCCGAACACCTGCTGCGGCGTCTTCTTCTCCGGCAGCACGTAGACGACCGCGCCTTCCTTCTTCACGGTGGGCGACAGCACGTTCTCGTAGAAGCTCACCGGCAGGTTGATGCAGCCGAAGGAGATGCGGTTGTCGTCGGTGGTGAGCGAGGCGAGCCGCTCCAGGCGCTGCTCGCTGGCATGCAGCGGACGGATGCGGTGCATGGACACGGCGGCGTCGTAATCGACCCAGACCACGTCCTCGTTGCCGGAGTTGAGGCCCATCTCCGCGACGAAGCGGCCCGCGGGCGTGGTCTTCTCGTAGGGCTTGATCTCGCTCAGGGGCTTGTCGCCGATGCCGGGATACGAATCGTCGCCCTGCGCCGATCCGAGCAGCGCCGGGGCGCTGTCCCTCAGCTTGCCGTCGGGAGCGAACACGTAGACCCGCGCGTCCTTCTTGTCGACGATCACGAAGCCGCGGTTCTTGTTGTTGCGGGTGTGCGCGACCCAGTTGGCCACGAGGCGCGCGTCGGGCGAGGGATCCTCGCCGCGGAAATCGGCGAGCTGCGTGCCGGGGGCGGGAGGCGCCGCGCGGGGCGCGTGCGGCAGGGGCTGCGTCGGCGCGCTGGCCACCGGCGGCTGCGCCTGCGGCGGCGACTTCGGCGCCTTGAACACCTGCAGCCCCGGGACCAGGACGAACAGGACGAGTGCGCCTGCCAGCGCACCTTTCTTCACCCAATCGAGGAACTCGGAGGGTCCGGCCTCGTTGCGGCCACGGCGGTCGGTACGGGGTTTCTGCATGTTGCTTCTCGCTCGGAGGAAGCCCAGCTTAGGGAGGGAAGCGGGACTGCTGCGTGCGCCGATCCATGCACCCCGTGTAGGAGCGCGACCTCAGGGATCCTCAGTTCGGATCGGAGGGGGCGTCCTGCCCCCAGCGTTCGATCTGCAGCGACGGGTCCGCGCACTCGCATCCGAGCGCGTAGTCGGCATCGTCGAAGGCCGGAGTGGCATCGAGCACCACCGGCATGGCGGTGGCGGTGGACGTGGACGGCTGCAGTTCCGGCATGACGACTCTCCCTCGTGTGTCGAAGAGCCATTGTTGGGTCAGAAGCGCAGCGCGTTTATCCGCGCAACTCTCTTCGCGCCGTAGGAGTTGGCCTACGCGCGCTCAGGGTTTACGCGGGGAGCGCGGACTTGCCGCGCATCTTGCGCACCAGCGCGTAGATGGCGACAAGGATGCCGCCGGCGACGAGTCCCACGACGGCATCGGCCAGCATCGCCACCGGCGTGTGCCAGGCGCCCGCATCCTCGGTGAAGCCTTCGATCCAGTGGTGCAGCGCCGGGATGCCGTGCTCCAGGATGCTGCCGCCCACCAGGAACATGGCGGCGGTGCCGGCGACCGACAGCGCCTTCATCAGCCACGGCGCGGTGCGCAGGATCGCGCGGCCGATCGCCTGCGCGGCGGCCGAGGCGCGCCGCGTCAGGTGCAGGCCGAAGTCATCGAGCTTGACGATGCCGGCGACCAGGCCGTACACGCCCACGGTCATCAGCAGCGCGATGCCGGCCAGCACGGCCACGCGGGTGACGAAGTCCTCGTTCGCCACGGTGCCCAGCGCGATCACGATGATCTCGGCCGACAGGATGAAGTCGGTGCGCACGGCGCCCTTGATCTTGGCCTTCTCGTGCTCCTGCATGTCGACCTGCGGGTTGGCCACCGCCTCCACCAGGTCCTTGTGGTGGGCCTGGTCCTCCAGGCGGCTGTGCAGCAGGCGGTGCGCCAGCTTCTCGGCGCCCTCGAAACAGAGGAAGGCGCCGCCCAGCATCAGCAGCGGCGTCACGGCCCAGGGAGCGATCGCGCTGATCGCGAGCGCTGCCGGCACCAGGATCGCCTTGTTGAGGAGCGAGCCCTTGGCGACCGCCCATACGACGGGGAGTTCGCGCTCGGCCTTCACGCCCGTGACCTGCTGCGCGTTCAGCGCGAGATCGTCGCCGAGCACGCCCGCGGTCTTCTTGGCCGCCACCTTCGTGAGCACGGAGACGTCGTCCAGGATGGACGCGATGTCGTCGATGAGGGCGAGCAGGCTGGAGAGGGCCATGGAGGTGCGGTCGTGGTGAAGGCCGCTGATTATGATCAGGCGATGTCCATGCCGGGGCCCGACGGGCCGTACCAAGCGCGCCTGCTGCCCTCGGGCCGCACCTTCGAAACCGATGCGTGGAACACGCTGCTCGACGCTGCGGCGATGGCGGGCATCGTGCTGCCCAGCTCCTGCCGCAACGGAACCTGCCGCACCTGCCTGAGGCCGCTTTACGAGGGATCGGTGCGCTACCGCATCGAATGGCCGGGGCTGCTGCCGGAGGAACGCGCGGGCGGCTGGGTGCTGCCCTGCGTGGCGTATCCGCAGTCGGACGTGGTCCTGGGCGATTGAGGACGCGCGGCCAGGGCGCGCCGCACCGCGTCAGTAGTTGCCGGTGCGATAGGGGCTGCGCGGCACGTACTTGTGCTCGCCGTCCGGGATCGGCTCGGCCTTGGGATCGGGCCGGGGCTGCGTCGCATTGGTGCCCTCGTCTCCCGGGGGCGGCTGGCGCCGGCTGCGCGGCGCTTCCGCCTGCGGCTTCGGCCGGCTCGAACGTCGGTAGAGGTTCATGGGGCCACCTTAGGAGGCGCAACTCGTGCACGTTGTAGGACGCCGGCCATGTCCATGTCCGCAACGCACCGACGGCAGGGGGCACCGGCGAGAACAATGGCATAGTCCCGGCCCATGCGTGGCCTGCTTCTTTTGCTCCTGCTTTCGTTCGGCGCCGCCGCGGCGCCCGCGGCCCCGATCGTGTTCCACGACACCATGGCCCAGCGCACGCTGGCCTGCACCAGCTGCCACGGCAGCGAAGGCCGCGCCGGTCCGGACGGCTACTACCCGCGCATCGCCGGCAAGCCGGCCGGCTACCTGTACAACCAGCTGCTCAACTTCCGCGAAGGCCGCAGGCACTACGGGCTGATGGCCGGCCTGCTCGACACGCTGTCGGATGCCTATCTCTACGACATCGCGCAGCACTTCGCCAACCTCGACCTGCCCTATCCGCAACCGGCGCGCGCGACGCTGCCGCCCGAGACGCTGGAGCGCGGACGCGCGCTCGCGCTGCACGGCGACCCGGACCAGCGGATCCCGGCCTGCGCGACCTGCCATGGCAAGGCGCTCACCGGCGTCGCGCCCGGCTTCCCCGGCCTGCTCGGGCTGCCGCGCGATTACCTCAATGCGCAGCTCGGTGCCTGGCGCACCGGCCAGCGCCGCGCGCTCGCGCCCGACTGCATGGCCGACATCGCGCGGCGCCTCCCGCCCGAGGACCTGTCGGCCGTGACGGCCTTCCTCGCGGCGGAGCCCTTGCCGAAGAACCCGAAGCCGGTCGGCGCCGAGGCCCCCGCGCCGGTGAAGCGCAAGGGCCGGCGCGCCCAGCCGCCGCCGGCGCCGGAGCCGCCGCCGATGCGCTGCGGTGCGGCGCTGCCTCCCGTGGCGGAGGCGGCGCGATGAAACGCGTGCTGTGGATCCTGCTCGCCCTGCTGCTCGTGTTCGCGGGACTGGTGTGGATGTTCAACTTCTGGGGTGGCACGCGGGTGCACGATGCGCCGCCGACGGCACCGCCCTCGCCCGAGCAGGTCGCCCGCGGCGCCTATCTCGCGCGGGCGGGCAACTGCATGTTGTGCCACACCGAGCGCGGCGGACTCGCCTATGCGGGCGGGCGTCCGGTCGAGACGCCGTTCGGCACCGTGTTCGCCAGCAACATCACGCCCGATGCGCAGAGCGGCATCGGCCGCTGGTCGGCGGGGCATTTCCGCCGCGCGCTGCACGAGGGCCGCTCGCGCGACGGCCGCCTGCTCTACCCGGTGTTCCCGTACACGCACACCACCAAGGTGAGCGGCGCCGACGCGGACGCCCTGTTCGACTACCTGCGCAGCCTGCCGCCCGTGTACAAGCCGAACCGGCAGCACCGCCTGCGCTGGCCCTACGACACGCAGGCCGCGCTGGGCGTGTGGCGCCTGCTCTACTTCCGGTCCGGCAAGTACGAGGAGGACCGCTCGCGCACGCCCGAATGGAACCGCGGCGCCTACCTGGTGCAGGGGCTGGGCCATTGCGGCGCCTGCCATTCGGCGCGCAATGCGCTCGGCGCCACCAGCGACGCGATGGACCTGTCGGGCGGGCTGATCCCGATGCAGAACTGGTACGCGCCTTCGCTCGCTTCGGCCAGCGAGGCCGGCGTGGCCGACTGGTCGGTGGACGACATCGCGCGGCTGCTCGCGACCGGCAGCTCGCCGCGCGGCACGGTGCTCGGGCCGATGGCGGAAGTGGTGCTGCACAGCACGCAGCACCTGGAGCCGGGCGACATCCGGGCGATGGCCGTGTACCTCAAGAGCCTGCCGCCGGTGCCGGCCGAGACCGATCCGCGCGAACTGCCCACGGCTTCGACGGCCGTGCTCGATCGCGGCGGCAAGGTCTACGAGCGGCACTGCGCGAGTTGCCACGGCGAGCAGGGCCAGGGCGTGCCCGGCGCCTATCCCCGCCTGGCCGGCAACCGGGCCGTGACCATGCCCGCGACCTCGAACCTGGTGCAGGTGGTGCTCCACGGCGGCTTCCCGCCGGCCACGCGCGGCAACCCGCGCCCCTTCGGCATGCCGCCCTTCGCCACGACGCTGTCGGATGCGGACGTTGCCGCCGTCATCACCTACATCCGCTCGTCGTGGAACAACCGCGCCGCGCCGGTCTCGGAGCTCGGCGTGGCGCAGCAGCGCAGCAGCATCCGCCAGTAGTCGTCACAATTCCGCCATGGCCTTGCGACGTGTCGACCTGCCCGAGGTGCCGGGCGAGCTGTGGCTCGGCGCCATGCCGGGCCGCTTCGAAAGCTGGAACAGCTTCCAGACCGAGGCCGACCGCGCGCGCCTGGCCGTGGTCGTGTGCCTCACGCCGCGGCTGGAACTGCGGGAGCTCTCGCCCGAGTACCACGCTGCCGTGGTGCGCGGACGGCTGCCCTTCCGCTGGCTGCACGTGCCCATGAAGAACTTCGGCCTGCCCGAAGACCCGGCCGGCTTTCGCCGCGACATCCAGGCGATCGCCGACGGGATCCGCGCGGGCGATGCGGTGTTCCTGCATTGCGCGGCGGGGATGGGCCGCACCGGCACCGCGGCGGCCTGCGTGCTGAAGGCGCTCGGGCTGGAATCGGAAGAGGCGCTGCATCGGGTGCGGCTTGCGGGATCGAATCCGCAGAATGCGGAGCAGTCGGGAATCGTCGAATGGTTCTGAATTTCGTCATCCCCGCGCAGGCGGGGATCCAGGGCGTCGGGAGCCCTGGATTCCCGCCTCCGCGGGAATGACAACGGGATCACTTCGCGAACGGGTTCGCGAACACGAACATCATCGCCACGCCCACGCCGATCAGGAAGTTGGCGTCGATCAGTCCCGCGAGCAGGAACATCTTGGTCTGCAGCGGTTCCATCATCTCCGGCTGCCGCACGGCGCCGTCGATGAAGCGGCCTCCCATGGTGCCGATGCCCAGGCAGGCGCCGATGGCGCCCAGTCCGATGATGAGGCCGCACGCGACGGCGATGAGACCGGTGTCCGACATGATCCGCTCCATTCGTTGTTGAACCTGCACGAATGATGCGCGCCCGACGTCATGCGGGCCATGACGCGGGAGGTAATGGCTCGATGCGCTGGTGCGCCACCGCGGCGAGGTCGCCGGCGCCGACGCGATCCGGCGCGAGCTCGTGCAGCGGCAGCAGGACGAACGCGCGTTCGCGCCAGCGCGGATGCGGCACGGTGAGCGCGGCACTGGCGATGCGCGCATCGCCGAACAGCAGCAGGTCGAGGTCCAGCGTGCGCGGCGCGTTGCGGTAGGGCCGCTCGCGGCCGGCCGCCTGCTCGATCGCCTGCAGGCCCGCCAGCAGGCCGGGCGCGTCCAGCCGCGTGTCGACCTGCGCCACGGCATTGAAGTAATCCGGCCCGCCGGCGTCGACCGGCGCGCTGCGGTAGACGCGCGAGCTGCGCACCAGCCGCGTGCCGGGCAGGCGGTCCAGCGCCTGCAGGGCCTCGCGCAGCGCGCGCAGCGGATCGCCCAGGTTGGCGCCCAGCCCGATGAAGGCGGTCACCGGGTCCCGCATGGCGCGCTACTCCGCGCCGTCGCCCGACGGCGCCTGCGCGTCCGCGCCACCGCCGGCGCCCTGCCCCGGCTTGCGGCGGCGGCGCCGGCGCTTGCGCGGCGCATCGGAAGCGGCGCCCTCGGCCGGCGCGCTCTCGGGCGCGGACTCGCGCTCGCCGCGCTCCGGCTCGCGCTCGCCTTCCGGCGCCGCCTTGGGCACGCGCCGCACCTTGCGCTGCTGCTTTTGGTGCTCGTCGCGCAGCTGCGCCACGAGGTCCTCGCGGACCAGGTCGCTGGCCTGGCTGAATTCCTGCCACCAGTCGGCCAGCACCACGTCGACCTCGCCGATGTCGGCGCGCAGCCGCATGAAGTCGAAGGCGGCGCGGAAACGCGGCTGCTCCACCAGGCTGAAGGGCGTGGTCCCGGTGCGCTTCTCGAAGCGCGGCTGCATCATCCAGATCTCGCGCATGTCGGCGCCGAGCTTGCCGCGGCCGGAGATGTCGCCGATGCGGGCGTCGAACACCTCGTCGATCGCCTCCTGCAGCGCCGGGAAGGGATGCATCTTGCGGTGCATGCGCTGGGCCCAGCCATCGCGCACGTCGGACCACAGCACGGAGGCGAGCAGGAAGCTGGGCGCCACCGGCTTGTCCTCGCTCACCCGGCGGTCGGTGTCCTGCAGCGCGGCGCGCACGAACGGCTGTTCGGCCCGCTCGACGACCAGGTCCAGCAGCGGATAGATGCCGGTGGCCATGTTGAGCGTCTTGAGCTGCTCGATCGTCGCCAGCGAATGCCCGGTCTGCAGCAGCTTGAGCATCTCGTCGAACAGGCGGCTTTGCGGCACCTCGTCGAGCAGCGGCAGGCTGGGCAGCAGCGGCGACTTGGTCTTCGGATCGAACTTGAAGCCGAGCGCCGCCAGCTTGGCGGAGAAGCGCACCGCGCGGATCAGCCGCACCGGGTCCTCGCGGTAGCGCGTGGCGGGGTCGCCGATCATGCGCAGCACGCGCTTCTTCGCGTCGGTGATGCCGCCGTGGTAGTCGACCACGATCCGGCGCTCCGGGTCGTAGTACATCGCGTTGATCGTGAAGTCGCGCCGCGCGGCGTCCTCTTCCTGCGGACCCCACACGTTGTCGCGCAGCACGCGGCCGGAGGCGTCCACCGCGTGGTGCATGCCGGCCAGCTCGCTCTTGCTGGTGCGCTCGTTGCCGCTCACGGCTTCGGCGGCGGCGGCGTCGAGGTAGGCGCGGAACGTGGAGACCTCGATCACCTCGTGTTCGCGCCCGCGGCCGTACACCACGTGCACGATGCGGAAGCGCCGGCCGATGATGAACGCGCGGCGGAACAGGCCCTTGACCTGCTCCGGCGTGGCGTTGGTGGCGACGTCGAAATCCTTGGGCCGCAGGCCGAGCAGCAGGTCGCGCACCGCCCCGCCGACGATGTAGGCCTCGAAGCCGGCCTCCTTGAGCGTGTGCACCACGTTGAGGGCGCGCTCGTCGACCAGCGTGGGATCGATCGCGTGCTCCTGGGGCCCCACTTCCATGCGCTTGCCGAACTTCGGCTTGCGGCCGGTGGTGCCCGCGAGGAGCTTGTCGATGAACTTCTTGATCATTGTCTTGGGAAGAGGTCGAGTATGCGCCAGCCTCGCTCGAGTGCGAGCGTGCGCAGCCGCGCATCCGGGTTGGTCGCCACCGGGTGGTCCACACGCTCCAGCAGCGGGACGTCGTTGGTGGAGTCGGAGTAGAACATCGTTTCCACGTCGAGCCAGTCGAGGCCGCGCCGGGCGAGCCATTGGGTCACGCGCACCACCTTGCCCTCGCGCATGGAGGCGACGCCGGCGATGGCGCCGGTGATCCAGCCCGAGGCGTCGCGCTCGAGCTCGACCGAGATCAGCTCGGCCACGCCGAACACCTCGGCGATGGGCCGCGTGACGAGCTCGTTGGTGGCGGTGACGATCGCGACCAGGTCGCCCCGTTGCTGGTGCGAGCGCACCAGGTCCAGCGCGGCCGGCTTGAGGTTGGGCCGGATCCAGTCGCGCATGAAGCGCGCGTGGGCCTCGCGGTAGGCGGCTTCGCCGCGCACGCGCATGGCTTCGACGGCGAAGCGCACGTAGTCGTGCACATCGAGCGTGCCGGCCACGTAGTGCGCGTAGAACTCGTCGTTGCGGCGCTTGAATTCGACGGGGTCGGTCCAGCCGATCTGCTGCGTGAACTCGCCCCAGGAGTAGTCGGAGTCGATCGGCAGCAGGGTGTGATCGAGGTCGAACAGCGCGACTCTGGGTTTGGTCACTCGTTCTCCAGCATCGACTTGATCAGCGGAATGGTGATGGCGCGCTGCGTCTGCAGCGCGTACGCATCGAGATGTTCCAGCAGCTGCATCAGGCTGCCGAGGTCGCGCGAGAAGCGGTGCAGGATGAAGTCCATGACCTCGTCGCCGAGGAACACGCCGCGGGCATCGGCCGCCTGCCGCAGCACGGAGCGGCGCTCGGGTTCGCTCAGCACGTGCAGTTCGAAGATGTGGCCCCAGCCGAGGCGGGTGCGCAGGTCCTCGCGCAGCTTCAGGTCCGCCGGCGGCAGCAGGCCGGCCGCCAGCACGCCGCGCTGCAGCGCCTGGGACTGCACGAACCAGCTGAAGGCCGCGTGCTGCTGCACGGCGCTGTACGCCTGCACGTCGTCCATCACCACCACCGCCCAGCGCTCGTCGTAGGGCGGCGGCTCCGTCATCGAAGGATCGAGCCAGCCCACCGCCGCGCCCTGCTCGCGCAGGCTGCCGTGCACCGCCTGCAGCAGGTGGGTCTTGCCGCTGACCGAGGGACCCCAGAGATAGGTCGGCACCGGCGAACGGGTGGCATTGCCGGCCCACAGCTGCAGGTGCTTCCAGGCGGCCTCGTTGGGACCGGCGAGGAAGCTGGCGAGGCTGGGCGGCCGGGCGAGCCCGATGTCGAGCGGCAACTGCTTCATGTGTGGTGGTACAGCTTGCTGGCGAGATAGCCGGAGCGCGCGCGGCGGATCGCCACCAGCAGCACCGCGCTGGCAGGCAGCGCCACCAGCACGCCGACGAACCCGAACAGCTGCCCGAAGGCGAGCAGCGCGAAGATCACGGCCAGCGGATGCAGGCCGATGCGTTCGCCCACGAGGCGCGGGGTGAGGTAGAAACTCTCGAACACCTGCCCGGTGCCGTACACCACGCCCACCATCACCAGCGACTTGAGCGAGGCGAATTCCAGCAGGCCGGCGACCAGCGCCAGCGCCAGGCCCACGCCGTAGCCGACATAGGGCACGAACATCGCCATGCCGGTGAACACCCCGATCGGCACCGCGAGGTCGAGGCCGAACAGCGCCAGCCCCACGCTGTAGAACACCGCCATCGTCACCATCACCAGCAGCTGGCCGCGCAGGTACTGGCCCAGCACCTCGTCGGCCTCGTGGCTGAAGGAATCGACGCCCGGGCGCAGCCGGGGCGGCACCAGTTCCAGCACGCGGGCGACCACGTGCTTCCAGTCCAGGAGCAGGTAGAACAGCGCCACCGGGATCAGCACCGCGAAGCCGACCAGGGTGAGGAGGACGCTGCCTCCCAGCTTCAGCGAGGACCACAGCGAGCCGAATCCCTCGCCCCAGTTGTCGTTGAGGTAGTCGACCAGCAGCGCGCGCAGGCTGGCCAGGTCCAGCGACAGGTGGATGCCGTACTGCGCGAGCCAGGGCGACAGGTTGGCATCCAGCCGGTCGAACAGCAGCGGCAGCTGCTCGCGGATCAGCGGGATCTCCTTGACCAGCACCGGCACGACCAGCAGCACCAGGCAGAACAGCACCAGGATCAGCAGCAGTTCCACCACCACCACCGCCAGCACGCGGGGCACCCGGCCGCCCCACAGGTCGTCCAGCCGGTCGACCAGCGGCGTGAGCGCATAGGCCAGCACCGCCGCCACCAGGAAGGGCGTGAGCACCGGGCCCAGCGCCCAGAGCGCGAGCACGGCCAGGGCCGCGATCGCCGTCCAGGCCGCGGCCCGCTTCTGCGTGGGGGTGAATTGCATCCGGGGGAAACGGCCGGCCCTGGCGGGCCGGCAAGTAAAATCAACCGCAAATTCTATCGGCCGAGCGCCTCACGGTCCGGCCACGCACTCTCCATGAACCCTTCCCCCCTCTCGTACAAGGACGCCGGCGTCGACATCGACGCGGGCGACGCACTGGTCGAACGCATCAAGCCGCTGGCGAAAAAGACGCTGCGCGAAGGCGTGCTGGCCGGCATCGGCGGCTTCGGCGCCCTGTTCGAAGTCCCCAAGCGCTACAAGGAGCCGGTGCTGGTCAGCGGCACCGACGGCGTCGGCACCAAGCTGAAACTCGCCTTCGAGTGGAACATGCACGACACGGTCGGCATCGACCTGGTGGCCATGAGCGTCAACGACGTGCTGGTGCAGGGGGCGGAGCCGCTGTTCTTCCTGGACTACTTCGCCTGCGGCAAGCTCGACGTGGACACGGCCGCGGCCGTCGTCGGCGGCATCGCCCGCGGCTGCGAGCTCTCCGGCTGCGCCCTGATCGGCGGCGAGACGGCGGAGATGCCCGGCATGTATCCCGCCGGCGAATACGACCTCGCCGGCTTCGCGGTGGGCGCGGTGGAGAAGTCCAAGATCCTCACCGGCCGCAACGTGCAGGACGGCGACGTGGTGCTGGGCCTGGCTTCCAGCGGCGTGCATTCCAACGGCTATTCCCTGATCCGCAAGGTGCTGGAGGTAAGCGGTGTCGACCCGCAACAGGACCTCGCCGGCCGGCCGCTCATCGACCAGCTGCTGGAGCCGACGCGCATCTACGTGAAGTCCCTGCTGGCCCTGTTCGAGACG
>NZ_DASVNN010000118.1:0-13485 GCF_036383835.1 Ramlibacter sp.
GCGCGCTGCGCGAGATGAAGCCCTGGTCCACCAGCGCCTTGTTGTTGCCGTACTGGCGCTCGGCGATGTCGATCTGCGCCTTGGCCGCATCGGCCTGTTCCTGCGCCTGGCGCAGGCGCGCGCGGCCTTCGGTGGCGTCGACGCGCGCGACCACCTGGCCGGCCCGCACCGCGTCGCCCTCGCGCAGGCTCAGCTCCATCAGCTCGCCCGGCACGCGCGCCTTCACGATCGCGGAGTTCACCGCCTTGAGCGAGCCCGAGACCGGCAGGCCGCGCTGCAGCTGCCGCGTCTCCGAGCGCACGACGTCGGCCGTCGCGAGTTCCACCACCGGCTGCGCCTTCTGCGTCGCCAGCTGCTGTTGGGCCACCTGCTGCGCCCGCCGCGCACCGACCACGCGCCCGCCGACGACGACCAGCACCGCGGCGAGCAGGGCGACCAGCCCCCACTGCCACTTCTTCATGCGCGGGTCCCCCGGCCGCACAGGCCCAGGAGCAGGGTGTCGATCTGCGCTTCGACGTAGCGCTCCGGTTCGAGCGGATAGTCCTGCGGCGAGCAGGCGCCCAGGGAGTGCTTCATCATGATCAGGAAGATCATCGGCGCCACGATGCTGAACACCGTGTATTCCACGTCGATGTCGGGGCGGAACTCGCCGCGCTCGAGCCCCCGCCGCAGGATGCGGCGAATCAGCTCGGTGCCGGGACGGATCACCTCCTGCTGGTAGAACGCCGCCAGCTCCGGGAAATTGCGGGCCTCGCTGATCATCAGCTTGGTGATGCCGGAGGCGCGGGTCGCGCCGATGCGCTGCCACCACAGCCGCATGAAGTGCCGGACCATGTCGGCGGTGGACCCCTCGAAGGATTCGAACTCCTCCGTCCATTCGGCGAAGCGGCCGGTCATGTTCTCTCGAACGACCGCCTTGAAGAGTTCTTCCTTGCTCGGGAAATAGAGGAACAGGGTGCCCTTGGACACCCCCGCCCGCACCGCGACTTCTTCCGACCGCGTGGCGGCGAAACCCTTTTCGACGAACAGGTCGAGGGCGGCGTCGAGCAGCTCGCCGGGGCGGGCTTCCTTGCGGCGTTCGCGGCGGGCGAGGTTCTCGTCGGTGGCTTTGGCGAGGGGCATGGGATGGGCAAGTCTTAATGACTGACTGGTTAGTAATGTAGCCAGCCCCCGCGCGCCGCGTCAAGGCAGCCCATCCACGTCCCGGCAAAGAGCGGGTCAAGCGTGCGCTAGGTCCCGGCCACGAGCCGTCCCAGCCACTCGCGCACCAGGTAGCGGTTGGTGGCCGCGCCATGCGGCGAGGGCATCCACTCGAGCACCGGACGGTTGTGTACCACCGGGAAATCGGTCGGCGCGGGAACCACGTCGAAGCCCGCCGCGCGGAAGGCCGCGGCCGCGCGCGGCATGTGGGCCGCGTCGGTCACCAGCGCGATGCGCGCGATGCGCTCCGGCCGCAGGATCTCCACCATGCGGGCGGCGTTTTCGGCGGTGTCGCGGGAACGCTCGTCGACCCAGCGCACCGCGAGGCCGTATTCATCCTGCAGCACGCGCCGCGCCACCGCGCCTTCGGCCTCCTGCTGCCGCTCCGAGGCGGCCCAGCCCATCCCGCCGGAAAAGGCGAGCGGCTTGCCCGTGCGGCGCGCCAGCCACGCGCCGTAGCGGATCCGCTGCAGGGTGGGCGGCGAGGGTTGGGCGGCGCCGTATTCCGGCGCCTCGGGCAGCACGCCGCCACCGAGCACCACCACCGCCTGCACGCTGGCGAGGTCCTGCGGCTTGGCGACCGCCACGCCCGGCATCAGGTGCGGCGCCAGCAGCAGCGCCACGGCGTTCGTGCCGAGCGCGAAAGCGAGCACGAGGCCGAGCGTGGCGATCGCGAGGCCGGCGCCGCGGCGGCGCGTGGCGACCAGCACGCCGAGGAAGGCGAGCAGCAGCGGCCCGGCCGGCGGCAGCACCAGCGCGGTCAGGATCGGCTTCCACTCACCGGGCAGCATCGCGCTCGCCCATGACGGGGATGGTGTCGGACATGGCCGCGCATGGTAAGCGAGGAGCCTGGCGAGCGATACTTCGGGGCTTCAGGAGAAAAGCATGAGCGACTTGCAAACCGTCGTCCTCGGCGGCGGGTGCTTCTGGTGCACCGAGGCGGTGTACAAGGAAGTGCGCGGCGTCACGGACGTGGAGTCGGGCTACAGCAACGGCACCGTGCAGCGTCCCACCTACGAACAGGTCTGCACCGGCGGCACGGGCCACAACGAAGTGGTGAAGCTCACCTTCGATCCTGCGCAGGTGAGCCTGCGCCAGCTGCTGGAGATCTTCTTCGTCGTGCACGACCCCACCCAGCTGAACCGGCAGGGCAACGACGCCGGCACGCAGTACCGCAGCGGCATCTACTACACGACGCCGGAGCAGAAGCAGGTGGCCGACGACCTGATCCGCGCCATGAGCCAGGACAAGCTGTTCGGCAAGCCGGTCGTCACCGAGGTCCAGCCCCTCGCGAACTACTGGCCCGCCGAGGACTACCACCAGGACTTCTTCGAGAAGAACCCGACCCAGGGCTACTGCATGGCCGTGGCCGCGCCCAAGGTGGACAAGTTCCGCAAGACCTTCACGGAGTTGACCCGCCGGTGATCCAGACCCGAGGCCTCGCTTTCCGCTATCCGAAGGGGCCGGAACTCGCCTTTCCCGACGTCGACGTGCCCCAGGGCGGCACGCTGCTGCTGCAGGGACGCTCGGGCGCGGGCAAGTCGACCTGGCTCGCGCTGCTGGCGGGCCTGCTCACGCCGGGCGGCGGCCGGGTGGTCGTTGCCGGCCAGGATGTGGGCGCGCTGGCGCGCGGCGCGCGCGACGGCTGGCGCGGACGCAGCATCGGCTTCCTGCCGCAGAAACTGCACCTGAGCGATTCGCTCAGCGTCGAACGCAACCTGGCGCTTGCCTTCTTCGCCGCGGGCCTGCCGGAAGATCCGGCCGCGGTGCAACGCGCGCTCCAGGCGCTGGGCGTCGGCGCGCTGGGGCAGCGCCGGCCCGGCCAGCTTTCGGGCGGCCAGGCGCAGCGGGTGGCGCTGGCCCGCGCAGTCCTGCTGCAGCCGAAGGTGCTGCTGGCCGACGAACCGACGGCGAGCCTGGACGACGAAGCGGCGCAGGCCGCGCTCGCCCTGCTGCGCGAAGCGGCCTCGCGTTGCGACGCCACGCTGGTGATCGCCACGCACGATGCGCGCGTGCGCGACGCCCTGCAAGGCGCGCAGGTGCTGCGGCTGGAACCGGCGAAGGTGGCTGCATGAAACTGCTGGCACTCGCCTTCCGCTACCTGTGGGCGCGGCCGCTCGCGACCGTGCTCAACCTGGTGCTGCTGACGCTGGGCCTGGCTTCCATCACGCTGGTGGTGCTGGTGGGCGAACAGGTGACCCGCTCCTTCCAGCGCGACCTGCGGGGCATCGACCTGGTCGTCGGCGCCAAGGGCAGCCCGATGCAGCTGATCCTGTCCGGCGTGTTCCACATCGACGTGCCGCCCGGCAACGTCGAGCTCGCCGACGTGCAGGCGCTCGCGAAGAAGCCGCAGGTGGCGCAGGTGATCCCGCTCAGCCTGGGCGACAGTTTCCGCGGCTTCCGGATCGTCGGCACCACCTTCGACTACGTCCGGCATTACGAGGTGCCGCTGGCGCAGGGCCGGCCCTGGACGCAGTCCATGGAAGTGGTGCTGGGCGCGCAGGCCGCGAAGGGAACGGGCTTGAAGACGGGCGACCGTTTCGCCGGCAACCACGGCCTGGGCGGCGGCGGCCATGCGCACGGCAACACGCCTTACCAGGTGACCGGCGTGCTCGCAGCCTGCGGCTGCGTGCTGGACCGGCTGGTGCTCACCTCCAGCGAATCCGTCTGGCAGGTGCACGAGAAGACGACGGCGCACGATGGGGAAGACCGCAAGGCGCACGAGGACCACCGCGAAGTCACGATGGCGCTGGTCCGCTACCGCACGCCGCTGGCCGCGGCAAGCTTCCCGCGCTACGTGAACAGCGAGACCGGGATGCAGGCTGCCGCACCCGCCGTGGAAGTCACGCGCCTGCTGCGCATGCTGGGAGTCGGCAGCGAGGTGCTGCAGGGCATGGGCGCGGTGCTGCTGCTGACCGCGGCACTGTCGGTGTTCATCGCGCTGTGGACGGCGGTGCGCGAGCGCCGCGCCGATCTGGCGATGCTGCGCATGCTCGGCGCCTCGCCGGCCAAGGTGTCGGCGCTGCTGCTCGCCGAGGCGCTGTGGCTGGCGCTGCTGGCCACCGCCCTCGGGCTCGCGCTGGGGCACGGACTCGCGGCTTTGGTAGGCTACGCGCTGCAGGCGCAGCAATCGCTGCCGCTCACGGGCGCGATCTGGCTGCCGGAAGAAATCTGGATCCCGGTTGCCGCGCTGGTCACCGCGGGACTCGCGGCGCTGATCCCGGCGGCGAGCGCCTACCGCGTGGACGTCGCGCAACTGCTGCACACGCGATGAAGATGAAGAAGTGCCCTGTCCTTCCCATGGAGACGCCATGAAGCTCGCCGTTCTCGCCCTGACCGCCATGCTGGCCCTGGGCAACGCCTGGGCCCAGCTGTCCTCGCCGCTGCCGCAAGGGCAGGGCGCGGGCGTGCACAGCCCGGACAGCCCCTTCGCGCCGCTGCCGCAGCGCACCGACGTCGTGTCCTGGGCGCTGCTGACCAACATCTCGACGAAGACGGAGAAGAACAAGCTGCTTCCCGTCTTCAACAAGGACCAGCTTGCGCTCAACCAGAAGCCGCAGCGCGTCATGGGCTTCATGATGCCGCTGGAGCCGGGCGAGAAGCAGACGCACTTCCTGCTGTCCTCGGTGCCACTCACCTGCAGTTTCTGCACGCCGGGCGGTCCCGAGAGCATGGTCGAAGTGAAGACGAAGACGCCCGTGCGCTATTCGCTCGACCCGGTGGTGGTGGAAGGCAAGTTCGCCACCCTGATCGACGACGAATACGGCCTGTACTACCGCGTGACCGACGCGGTCGCCGTCAAGTAGGCGCCCGATGGCATGGCTGGTGCTGGTCGTGGCCGGCCTGTTCGAGGTCGGCTGGGCGAATTCAGACGCGTAGGCTGGGGTGGAACCCCAGCGATGCGCAAAGCGCTGGGGTTGCACCCCAGCCTACAAAACCACCCGCAGTCAGGGTGCGAGGCGTTCGCGAATCCAAGCGCCACCCACCAGCCGATAGCGAAGCCGATCATGCAGCCGGCTCTTCCTCCCCTGCCAGAACTGCCACTCGTCCGGCACCAGCCGATACCCGCCCCAATGCGGCGGACGCGGCGGCTGCAGCAGGAACTGCGCGCCGAACTTCGCCGCATTCGTCACCAGCACGCTGCGCCCCGGGATCACCTGGCTTTGCGGGCTGGCCCAGGCGCCGATGCGTGAGTCGAGCGGCCGGCTCGCGTAGTACGCGTCGCTCTCTTCGGCGCTGGCCTTCTCCACGCGTCCTTCGATGCGCACCACCCGCTCCAGCTCCACCCAGTGGAACTGCAAGGCCGCAAAGGGATTGCCCGCCAGCTCCTGGCCCTTGCGGCTCTCGTAGTTGGTGTACCAGACGATGCCGCGCTCGTCGTAGCCCTTGATCAGCACCACCCGCGTGCTCGGACGCAGGTTGCCGCCCACGGTGGCGAGCGTCATCGCGTTGGGTTCCGGGACCTGCGCCGCGATCGCTTCCGAGAGCCACTGGTCGAACTGCTTCAGCGGATCCGCATGCGAGGCATCCTCGCCCAGTTCGGCGCGCTCGTAGCTCTTGCGCAGTTCGGCGATGCGGTCGGAGGTGCTGCTCATGACGGGCATTCTCGCATCGGTGCTAAGGTTGGCGCATGCCTGCCGCGGCCCCTCCCGTCGTCCTCGTCCTCGCCTCCGGGCGCGGCGAACGCTTCTTGGCTTCGGGCGGCCAAGGCTCCAAGCTGCAGGCGCTGCTGGCCGGCAAGCCGGTGCTGGAGCACACCCTGGCCGCGGTGCGCGCGAGCGGGCTGCCTTTCCACGTGGAGGATGCGGGACATCCCGGCATGGGCGATTCGATCGCGGCGGGCGTGCGCGCGACGGCCGATGCGGGCGGCTGGCTGGTGCTGCCGGGCGACCTGCCGCTGGTGTCGCCGCAGTCGCTGCGGGCCGTCGCCGCGGCGCTGGAGAAGGCCACCCTGGTGCTGCCCTTCTACCAGGGCATCCGCGGACACCCGGTCGGTTTCGCGCGGGAACACGGGGCTGCCCTGCAGACGCTGGGCGGCGCCGAAGGCGCGGCCGCGATCGTGCGCGCCTCGAAACCCCTGCGCCTCGACCTCGACGATCCCGGCATCGTCACCGACATCGACATCGTCGACGACCTCGCGCGCGCGGAGCAGCAGCTGCGCGCGCGCTGAACCGCGTCACACCATCAGTTCGATCACGAAGGGCCCGTCGCGCCGGAAGCTTTGCGCCATCAGGTCGGCGCACTGCTCCATCGTCGTTGCCCGTGCCGCCTCGACGCCGAAGCCGTTGGCGAGCCGCACCCAGTCCAGGCCCGGATTGCCCAGATCCAGCATGTGCATGGCGGTCGGCCCGGGTGTGGCGCCGACGCCCTTGTACTCGCCGATCAGGATGTTGTACTTGCCGTTGTTCAGCAGGATCGTCGTGCAGGGCAGCTTCTCGCGCGCCTGCGTCCACAGCGCCTGCAGCGTATACGCCGCGGAGCCGTCGGCCTGCAGGCTGACCACGCGCCGCTGCCCGCCGGCGCCGATGGCCGCGCCGGTTGCGACGGGCAGGCCATGGCCGATCGCGCCGCCGACGAGATGCAGCCACTCGTGCGCCGGCGCTGCATGCGTGTGGCGATAGAAGCCGCGGCCATAGGAGATGCTCTCGTCGCACACGATCGCGTTCTCGGGCAGCAGCGCGGCGACGGTCTGTGCCAGCTTCTCGGGCGACGGTGCGCCGCTGGCGGCTTCGGGACGCGGACCCGGATCGGGGATCGCTGCTTCCGGTGCGCGCAGCACTTCGGCCAGCGCACGCAGGGCCGCGACGCCGTCCTGTTCCGGGCGCGCCAGCACATGCAACTGCGCCTCGTCCGGATACTGCGTCGAGGGCTTGCCGGGATAGGCGAAGAAAGCGACCGGCGCCTTCGCGCCCACCAGCACGACGTGGCGGAATTTCTTCAATGCCTCCATCGCGAGATCGGTCACATAAGGCATGCGCTCCAGCTGCAGGCGGCCGCGGCCGCGCGCGGCCTGCGCGTTGCCGTAATCGGTCATCAGCTGCGCGCCGGTCGCCTGCGCGATGCGCCAGGCGAAGGCCTGGCCTTCCGCGCTCACCGCGTTGCCGGCGAGCAGGACCAGCACCGGCGCACCGCTGCGCAGCGCGCGCGCGGACTGGTCGATCGCATGCGCATCCAGCGGCGTGGGATCCGGCACGGCCAGCGCATCGGCCACCACGCCGCCTTCGTCCCAGGAGGTGTCCGAGGGCAGCACCAGGGTCGCGACCTGGCCGGGGAAGCTGCGCGCGGCCTGCACCGCAGCGGCCGCGTCGCGGCCCAGCTCGCCGGAACGCACCGAGGTCCGCACCCAGGCCGACACCGGCCGGGCCAGGCCTTCGGTGTCGGTCGTCAGCGGCGCATCGTGGGGCCGGTGCCAGGTCGCCTGGTCGCCCACGATGTTGACGATGCCGCTGCGCGCGCGGCGCGCGTTGTGCAGGTTCGCGAGGCCGTTGGCGAGGCCGGGGCCGCAATGCAGCAGCGTGCACGCCGGCTTGCGCGCGATGCGCCAGTAGCCGTCGGCCATGCCGGTGACGACGTTTTCCTGCAGGCCCAGCACGCAGCGCATGCCGGCGGCCTGGTCCAGCGCCGCCACGAAGTGCATCTCGCTGGTGCCCGGATTGGCGAAGCAGGTGTCGACGCCGGAACGCAGCAGCGTCTCGACGAGGCTGCGGGCGCCGTTCATGCCTGCGGCGGCGCGACGCTGGCGCCCTCGATGCGGTGGCGGTTCAGGGCCTCGGCGACGAAGCCGTTGGCCTTGCGCTCCTCGACGAAGCGGGCCAGTTCGCGCGCCGCTTCCTCGCCGCGCGAGCGCGGGCAGCCCATCGCCTGCTGGATCACCATGAAGCGGCCCGGCAGCAGGCGGTGGCCGGGCAGGCGCTTCGCGTCCGCCTCCAGCTGCTGCTTGACGCCGGCCGCGACCTCGACGCCCTGCGCGACGAATTCATCGACCACCGACGGCGAGGTGGCCGCGCGCACGATCGTCGCGTTCTTCAGCTCGCGGGTGAGGTACAGGTCGTAGGCGCTGCCCAGGCCCACCATCACGCGCTGGCCGGCGCGGTCCACTTCCTCGTTGGCCTTCAGGGCGGACTCGTCCTGCACCAGGTAGGCGCCTTCGATCAGCACGTAGGGCGCGGTGAAGGCGATGTGCTCGGCGCGCTTGGGATCGACGGCGAAGAAGCCGATGTCCGTCTTGTCCTGCGACACCGCGTCGACCGACTTGCCGGCGGAGTCGAACACCACGAGTTCCACCTCGACGCCGAGGCGGCGGCCGAACTCGCGGGCGAGGTCGATCGACACGCCTTTCGGTTCGCCGTCGGGGCCGCGGCCGGCCAGGATCGGGTTGCCGAGGTTGATGGAGGCGCGCAGCCGCCCGGTGGGCGCGAAGGCCTGGACGACGGAAGGGGAGACGGGCATGGTGGTTCCGCGAAAGTGGAGGATCAGGCCTGCAGCCGCGGCTGCAGGATCGTGAAGCCGCGCGGCGGCAGGCGCAGGGCGATGCCGGCCGCGAGAAGCAGCAGCACGCCGGCGCTGCCGAAGGCGACCCAGTGGGTGCCGAAATATTCGTAGCCCCAGCCCCCGAGCCAGGAGCTGAGCATGCCCCCGACCTGGTGGCCGACATAGGCCAGGCCATACAGCACGCCCACGAGGCGCACGCCATAGACGTCGGCGAGGATCGCGGACGACAGCGCGATGCTGCCGGCCCACACCAGCCCGCCGATGGTGGCGGCGAGGTACAGCTCGAAATGCGTGCCGACCACCACCAGCGCGAAGAAGCCCAGCCCGCGGATCGCGTAGATCACGGCCAGGATGTTCCGCCGCGGCAGGCGATCCGCCATGCGTCCCAGCACCAGGGTGCCGAAGATCGCGACGAAGCCGATCGTGCCGATGCCCCAGGCACTGGAGTGGGCGTCGAAGCCGTGGTCCATCAGCATGGGCACGCCGTGCGTGCCCAGCAGGTTCATGCTGAAGCCGCAGGCGAACAGGCCCAGCACCACCTGCCAGAAGGGCCGGGTGCGCATCACGTCGCGCACCGTCATCGTCGAAGCGGCCGGCGCGGGTTTCGCCGCCTGCGCCGCGAGCTCGTCGGCGCGCAGGTCGGTGTGCGCGGGCGCCTCGTCGCGCATCACGAGCAGCGTGACCGGCAGCGCGAACACGGCGAACACCGCGGCGAAGCCCACCAGCGTGGGGCGCCAGCCGAAGTGCTCGATGGCGGAGGCCAGCACCGGCGTCATCACCGCCATGCCCGCCATCGAGCCGGTGGAGAGGAAGAACAGCGCCATGCCGCGCTGGCGCGTGAACCAGTGGCTGATGACGGGCGTGAGCGCCACGGGGCTGGTGAACGCCAGTCCCACCGACAGCAGCACGCCGAAGGACAGCAGGAAGCTCAGGGCATCGCGCGCGGCCACGGTCCACAGCACCGCGACCACCACCAGCGCGGTGCCGATCAGCAGGACGAAGCGGGTGCCGCGCCGCGCCACCAGGTAGCCCGCCAGCGGCATCGCCAGGCCGTAGCACAGCATGCCCACCGCGACGATCGTGGCCAGCAGGCTGCGGCTGAAGCCCAGGTCGTGCGCCACCGGCAGAAAGAAGGGGCCGATGCCGAGCCGCATCCCCACCGTCATCAGCGTCAGCAGCGCCGCGGCGGCGACGATGTTCCAGCCGAAGTACCACTTGCCGGCGGGGAAAGGCTGTCTCATGGATGGGGTCTGCATTCTCGTTCCGGGATTCGTACTTTAGCCGCCGGGCGCGTCGGCCATGCGCCGCGCGATCACGATGCAGGCGGCGACCGCCGGCAGCGGGAACAGCGCCGCCCGATGGAGTCGTCTCATGGTTTTTGCAGCAGCCGCAGCAGCCGCTCGAGATTGCGGTCGCGGATGTCGTTGCGCTGCAGCTCCTCCAGGGTGCGGTGCGCGTAGTCGTGCGTGGTGCCGTAGATGCCGGTCGCGAGGTCGAAGATCGCGCGGTATTCCTCCTCGCTGAGTTCGCCGGTGTGGCTGGGACTCTTGCGCGACAGCGTGAAGGCGAGCGCCCGCACCGGTCCTTCGTCCGTGTGGGCGGCGAGCCAGCGCGGGTCGTACACCGCCATGGCCATCTCGCGCTTCCAGAGCTGCGCCAGGGTGGCCGCCCCCGCTTCGCGCGGCACCCGGAACACCACGCCGCGGCAGCAGCCGCCGGTGAGCAGGCCGAAGACGAGGCCGGGGCGCTCGGGCGTGCCGCGGTTGATGCGGCTCCACATCTTCAGGGCGCGGTGCCAGCCGTGCACGCGGGCGGCCCGGCGCTCGGCGAAGTCGAAGTCCGGCCGCCAGATCAGCGAGCCATAGCCGAAGATCCACAGATCCTCCTGGCCGCCCCACTCGGCGAGCGCCTTTTCCAGCATCGCCGCGCCGTCCCGCGCGGGCTTCAACACTTCGCTCACGGGCAGCACTCTAGCCGAGCCGCGAATCCCGACGAAAGCCGTAACCCGTTCGTAACCCGGGCGGTCCCCAAGCCGGACGGGGCGGGGTAGGATCGAAAACGACTCCCCCCGTGACCGCAGCCATGAAACTTCATCCCGTGCTGGAGGCGGTGACCGAGCGCATCCGCCAACGCAGCGCCTCCACCCGATCCGCCTACCTCGCCCGCATCGACGCGGCCGCCCGCAAGGACCGCGGCGCCGACCGCATGGGCTGCGCCAACGTGGCGCACGCCTTCGCCGCGCTGCCGAACGACGACAAGTTCAAGGTCGTCGCCGAGCGCGTGCCGAACATCGCGATCGTCAACTCGTACAACGACATGCTGTCGGCGCACGCGCCCTTCGGGGCCTTCCCGCCGATCATCAAGGACGAGGCGCGCAAGCACGGCGCGACCGCGCAGGTGGCGGCCGGTGTGCCTGCCATGTGCGACGGCGTCACCCAGGGCACCGCCGGCATGGAGCTGAGCCTGTTCTCGCGCGACGTGATCGCCATGTCCACCGCCGTGGGCCTGAGCCACGACGTGTTCGACGCCGCCCTGATGCTGGGCATCTGCGACAAGATCGTGCCCGGCCTGCTGATCGGCGCCTTGCACTTCGGCCACCTGCCGATGGTGTTCGTGCCGGGCGGGCCCATGCCCAGCGGCCTGTCCAACACCGAGAAGGCGAAGGTGCGCGAGCAGGCGGCGCAGGGCCTGGTGGGCCGCGAGGAACTGCTGGAAGCGGAGTCCAAGGCCTATCACACGCAGGGCACCTGCACCTTCTACGGCACGGCCAACAGCAACCAGATGCTGATGGAGGCGATGGGCCTGCACGTGCCCGGTTCCGCTTTCGTGCAGCCGCAGCAAGCCCTGCGCGAGGAGCTCACGCGCGAGGCGGTGCGCACCGCGCTGGGCATCCTGAAGACGCGGCGCTATGCACCGATCGGCCGCATCGTCGACGAGCGCTGCATCGTCAACGCGATGGCGGCGCTGCTCGCCACCGGCGGGTCGACCAACCACCTGATCCACTGGGTGGCGGTGGCGCGTTCGGCCGGCATCGTGATCGACTGGGACGACTTCGATCGGCTCTCCGGCGTCGTGCCGCTGCTGGCGCGGGTGTACCCGAACGGCTCGGCCGACGTGAACGCGTTCCAGGAAGCGGGCGGGCCCGGCTACGTGATCCGCGAGCTGCTCGATGCGGGGCTGATGCACGAGGACGTGCTCACCGTGCGCGAGGGCGGCCTGCGCGAGTTCACGCGCGAGCCGGTGCCTGGGGAGGGCGGACGCGGACTCGCGTGGCGCGACCTCGGCGCCTCGGGCGACGACAGCGTGCTGCGTCCGGCGCCCAGGCCTTTCAGTCCCACCGGCGGCCTCAAGCTGCTGACCGGCAACCTGGGCCGCAGCGTGATCAAGGTGTCGGCGGTCCCCGAGGACCGGCACGTCGTGGAGGCGCCCGCGCGCATCTTCGACAGCCAGGAGGGGCTGCAGGAAGCGTTCAAGGCGGGCGAATTGAATCGCGACGTGGTGTGCGTGGTGCGCTGGCAAGGCCCGCAGGCCAACGGCATGCCCGAACTGCACAAGCTGACGCCGCCGCTGGCGGTGCTGCAGGGCAAGGGCTTCCGCGTCGCGCTGGTGACCGACGGCCGCATGAGCGGCGCTTCGGGCAAGGTGCCGGCGGCGATCCACGTCTCGCCGGAAGCGGGAGCGGGCGGTCCGCTGGCCAGGCTGCGCGATGGCGACATCGTGCGGCTCGATGCGGTGGCGGGCACGCTCGAGGCGCTGGTCGATGCCGGGGAGTGGGAAGCCCGCGAGCTCGCCACGATCGCTGGCGCCCAGGTGGAAGACAACGGCCACGGGATCGGCCGTGAACTGTTCAACGGCATGCGGCGCAATGCGCTGGAGGCGGAAGGAGGCGCCTGCACATGGCTCTGAAGGAACTGTCGGCGCGCCCGAGCGCGCAGGAAGTGATGCGGGACGCGCCGGTGATCCCGGTGATCGTGCTGCAGGACCGCGCGCACGCCGTGCCGCTGGCGCGGGCGCTGCTGGCCGGCGGCATCCGCATGCTGGAGATCACGCTGCGCACGCCGGTGGCGCTGGCCTGCATCGAGGCGATCGCGAAGGAAGTGCCCGAAGCCGTCGTCGGCGTGGGCACGGTCCGCAGCGCCGCGGATGCGCAGGCGGCGGCCATGGCCGGCGCGCGCTTCGTGGTGAGCCCGGGCTACACGCGCAGCGTGGGCAAGGCCTGCCACGACCTCGGCATCGCGCTGCTGCCCGGCGTGGCCACCGGCAGCGAGATCATGATGGCGCAGGAGGACGGCTACACCGACCTCAAGTTCTTCCCCGCGCTGCAATCCGGCGGCACCGGCCTGCTCAAGGCCTGGCACGGCCCGTTCAACGACGTGAAGTTCTGTCCCACGGGCGGCATCACGACCGCGAATGCGCAGGAGTTCCTCGCGCTGCCCAACGTGGCGTGCGTCGGCGGGTCGTGGTTGACGCCGGCGGATGCGTTGGCGGCGGGGGATTGGGCGCGGGTGACGAGGCTGGCGGCGGAGGCGGCTGGGTTGAAGCGCGGCTGATCGCCGTCATCCCCGCGCAGGCGGGGACCCAGAGCATTGTGAAGCGGCGCTATTGCGCCGCTTTTTTCCGCTTTGTCGCATCGCGCCGGCTGCCAGCCCCCGTGCGGGCGGGGCCGGAGTCGCGCTGGCATGGCGTCCTTCGCGCCTTTCGGCGCTCGGCAAACCTGCGAGGACCGGGCAGGCGGCCCCCGCGACCGAACTCGCTGCGTGTTTGCCCGCGCGCGGCCAAACACTCCGCTCAGAC
>NZ_DASVNN010000119.1:0-14097 GCF_036383835.1 Ramlibacter sp.
AGGACCAGGGCGATGAATTGCGCCGGCGCCGGCTCGCCGGTCACGCGCGGGCGCAGCAGGAGCGCGCTGCGCAGGCCGTCGACGAACCATGCGGCCAGCCCGGGCCGCGGCGGCAGCGGCATCGGGACCAGGGGAAGGTGGGCGGGAGGATCCAGGGCGAGCTCATCCATGGACGGATGATGCCGCCGGCGCGTTCGCCGCGCGAGTTCTCAGGTCTCGGATCGCAGGCGGGTGCCGGCCAGCGCGGGCTGCAGAAGCAAGCGCTCGCGCCCGGTGTAGCAGAGGAAATGCTTGCCCGTCGCGCGGCCGACCGTGCACAGTCCCAGGCGTTCGGCGATCTCGAAGCCCATTTGGGTGATGCCGCTGCGCGACACCACGATCGCCACGCCCATCTGCGCCGACTTGATCACCATCTCGCTGGTGAGGCGGCCGGTCGTGTAGAACACCAGCGGCGCGTCGGGGGCGGCCGCATGCGCGTTGTCCTCCTGCAGCCACATCCAGCCCGCGATGGTGTCGATCGCGTTGTGGCGGCCGACGTCCTCGACGAACAGCAGCATCTCCTCGCCGCGGAACAGCGCGCAGCCGTGCACCGAGCCGGCGGACTTGTAGGTGCTCTCCTGGAGCCGGATCGCGTTCACGATGGCATAGAGCTGCGCCTGCGTCAGGCGCGCATCCGGCAGGTGCACGCTGTCCACTTCGTCCATCAGCGCGCCGAACACCGTGCCCTGGCCGCAGCCGGTGGTGACCACGCGCCGGGACGTGCGCTCCTCGATGTCGTCGATGCCTTCGCGCGTGCGTACCGCGGCGGCGCCGACGTCCCAATCCACGGTGACGGACTCCACGGCGTCCAGCGAGCGCACCAGCCGCTGGTTGCGCAGGTAGCCGAGCACGAGCCACTCGGGATGCGCGCCCAGCGTCATGAGCGTGACCAGCTCGCGCTTGTCGACGTAGACCGTGAGGTCGCGCTCGGCGGGAATGGAGATCGCCTCTTCCTCGCCGTGGGCGTTGACCACCTGCACGCTGCGGGTCAGCGGCGCGCGGGCATCGGTGAGCACGGGACGGGTCATGCGCGGAGGCTACCGCAAAAAAGAAGGCCAGCCGGGTGGGCTGGCCTTCGCTGCGATGCGGCGTTCTTCAGGGCTTCTTCGACTGGGCCGAAGCCGGGCCGGCGGGCGCCATCTCCGCGGAATGGTTCTTCACGCTCGGCGGCGAGGCGGCGTTGCCGGGAGGCGAATGTGCGCCGGAGGCCTCCAGCGGCGTCTGCTGCGGCGGGTTGTAGGCGAAGGGACCGGGATCGGCGCAGGGCGGGATCTTCGGCGCCGCCGCCACCGTGGGAGCCGGCGTGCCGCCGCCTTGCGAGGCGGCCGGCGTGTTGGCCGCGTTCGACGGCGAGGCAGGGGTCGGCGAAGGGGGCACCGCGGCTGCAGCGGAGGCTCCGGGATTCGCCGCGGCCGTGGGCACCGTCGCTGCGGCCGGCACGTTCACCGCCGGACGGGACGCGGCGCCCTTGCGGTACTGGGCCGCCACGCGGTCCTGCGCCTGGCATAGCTTGTAGGCGTCGACCTTGCCCTGCCAGGCCGCCTTGGCGGCGGTCTCGGCGGCCTTGGCCTTGGCCGCGTCGTCCACCGGCGGAAGCTTGGCCAGGACCAGGCTGGAAGCGGCCAGCGCGCAGGCGGTGAAAACCAGTTTCTTGCTCAAAGCTCTCTCCTCACACGGGGCGCACGGCCCGCGTGTCGTTCACGACGGGGACGGCCTGCTTGCTGCGCTGCGCGGGGATGCGCCCGGCCTGGATGTCGTCGTACCAGTAGCCGTGATGTTCGCGCGCCCACGCTTCGTCGACGTAGCCCTCGCGCATGGCGCGGTAGGCGCCGCGCACGCCGACCGTGCCGAGGTAGATGTGGAAGCCGATCAGGCAGATCATCAGGACGGCGGCCGCGGCGTGGATCATGTGCGCCTGCTGCATGGTGGCGCGCACGTAGTCCATCGCAGGCACCACCTTGTCCAGCACCAGGCCGGAGCCGACGACGACCACTCCCAGCACCACCACGCCGATCCAGAAGACGACCTTCTCGCCGGCGTTGAAGCGGTGCGTCGGCGGTTCGTTGCCCGCCTTGCTGAACACGCCGCCGGCCTTGGCGAGCCAGCCGAGGTCCCCGCGGCGCGGGAATTCGTCCTTGATGAAGGTGATGATCACGATCACCAGCGACACGGCGAACAGCGGGCCGAAGAAATTGTGCAGGTTCTTCAGCAGGTAGGTGAAGTACCCGAACAGCACCTGGCCGATGACGGGCAGCAGGAAGAACTTGCCGAAGGCCATCACGATGCCGGAGAGGCCCAGCACGACGAAGGCGATGGCATTGGTCCAGTGCGCCGCGCGCTCCAGCGGCGTGAAGCGCTCGATGCGCCGGCCGCCGCCGCCCACCGCGGGGTTGTGCCCGATCGGGCCGCGCGTGAACCAGAAGATCCCCAGCGCCAGGATGGAGATGAGGACCAGCGCGCCGCCGTAGGGGACGATCCAGTGGTTCCTCACCTGGCGCCAGGCCTCGCCCGCGCTGGTGAGCTTCGAACCCGGGTACTGCACCTGGCCCTGGATCAGGTTGCCGGCTTCGGCGTACGGCAGCGAGCTGTAGCCGGTGATGCCCTTCTTCACCTCGCGCCACATCGGCGAGTTGTTGTGGGGTTGCACCGCGTTGCGCTGGCCGTTGGTCTGGTCCAGGTAGCCCTTGTCCTTGTCGGCATCGGGCTTCACCTCCGGCTTCACGTCGAAGATGTTCTGGCCCTGGATGCCGCCCGCGCCCGGCAGGGCCGGCGGAAGGTCGTCCTGGGAAGGCTTCGCAGCCGGCGTGGCGGCCGTCGAGCCGGCCGCGCCGCCCGGCGACGCGGTGGCCGGCTGCGCCAGCGCCACACCGGCGGCGCCGAAGGTCAGCGCCGCCGCGGCGACGAGTTCAAGGAACCTTGACATAGTCGTTCTGCCCCTGCGTGCGCGTCTTGATCTGCGCCTCCCAGGCCGCGCGATCGCCCTGCTTCCAGCCGGCGGCCATGAAGGGCGGCTGCTTGCCGGTGCCCTGGTACACCTGCTGGTCGCTCTTGATGCCCGAGGCGGTCTGCTCGCGCTCGGCGCAGCCCGCCAGCGCGAGCGCGCCGGCGGCGATGAGGAGGGCGGCGCGGATCACGACTTGCCCCCTTGCGGCTGGCCGGCCTGCTTGGAGCCGTAGGCGGTGCCCCAGCCCCAGACCTCGGCGCCCTTGCCGCGCTTGAGCACGCGGGTGCGGAAGATGTCGGCGATCACGTCGCCGTCGCCACCGAGCAGCGCCTTGGTGGAGCACATCTCGGCGCAGGCAGGCAGCTTGCCTTCGGCCAGGCGGTTGCGGCCGTACTTGTCGAATTCGGCCTGCGAACCGTGCGTCTCCGGCCCCCCGGCGCAGAAGGTGCACTTGTCCATCTTGCCGCGCACGCCGAAGGTGCCGGCCGCCGGGAACTGCGGCGCGCCGAACGGGCAGGCGTAGCTGCAGTAGCCGCAGCCGATGCAGGTGTCCTTGTCGTGCAGCACCACGCCCTCTTCGGTGCGGTAGAAGCAGTTGACCGGGCACACCCCCATGCAGGGCGCATCGGAGCAGTGCATGCAGGCGACCGACACCGAGCGTTCGCCCGGCACGCCGTCGTTGAGCGTCACCACGCGCCGGCGGTTCACGCCCCAGGGCACCTCGTGTTCGCTCTTGCAGGCCGTGACGCAGCTGTTGCACTCGATGCAACGCTCGGAGTCACAAATGAACTTCATTCTTGCCATGTCGTGCTCCTCAGGCGACCTTCTCGACGTTGCAGATCGTCGTCTTGGTTTCTTGCATCATCGTCACGCTGTCGTAGCCGTACGTCGTGGCGGTGTTCACCGCCTCGCCGCGCACCACCGGCGCCGCGCCGTTCGGATAGTGCGGCAGCAAGTCCGCGCCCTGCCAGCGACCGGCGAAGTGGAACGGCATCCAGCAGGTGTCGGGGCCGACCCGCTCGGTGACCAGCGCCTGCACGTTCAGCTGCGCGCCCGTCGGCGTCTTCAGCCACACGCGGTCGCCGTTCTTGATGTTGCGGGCCGCCGCCGCCTTCGGGTTGATCTCCACGAAGGCTTCCTGCTGCAGTTCCGCCAGCCAGGGGTTGGAGCGCGTCTCGTCGCCGCCGCCTTCGTACTCCACCAGGCGGCCGGAGCTCAGGATCAACGGGAACTTCTCGTGCACCTTGTCGGCGACGTTCTTCTGCTGCAGCGTCTTGTACAGCGTCGGCAGCCGCCAGAAGGCCTTCTTGTCGTCGTGCGTCGGGTACTTGGCGACCAGTTCCGGACGGGTGCTGTAGATCGGCTCGCGGTGCTGCGGGATCGGGTCCGGGAAGTTCCAGACCACCGCGCGTGCCTTGGCGTTGCCGAAGGGGTGGATGCCGTGGTTCTTCATCGCCACGCGGATCAGGCCGCCGGAGAGGTCGGTCTTCCAGTTCTTGCCCTCGGCCAGTGCCTGTTCGGCAGGCGTGAGCTCGTTCCACCAGCCCAGCTTCTTCGCGAACACGTGGTCGACCTCGGGATAGCCGGTGGCGATCTCGGACCCCACCGGGGCGGAGCCGTCTTCGGCCAGCAGGTTGACGCCGTCCTTTTCCACGCCGAAGTTGGCGCGGAAGCAGCCGCCGCCGTCCATCACGTGCTTGGTGGTGTCGTACAGGTTCGGGGAGCCGGGGTGCTTCAGTTCGGGGGCGCCGAAGCAGGGCCACGGCAGGCCGAAGTAGTCGCCGCCGATGTCGTAGGACTTCTCGACTTCCTTGCCGGTGGCGTCGACTTCTTTCCACTTCGCCACGACGTTGGACTTGGCCTTGAGCGTCTTCACGTCGAACTGCCCCATGAGCATCATGTGGGCCTTCAGGCGCTCGGGGCTCTGGCCGGTGTAGCCGATGGTCCAGTTCGACTTGTTGATCTCGCGCAGGATGTCTTCCGGCAGGGGTTCGTCCATGCCCTTGACCTTCTGCATCTTGTAGTTCTTGACCAGCTCCTTGCCGAAGCCGAGCTTGTCGGCCAGCTGGTACATGATCATGTGGTCGCTGCGGCTTTCCCACAGCGGCTCGATCACCCTCTCGCGCCACTGCAGCGAGCGGTTGGATGCCGTGCAGGAGCCGCTGGTCTCGAACTGCGTGGCCGCCGGCAGCAGGTAGACCGCGCGGTTCGGGTTGCGGTCGGCCGGGTCGCCGGGCATGGCCGCCATGGCGGCGGTGGCGGACGGATACGGGTCGACCACGACCAGCAGGTCCAGCTTGTCCATGGCCTTCTTCATCTCGAGGCCGCGGGTCTGCGAGTTCGGCGCGTGGCCCCAGTAGATGACGGCCTTGAGGTTCGGGTCCTGGTCGATCAGCTCGTTCTTCTCGAGCACGCCGTCGATCCAGCGGGACACCGTGATGCCGGGCTTGGACATCATGCCGGCATTGGCGAAGCGGCCCTTGATCCAGTCGTAGTCGACGCCCCAGACGGTGGCGTAGTGCTTCCAGGAGCCTTCGGTGAGGCCGTAGTAGCCGGGCAGCGAGTCGGGGTTGGGGCCGACGTCCGTCGCGCCCTGCACGTTGTCGTGGCCGCGGAAGATGTTGGCGCCGCCGCCGGAGATGCCGATGTTGCCCAGCGCCAGCTGCAGGATGCAGGAGGCGCGGACCATCGCGTTGCCGATCGAGTGCTGCGTCTGGCCCATGCACCACACGATGGTGGAGGGCCGGTTCAGCGCCATCGTCTGCGCGACCTTGAACACTTCGGCCTCGGGCACGCCGCAGGCTTCCTGCACCTTGTCGGGCGTCCACTTGGCGAGCACGTCCTCACGGACCTTGTCCATGCCGTAGACGCGGTCGTTGATGTACTTCTTGTCTTCCCAGCCGTTCTTGAACACGTGGTACAGCACGCCGAACAGGAACGGGATGTCGGAGCCGGAGCGGATGCGGATGTACTGGTCCGCCTTGGCCGCCGTGCGCGTGAAGCGCGGGTCGGCCACCATCATCTTGGTGCCGTTCTCCTTGGCGTGCAGCATGTGCAGCATGGAGACGGGGTGCGCCTCGGCGGCATTGGAGCCGATGTACAACGCAGCCTTGCTGTTCTGCATGTCGTTGTACGAGTTCGTCATCGCGCCGTAGCCCCAGGTGTTGGCGACGCCGGACACCGTGGTGGAGTGGCAGATGCGCGCCTGGTGGTCGCAGTTGTTGCTGCCGAACAGGCTCACGAACTTGCGCATCAGGTAGGACTGCTCGTTCGAGTGCTTCGACGAGCCGATCCAGTAGACGGCGTCCGGGCCGCTCGCCTTGCGGATGTCGTTGATGCGGCCGGAGATCTCGTTGAGGGCCTGGTCCCAGGAGATGCGGGTGTACTTGCCGTCCACCAGCTTCATCGGGTAGCGCAGGCGGAACTCGCCGTGGCCGTGCTCCCGGACCGAGGCGCCCTTGGCGCAGTGCGCGCCGAGGTTGATCGGCGAATCGAATACCGGCTCCTGGCGCACCCACACGCCGTTTTCCACCACGGCGTCGATCGCGCAGCCCACCGAGCAGTGGGTGCAGACGGTGCGCTTGACCTCGATGCGGCCCTCGCCGATGGCGGGACCCTTGCCGTCGGCGGCCCTGGCCTTCTTCACCAGGACGAGCGACGAAGCTGCGATGCCGACGCCGACACCGAGACCGGAGCGGCGCAGGAAGGCACGGCGATCCATGGTCGGCAGCGCGGAGCTCAGGCCACGCTGGAGACTGTGGACGAACGGCGAGCGCGGGTTGGCCTGGGCGGCGCCCGACTTCTTCGTGAGCAACATGGAACTCTCCAGCGTTAGATCAGCGTGGTCTTGTAGTACCGCTTGACGTGCTCGGTCACGCGGTAGCCGCCCCCTTTTTCGGGGGCGGGCGGAGTCGTTTCGGTGACGGGGGCTTCGCTGCCCACGGTCTTGGGCAGCGTGACGACGGCGGCGGTCGCGGCACCGGCGACGGCGGCTCCCAGCATGAAGCCCCGGCGGGAGGGCTGATTACGGCTTTCGGACATAAGCGTCTCCTGAAGCTCTTATGAAATGCTCTTCATACTGTAGTGGAGCCATTCCCCTGCGGCAATCGTTGGCAAGCGAAAAACGCGTTGCGGCGCCTAGGGAAAACGCGATGAAGACAGGAGCGCGACAGGGTCCGTCGCAAATTGCGACACTGCGCAGCACGCATGCTGCGGTGCACCAGCAAGCCGTGTCGAGCGAAAGACTTAAGCCAGCATGTCGAAGCCCTGTGCCTCGACGTTCGCGAAGGCGCGGGTGAACTCGGCCAGCGCGCG
The DNA here is from genome assembly GCF_036383835.1 of Ramlibacter sp. Classification (GTDB taxonomy): domain Bacteria; phylum Pseudomonadota; class Gammaproteobacteria; order Burkholderiales; family Burkholderiaceae_C; genus Ramlibacter. The sequence continues at coordinate 7,298 of NZ_DASVNN010000119.1, forward strand.
ATAGAGCTTCGCCCTGGGATGGGCGGCGATCGCGTCGCACATCTCTTTGACCCAGGGCTGCAGGTGGGCGGAGAAGAACTCGCACTGCTTCGTGAGGTTGGCCACCGCCATATCGTCGCCGGCGATCAGGTAACGCATCACCTCGCAGACGTAAGCGATGTGGTCCTCGGTTTCGGGCATCGCCTCGTCGCGCGCGAGGCCGAGTTCCGCGAGCGTCGTGCGCAGGCGGGCCAGCGGCTTCTCGTTGAGGAAGCCACTGAGGTAGTGCGAGCCGAAGAGGTACACCTCGGGCTTGCCGACGCCGCCGAAGAGCGCGTCGTATTCGTCGGCGATCGCGGCGTCGGACTGCGCGCGGGCGGCGCCGACCACTTCGCGCCAGGGCTCCTCCAGGAAGCCGCCCCGTGCCGGCGCTTCGGTGACGGCCACGCGCAAGGCGGCCAGCAGTTCCGGCGTGGGCGCGGCGTAGTACAGCTGCGCGAGCAGCCCGTAGATCTCGGCGCGCGCGGTTTCCTCGTCGAGCGCGCTGCTGGCGGCGGGGTTCTGCGTCATGAGTCGGTGATGCGCGATTCGTCCTGGCTCGAATAGATGTCGATCACGCGGCAGTCGCCGCACATCTTCAGGCGCTCGAGCGCGGCGCCCTGGAACATGGCGTGGCCCGCCAGCTTGCCGAGCATGGCCTCCACGCCCTTCAGCGTGCCGAAGGGCTTGCCGCAGCGCACGCACCCATACGGCTTGGCCTCGTTCACCACGCGCGCCTGCTTGCGCTCCGGCGTGAGCAGCAGGCGCGGCTCGAGCGTGATCGCGTTCTCGGGGCAGGTCGTCGCGCAAAGCCCGCACTGCACGCAGTTCTTCTCGACCAGGCGCAGCTGCGGCGAGGTCTGGTTGTCCTGCAGCGCGCTGGCGGGGCAGGCGCCCACGCAGCTCATGCAGAGCGTGCACTTGTCCTTGTCGACCAGCACGTTGCCCAGCGGCGCCCCGGCCGGCAGCGCGATGCTTTCCGGCTTGCGCGGCGCCTGTTCGGCGAGATGGTCGAGCGCGAGGTCCAGCGTCGTGCGCTTCTCGACCGAGACGGCATAGCGGGCGCGTTCGCGCGGCACCGCGCCGCGGCGCCTGGCGAGCAGCTGCAGCTCCTGGTCGAGGTCGCTGGCGCTGCGGCCCTGCAGCAGGCTGAAGTGCGGGCCGTCGTAGCCCAGGCCTTCGAGGATCGCTTCGGCGACCTGCATCTGCGCCTGCAGGCCTTCCAGGTACTGCGGCGCCTCCTCGTGGGTGGCGAGCAGCGCGACGTGCGCGGCGCCCTGCGCCACGGCCGTGAGCCACAGGTCGATGCCGGTGCTGGCGACGTGCCATACCGCCAGCGGGATCACGTTGGCCGGCACGCCTTCGGCGGCGCCCACGCGCGCGGCGCGCCCGAGTTCCTCCACCAGGTGCTGGCCGCGTTCCTGCGAATGCAGCAGCAGGATCGGCGCGTTGCCGCCCGCCTTCTCGAAGGTCGACACCAGCGTGCGGATCTTCGTGCCCTGCTCGCTGGCGCGCGGATACGCGAACGCCAGCGCGCCGGTCGGGCACACGGTGGTGCAGGCGCCGCAGCCCACGCACAGGTTCGGGTTGACCTTGATCTGCTGGCGGCTCTTGTCGCTGGCGATCGCCTCGGCCGAACAGATGTCGATGCAGGCGTTGCAGCCGACCTTCTCGTTGCGGCTGTGCGCGCACAGCTTCTGCTTGTAGACGAAGAACTTCGGCTTCTCGAACTCGCCCACCAGCTCGCGCAGCCGCAGCACGACGTCGAGCGCGCGCGGGCCGTTCTCCTGCTCCGGCGGCAGGTGGAAGTAGCCTTGCGGCGGCGCGTGCTGCACGAAGGCGGGCTGCCGGCGCAGGTCCAGCACGAGGTCGAAGGTGTCGGTGTGCGCGACCGGCTCGCGCGCAAAGTCGATCGCGCCGGCGACGTCGCAGGCCTTGACGCAGGCGCGATGGCTCTTGCAGGCCTGCAGGTCGACCTGGTAGTCCAGGCCGATGGCCTGCTCGGGACAGGCCGCGACGCAGGCATTGCAGCGCGTGCAGAGGTCCAGGTCGATCGGGTTGTCCTGCGACCACGCCAGCTGGAAGGCGCCCAGCCAGCCGGTGAGGCTCTCGATGCGGCCGCCCACGATGGGATAGCGGCGCTCCTGCTCGCCGCTGCCGCCGCGCGAGAAGATGGTGATGTCCAGCGCATCGCCGATCACGTGGGCGAAGCGCTCCGCTTCCTCCAGCGGGCCGATCAGCAGCAGGCGGCCGGCGCTCTTGTAGGTGACGGTGGGAACCGGCTCGGGCTCGGGCAGTTTGGCCGCGGCCAGCAACGCGGCGATCTTGGGCATCGCGCCGCGCGCGTCCTTGCTCCAGCCGCCGGTTTCGCGGATGTTGACGAAGCGGATCGGCGACACCGCGCCTTCGGTCTGCTGCCCCAGTTCGCCGAACAGGCGCTTTTCCTGGGTGCAGGCAACCACCACGTCGTCGCCCGACTTCACGGCCTGCTGGAACGCGCCGGCTTCGCGCCGGCACAGCGTCGAGTGCAGCGTCAGGGGTTCATCGAGAGTCTTCCCCAGGGCCTTCGGGTCCAGGGGCATCGTCTTGTTGCAGTCGCAGATCAGGGTCGGCATGGTCTTCGGCCGGCGGTAATGCTTGCTCGGTCCGGTTGCTGGACTGTGCCACGGATCGGGGCGGCCGGTCATCCGCGCGATCCCTGCCCTCGGCGCTTTCCTCCGGCTCCTTCTCCTCCTTCTTCTCGTCGAAGAGGCCCAGGAAGCTCGCGCTGGCGAGCTGCCTCAGCATCTCGGGCGGGATCGGATCGGGCTTGGAGTAATCGTCAATATAGACGTCGAGGCCGTCCATCACGTTGAAGTGCGGATCGGAGAAGAGTTTCTTCATCGCCGCGTTCTTCACCTCGGGCGCGACACCGGGCTGCACGAAGCGCGAGAAATCGGAGTCGCGGGTGAGGGACTGGACGTCTTCGAGGGTGGGGAGCTGCGGCGGCTCTTCGACCGGGCGCGCCTCGGCAACAGCCGCGACCTCACTCCCTCTCCCGCTCGCGGGAGAGGGCTGGGGTGAGGGCTGGACCTCCGGCTCCGGCGCCAGCTCCTTCCCCTGCCTCGCCAGTTCCTTGCGCTGGCTCCAGCGGCCCAGGAATCCATCAGCCATGGCCTTCGCCTCCGCCGTACTTCTTCTCCGTCGTCACCGACGCCGGATTGCCGAAGCGGTCTTCCAGCCTCTTGAAGCTCTCCGGACGCTTGCGCTTGCGGGGTTCGGGCACGTAGTGCGCCTCGGAGAAGGCGCGCATCCACTCCACCACTTCGGGCGGCGCGGGCACGTTTTCGACGGTTTCCTGCGCGTCCAGCCAGCGGCCGGCTTCGTGGTAGCTGAGCGACACGACCACCGGGCGCGGGATCGGTTCCGGCGCCACGCTGGCTGCCTCCTCCATGCGCCACAGCACGAACCAGCCGGGTGCCGGCGTGGTGACGTTCAGGTAGTAGCCCTCCGCCTCGTCGCGGAACAGCTCGACCCGGAAGCCCGGGTGCAGCCAGCTTTCGGCGCCGTCCGCGCCCTGGTGCAGCAGCTTCGGCTCGCTGCCGAGGTCCTCCACCTGCGCAAGCACCTCGGCCAGCTCCCAGCGGAACGGCTGCCAGCGGCTCGAGGTGGGCACCTTGCGCATCACCACGGCGACGTCGATGGCGGGACGGTCGCTCATGGCTGCGTCTTCAGGTGTTCTTCGACACCGTGATGGTCGGGAACTTCGAGGAGAAGTCCTTGGCCTTGGTGGCGATCTTGATCGCCACCTGCCGCGCGACGGCCTTGTAGATCTTCGCGGCCTCGCTGTCGGGATCGGCCACGACCGTCGGCTTGCCGCTGTCGGCCTGCTCGCGGATGTGCAGCGCCAGCGGCAGCGCGCCCAGGTACTCGATGTCCTTTTCCTGCGCGTAGCGCTTGCCGCCGCCCTCGCCGAAGATGTGCTCGGCGTGGCCGCAGTTGCCGCACACGTGCACGGCCATGTTCTCCACGATGCCGAGGATGGGGACGCCCACCTTCTCGAACATGGTCACGGCCTTGCGCGCGTCGATCAGCGCGATGTCCTGCGGCGTGGTCACGATCACCGCGCCCGTCATCGGCACGCGCTGCGACAGCGTCAGCTGGATGTCGCCGGTGCCGGGCGGCATGTCGACGATCAGGTAGTCGAGGTCGTTCCAGTTGGTCTGGCGCAGCAGCTGCTCCAGCGCCTGCGTGGCCATCGGGCCGCGCCAGATCATGGCTTCGTCCTGGTTCACCAGGAAGCCGATCGACATGACCTGGATGCCGTGGTTCTCCAGCGGCTCCATGGTCTGGCCGTCCTCGCTCTCGGGGCGGCGGTCGATGCCCAGCATCATGGGCTGGCTGGGGCCGTAGATGTCGGCATCCAGCACGCCCACCCGGGCGCCTTCGGCGGCGAGCGCCAGCGCCAGGTTGGCGGCGGTTGTGCTCTTGCCCACGCCGCCCTTGCCGGAGGCGACGGCGATGATGTTCTTCACGTTGGGCATCAGCTGCACGCCCCGCTGCACCGCATGGGAGACGACCCGGGTGGTGATGTTCACCGAGACGTTGCTCACGCCCGGCGCCGCCTTGGCCGCGGCGATCAGCGCCTTGCGCAGGTCGGGCACCTGGCTCCTGGCCGGGTAGCCCAGTTCCACCTCGAAGGAGACGTCGCCGCCTTCGACATGCACGTTCCTCACGGACTTCGTGGAAACGAAATCCTTGCCCGTGTTCGGGTCCTTGACGCCCGCGAGAGCCGCGAGCAGTTGTTCCTGGGTGGCCATCAAGCTTGTCTCTGTGTACTTCCCGCCAAGTGTACCCACCACGAATAAAATGCCCGGTTCCCCCGGAAAGACCCCATGTCCCAGCGCAAGCTCTTCGTCACCACCGCCCTGCCGTACGCCAACGGCAAGTTCCACATCGGCCACATCATGGAGTACATCCAGGCCGACATCTGGGTGCGGCACCAGCGCATGGCGGGCAACATGGTGCATTTCGTGGGCGCGGACGACGCGCACGGCGCGCCGATCATGATCGCCGCGGAGAAGGCGGGCAAGACGCCCGAAGCCTTCGTGGGCGAGATCGCCGCCGGCCGCAAGGAATACCTGGACGGCTTCCACATCCGCTTCGACAACTGGCACTCCACGCACAGCCCGGAGAACACGGCGCTCGCGCAGCAGATCTACCGCGACCTGAAGGCCAACGGCCTCGTCGCGAGCAAGACCATCGAGCAGTTCTTCGATCCGGAAAAGCAGATGTTCCTGCCGGACCGCTTCATCAAGGGCGAGTGCCCGAACTGCCACGCGAAGGACCAGTACGGCGACAACTGCGAGGTGTGCAGCAAGGTCTATTCGCCCACCGACCTGATCAACCCGTATTCGGCGCTGTCCGGCGCCAAGCCGGTGCTGAAGACCTCCGAGCACTTCTTCTTCAAGCTGTCCGACCCGCGCAGCATGGAGTTCCTGAAGCGCTGGACGGCCAGCGGCACGGTGCAGCCCGAGGTGCTGAACAAGATCAGCGAATGGCTGGTGCCCGGCGACGACGGCAAGACGGCCCTCGGCGACTGGGACATCAGCCGCGACGCGCCCTACTTCGGCATCCAGATCCCGGACGCACCCGGCAAGTACTTCTACGTGTGGCTCGACGCGCCGGTCGGCTACCTGGCCTCGCTGAAGAACTACTTCGACCGGGGCGGCGCGAAGGCGGCCGGCGAGAACCGCTCGTACGAGGAGTTCATCGCGGACCCGGCGTCGGAGCAGTACCACTTCATCGGCAAGGACATCATCACCTTCCACACGCTGTTCTGGCCGGCGATGCTGCACTTCAGCGGCCGCAAGACCCCCAACGCGATCTTCGTGCACGGCTTCCTCACCGTGAACAACGGCGAGAAGATGAGCAAGAGCCGGGGCACCGGCCTCGACCCGCTGAAATACCTGTCGCTCGGCATGAACCCCGAGTGGCTGCGCTACTACCTCGCCGCCAAGCTCAATGGCCGCAACGAGGACATCGACTTCAACGCCGAGGACTTCATGGCGCGGGTCAACAGCGACCTGGTGGGCAAGTACGTCAACATCGCCAGCCGCGCCGTCAAGTTCGTCCCGGGCGGCAGGCTGGTGGCGGGCCAGCCCCTGGCCGCGATCGACCCGCAGGCCCTGGTGCAGGCCGTGCGCGGGCTGTACGAGACCCGCGACTACGCCCGGGCGCTGCGCGAGGTCATGGCCGTCGCCGACCAGGTCAACACGGCCTTCGATGCCGCCGCGCCCTGGAAGCTGGCCAAGGAAGGCAAGGGCGACGAAGCCGCGGCCGTCGGCAGCTGGTGCCTGCAGATGTTCCGCCTGCTCACCGCCTGCCTGCGCCCCGTGCTGCCGGCCCTGGCGGTGCAGGCCGAGGCCTTCCTGCAGTGCGAGCCGCTGGACTGGACCAGCGCCACGCAGCCGATGCCGGCCGGCCACGGAGTCGGCAGCTACAAGCACCTGATGCAGCGCGTCGAAGAAAAGCAGCTGGATGCGCTGTTCGAGGCGGCGGGAGCGGAAGCGCCCCCACCCCAACCCTCCCCCGCAGGGGGAGGGAGCGAGAAGCCGGGGGGCGAAGACATCGCGCCGACGATCGCGATCGACGATTTCGTGAAGATCGACCTGCGCATCGCGAAGATCGTCGAGTGCAAGGCCGTCGAAGGGTCCACCAAGCTGCTGCAGCTCACGCTGGATGTGGGCGAGGGCCGCACGCGCAACGTGTTCTCGGGCATCGCCTCGGCCTACAAGCCGCAG
>NZ_DASVNN010000120.1:0-147130 GCF_036383835.1 Ramlibacter sp.
CACCGGTTCGGCAGCGGGAGCGGGGGCGGGTGCGGGGGTGGCCGGCGGCTTTTTCCGGAAAAAGCTGAACATCAGGGACGTTTCTAGAATCACAGGATTCTATGAAACAGCACCTCCGCTCTTTCCTCCTCGTCCTTACCTCATCCTTGTCGCTGTTCCTGCTGCCCGCCAGCGGGCAGATTTCCGGGCCGCCACCGGCGCAGGAAAAGCCGCAGCAGTTCACGCTCGCCAACGGCATGACGCTGATCGTCAAGCCCGATCGGCGCGCGCCCACCGCGGTGCACATGGTCTACGTGCGCGTCGGCGCGATGGACGAAGTGGACGGCTCCACCGGCGTGGCCCACGTGCTGGAACACATGATGTTCAAGGGCTCCAAGGCGGTCAAGCCCGGCGAGTTCTCGCGCAGGGTCGCCGCGCTGGGCGGGCGCGAGAACGCCTTCACCACGCGCGACATGACCGGCTACTACCAGCAGATCCCGGCCAGCCGGCTCGAGGACGTGATGCGGCTGGAATCCGACCGCTTCGCCAACAACCAGTGGCCGGACGACGAGTTCAAGCGCGAACTGGAGGTGGTGAAGGAGGAGCGCCGCAGCCGCACCGAGGACAACCCGCGCGCGCAGCTCTACGAGCAGCTCAGCGCCGTCGCCTACCAGTCCAGCCCCTACCGGCGCCCGGTGGTCGGGTGGATGAGCGATCTCGATGCGATGACGGCCACCGACGCGCGCGACTTCTTCCGCCGCTGGTACGTGCCCGCCAATGCAGCCGTCATCGTGGCGGGCGACGTCGATCCGCAGCAGGTGCGCCGGCTCGCGGAGAAGTACTACGGCTCCATCCCCACGCGCGTGGTGCCGCCGCGCAAGCCGCGCGAGGAGCCGAAGCAGGAAGGCATCCGCCGCATGGATTTCAAGGCGCCGGCGGACCAGTCGTACCTGGCGCTGGCCTTCAAGGTGCCGCAGCTGCGCTCCTTCGAGCGCACGCCGGAGAACGACGACGCGCTGGCGCTGTCGGTGCTGGCCGCCGTGCTCGATGGCTACGACGGCGCGCGGCTGGAACGGGCGCTCACGCGCGGTCCCGAGCGCATCGCCGACAGCGTCGATGCGGGCAACGGCCTGTGGGGGCGCGGCCCGCAACTCTTCACGCTCTCGGGCGTGCCCGCCGCGGGCAAGACGCCGGAGCAGGTGGAGGCGGCCCTGCGCGCGCAGGTGGCGCTGGTCGCGAAGGACGGCATCACCGATGCGGAGCTGCAGCGCGTGAAGATCCGCTGGACCGCCGGCGAGATCTACAAGCTCGATTCCGTGATGGGTGTCGCGCGCGAACTGGGCAGCGCCTGGCTCCTGGGCCTGCCGCTCGACGCCGACCAGCGCCTGATGGCGCGCCTGAACGAAGTGACGGCCGAACAGGTGAAGTCGGTGGCGGCCCGCTATTTCGGCGACGACCAGCTGAGCGTCGGCATCCTGCGGCCGCTGCCGCCGGACCCCAACCGCCGCCCGCGCGCTCCCGCCGCTCCCTCGCGCCACTGAAAGGACCCGCCATGAAGCATTCCCTCGCACGCGGGGCCGCCCTCGCCGCGCTCGCCGTCACCCTGGCGGCGCCGGCCTTCGCCGCACTGCCGATCCAGAAATGGCAGCAGGCCAACGGCGCGCAGGTCTGGCTGATCGAAAGCCCCGCGCTGCCCATCGTCGACGTGCAGATCGACTTCGACGCCGGCGATCGCCGCGACCCCCTGGACAAGGCCGGTCTCGCCAGCGTGACCGCCAGCATGAGCCGCAAGGGGCTCGAGGCCCGCAACGGCCAGCCGGCGCTGGACGAGAACCAGCTCGGCGAAGCCTGGGCCGACCTCGGCGCCGGCTACGGCGTGGACGCCGGCCTCGACCGCATGAGCTTTTCGCTGCGCTCGCTCACCTATCCCGACCTCCTGAACCGCGCGGTGCAGCTGGCGGCGCGCCAGATGGGCGAGCCGGCCTTCCCGCAGGCCCTGTGGGAGCGCGATCGCGCCCGCAGCATCGCCAGCATGCGCGAGGCGCTCACGCGTCCCGGCACGGTGGCCGACCAGGCCTTCCAGAAGGCGGTGTACGGCACCCACCCGTACGGCAACTACGCCACCGAGGAAGCGCTGAACCGCATCACGGTGCAGGACATGCGCGAGTTCTACAAGCTGGCGCAGCCCTGCCGCGCCAAGGCCAGCGTGGTGGGCGCGGTGAACCGCCAGCAGGCCGACCAGATCGTCTCGACCCTGCTTTCGCGCCTGCCGGCGGGCAACTGCCAGCCGCAGGCGGCGGTGGCCGAGGTCCCGGCGCTCACCGCGCCGGCGGAGAACAGCATTCCCTTCGCCTCGGCGCAGGCCCACGTGCTGATCGGCCAGCCGGGCTACAAGCGCGACGACCCGGACTACTTCCCGCTGCTGGTGGGCAACTACATCCTGGGCGGCGGCGGCTTCGTGTCGCGGCTGTCCGAGGAAGTGCGGCAAAAGCGCGGCCTGAGCTACAGCGTCTACAGCTATTTCGCGCCGGGCCTGCATGCCGGGGCCTTCACCCTGGGCCTGCAGACCCGCCCGGACCAGGCGGCGCAGGCCGTGCAGGTTTCGCGCGACGTGGTGCGCCGCTTCGTCGCCGAAGGGCCGTCGGACGCCGAAATGAAGGCGGCCAAGGACTTCATGGTCGGGGGCTTTGCCCTGCGCCTGGACAGCAACCGCAAGCTGCTGGACAACCTGGCGAACATCGCCTGGTACGGCCTGCCGCTGGACTACCTGGACACCTGGACGAAACAAGTGGAAAAAGTCACGGCGGCCGACATCCGCGCCGCCTTCGCTCGCAAGCTGCAGCCCGATCGCATGGTGACGGTGGTCGTCGGCGGGGCCCAAGTCGCGCCGACCCGACAGTAGCGCTCCTCCGTTTGGGTGAAAACCTGTCAATGTTGACAGGGTGCCGCGGGCAGCCGGCGAAAGGAGCTTGAACAATCCCTTCCAGCGCTGTCACACGCTCTTGGTTTCTCGAGACCAGGTTTCACAGGGAGAGAGTCGGGACACGGCCCACAAGGCCGTGTCCCGTTTTTTTGTTCCACGCGAAAAGGTCGCGGGCGGCCAGGACATACCATCGGCCGCATGCCCCGTACCACGACATCGCCTCGACGTACCAACCAGGTCCGCATCATCGGCGGGCAGTGGAAGCGCACGCCCTTGCCGGTGGCGGACCGGCCGGGGTTGCGGCCGACGCCGGACCGGGTGCGGGAGACGCTGTTCAACTGGCTGGGGCAGGATCTCAGCGGCTGGCATTGCGTCGACGCCTTCGCCGGCACCGGGGCGCTGGGGCTGGAGGCGGCTTCGCGGGGCGCCGCGGACGTGCTGCTGGTGGAGGCCGAAGGCGCGCTGGTGGACCAGATCCGGGCGATCGTGCGCAAGCTGGATGCCGGCAACGTGCGCATCCAGCGCGGCAACGCCCTGTCGGTGCTCGCCTCGCTGCCCGCCGGCAGCGTGGACCTGGTGTTCCTGGATCCGCCTTTCGAATCCGACCTGTTCGACAAGGCCCTGGCCGCCGCGCGGCCGGCGCTGAAGGAAGGCGGCTTCGTCTACCTGGAGGCCCCCGCTGCCTGGGAGGGCGAGGCGCTGGCGCGCCACGGCCTCGAGGCGGTGCGCTACCTCAAAGCCGGGGCCGTGCACGGCCACCTGCTGCGCCGGACTGCATAATCCGGCGCACCAGCGGTCGCCGCCGTCGCAGGCGCCAGGAGAGCCTCCATGTCCAAAGCCGTCCTCGCCGTCTACCCCGGCACCTTCGATCCCATGACGCTGGGCCACGAGGACGTGGTGCAACGCGCCTGCCAGCTGTTCGACCGCCTGATCGTGGCGGTGGCGGCGGGTCACCACAAGAAGTCGCTCTTCACCATGCAGGAGCGCGTCGAGATGGCCCGAGAGGCGCTCGCGAAGTATCCGCAGGTGACGGTGGAGAGCTTCAGCGGCCTGGTGCGCGACTTCGTCGTGGAGCGCGGCGGCAAGGCCATGGTGCGCGGCGTGCGCGCCGTCACCGACTTCGACTACGAATTCCAGCTCGCGGGCATGAACCGCCACCTGATGCCGGACGTGGAGACGGTGTTCCTCACGCCCAGCGACAAGTACCAGTTCATCAGCAGCACCTTCGTGCGCGAGATCGCGGTGCTGGGAGGCGAGGTGCACCAGTTCGTTTCGCCGTCGGTGCAGAAGCGGCTGGTGGAGAAGGTGCGGTCGCTCGGTCGCGAGTGAATTCCGTCGTCCCCGCGCAGGCGGGGATGACGGCGGTGAGGAATAGTTCTGCTTCGCCCACTTGCACGCATCCTGCACCGACGGACCGCCCGGATAATCGACGCATGACCGAGCTGGTGCTGATCCGCCACGGCGAGACCGACATGAACCGGGAGCTGCGCTTCCAGGGCCATCTCGACGTCTCGCTCAATGCGACGGGGCTGGAGCAGGCCCGGCGCCTTGCCGGCCGCATGGCCGGCGAGAAGGCCGATGCGGTCTACGTAAGCGACCTGCTGCGCGCGCGGCAGACGGCCAGGCCGATCGCCGGCGAGCTGGCGCTGCAGGCAGTGCCGGAGAAGGGCCTGCGCGAACAGCACTTCGGCAAGGTGGAAGGCATGCGCGCGGACGACATCCAGCGCGACCTGCCGGACGCCTGGGCGGGCTGGCTGCGCTTCGACGAGAACTTCGCGATGCCGGGCGGCGAATCCACGCGCCAGTTCCATGCGCGGGTGATGGAAGCGGTGCAGCGCCTGGTGGCGGCACATCCGCAGCAGACCGTGGTGGTCGTCACGCATGGCGGCGTGCTGGACATGATCTGGCGCACCGCCCGCTCGCTGGGCCTGGGCGGGCCGCGCCAGAGCGAGATCCCCAACGCGGGATTCAACCGCATCAAGATGCGCGACGGCGCCATCGACATCCTCGCCTGGGCCGACACGCGCCACCTGGCCGACATGCCGCCGCAGCCGGTCTACGATCAGAAGAAATACGTTTCGGGCAAGCCCAGGGCGGCGTAAAGCCGCTTCGCCTGCCGGCGCAGGCGCTTCGATTCCGGCTGCGCGCGCACCTGCGGCTGCAGGATGTCCTGCGCGCCCGCGAGATGGCCGACCTTGAGCATCGCATCCAGGTGCACCTGCGCGAACAGGTCGCGCTGCGCATGGCTGCCGCCGATCTCCACCAGCCTGGGCAGCGCATGGCCCAGCGCATCGACGCAGGTGTTCCAGTCTCCCATCGCATGGGCGAACAGGCCGTGCGCGGCGGGCAGGCAGACGCGCTGCCACACGACGGCGTCTTCCCCCGTTTGCCGCAGCGCATGCGCCTCGATGCTTGTCAGCCAGGTGCGTGCGGCGTCAATCCGCCCGGCACGCGCCAGTCCGTACAGGTACTGCATGTCCAGGAAAGGCAGCACGTGGTCGTGGGCACGCTGGGCGAGGTGACCGGCCAGGTCCTGCCAGCGATCGCCGACGTCGACCCCCGCCAGCTCGGCCCGCGCCAGCAGCGAGACCGCGTTGACCTGGTCCTGGCTGTACGCCTTGACCTCGCCCCACACGTGCCGGTCGTAGATCGCCAGCACTTCCTCGGGACGGTCGAGGTCCAGCGCGAACAGCGCCTGGTGCCACCAGTTGTGCGTGACCATGAAGGAATTCAGGCCGGTCCAGGTGGGGCTCACGTCCTGCAGGAAGGCGTGGCCCTCGGCGAGACGGCCTTGCGTGAGCATCACGTGCGCGAGCGCATGGTGCGCCCAGGGTTCCTTGCGCCGCATCGCGATCGCCTGCCGCGCGGCGGCTTCGGCCTGTTCCAGGAAGTGGCACTGCTCCCAGGCGAAGGCCAGCATGCCGTGCAGGAAGGGCACGTCGCTCGCCGCAGCTTGCGCATGCAGGGCGAGGCGCAGCATGCCGGGCGCGTCGCCGCGGTTGAACAGGTGGTACTGCCCGAGCTTGAGCGACACCAGGTCGCGCGGGAACTGCCTCGCCTGCTCCTCGTGCAGCGTCACGGCGCGCGCGACGTCGCCGTCGACCCAGGCAGCGACCGCCGCGACGAAGCGCTGCTCGCGAGGCGTGGCGCGCGCCGACGCGGCTTGCGCGCGTTCGATGAAAGGCCGCGCGTGCGCCGAAGCGTCGCGCGTTTCCGCGAACATGTGCAGCGCCGCGCAGCACGCCTGCACCATGGCGGCTGGATCGTCCTTCGCCTGCAGGATGTCCGCCGCGCGCACCTCGCTCGCGATGAAGCCTTCGACGAAATCGTTCAGCGCGGCGAGGCTGCCGCCGTCCTCCAGCGTGAGCGCGTTGCCGAGCGGATCAGTCCACATGGTGGATGGCTTCCGACGGCGGGAGTGGCCAGGGCCGTTGCGGCTCCCGGATCATCTCGAAGGCGCGCGCCACTTGCAGCACCCCGAGGTCGTCGAAGCGCTTGCCGGCGATCTGCAGGCCGATCGGCAGGCCGCCCGACGTGTAGCCGCAGTTGATCGACGCGGCCGGCTGCTCCGACATGTTGAAGGGCACGGTGAAGCCGATGTGCTCCAGCGGCCGCAGCGGGTCGTTGGTGGGCGAGGGCAGTTCGGCCGGGAAGGCCGGCACCGGCGACACCGGCGAGATCACGTAGTCGAAGGGCCGGCAGGCGTTCACCGCCGCGAGCCGCGTCAGGTGGAACTGTTGCGACGCCCGGAACATCGCCTCGCCGGTCATGCCGGCGGCGCTGTCGGCCCAGTGCCGGATGTAGGGCAGCACGCGCGCCTTGGCATCGGGCGCCAGCGAGCGCATGTCCATGAGGGATCGCATGCGCCAGAAGTGGTCCATGCCGTCGAGCATGCCCTGCGTCATGAAGGGCCGCAGCGGCGCGACCACCGCGCCGGCGCGCTCGAACAGCAGCGCCGCGCGTTCCACCGCCGCGCGCACTTCCCGCTCCACCGCGAGGCCGCAACCCGCTTCCAGCAGCAGGCCGATGCGCAGCCCGCGCAGGCGATCGGCGCCGGCGTCGAAGCGGTTCCAGGGGATCTCCTGGTGCGGCAGGTTCATCGCGTCGCGGTCGTCGGGACGCGCGAGCACGTCCATGAAGAGTGCGGCGTCTTCCACGGTGCGCGTCATCGGTCCCGCGGCGCGTCCCGCATAGGGTGGATCGATCGGGATGCGGCCGAGGCTGGGCTTGAGCGTGAAGATGCCGCACCAGCCCGCGGGCAGGCGCAGCGAGCCGCCGATGTCGGTGCCGATGTGCAGCGGCCCGTAGCCGGCCGCCGCCGCAGCGCCCGCGCCGGCGCTGGAACCGCCCGGCGTGCGGCCCAGGTCCCAGGGATTGCGCGCGAGCTGGTGGTAGCTGGAAAGCCCCGAGGACAGCATGCCGTAGTCGGGCATCGTCGTCTTGGCGAGGATCACGCCGCCGCTCTCGCGCACGCGCGCGGCGGGCGGCGCGTCGGCCGCCGCCGGCACGCATTCCGAAGCGGCGGTGCCGAGCGGCGTGGGATCGCCGCGCGTGGCGATGTTGTCCTTGATCGTGACCGGCACGCCGTCGATCAGGCCCAGCGGCTCGCCGCGCAGCCAGCGCGACTCGCTGGCGCGCGCTTGTTCCATCACCTGCTCGGGGCGCAGCAGGAACAGGGCCTGGATGTGGTGCTCCCAGCGCTCGACGTGCCCGAGCACGCTGCGGGCGACTTCCACCGGCGACACTTCGCGCCGGCGGTACAGCTGGATCAGCGCGGGAGCCGGGAGTTCATGCAGGGGCTCCGACATCGCTTCAACCCCAGCTCAGGGCCGACAGGTCGTTCACGAAGATCGGCATGTCCTTCCACAGGCCCTTCACGTTCCTGTTGGCCACCGTCACCCACTGCGGCTGGTAGAGGAAGGCGTGCACCGAGTCGTCGGCCAGCAGGCGCTGCAGGTCGGCCTGCAGCTTCGCGCGGTCCTTCGGGCTCGCGGTGGATTTGTACTTCGCGTACAGGTCGTTGAACTTCGAGGACTGGTAGTTCCAGTAGTAGTCCGGCTTGGCGAAGTTGCCGAGGTCGAACGGTTCGACATGCGAGATGATCGTCATGTCGTAGTTCTTGTTGCCGTAGACGTTGGACAGCCACTGCGCCCATTCCACGTTCTGCAGCTTGGCGTTGATGCCCACCTTGGCGAGCTGCGCGGCGATCACCTCGCCACCCTGTCGCGCGTAGGGCGGCGGCGGCAGCGTGATGGTCACCTCCAGCGGACCGGTCACGCCCGCTTCCTTCAGCAGCGCGCGGGCGCGCTCCGGGTTGTAGGGATTCACGGCAGTGGTGTCGACGTAGCCGGGCGCGCTGGGGGGATAGTGGCTGCCGATCGGTGCGCCGTAGCCGTCGCCGGCGCCCTGGATCACCGCCTTGCGGTCGATCGCCGCCGCCACGGCGCGCCGCACGCGCACGTCGTCGAAGGGCTTCTTCCTGTTGTTGATGGCGAGGATGGTCTTGGCGCGCGAGCCCGACACCAGCGTCTGGAAGCGCGCGTTGCCCTTGAACTGCTCCACGCTGCGCGGCGTGATGCGCGGGAACACGTCGACGTCGCCGGCCAGCATGGCGGCCACCTGCGCCGCCGGGTCCTGGATGAAGCGGAAGGTCGCGCGGTTCATCTTGATGGCGCTCGCGTTGCGGTAGCCGTCCCACTTCTTCAGCGTGATCGACGAACCCTTCACCCAGTTGTCCAGCACGTAGGGCCCGGTACCCACGGGCTTGGTCATGTTGGTGTCGGCGCTCCTGGGTTCGACGATGACGGCGGTGGCCTGTCCCATGAGGAAGGGGAAGTCCGGATCCACTTCCTTCGTGAGGATCACGACCGTGTTCTCGTCGACGGCACGCGTCGTGAGGTTCGCGAAGGTGCGCTTGTCCTTGTTGGTGCTCTTCTCCGCGCCGGCGCGGTCGAACGCGAACTTCACCGTGTTCGCGTTGAAGGGTTCGCCGTTGTGGAACTTCACGCCGCGGCGCAGCTTGAAGGTGTAGGTGGTGAGGTCGGGCGACACCTCCCAGCTCTCGGCGAGCAGCGGCGTCACCGAGCCGTCCGGGTGGATCCTGGTGAGCGTCTCGAAGATGTTGTAGAGCGTGATCTCGCCGATGGCCGACGCCGCGCCGCCGGTGGGGTCCAGCCCCGGCGCCGGCTCCAGCGTCATGGCCAGCACGACGGAGTCCTTGCGTTTCTGCGCCAGCACGCCCGCGGGCAGGGTGGCGAGAGCGGCCAGCGAAGCGGTGTGCGTGAGGACACTGCGGCGTTTCATCATGGTTCCGGGACTCCGTGGAAAGTGGGATTCTTGGCGGGGATCATCCCCGAGTTTCGCCAGCCGAGGCAAGAGGAGTGGCCGGGGGTTCGGCCCCGGGCACCGCGGCCAGCAGCGTGCGGGTGTACGGGTGTTCGGCCGCGGCGAAGAGCTTCTCCGGCGGTCCCTGTTCGACGATGCGGCCCTGCCACAGCACCGCCACCTCGTCGCACAGGTGGTGCACCACGGCGAGGTCGTGACTGATCAGCATGTAGGTGATGCCGAACTGCGCCTGCAGGTCCTGCATCAGGTTCAGCACCTGGGCCTGCACCGAGACGTCGAGGGCGCTCACCGGTTCGTCGGCGACGATCAGGCGCGGGCGGGTGACCAGCGCGCGGGCGATCGCGATGCGCTGGCGCTGGCCGCCGGAGAATTCGTGCGGGTACTTGTCGAGGTCGGCGGGACGCAGGCCCACGGCCTGCAGCACCTCGGTGGCGCGCTGGTGCATCTCGTCGCGCGAGACACCTTGCGCGGACAGCGGCTCGGTGACGATGCGGCGCACCGGCTGCCTCGGGTCCAGCGAGCCGTACGGGTCCTGGAACACCATCTGGAAGTCGCGGCGGGCGGCGCGCAGTTCCTCGCGCGGCAGCGCATGCAGGTCGCGCCCGAGCAGGCGCACGCGGCCGGAAGACGGCGTGTCCAGCGCCATCACCAGCCGCGCCAGCGTGGACTTGCCCGAGCCCGACTCGCCGACGATGCCCAGGCTGCGCCCGGCTTCGATCGTGAAGCTCACGCCGTTCAGCGCGTGCACCTCGCCGGGCGGCTGGAACAGCTTCTCGCGCGGCAGCGCGTAGCGCTTGTGGAGGTCCTCGACCTGCAGCAACGCCGTCATCGGCGTTCCTCCCTCCCCCTCTGGGGGAGGGTTGGGGTGGGGGCGCTCTCGGCCGCCACCACATCATCCAGCCGGATGCATCTCACCGCATGCCCTGCTTCCACCTCGATGGGCGGCGGCACCTGCGCGCTGCACTCCGGAATCGTCCACCGGCACCTTCCCGCAAAGGGACAGCCCTTCGGCAAATCCACCAGCTCCGGCACGGTCCCCGGGATCGTCGCGAGCCTCTGCCCCTTCGACGCGCGCAGCCCCGGCCGCGCCGCGAACAGCCCCAGCGTGTAGGGGTGCATGCGGTGGCCGAACACCTGCGCGGTCGGCCCGCTTTCCACCACAGTCCCGCCGTACATCACCAGCATGCGCTGCACGTTCTGCGCGATCACGCCGAGGTCGTGCGAGATCAGCAGCAGCGCCATGCCGCGCTCGGCCACCAGCTCGCGAATCAGCTCGAGGATCTGGCGCTGGATCGTGACGTCCAGCGCCGTGGTCGGTTCATCGGCGATCAGCAGGTCGGGACCGCAGGCCAGCGCCATCGCGATCGTGATGCGCTGCCGCTGCCCGCCCGAGAACTGGTGCGGGTAGGCGTCGATGCGCTTCGCGGCCTCCGGGATGCCCACGCGATCGAGCAGGGCGATCGCTTCCTTGCGCGCCTGGGAAGAGGACAAGCCGCGGTGCAGCCGCAGCGGCTCCGCCACCTGGTCGCCGACCGTGTGCACGGGGTTCAGTGCGGTCATCGGCTCCTGGAACACCATGCCGATGCGGTCGCCGCGCAGCTCGCACATCGCGCGCTCCGGCCGTCCCACCAGCTCCTCGCCCTCGAAGACGATGCTGCCGGTGACGCGCGCGTTCTCCGGCAGCAGGCCCATCAGCGCCATCGCGGTGATCGACTTGCCGGAGCCGGATTCGCCGATCAGCCCGAGGGACTCGCCGCGGGCCAGCGAGAAGCTCACGTCGCGCACGGCACAGGCCGGCCCGCGGTGGGTCTGCAGTTCCACCGAGAGATTGCGGACTTCGAGCAGCGGCTTCATCGTTTGCGCGCGAGCCTGGGATCGAACAGGTCCCGCAGGCCGTCGCCGAGCAAGTTGAGGCCGAGCACCGCCAATGCAATGGCCAGGCCGGGGAACACCGCCAGCCGCGGCGCCTGGAACAGCAGCGTCTGCGCTTCGCTGAGCATGCGGCCCCAGGAGGGCTGCGGCGGCTGCGTGCCGAGGCCGAGATACGAGAGCGCGGCCTCCGCGAGGATGGCGATCGCGAAACGGATGGTCGCCTGCACGATCAGCACCGACAGGATGTTGGGCAGCACGTGCTCCATCGTGATGCTGAAGCTGCCCTTGCCGCAGGCGCGCGCGGCCAGCACGTACTCGCGGGCCCACACGGCGTTGGCGGAGGCGCGCGTGATGCGCGCGAAGGTCGGGATGTTGTAGATGCCGATCGCGACGATCGCGTTGACCATGCCGGGGCCGAACACCGCGGTGAGCATGATCGCCGAGAGGATCGCGGGGAACGCGAAGCCGAAGTCGGCCACGCGCATGATGACCTCCTCGACCCAGCCGCGCTTGGCCGACGCCAGCAGGCCCAGCGCGGTGCCGATCAAGAGGCCGATGCCCACCGCGATCACGCCGACGGCGATGGAGGCCCGCGCGCCCACCAGCAGCAGCGAGGCGATGTCGCGGCCGAAGGGATCGGTGCCCAGCCAGTACTTGCCGTCGGGGGCCCGCAGCTTCAGGCCCATGTCGATCTCGTACGGGTCGTGCGGCGTCCAGGCGAAGGACAGCGCCGCGGCGAATGCCAGCAGCAGCGTCAGCACCAGGCCGATCATGAAGCTGGGATTGCGGCGTGCGCGCTGCCAGAATCCGGGGGCTTGCAGCGGCGCGGTCGGCACCGTATCCAGCATTGCACTCATATGTCGCTCGCCTTCACACGTGGATCGATGACCGCGTACAGGATGTCGACGACGAAGTTCACTATCACCACCATTGCCGCCAGCAGCATCACGCAGTTGCGCACCACGATCAGGTCGCGGTTGGCGATCGACTGGAAGATCAGACGGCCGAGGCCGGGGAGATAGAAGACGCTTTCCACCACGATGGTGCCGGCGAGCAGTTCCGCGAACTGCAGGCCCATCACGGTGATGACCGGGATCAGCGCGTTGCGCAGCACGTGCCCCCACAGCGTGGCGCGCTGCGACACGCCCTTGGCGCGGGCGGTGCGCACGAAGTCCTCGCGCAGCACTTCCAGCACCGCGGAGCGCGTGATGCGCGCGAGGATCGCCGCCTGCACCACGGCGAGCGACAGCGCCGGCAGCAGCAGCGCGCGCAGGCCTTCGAGGATGCCTTCGCTCCAGCCCGGGAAGCCGCCCGCGGAGAACCATCCGAGCTGCACGGAGAACAGCAGGATCAGCAGGATGGCGAACCAGAAGTTGGGGATGGCGATGCCGACCTGCGTGAGGCCCATGATGCCGACGTCGCCCAGCTTGTTGTGCCGCGAGGCGGCGTAGATGCCGGCCGCGAGCGCCAGGATCGTGGTGAGCGTCATGGCCATGAGGGCCAGCGGCACCGTCAGGGTCAGCCGTTCGAGCACGAGTTCGCCGACCGGGGTGCTGTACGCGTAGCTCAGGCCCAGGTCGCCGTGCAGCAGCCCGGTGACCCAGCCCCAGTAGCGCTCGGCGCCCGGGCGATCCAGGCCGAGCTTCTGCGCCAGCGCCTGCACCGCCTCCGGCGAGGCGTCCGGCCCCATGATGATCTGGGCCGCGTTCCCCGGCAGGATCTCGAGCACCAGGAACACCACGATGGAGGTCCCTACCAGCGTCGCGATGAGGGTGATCAGCCGCTTGAAGAGGAACAGGCCCATGCAGCGGCGGATAATGCCAGAACCGTTCCAGGAGACCCGGCAGCCATGGCATTGATGATCACGGACGAATGCATCAACTGCGATGTGTGCGAGCCGGAATGCCCCAACGAGGCCATCTCCCTCGGTCCGGAGATCTACGAGATCAACCCGGACAAGTGCACCGAGTGCGTCGGCCACTTCGACGAGCCCCAGTGCGTGCAGGTGTGCCCGGTGGCATGCATCCCGGTGAACCCGCAGCGGGTGGAGAGCCGCGAGACGCTGTTCCAGAAGTACCAGCGATTGGTGGCCGCGGTCGTGCCCGTCACCGCCGCCTCTCCCGTCACCCCCGCCCTTCCCGTCACCCCCGCGCAGGCGGGGGCCCAGGACGGCGCGGAGCGCCTGCCTTCCGAAAGCCCTGGATTCCCGCCTCCGCGGGAATGACGGCTGCTACTTCTTCTTGCCCGACCCGGGCACGACCGCGGTGAAGTCGCCGGGCTTCTCCGGCTTCGCCTTCTTCTTCTTGCCCGCCTCGGGCTTCTTCTCCGCCACCTTCTTCACCTCCGGCTTGTCCACCGGCCCGAACGCGCCCGCCTTGGGCGCGTTCTTCTCCTGGGCGAGCCGCGTCTTCTGCATCTCGTCGGCCCGCTTCGCGTCCGCCTTCGCCGCGCCTGCCGCACGCGAAGCGTCGGCAGCGGAGGGCGCAGCAGGCGTGGCGATGGCCGTGCCGCCTTCGCAGGGCTGCTGGCCGTAGCTCGAACCGCAGCGCCAGACCGCCTGCGCCGTCGCCCAGGGGCTCGCGGCAAGCAGCAGGGTGCACAGGAGGGTGTTGCGGTTCGTCATGGATGCGACTCCAGGGTGGGTGGTCAGGCCCCTTCGGGCCGCGGCGGCTTGGGCCGCGGGGCCTTGTGGGTGTGGACGATCAGCGTGGCCTTGTCCATCTCGCCGGCCAGCATGGCGGGCACGGCCTTGAGCGTGCGGGTGACGCATTCCTCGATGGCCGTGCGCTGCTCGGGTGCGGGCTTCTTCAGCACCCAGTTGATCACTTCGGCCTTCACGCCCGGATGGCCGATGCCGATGCGCAGGCGCCAGTAGTCGCCGGTGCCCAGCTGCGCGTGGATGTCGCGCAGGCCGTTGTGGCCCGCATGGCTGCCGCCCAGCTTGAGCTTGGCCTGGCCCGGCACGACATCGAGTTCATCGTGCGCCACGAGGATCTCCTCCGGCGCGATCTTGTAGAAGCGCGCCAGCGCCGCCACCGACTTGCCCGAGACGTTCATGAAGGTCTGGGGCTCCAGCAGCCACACCGTGTGGCCGTGCACATTGGCGCGGGCGACCAGCCCGTGGTAGCCGCGGTCGTGCACGAGATTCACCTTGAGATCGCGCGCGAGTTCATCCACCCACCAGAAGCCGGCGTTGTGGCGCGTTGCCTCGTACTCGGGCCCGGGATTGCCCAGGCCCACGAACAGCTTGATCATGATTTCGGAAGGTTCTCAGGAAGCGCCGCGGCGCGACACGACTATTGTCACCGTGCGCAAATGAAAAAAGCCCGCTTGCGCGGGCTTTGGCATTCGTCACCCCCGCGCAGGCGGGGGCCCAGGACGAATTATTTCTTCGCGGCGGGAGCCTTGGCGGCCGGCTTCGCGGCTTCCTTGCCACCCTTGGCCGGAGCAGCGGCCTTGGCGTCGGCGGCCGGAGCGGCAGCAGCGCCTTCGGCACCGGCAGCGGCTTCGGCGGACTCTTCGGCCGCCGGCACCACCACGGACACCAGCACCGGGTTCGGCTTGCCGTGCGTCACGGCCTTCACGCCCTTGGGCAGCTTGATGTCCTTGAGCGTCAGGGTCATGCCCTTCTTCAGGCCGGACAGGTCGACCTCGATGAATTCGGGCAGGTCGGCGGGCAGGCAGGACACGTCCAGTTCGGTCATGACCGGGTTCACCAGGCAGTGGTCCAGCTTGATCGCATCGGATTCCTCGGCGCCCGTGTAGTGCACCGGCACCTTCATGTGCAGGCGGGTGTTGGCGTCCACGCGCTGGAAGTCGATGTGCTGCACCTGCTGGCGGAACGGGTGGTACTGCACGTCGCGCAGCAGCACCTTGTTCGACTTGCCGCCCAGTTCCATGTCCAGGATGGACGAATGGAAGGCTTCCTTCTTCAGGGCGTGCCACAGGGCGTTGTGATCGAGTTCGATCAGCTGGGGCTGGCCTTCACCGCCGTAGACGATGCCGGGGGTCTTGCCGACGTTGCGGAGACGGCGGCTCGCACCCGTACCTTCCGACTTGCGCTCGAAAGCGACGAATTTCATATCTGGCTCCAATCAGGAACGCACCGCGACCAGTGCGATTCCGGTTTCAAGATGCCCCTTGCGGGGCGCGAAATTCAGAACAGGTTGACCTGGTCCGAAAACAGGGACATCACCGACTCGCCCTTGGCGATGCGCTGGATCGTTTCGGCGATCAGCGGCGCCACGGACAGCTGGCGGATCTTGCTGCAGCCGCGCGCGGAATCCGACAGCGGGATGGTGTTGGTCACCACCACTTCGTCCAGGGCCGAGCCCTTGGAGATGCGCTCGATCGCGGGGCCCGAGAAGATCGGGTGCGTGCAGTAGGCGTAGACGTTCTTGGCGCCGCGTTCCTTCAGCACCTCGGCCGCCTTCACCAGCGTTCCGGCGGTGTCGATCATGTCGTCCATGATCACGCAGTTGCGGCCTTCGATCTCGCCGATCACGTGCATCACTTCCGACACGTTGGCCTTGGGCCGGCGCTTGTCGATGATCGCGAGGTCGGTGCCCAGCTGCTTGGCCAGCGCGCGGGCGCGCACGACGCCGCCGACGTCCGGCGACACCACGATCAGGTCCTCGTAGTTCTTCAGGCGCAGGTCGCCCAGCAGCACCGGCGAGGCGTAGATGTTGTCGACGGGGATGTCGAAGAAGCCCTGGATCTGGTCGGCGTGCAGGTCCATCGTCAGCACGCGGGCCACGCCCACCGTTTCGAGCAGGTTGGCCACCACCTTGGCCGAGATCGGCACGCGCGAGGAGCGCGGGCGGCGGTCCTGGCGGGCGTAGCCGAAGTAGGGGATCACGGCGCTGATGCGTTCGGCCGAGGCGCGCTTGAGCGCGTCGACCATGATCAGCAGCTCCATCAGGTTCTCGTTGGTCGGGGCGCAGGTCGACTGCACCACGAACACATCCCGCGCCCGCACGTTGGTGTTGATCTCCACGGTGACTTCACCGTCGGAGAAACGGCTCACCGACGCCGCGCCGAGCGCGATGCCCAGGTGGCCGGCGATTTCCTCCGCCAACGCCGGATTGGCATTGCCGGTGAAGACCATGAAATCGGGGGTGGGAGGAGAAGCCTGCATCGGAATGTCTGTAGACCCAACTAAACGGTTTGGCAGGGGAGGAAGGACTCGAACCCTCGCATGCCGGAATCAAAATCCGGTGCCTTAACCAACTTGGCGACTCCCCTACACTGGTCGACCGCTGAAATCAGCCGTCAACCGAATCGTCGCTGGGTGCCCAGCCCCAAAGGGGATGGACCTCCATATTGCCGCAAACCTGGATCACCCAGTCCGCCGGGGCCGGCGCCAGGGATTTTCCCGGCGGCAGCAGCGCGAAGACCGCGCTGCCCGAGCCCGTCATCCGGGCTTGCAGGCCTTGCGAACCCAGCCATTGCAAGACCTCGTCCACTTCGAGACAGATCTGCCGGGCCACCGGTTCCAGGTCGTTGTGACCAAAACCGTAGGGGTCTGCAGCAAAGCCTGCGATTGTAGCACCGTCCGAATCGCGTTTCAGCGCGGGGTGCTGGAAGATGTCCTTCGTCGCCAGCCCGCGCCGCGGTTTGACGACCACGAAACGCGCCGCGGGCAGCTGCACTGGCGTGATCCGCTCGCCGATCCCTTCGACCCAGGCGTTGCGTCCGCGCAGGAAGAAGGGCACGTCGGCACCGAGCGACAGGCCGATCTTCTCGAGGGAAGACAGCGGCAGGCGCAGGTTCCAGAGGCGATTGAGCGCGAGCAGGCAGCTGGCCGCATCCGACGAGCCGCCGCCCAGGCCGGCTTCGGCGGGCAGCCGCTTGAGCACGCGGATGTGCGCGCCTTCGCGGCTGCCGCTCGCCTGTTGCAGGGCGCGCGCGGCACGCAGCGTCAGGTCGTCTTCAGGAAGCGGGGGGCCGAGGTCCTCGCGGCTCAGCTTGCCGCCGGGGCGGCGCTCGAAGTGCAGCGTGTCGTGCCAGTCCAGCAGCATGAACGCCGACTGCAGCAGGTGGTAGCCGTCGGCACGCCGTCCGGTGACGTGCAGGAACAGGTTGAGCTTCGCCGGCGCGGCGACGTCGTGCAGGGCCTGCATGCGCGCCTCAGCGCTCGAACACCACCCGCAGGTCCGCGGGCGGGGGCGGCGCCGTGCGGCGCGCGCGCAGCCGCCCTTCGGCGACCTGGCTCACGTCGACCTCCCAGCCGGGCACCGGCGTGGGCTTGCCCGCGAGCCAGTCGAACAGCGCCGCCAGCGGCAGCTCCTGTCCGGTCGCTTCCTGCGCCAGCGCTTCCACCGAGGGGAACTGCCGCTCCTTGCCATTGGAGCGCAGCGTCGCCGTCCCCGGCGCCCAGGACAGCAGGGCGACCGTGCCGCCCAGCGGATTGGTCAGCGTGAGTTCGCCGGTCTCGGGCGCGCCCTTCAGTTCGAAGCCGGCCGAGAAGGACTGGCTGGACTGGCCCTCCACGCTGAGCGCCAGCCGCCCGCTCCACGACTGCACGCCCGGCGGCGTCGGCGTGCGCGGCGGTGCGGCGCAGCCCGCGAGCAGGGTCAGGGACAGGAGAGCCGATGCGGCCCAGGAAGCGCGCAGTGCGGTCCTCATGGCTTCACCTTGAAGCGCTTGATCGTTTCCTGCAGCGTGTCGTTCTCGGCGTTGAGCAGCAGGCCTTCGCGCCAGATCGACAGTGCCTGGTCGCGCTGGCCGACCGACCACAGCACCTCGCCGATGTGCGCGGCGATCTCGGCGTCCGGACGTTCCTTGTAGGCGCCCTGCAGGATGCGCAGCGCCTCCGCCTTGTTGCCCATGCGGAACTCGACCCAGCCCAGGCTGTCGGTGATGAAGGGATCGCCGGGCGCGTACTCCAGCGCCTTCTGGATCAGCTGCCTGGCTTCCGGCAGGCGCTGGTTGCGCTCCGCGAGCGAGAAGCCCAGCGCGTTGTAGGCGTGGTGGTAATCCGCCTTCTTCGCCACGATCTGGCGCAGCAGTTTTTCCATCTGCGCGAAGTCGCCGAGCTTCTCGGCCACCATGGCCTGGTCGTACATCAGGTCGGCGTCGGCGGGGTCCTTGGCGGAGGCCTGCGCGAGCAGGTCGTAGGCGGCCTTGAGCTGCTTGTTGTCCCGCAGCAGCTGCACTTCGGCCAGCGTCTTCATGCGGATGTCGGCCGGGTTGCGTTCGGGCAGCGCGCGGATCAGCTTGCGCGCCTCGTCCAGGCGGCCCTGGCGCGCGAGGATGGACGCGCGGCGGTTCTGCGCCTGCACCAGGTCCTGCGAGTTCTCGATGCGGTCCAGCCAGGCGCCGGCCTGGGCGAAGTCGCGCCGCTTCTCGGCGATCTGTGCGAGCGACAAGTAGGCCTGCGCGGTGCCGCGGCCGCGGTCCTCGGCGTCCTGCTGGCCGCCGGCGAGCTCCAGGTACTTCTTCAACGCCGCTTCGGCCGGCGCGAGCTGGTTGTCCTGCACCAGCAGGGTGCCGGTCGCCAGCCAGGCCTCGGGGAATTCGGGGCGCTCGCGGGTGACGACCTGCAGCTGCTGCAGCGCCTCGGCGCTGCGGTTGGCGTCCAGCAGCGCGCGCGCATAGCCCATGCGCAGCTCCGGCAGCGGCTTGCCTTCGAGGTACTTGCGTACCAGCGCTTCGGCCTGCGGCTGCTTGGGATCCATCATGTCCAGCGCCAGCAGCGCGGGACCTTCGGCGCCCGGGTTGATGGCCTGGCCGCGGCGCGCGGCTTCCAGGGCGCCCGGCGCGTCGCCCGCGTTCAGGCGCAGGCGGCCGATCGTGCTCCAGGCCGCGGGGCCGGTGTCCGGCCGGCCCAGGTGGTCGGCGAGGGCTTGTTCGACCACCGACGCCGCCTGCTTCTTGTCCGAGGCGCGCGCATAGATGCGGCCGGCGGCCGCGATGATCCCCGCGCGATCGGCTGCTTCGGCCATCGAGATCTCGGTCTTCAGCGGCTCCACGCTTTCCGGCAGGCGGTTGAGCGCCACCAGGATCTGCAGCACGAAGCGGTTGGCTTCGCGCGACTGCGGGACCGCCTGCTTCCAGGCGCGGGCGGCCTGCAGCGCGGCGTCGCCGGAGCGGGCCTGCAGGGCGAGTTCGACCGCGCGCTGGTAAAGGGAGGAATCGTTGGTCTTGCGCGCGGCGTCGAGGATCAGCGCGAAGCCCGCGGTCGGCTCGTTGGCGCGGACGTTCAGCTCGCCCAGCAGCAACTGGTAGAACAGTTCGGCGTCGAGGGTGCTGTTGCCGGCGGCCGCGACCTGCGGCGCTTGCGCGAAGACGGGCTGTCCGAAGGCGCAGAGAGCGAGAACCGCAGCGGCTGCGGTCCGGCGGAGTTTCTTCATCGACCCATCATAATCCGACGGCTTTTCCTTCCCATGCCCGAACTCCCCGAAGTCGAGGTCACGCGCCTCAGTTTTGCCGAGCGCATCGCCGGCGCGCGCATCGAGGCGGTGCGCGTGGGCAAGCCGCTGCGCTGGCCGCTGGGCATCGCGCCGGAGCGCCTCGTGGGCCGCATCGTCTCCGGCGTGCGCCGCCGCGGCAAATACCTGCTGGTGGACCTGGATCGCGGCGTGCTGCTGATGCACCTGGGCATGTCCGGCAGCCTGCGCTTCGACGCCGCGATGCCGGAAGCGGCTTTGCACGACCACTTCGACCTCGTGACCGACCGCGGCGTGCTGCGCTTGAACGATCCGCGCCGCTTCGGCGCCATCGTCTACGCGGAGAGCGAGTCCGCACCCGAGGCGGCCAAGCTGCTCGGCGGCCTCGGCGTCGAGCCCCTGGGGGAGCACTTCGACCTCGATGCCTTCCACGCCGCACTGAAGAAGCGCAAGGCGCCGATCAAGCAAGTTCTCCTTTCGGGTGACATCGTGGTCGGCGTCGGAAACATCTATGCATCCGAAGCGCTGTTCCTCGCCGGCATCCGGCCCACGGTGTCGGCTGCGCGCATCACCCGTCCGCGGGCGGCGCGGCTGCAGGAAGCGATCCGCGACGTGCTCGCGCGCGCGGTCACCAAGGGCGGCAGCACCCTGCGCGATTTCTCCAATGCACAGGGCGAATCGGGTTACTTCCAGCTCGAAGCCATGGTCTACGACCGCGCCGGCGAACCCTGCCGCGTGTGCGGAACCCCGATCCGGATGATCCGGCAAGGCCAGCGCGCGACGTATTTCTGCGCACATTGCCAGAAACACTGAAGGCAAATGATGAGCAGGAGAGGGCCCGATGCTATATTCAGTTACGAGGCCAGGGAACAAAGTGGGTACATCCTTCAACGAGCAGTTCGACCAGCACGGCGCATGGCGGCGCGAATTCGCCTTGCGTCTCAAACTGCTGTCGGAATGGCTGAAGGACCATGACCTGATGGATGCCGGCGTCGAGGAACGGCTGCGCCGCCTCGAAGGCCAGATGCGCTCGGACAAGGTCATGGTCGCCTTCGTCGCCGAGTTCTCCCGCGGCAAGTCGGAGCTGATCAACGCGATCTTCTTCGCCGGCTACAAGCGCCGCATCATGCCCGCCAGCGCCGGCCGCACCACCATGTGCCCGACCGAGCTGGGCTACGACGCCGAAGTCCCGCCCTGCCTGCGCCTTCTGCCGATCGAGACGCGCCTGCAGACGCAGCCGCTGATGGAGTGGCGCATGGTGCCGGACAAGTGGCACCGCATCGACCTGGACGTCAACGATCCCGGGCAGCTCTCCCAGGCCTTCGAGAAGGTCTCCGAGATCCGCCGCGTGACGGTGGAAGATGCCAAGGCGCTGGGCTTCTGGCACGAAGACAGCCCCGAGGACAACCCGATGGTGGGCGCCGACGGCCTGGTCGAAGTGCCGCGCTGGCGCCATGCCCTGATCAACATCGCCCACCCGCTGCTCAAGCAGGGGCTGGTGATCCTGGATACCCCCGGCCTCAACGCGATCGGCGCCGAACCGGAACTGACGGTCAACCTGATCCCGCAGGCGCACGCGGTCGTCTTCATCCTGGCCGCCGACACCGGCGTGACCAAGTCCGACCTCGCCATCTGGCGCGAACACCTGATCGCCGAGGAAGACGGCGATGGCGGCGGCGCCTCGCGCCTGGTCGTCCTGAACAAGATCGACACCATGTGGGATGCGCTCAGCACGCCCGCACAGGTGCAGTCGCAGATCGAGCGCCAGCGCCGCACCACCGCCGACCTGCTGGGCCTGCAGGACCAGCAGGTGATCCCGGTGTCGGGCCAGAAGGGCCTGGTCGCCAAGGTCAACAGCAACGCCGAACTGCTCAAGGCGAGCAACCTGCCCGCGCTGGAGCACGCGCTGGCCAATGGCGTGATGGGCGAGCGGCAGAAGATCCTGAACTCCGCAGTCTCCACCAACATCGCCGAACTGCGCACCGAGGCCACCCGGGGGCTGGGCATTCGCCGCCGCGACCTCGCCGAGCAGATGGTGGAGCTCAAGGGGCTGCGCGGCAAGAACATCCAGGTCATCAAGCACATGCGCGCGCGCATCGAGCAGGAGCAGGCCGACTTCGACGCGAGCGGCGCCAAGATCCATGCCGTGCGCTCGGTGCACCTGAAGCTGCTGCGCGACGTGTTCACGCTGCTGGGCACCGCCACGCTGAAGTCGGAAATGCAGGAGCTCACCGACGCCCTGCGCACCCCCGGCCTGAAGCTGGGCGTGCGCAAGGCCTACGCCAAGACCTTCGATCGCTTGCGCGAAGGATTGCGCAAGGCGGAAAAGGTGAGCGGCGAGATCCAGACCATGCTGACGGGGACCTTCCGCCAGCTGAACGCCGAATACGGCTTCTCGCTGCAGGCGCCGCGCGAGCCGGACCTCGCGCGCTACGAGCGCGACCTCGACCTCGTCGAGCGCAGCCACAACCAGTACCTGGGCGTGAGCAACGCGCTGCGCCTGGCGCAGCCCGAATTCGCCGATCGCCTGGTGCGCGCGCTGGCCACCCGCCTGCGCGTGATCTACGAATCGGCGCTGGGCGAAGTGGAGCTGTGGAACAAGTCCGCCAGCGCGCAGCTCGATGCGCAGCTGCGCGAGCGCCGCCGCAACTTCGGCCGCCGGCTGGAGGCCATCGAACGCATCCAGCAGGCCGCCAGCGGCCTCGACGACCGCATCACCGAGATCGCGTCGCAGGAAACCGCGCTCGACGTGCTCGACGCCAAGCTCGCCGAGCTGACCTCGCACCTCACCAGCACGTCGATGGCCGCGTCCAATGCGGCCGCGGTGCAGCCCGCGCTCAAGACGGCGTAAATGGATCTCCCGGCCGGCTTTGCCGGCCGCGTCGTGCGCTGGCAGCGCACGCACGGCCGCAACTCCCTTCCCTGGCAGAACACGCGCGAGCCGTACCGCGTGTGGCTCTCCGAGATCATGCTGCAGCAGACGCAGGTGGCCGCGGTGCTCGGCTACTACGAGCGTTTCCTGGCGCGCTTTCCCGACGTGCAGTCGCTCGCCGCGGCGCCGCTGGATGACGTGCTCGCGTTATGGAGCGGCCTGGGTTACTACAGCCGCGCGCGCAACCTGCACCGCTGCGCGCAGATGGTGATGGAGCAGCACGGCGGCGCCTTTCCGCGCACGGCCGAAGTGCTGCAGACGCTGCCCGGCATCGGGCCTTCGACGGCGGCGGCGATCTCCTCCTTCTGCTTCGGCGAGCGCGCCGCGATCCTGGACGGCAACGTCAAGCGCGTGCTGACGCGCGTGCTGGGCTTCGGCGGGGATCTCGCGCTCGGCGCCAACGAGCGCGCCTTGTGGGATCACGCGCGGTCGCTGCTGCCCGCGCGCGAGCTGCGGGAGAACATGCCGCGCTACACGCAGGGGCTGATGGACGTCGGCGCCACCGTGTGCGTGCCGCGCAATCCGAGCTGCCTGCTCTGCCCGGTGCAGGAGCAGTGCGTCGCGGCGAAGCAGGGCAATCCGCAGGACTATCCGGTCCGGACGCGCAAGTTGAAGCGCACGGCGGAGTCGCTCTGGCTGCTGCATGCGCAGGCCGGCGACGGATCGGTGTGGCTGCAAAAGCGCCCCACGCCGGGCGTGTGGGCCGGGCTCTACTGCCTGCCGGTGTTCGGCAGCCGCGATGCGCTGGAGGAAGTGCTGCCGGCCGCGGCACGCAGGAGGCTGCGCGACGTCGAGCCCTTCGTGCACGTGCTGACGCACAAGGACCTGCACCTGCATCCGGTGCAGGCGGTGGTGCCGCCGGAGTGGAATGCGGGCGAGGGGCAGTGGTTCGGCGCGGGGCAGTGGCCGGGGCTGGGATTGCCGGCGCCGGTGCGGAAGTTCCTCGAGAACGCAGGCTGAGTGCTGGGGTTCGGTAGGGTGGGCAAGCTTGCTTGCCCACCGTCGGCCGATGGTGGGCAACAAGTTGCCCACCCTGCAAGCCCACCGTCACGCCCTACGCCTTCCCCAGCTCCCGATGCCGCTTCAGCGTCGTCCACCGCTGCCCGAACTCCTCCGCCAGCCGCTCGACCAGGTACACCGACCGGTGCTGGCCGCCGGTGCAGCCGATCGCCACCGTCACATAGCTGCGGTGGTTCCGCGCCAGCGGCTCCAGCCAGTGATCGAGAAAGGCCGCGATGTCGGCGTACATGTCGTCGACTTCCGGGATCTCCTGCAGGAATTCCACCACCGGCGCATCGAGCCCGGTCAGGTCGCGCAGCTCGGGCTCGTAATGCGGGTTGGGCAGCATGCGCACGTCGAACACGTAGTCGGCATCGACCGGGATGCCGCGCTTGAACGAGAAGGACGCGAACACCAGCGTCAGCGACGCGAGCGGCGCCGACAGCAGCCCCTTCACGTATTCCTGCAGCTGCGCCGCGCGGATCACGCTGGTGTCGATCACGTGGGCGCGCTCGCGCAGTTCCGCCAGCAGCTCGCGTTCCAGCTCGATCGCTTCCACCAGCGCGCGGTGCTGGTCGACGCCGGTTTCGCCGGCGGCCTCGGACAGCGGATGGCGCCGCCGCGTTTCCGAGAAGCGGCGCACCAGCGTCTCGGTGGCGGCGTCGAGGAACAGGGGGCGCACGGCGATCCCGCGCTGCACCAGCTCGCCCAGGTGGCCCGGCACCTGCGGCAGCGAGGTGGCGGTGCGCACGTCCATGGCGATGGCGACCCGCCGGCGCGCGTTCTTCTCTTCCAGTTCGACGAAGGACAGCAGCAGTTCCGGCGGCAGGTTGTCGACGCAGAAGTAGCCCGCGTCCTCCAGTGCGCGCAGCGCCACCGACTTGCCGGAGCCGGACATGCCGGTGATGAGGACCAGTTCCATCGGCATGCGGCGCTCCTCAGCTGCCCGCCGCCGCGGCGTCGCCGAGCATTTCCTTGGCGTGCGCGAGCGTCGTGCCCGACAGGCGTTCGCCACCCAGCATGCGGGCGACTTCCGCCACGCGCTTCTCGCCCTCGACCGGCGCCACGCTGCTGCTGACGCCGCCGGCCTGGCTCTGCTTGGCCACCACCAGGTGGTGGTCGGCGCAGGCGGCCACCTGCGGCAGGTGCGTGACGGCGAGCACCTGGCGGTCGCGCCCCAGCTGCTTCATCAGGCGTCCCACCGTCTCGGCGACGGCGCCGCCGACGCCCGAATCCACTTCGTCGAAGATCAGCGTCTGCGCTTCCCCGATGCGGCTGGTGGTGACCGCGATCGCCAGTGCGATGCGCGAGAGCTCGCCGCCCGAAGCGACCTTGCCCACCGGCCGCGGCGTGCTGCCCGCGTGGCCCGCGACCAGGAAAGCGATCTCTTCCAGTCCGAAAGCCGTGGGCGTCTCCAGCTTTTCCAGCGCCACTTCGAAGCGGCCGCCCGTCATGCCCAGGCCCTGCATCGCCTGCGTCACGGCCTTGGAGAGTTGCGGCGCCGCCTTGGCGCGCGCCTTGGACAGCGCGCGGGCTTCCGCCAGGAAAGCCTCGTGCTCCTTCTTTTCCGCCGCTTCCAGCGCCGCGAGGTCCGCGGCGGCGTCGAGCTTCTTGAGTTCGTCCTGCCAGGATGCGAGCAGGCCCGGCAGCTCCGGCGGCGTGCGCTTGTAGCGCCGTGCGAGCGAGAGCCAGGAGGACATGCGTTCGTCCAGTTCGGCGAGCCGCTCCGGTTCGAGGTCGGTCTTGCGCAGGTACGCCTGCAGCGAATGCGCGGCGTCTTCCATCTGCGCCAGGCTGGAGGCGAGCACTTCGCCGATCTCGCGGAACTGCGGCTCCAGGTGTTCCTGCCCGCGCAGCGTGTCCACCGCCTGCGACAGCGCCTTGCGCGCGCCGCCCTCGTCGCCATCGAGCATTTCCTGCGCGGATTGCGCCGCATCGAGCAGCGCCTGCGCATGCGACAGGCGCGTGTGGCTGGCATTGAGCTCGTCCCACTCGTCCTGGCCCGGCGCCAGCTTGTCGACTTCGCCGACCTGCCAGGACAGGCGCTCGCGTTCGCGCTGCAGCGAGTCCTGCGCGCTGCGCGCGTCGGCCAGCGTCTTCTGCGCCGAGCGCCAGCCGGTCCACAGCTGCTGCAGCTTCGAGGGGTCGAGGCCGGCGTAACCATCGAGCAGGGCGCGCACCGAGGCGGGCCGGGTGAGGCTTTGCCAGGCATGCTGGCCGTGGATGTCCACCAGGTGCTCGCCGACCTCGCGCAGTTGCGTGGCGGTGGCGCTGCTGCCGTTGATCCAGGCGCGGCTCTTGCCCTGGCTGTCGATGCTCCGGCGCAGCAGCAGGCTGTCTCCGGCCTCGAATCCGGCTTCCTCCAGCCAGGGCAGCAGGGCGGGCGGGAGGTCGAATTCGGCACTGATTTCGGTGCGGGCGGCGCCTTCGCGCACCACGCTGGCTTCGGCGCGGGCGCCCAGCGCGAGCTGCAGCGCGTCGACCAGGATGGACTTGCCCGCGCCCGTCTCGCCCGTCAGCACGGAGAAGCCGGCGTCGAGATCGAGCTCCAGCTCGCGGACGATGACGAAATCGCGCAGGGCGATGCGTTTGAGGCTCATGGCGTCAGCGGGGCGCCCTCGTTCCAGTGCAGTTTCTTGCGCAGGGTGTCGAAGTACGTCCACCCCTTGGGATGGAGGAATCGTACCTTGTGCTGCGAACGGCGCACCGTGATGCGGTCGCCGTGCATCAGCGAGGCGAGCGACTGCATGTCGAAATTGGCACTGGCATCGCGGCCGGACACCAGTTCGATCGTGATCTCCACGGCGTCGGGCAGCACGATCGGGCGGTTCGACAGCGTGTGCGGCGCGATCGGCACGAGCACATAGCCAGGCAGGGCCGGATGCAGCAGCGGGCCGCCGGCGGACAGCGCATAGGCGCTGGAGCCGGTGGGCGACGCGACGATCAGGCCGTCGGCGCGCTGGTTGGCGACGAAGTGTCCGTCCACCTCCAGGTTCAGTTCCAGCATGCCGGAGGTGGCGCCGCGGTTCACCACGACGTCGTTCATCGCCAGGGCATCGAACACCGCCTGGCCGTCGCGCACCACGTTCGCGTGCATGAGGGAGCGGTGGTCCTCGTCGTACTCGCCGGCCAGCATGGGCGGCAGCACGGTGCGGAACTGGTCCAGCCGGATGTCGGTGATGAAGCCCAGCCGACCCTGGTTGATGCCGATCAGGGGGACGCCGTGCCGCGCGAGCTGGCGGCCGATGCCCAGCATCGTGCCGTCGCCGCCCACCACCAGGCCGAGATCGCACTGCGTGCCGATCGCCACGACGTCCGCGGTGGGGTAGCCGGTCAGGCCCGCATTGGCGGCGGTGTCGCGTTCCACCACCACTTCGCAGCCTTGCGACGACAGGAACTCCGCGATGTCCTCCAGGGCGGCGCGCGTCGACGCCGCCAGCGCGGGCGCCGCCGTGGTCTGGTACTTGCCGAACAGGCCGACCTGCCGGAAGATGGATTTCATCGGCAAATTACATCACAGGCCCCTCGGGCGGCAATGCGGATTCGGGCACATCGGCTGGCAGTGGCGGGAGGAACGTCACTAGAATGGCCGAGGGAAGTGCCATGAAGCTCGACGACCGCGCCAAGCTGCTGCTGAAAGCCCTCATCGAGCGCTATATCGACGAGGGCCAGCCCGTGGGCTCGCGTACCCTGTCGCGCGCGTCCGGGCTCGAGCTGTCCCCGGCCACCATCCGCAACGTGATGTCGGACCTGGAGGAACTGGGGCTGGTCGCCAGCCCGCACACCTCCGCCGGCCGCATCCCCACCGCCCGCGGCTACCGCCTCTTCGTCGACACCATGCTCACGGCGCGCCGCGACGACTTCGCCGCGCCGGTGCCGCTGCCGGCCGACCAGCCGCAAAGGGTGATCGCGCAGGCGGCGCAGATGCTGTCGAACATGTCGCAGTTCGTGGGCGTGGTGGTGGCGCCGCGCCGCAGCTCCGTCTTTCGCCACATCGAATTCCTGCGCCTGTCGGAGCGCCGCTTCCTGGTGATCATCGTGTCGCCGGAAGGAGACGTGCAGAACCGGGTGGTCCACACGGCGGCCGACTACACGCAGTCGCAACTGGCCGAAGCCGCCAATTACCTCAACGCGAACTACAGCGGACTCGCCATCGAGGAGGTGCGCGAGCGCCTGAAGAACGAGGTGGAGCAGCTGCGCGGCGAGATCGCCACGCTGATGCGGACGGCCGTGGAGGCCAGCACCGAGGCGCTGAAGCAGGAACAGGAAGAGGTGGTGATCTCCGGCGAGCGCAACCTGCTCGCCGTGAGCGACTTCGCCAGCGACATGTCGCACCTGCGGCACGCCTTCGAGCTGTTCGAGCACAAGACCCAGCTGATGCGCCTGCTCGACGTCTCCAGCCAGGCCGACGGCGTGCGCATCTACATCGGCGGCGAAAGCCAGATCGTCCCCTTCGAGGAACTGTCCGTGGTGAGCGCGCCTTACGAGGTGGACGGCCAGGTGGTCGGCACCCTCGGAGTGATCGGCCCCACCCGCATGGCCTACGACCGCATGATCCAGATCGTGGACATCACCTCGCGGCTGGTGAGCAATGCGCTGAGCCACAAGGGGTGAGCTCATCGTCACCCCCGCGAAGGCGGGGGCCCAGGGCTCCCGCTTTCGATCCCTACAATCACCCGGCGGGCCGTTAGCTCAGTTGGTTAGAGCAGGGGACTCATAATCCCTTGGTCGCTGGTTCAAGTCCAGCACGGCCTACCAGTCACCACTCAATAGCGCCGGTAGCTGCTGTCGGCCCAGCCGCGGTCGCTGTAATACCGATGCGGCTCGAAGATCTGCGGTTCGGGCCGGCCGCGATAGGCGAAATCACGGTCTTCCACGCCGGAGTTGCCCAGCCTGGCGCTTACGTTGTGCGAGCCGCTCTTGAGGATGCCGTTGGCGCGGAAGAAGTGCTCCGGGTTGTCACCACGGCGGATCACATAGCTACCCACGTAGACGCCCGGGCGCACTTCGGTCATCGAGGCAAGGGTCAGTTCCCCGGGAATCTGGAAGTACGCATTGACGCCGGGGGTGCCCACCATGCGAAAGCGCAGCTCGTTGCCCGGCCGGAAATCGCCCTCGTCACGCATATCGAAGCGCTCGATGCGCAGGGCCGGCGCGGCATGGGAAGGGGCGACGGCATACCGATGTTCGGCGGCGGCCGGTGTGGCGACGCCGAGCGTTCCAACGGCGGTGAGCAGCAGGGCGGCGGCGGTAGTGAAGGTGCGGACAGAAGAGTTCATGAAGTCCCCTCGGTAAAAACGATGCGATGCAAGTACTTTAGGCAACGGGCCATGAACGGCCGCTGAACCGCCGACGCCTGCCCTGCCGGGCGATTTCTCGTTCGGGTCTTCCCGGGGTCCTACCCTGCGAACCGTGACAAACTGCCGCCCCCCGCCCCCACGGGATTGGCGGCTTTGACGGCCCGCTTGGTTTTTGCAACTCTTTGACACCTTTTGTTGCGAAGGGTCCTGCCATGAAGGCCATCCAGTCGTTGGGAGTCGTCGCGAGGCTCGCTGCCTCCCTTTCCGTCACCGTGCTGCTCGCCTCTTGCGGCGGCGGCGAATCGCCGGAGGGCCAGTGGTACGGGCAGCTGGCGCCGGACCGTCAGCTGGCGGGCGTCGTCCTGGGCGACGATAGCTACTACGTGCTCTATTCGCGTCCGGGCGAGGAAACGCTCGCGGGCGTGTTGATCGGCAAGGGTGCGATCGGCCAGGGGATGACGTCGACGTCCAGCGCGACCGATTTCAATTGGGAAGTGCCGGTGGCGCGCGCCGCCGAGGTCAAGCTCGAACTGAATCCTCGGAAGATGGCGGTCCAGGGCACGGTCAGGCTGGACGGCACGCCGCCGCGCAAGCTCTCGGCCCGCCACGACGCCGAGGCGGCGTATGCGGACAGCATCGCTCCCATCGTCGGCCGCCACACCGGCACCGTGGTGTTCGCGCTCGGTCCGCGTCCGGGCACGACGTTCAACGTGTATGCGAACGGCGCGGTCACCACCGAACTCAATGGCTGCAAGATCGTGGGCCAGGTCAGTCGGCGCCAGGACGAGGCGGCGTACGACCTCGTTATGAGGCTGGGCGCCTATCCCTGCTTTGCACCTGGCGCTCCGTTCTTCGGTGTCGCGTGGTATCGCGAAGACCAGAAAAAGCTTTATGCCGCGGTGGCCTTGCCCGCCGCGCTCGGCAAGCAGGCCATCGGCTTCGTCGGTACGAAGCAGTAACTACTTCTCGCGCGCCTGCGGCCGCGGCTCACCCGTGAGCCGCAGGTGCTCTTCCAGCAGGTGCTGGTAGGTGCAGCGGCTTTCCGGTTCGTGCGGGAGGCGGGCCACGGCTTCGGCGAGACGGTGTTCGACGACGCGGCGGTTGATGCTGGCCCGCAGGGTGTCGGTCCAGCCGGACAACGGGTGAATCATGCGGTGGGGCTCATTGCAGGAGGGTCTCGGGCGACGGGCTCGAGGGCTTGCGGAACACGACCTCGCCCGAAGGCACGTGCACGACCTCGATCACCGAGCCGGGCGCCGTCACGCTCTTGGCCGCGAGCGACACGGCCAGGTTGCGGTCGGGGACGATCATATGCTGCCTGCCTGGCGGCCACAGCGCGCCTGAAATGGGACTGCTGCTCTGGATGCGGTAAGCGCCCTTTTCCATTTCTCCTCCATCGGCGGTCTGCGCAGGATCGAAGCTCAGCGCGAAACGCGGTGTAGGACAACTTCGCCGCCTTCGCGAGTGTCCACTTCGGTCTGATCCGGATCGGGAGGTGCGGTTCCATCGTGCCGTGATGCACCGCAGCGAAGCCACTGCCGGCGTGGACAAAAGGGCCGGGCCGTGAACGCTGGTGTAATCGGCGAATGTCCGACGCCCACCTCACCCCCGAGCTGCTGGCCCAGCTGCGCAGCTGGGAAGGCCGCAGCGAAACGCTGCACGACGAGATCACCGCGGCGCCCGTGCGCAATCTCTCCGCGACGCTGGACCGTGACGATCCGCTGCCCGCGCGCGGCACCGAGCTGCCGCCCCTGTGGCACTGGCTCTACTTCCTGCCCGGTCATCGCCAGGGCGAGATCGGCGTCGACGGCCACGCGAAGCGCGGCGGCTTCCTGCCGCCGGTGCCGCTGCCGCGCCGCATGTGGGCCGGCGGCCGCCTGCAGTGGCACGCGCCGCTGCGCGTCGGTGACGAAGTGGAGCGCAAGTCCACCATCGCGTCGGTCACGCACAAGGCGGGCCGCACCGGCGACCTCGTGTTCGTGCTGGTGCGGCATGAGGTGAGCAACGCGCAGGGCGTCGCGCTCACCGAGGAGCACGACATCGTGTACCGCGCGGCCGCGCAGCCGGGCGATCCGGTGCCGGCGCCGCAGCCCGCGCCCGGGGATGCGGCGTGGTCGCGCGAGATCGTGCCCGACGACGTACTTCTCTTTCGCTACTCGGCGCTGACCTTCAACGGCCATCGCATCCACTACGACCGCAAGTACGTGACGGAGGTCGAGGGCTACCCGGGCCTGATCGTGCACGGCCCGCTGATCGCGACGCTGCTCGTCGATCTCGCGCGCCGTCAAACGTCCGGCGCGAAGCTGGCGAGTTTCAGCTTCCGTGCCGTGCGGCCCACCTTCGACCTGCATCCCTTCCGCGTGAACGGGCAGCCCGCCGCCGACGGCAGGAGCGCGCAGCTCTGGGCGCAGGACCACGAGGGCTGGCTCACGATGCAGGCCGAGGCCACTTTCCGCTGAACCCATGAAGACCCGCATTCCCACACCCGATGCGCACCAGGACATGCGCGAAGCCCTGCGCGACCTGTGCGGCCGTTTCGATTCCGCCTACTGGCAGAAGGTCGATGCCGACCGCGGCTATCCCGAAGCCTTCGTCGACGCCCTCACCGAGGCCGGCTGGCTGGCCGCGATGATCCCCGCCGAATACGGCGGCTCGGGCCTCGGCCTCACCGAGGCTTCGGTCGTGATGGAGGAGATCAACTTCTCCGGTGGCAACGCCGGCTCCTGCCATGGCCAGATGTACAACATGGGCACGCTGCTGCGGCACGGGTCGCAGGAACAGAAGAAGCAGTACCTGCCCGGCATCGCCAGCGGCAAGCTGCGGCTGCAGTCGATGGCCGTGACCGAGCCCACGACCGGCACCGACACCACGCAGCTGAAGACCACCGCGGTGAAACAGGGCGACCGCTACGTCGTCAACGGCCAGAAGGTCTGGATCTCGCGCATCCAGCACTCGGACCTGATGATCCTGCTGGCCCGCACCACGCCGCTCGCGCAGGTGAAGCGCAAGAGCGAGGGCATGAGCATCTTCATCGTCGACCTGCACCAGGCGATCGACAACGGCATGACCGTCAGGCCGATCCCGAACATGGTGAACCACGAAACCAACGAGGTGTTCTTCGACAACCTGGAGATCCCGGCCGAGAACCTGGTCGGCGAGGAAGGGCAGGGCTTCAAGTACATCCTCGACGGGCTCAACGCCGAGCGCACGCTGATCGCGGCGGAATGCATCGGCGACGCCTACTGGTTCGTCGAAAAGTCGCGCCGCTACGCGAGCGAGCGCGTGGTGTTCAACCGCCCGATCGGGCAGAACCAGGGCGTGGCCTTCCCGATCGCCGACGCTTACATCGAGACCGAGGCGGCCAACCTGATGCGCTTCAAGGCCTGCTCGCTGTTCGATGCCGGCCAGCCCTGCGGCGGCGAGGCCAACATGGCAAAGTACCTCGCGGCCAAGGCCTCGTGGGAAGCCGCCAACACCTGCCTGCAGACGCACGGCGGCTTCGGCTTCGCGCACGAATACGACGTCGAGCGCAAGTTCCGCGAGACCCGCCTCTACCAGGTGGCTCCGATCTCGACCAACCTGATCTATTCCTACGTGGCCGAGCACTTGCTCGGGCTGCCGAGGTCCTTCTGATGACGCGACCTTTGGATGGCATCACCGTCGTGTCGATCGAGCACGCGATCGCCGCGCCCTTCTGCACGCGCCAGCTTGCCGACCTCGGCGCGCGCGTGGTCAAGATCGAGCGTCCCGGCAGCGGCGACTTCGCCCGCGCCTACGACAGCAGGACGAAAGGACTGGCTTCGCATTTCGTCTGGGTCAACCGCTCCAAGGAAAGCCTCACGCTGGACCTGAAGCAGCCCGAGGCGATGCAGGTGCTCGCGGACCTGCTCGCGCGCGCCGACGTCCTGGTGCAGAACCTCGCACCCGGCGCCGCCGAGCGCATGGGGCTCGGTTACGCGCAGCTCTCGGAAAAGCATCCGCGACTGGTCGTATGCGACATCTCGGGCTACGGGAACGATGGCCCGTATCGCGACAAGAAGGCCTACGACCTCCTGATCCAGAGCGAGGCGGGCTTGCTGTCGGTCACCGGCACGCCCGAGGAACCGAGCAAGGCCGGCATTTCGATCGCGGACATCGCCGCCGGCATGTACGCGTACTCCAGCATCCTGGCCGCGCTGCTGCAGCGTCAGCGCACCGGCCGCGGCTCGCACGTCGATGTGGCCATGCTGGAGGCGCTGGGAGAGTGGATGGGCTTTCCCATGTACTACGCCTATGAAGGCGCGGAGCCGCCTCCGCGCAGCGGCGCCGCCCACGCGACGATCTATCCGTACGGCCCCTTCGCCGCCGGCGACGGCAAGACGGTGATGCTGGGACTGCAGAACGAACGCGAGTGGAAGATCTTTTGCGACAAGGTGCTGCTGCAGCCGGGACTCGCGACCGACCCGCGCTTCGAGAGCAATGCCCGCCGCAACGAACACCGGCAGGCGCTGCAGCAGATCATCCTGCAGGTCTTCGGCCAGCTCACGGCCGGACAGGTGATGGAACGTCTCGAAGCTGCGCAGATCGCCAACGCGCACGTCAACGGCGTCGGCGACCTGTGGCGGCACCCGCAGCTGCTGGCGCGCGGACGCGTCGCCGAAGTGGAGTCGCCTGCGGGGCCCATCGCGGCGCTGCTGCCTCCCGGCGTGCACAGCGGATTCGACTACCGCATGGACGCGATCCCGGCGGTCGGCGAACACACCGAGGCGATCCTGCGTGAACTGGGGCGCGACGCGAAGGCCGTTGCCCGCCTGCGCGGAAGCGGTGCTTGCTGACGATGCGGCGCACGGCCGCGGGACCCCGCAAGCCCGAAAAGTCGCAAGGCCGGGAAGAGGCCTCCAGAACCCTGCTATACTCCGAGGCTTCGCGGCTGTAGCTCAGTTGGATAGAGTACTTGGCTACGAACCAAGGGGTCGTGGGTTCGAATCCTGCCAGCCGCACCAGAATTTCGGTTCTAGATCAACGGGTTAGATGTTCAGGCATCTAGCCCGTTTTTCTTTGTGCGTGACTTTGTGCGTGACTTTTCTTCTCCGCTTCCGAGACTCAGCCGTTCACGACCCGCAGCAGGGTCGTCCGGTCCGCTGACTTCTTGACGCAGTTCGCCGCCTCCACCAGCCTGGCCACCGTGGCCGTGGCGTAGTGCTGCGGCATGCCCTCGATCGCGTGGCCCAGCAGTAGCGCGCGGTCTTCCTCGCTGACCCCGGCGTCGCGCAGGCGCTGCCCGAAGGTGTGCCTGGCGTCGTGGATCCGGAACTTCGGCAGCTTGGCGGACGTGCGCGCCTCCTGGAACGCGGTGTTGTTCATGGTTCCCACCCTGTGGAACTCCATTGCAGGCGGCCGATCCTTGTGCACGGTGCGCTCGCGGCGGTAGACGAAGACGAATTCGTCATGGCGGCCGCGGTGGCGCTGCACGATGTGCCAGGCCGTGTCGTTGGGGATCAGCACGTGCTTCCTGTTGGTCTTGTAGAACTCGGGCGGGATCACGAACACACTGCGCTGCAGCTCGGGGACTTCAACCTCCCACTCCCAGCGCAAGCCGCACACGTTCTCGTCGCGCGTGCCGGTGTTCAGGGAGAACTCCAGCATGTCCGCGTTGAGCGAGGGCAGGTGCGGCAGCAGCTGCGCCTGTTCGCTCCACGAGAGCGGGTAGGGCTCGCGCTTTTGCGCAGCCTCGTCCAGCATTTCGATCAGCGGCGGCGCCGACAACCAGGGCCTGCCATCCTCGCGCCACACGCGTGCAGCGCGGTTCATGACGGTGCGCACCACCTCGAGCGACCGGTTGATGGTGGCGTTCTTCACGCCGTCGTCCAGTCGATCTAGTTTGAAATCCTCGAGGCTGTCGTTGCAGACATCGCCCATCGGCTGGGTGCCGATGTACGGCAGCATCAGCTTCACGTGGTACGCGATCAGCTCCAGCGTGCGCACCTTGCGCTGCTGGCATTCGATCAGGTACTTCCGCGCGCCATCTGCCCACAGGCGTTCAGCACCTCGTCGACCTTCGTTTTCGAGCTCCCGGTCGATTGCGTCGCGTCTTGCCTGCAGCTGCTGCTCCGCTTCGGCCTGGCTGATTTTGCCGAGCCGCTCGAAGATGCGCCTTCCCTTGTAGCCCTGGTCGAGGGTCCTGCTGCCATCGGGGGCAAGCTGGATTCCCCTTGTCCGGGTTCGCATGGTTGTTCTCCTTTCCGTTGCGGGCCCGGGCGTCCATGCGAGGCTTTATACCCGTCGGCGATCTCGTCGAGCTCCAGCCGGTCGAAGGCCAGGCTGTGCGGGCCGAGCCAGATCTCGGTCAGGCGCGGCCGCACCTCGGCATCGAACTTGTTGCGGTCCAGCCCCAGGTACCCGGGGGCGTTCAGGTACCGCACGAGGCGCGGCTGGATCTGCTGGATGCTCACGCGCGGGCCTTCTGCTGCGCAGCGCGCTCCATGAGCATGTTGGCCACCAGCACGATCCCGTTCTCGATGGCGGCCGCTTGGCGCGCGAGGAGCTGGCGCTGGAAGGGGAAGCGGGCCCGCGCCGCTTGATTGCGCAGGCGGCGCGCGCGCACGGCAGCCTCCATCGCGGCCACGGCGATGCGGTGTTCGTCGGCCGCCCGCGAGGAGAGGAGCCCGGTGCTCATGGCTTGTCGCGGCCACCCGTGGCCAACCGCAGGTGCGTCACGTCGCCGTCGGCGTTGAAGAGGGTCCACGCCGGATAGAAGAAGCGTTTCCCGGTCTCGATCATCTTGCACAGGTAGCCTCTGCGATAGTGCACCTCGCCGGTGTCGTGCTCGGTCATCAGGTACCGACCGAAGGATGCCATCACCACCACGGCATTGCCGCGGATGTCGACCAGGCGCGCGCCGATTAGGTGCCCCATGAAAGGCTCGCCCTCGTCCTCCGGCAGCGGAGCGGCCTGCTGCCGCGGCGGCGCGGCTTCGATGAGCTTCTGCCGGCGGTAGGCCTGGAGGCCCACCACGCCGGAGGGGTACCGGCCGCGGCGGGCCGGGTTCTGCACCGGAGCGGGCGCCCCTGGGAAGGCGTACACCCGGCCGTGCGCAGCTGGCTGCATCGCGGCTCCCCTCGTCCGAGTCTCGGTCATTCCGCCGCTCCGGACAGCACCTCGCGCAGCTGGTCGAGGTCGGTCTCGTCTTCGCTGAGCGCGTCGAAGGCGACGTCGGCAAGGCGGGCCGCGCGCAGCAGCAATGCCTTCAGCACCGAGTGGTCCTCCGGCATCATCGCGCGCGCGCCTTCGCCGGCCACGATCTCCAGCGCCTTCTGCAGCAGCGGATCGATGTCGATGGTGGCGAAAAACGCGATCTCCTTGCGTTCCGGCATGAGGGCGTCCGGCGTGGCGTCGGTCGTGGTCGCGTCGGTGCTGGCGCAGCCAGCATCGCCATCCAACCGCTCGATGCAGGCGCTGGCGAGCAGGCGGCCTGCAGAGCGCTTGGGCGTCACCTCCACCACCTTTGCCAGGATGGCGCGCATGTTGTGCACGTGCGTTTCGAGGGTCGCGGTCGGCACGCCCGTGCGCATCCCACGCACCGCAGGCCAGAAGTCCTCGTGCAGTTGGCTCACCAGATCGGAAGCCTCGTCGCCGATGCTCCCGAGCTCCTCCAGTGCCTCGGTGTAGTAGTTCAGGTGGCTCAACGCTTCAGCGATGGCCGTGCGCCTCGGGTCGTCGAAGGTGGGCGGGTCGACGATAACCTGCCAGTCGGCCTCGAACTCCGGGCCCTTGCGCACGTCGTCCGGATTGGCGCCAGCCTGCGCTGGCTCGGTCTCCGGCGCAGGCTGGCTCTCGACAATGGGGGTGGTCGCAACAGCCGGGGCGGCCTCGTTCGAGTAGGTTTCGATGCGGCCGATCAGGTCGAGCAGCTCGGCGTTGAAATTCGTGATGCTGGCCACCGAATTTCCCGCGGGCAGGTGCTTACTCGTGGCGGAAATCTCGGCGTGCGCCAGGCGGAGAGAATCGAGCACCACCTGCAGCGCGGCACGCGCTTCGCTCAGAACGATGGTCCCGGTCATGTCGGCCGCCGCACTGCGTGCCTGCTCGATTCGGCCGTTCTTGTCCGACCATTTGAAGTTGCGCAACTTGAACACGCGCTCGGAGATCTCTCCCAGAAAGACGGTGTTCGGGTCGTCGTTGGACATGTACAGCACGTCGGGACCGCCGTGAATCTCCTCGAAGGTGATCGAGCGGAATTCGCCTCCGTCCTCCTCTGCGTGTTCTGCAACGAACGACGACAGCGATGCGGCGAAACCGTCCTTGAAGGCAGCGCTCCGGCCTTCGAGCGAGAAGAACGGTCGCACGAATCTGTTCTGCGCCACCGCCGGTCCGCGGTAACCCGCCTGAATTTCGGCTGCGTCACCGTCCTGTTCGCGAACCTCCGCGCCTCGTCCCAGCATGTCGGCGCAGTGCCGCACGCCGGCCATGAATTGGTCGCGATAGGAGGTTTCCTCGCCGCCGGGCGCAGCGGTAACCGACGATTGCCATGCAGCGGCGTCGAAGGTGCCCGGGCCGATGCAGGCCTCGGCCGTCAACTTGCGCAACTCGTCGGGGCCGTAGGGGACGACGTCGGAAGAGGGCAGGCCCGCAGCAATCAGGCCCGTGAGCGCGTGGGCGAAACCGATCCGCCAACCGGGGTGCGCGTCGAGCAGCGCAAGGGCATCCATCGTCGGCTGCAGGTTCAGCTCCACGCCGATCGGGCGATATTCGCGCTCCAGAAAGCGGTGATCCTTCGGGATCTTCTCAATGGCAGCCATGAGGTCGCAGAGGACCTCCTTACCACGCTTCCAGTCAGGGGGTGCTTCCGCGCTGCTGGAGTCGC
Organism: Ramlibacter sp.; assembly: GCF_036383835.1. Lineage (GTDB taxonomy): Bacteria > Pseudomonadota > Gammaproteobacteria > Burkholderiales > Burkholderiaceae_C > Ramlibacter. The sequence goes on from NZ_DASVNN010000120.1 coordinate 37,583, forward strand.
TGGTGCCGTAGGGCGGCCGCGGGGGCTGTTGAGCCGGCGCCGGAGAGGCCGCGGTTGCGCGCTCGCGTGCATGGGTGAGAGAATCCATAGGTCAGTCCTTTCGCTTGCTAGGCAGGGGGTTGATACAGAGCGCCGAGGAGGTCAGAGCCCTCGGCGTTCGCCTTTCTGTAGTGACTTGCTCAGGTCGAGGGTTCGTGCGGCGTTGGGCCCTGCGGCCGCAGGAGCGCGGCCCGGAGGACGGCGACGATCTGCCCGTTGAAGCTGCGCTCCTGCTGCTTGGCCGCCTCGTGCACGGCGGCATGCACGTCGGGGGGCAGTCGAATGGCTGTCGCCCTGTACTCCTGCTTCACACGTCGGGTAGTCATGATCACCGCCGAAGGGTTGGAATATGACTACTCTATGCCAAGTCGGCATGCATGCCAAGTCGGCATAATGACCCGTATGCCAAGTCGGAATATGATGCTTGGCATGGCGGAGCAGAGGTACCCAAGCGAGCTGGCCGGGCGATACATCGTCCGGTTCCCGGAGGGCATGCGGGAACAGATCGCTGCTGCGGCAAAAGGCAACAACAGAAGCATCAATGCCGAAATCATCGCCCGGCTGCAGGCAGCCGAGCGCCTGCTCGTCGAGAGCCAAGAGTCCAAGCAACGTCTCGCCGTATTGCGGCAACAGGTAGAGGACGCGAAGGCCCGTGCGACCAAGGCGGAGAGCGATACAAGGTACTGGAGCAAGACCGTCCCGGAGCTACGCGCCGAAATTGAGGATCTCTCCCGCCGCCTTGTGGACGCGAAGGTGGTCCAGAATCGACTCACGGAGGAGCGGGACAAGCTGAGCGCGCTGATCGAGAAAGAGCGTGCTCGTTCGGACGACCTGATCAGACAGGTGCGCACAGTTTCAGAGCAGAAGACGACCCCCGCCCCGCACGGAGGGGCTCTGGATCTGCGACATGCACTACAGCTGCAAATTGGATCTGTGCAGATGCAGTCCGAGGTGCTCGCGATGCGCGCCGAGGTAATCCGGCTCCGCGCGGAAAATCTTCATGCGAGACATCAAGTGATCGCCTCGGAGGTGGACGCGATAGTCAAGGCGGCCAAAACAGACGATGACTTCGCGCGCGCGGAGGCCAAAGTCTCGGAGCTCCGTCGTCTGGAGCGGGCCTTGCCAGAGGTAGGTCGAGAACTGCAGGTCGTGATCGCAGAGCGAGACGCCCTGGTCAAGCGGCTGGACGACATGCGGGAACTCCTAACTAGCAAAACGCGGGACCTGGAAAGTCGTATGGAGGAATATCTCCTCCGCCAGACGCCCGAGAAGCGCCAAGAGTTGCTCGCGAAGAGGGCAGAGGTGCCTTCGTTTTTCGACACCACCGAAGTGGTCGAAAACGACCCCTACCAAGCGCCGCCCGGCGCAATCGCTGCCCAGGACGACTCCGAGCGACCTCAGGTCAAACGAACATCTGCCAAGACAAGCGCAAAGAAGGGAGGCCGCTGATACAAGCTGCCATGGACGCCTGCTCCGGAGAATCTCATGAACCAGCGAACCTTTATCACTCCCGAAGATGCCGCAGAACTGCGGCATCTCACTGTTGAATACGAGCGCGCGTTTCTGCACGCAGTTGCTCTTTTGAAGACTGGTGGAGAGTCTTTCACTGGAGAAAGGCTTCGCCTGTTTCTCGAAGCCGACGCAAAGACCGGTGAGATCGTCCGCCGCATCAAAGAAATCCAGGGAACGGCGGGACTGTCTTGGGACGCTTAGAAGGCGCGGGAGAGAAGTAAGCCTTAAAGACTCCGCTGGTCGGTGGATGTCACTGTGCGTCAGGGGCCGCAGGATTGAGGTTCGAACTCACTCATCTGCAGGCCCGACATGACCTTCACGCGGATCAACGACATTACTTTTACTGCTGCCGCAGACGCAGTGCTCGCCGGATGGCGCCCACAATCGCAGTTTTCAGCGGAAGAGAACCGTGTGTTCTGTGCTGCCTGCCAGCGCAACGAAATTGTTGTCTTTCCGGGTGTGAGCAGCTTGTTCGTCGTGGTCGTCCGCCAGTGGGAGTTAGGCTCCAATTACGAGAAGATCACTGTCCTTCTCGACTTGGTTCCGCAGCAGCCCGCGCTCCAGGTAGTGTGAGAGCCCCTCTCACGCGGCCAGCGCGAACCTCTCGTCCTCCGCCGCGAGCTGCTTGATCGTAGGCACTTCCTTGGCGATGGTCTTCGCCACCGCCTTCTCCGCCATCTTCAGGTCGTAGGCCAGCTGCAGGTTCAGCCACGACTCCGCGTCCCCACCGAAGAAGCGCGCCAGGCGCAGTGCCGTGTCCGGCGTCACGCCGCGGCGCTCCAGGCAGATGTCGTTGATGCGCGCCGGCGGCACGCGCAGTGCCTTCGACAGCGCGTGCGGCGTGACCCCCAGCGGCTTGAGGAATTCCTCCAGCAGGATCTCTCCTGGGTGGATCGCTCGCATGCCGTTCTTCATCATGTTGCCCTCCATGGCTATGACGTTCAGTGGTAGTCGACGATCTCGACGTTCTCCGGGCCCTTGTCGGTCCAGATGAAGCACACCCGCATCTGATCGTTGATGCGGATGCTGTGCTGGCCAGCGCGATCGCCGGTCAGCAGCTCGAGGCGGTTACCGGGTGGCGATCGAAGGAAGTCCAGCGTCGCCGCGCTGTCCAGCATCTGGAGCTTGCGTTCTGCAACGGCTCGGATGTTCGCGAACCGCCTGGACTTGCCAGTCTCGAACAGCGCCTGCGTGTCGGCGCAGTTGAAGGACTGTATGGCCATGGGTGCATGGTAGCACGTTTACCGGTAATCGGTAAACAGGAAATCGGAAGTTCGGAACTCTGGACGTGCTGAAATTCGGTTGCCGACCTACTCGTCAGCCTCCGCTTTGAGCAACTCCCACACCTCAAGACCGAACGCGCCCGCGATCTTCTCCACCTGAGCGAGGGTAGGTGAGGGCGTCCTACCGGTCTTGCCAGCCTGGCGCTGGCCGGGGTTCAGGCAGTTGCTGATCGTCTTCTGGTTCACGCCGGCGGCCGCGCCGACTTTCACCTGGGTGTTCAGATCCGGTCTCTCCTGCATGAGGCGGCGCAGATTGGCGGCCAAGACTTCGGTGACGGGCGTGGACATACTGCCGAGTATCCCTAAGTTTCCTAGGAAATCGTTCCTTGACATGCAGGAAACATTTCCTGAGAATGCGGAGCTATGGTCACCACACTTCCCGATAGCGTCTCCGCCACCGAGGTGAAGGTGCTGCTCGTCAGGTGCCGCGGCGACTGGCCGGAGATCTCGTACCAGGCGAAGGTCAGCCACTCCTGGATCTCGAAGTTCGTCAACGGCCACATCACCAACCCCGGGTATCGCACGCTGCTGGACCTGCGGGAATTTCTGCTTGCGAGGGAAGCCGGGCAGCAGTCCCGCGGGCCCGAGGCGGGCTGACGCCATGAGCGAGGAGCTGGCTATCGGGGCGTTGCTGGCGTTGGCGCCCACGCGCGCCGAGGCCGACATCGCCTGGAAGCGCACCTGCAACTGGCCGTCGCCCCATGCCATCAGGAGGCGCGTCGTCGCGATGGTGAGGGACTGCATCCCTCCGGGCCGGGTGTTCAGGCTCGTGGCGGTCCGGAAGCTGCTGTGCAAGGGCGAAGCGGTGGTCATGCAGCCACTGTCGACGGCTGAGCCTGGAAGTGCTCGCAAGAACGTCGAAGCGAACTTGCGGCGGCTTCGGCCCGCTTGCGTGGAGGCGACATGCCGCCGGATCTGACGCCGCAGCAGCGCGCCCGCAAGAACGAGCAGGTGATCCTGCACGCGCTGGCCGACACCGGGCAGAGCGAGGTCGCCCGCGCGATGGGCGTCGCGGAAAGCACGATCAGCCGGTTCAAGGACGGCGGCATCGGGCAGGCCGCGCAGCTGCTTGCGCACATTGGGCTGAAGGTGGTTCCGGCGGGCGTGCAGTGCTTCGATCCCGTGTACGTGGAAGCGCTGCGCGAGCTGGCGAAGCACGGCGTCGATCACGGGCCCCGCTCGGTCGACTGGAGCGACGTCCAGTGACGCCCGACCAGGTTTCCGACGTGCAGTGGGGCCGGTCCGTTAGGTCCCGCGAAGGCACAGCACACGCCACTTTGGACGATGGGCTGCAGGGCCCGGCCCACGTGTCCGGCGCAGGCACCTATCGGGCGTCGGACGTGGACTACATGGAGCATTCATGACGAAGACGAGCCAGTGGGCCGAAGGCCTCGGCGCGGCCTGTGACGACAGGATATTCCTGCCGACGCTGAAGGCCTGGAACGAGGGCATGGACGTTCCGTTGCGCGACCCGCGCGCGCCGATGAAGCCGGGCCTGTACCTGACGGACATCCCGATCAACCGCGGCGCGATGGCCGCGGCGAAGTTCCTGCGCGGCGCCGGCGTGGACAACCCGCAGGCGTACCTGTGGCGGGTGATGCACCTGGGCGAGATCCTGCGTGCAGCTCCGGCGCTTGGGCTCGGCGAGCTGGTGCGCGACGACGAGGTGCACACCGCGTTGCTGCGCGCCGCGGCGGTGGCGAAGCTGGCGACACGCCCGGCCGACGCGATCGGCTCCACCGAGGACTGCCCGGTGTTCGACCTGGCCGACGTCGCGGCCAAGACCCGCGAGTTCCTCGCAGCGGAGGAGGCCGCCGGGTGAGCTTCGACGCCATCAGGTGGGCGCTGGGCCAACCCATCAAAAAATCGTCGGCCAAGTTCGTCTTGGTCGCGATGGCCGATTGCGTGAACGCGGAAGTCGGCGGCCACTGGACCTGCTGGCCCTCGTATCGGCACCTCGCCGCGCGCACTGGCCAGGACCCCAAGACCGTCGAAACGGCGGTGAAGTGGCTGCGCGACGAGGGCTACATCCTGGACACGGGCGAGCGGCAGGGGCGCACCGGTGGCGTGGTGGTGTACCGGCTGAACACCACCAAAAACGGGGTTGCTTTGCCGTCACCTGAGCCTCGTCAGCTGCCCGATGCAAGCGCCGGAAGCACCCCCGAAAACGGTGGCACTTCGACCACAAGCAACCCCACATTTGGGGTTACTACACGTGGCGAAAGCGACCCCGTTTTTCCGGCAAGCGACCCCGTTTTTCCGGACAAGCGACCCCAATTTTCCTTGGAAGCGACCCCAAAAACGGGGTACGGAATCAGTAAAGGAACCAGGAAGGGAACCAGTAAGGAATCAGGGAAGGCGGCACCCACCACATCGATTCCTGACGTGCCGGACGACTTGGTCAGCGACTGGCAAGCAGTGCGCAAGGACAAGCGTGCCGGTCCTCTCACGGCCACGGTGATTGCCGGCCTGACCCGCGAGGCTCGAAAAGCCGGCGTCACCGTTGCCGAGGCCGTCCGCGCGTGTTGCGAGTTCGGCTGGCAAGGATTCAACGCCGGCTGGTACGCCCAGCGCGTTGCCAAGGGCCGCGCCAGCGCGACGAGACACACCGGCTTCGACCAGACCCTCTACGAAGGAGCTCCCGATGGCAGCATTCCAATCCCACCATGACGACGAGCAGCAGCGCCAGGCGCACTGCGAAAAACACGGCGCCTACACGAGCCACCGGATCGACTACATGCGCGATCGCTGGACCGGCTGCACGAAGTGCGTGGAGGAGGAGCACGTTGCCCAGAAGGCGAAACAGCTGGCCGCCGAGAAGGAGGACCTCCGCAGGAGACGAATGACCTTCAGCGGGCTGCAGGGCAGGTTCGCAGAGGCGACGTTCGACAACTTCAAGGCCACCACGGCGGAGCAGCGCGCCGTCTTGAACGCCTGCCGCGACTTCGCGCGGACGGTGACCTGGAACTCGGGATCGGGGCTGTGGCTGATCGGCCCTCCCGGTACCGGCAAGACGCACCTGGCCAGCGCGGTCGTGCGGCACGTCATCGAGGAGCGGGACGCCACCGCAGAGATCTACACGTCCCGCGAGATCATCCGCAAGCTGCGCGCGATGTGGGGCAACCGTGGCGGCCGCGAAGACCGCGACTGGCTCGATCGGCCTCAGACCGAGGAAGCGATGATCGACGACCTGGGCCGAACGCCGCTGTTGGTGATCGACGAAGCCGGCGTGGGGTTCGGTACCGAGGCGGAGATGGTGCAGCTGTACGACGTCGTCGACCTGCGCTACAAGCTGCGCCGGCCGACTGTGCTGGTGTCCAACCTCGCCGCCGAGGATCTGAAGACCGCGCTGGGTGACCGAGCGTACGACCGCCTGCGTGAGGGCGCGAAGATGCTGACGTGCAAGTGGAAGAGCCACCGCGGCGCGCCGCCCAGCCCCCACGGACTCGAGGCGGTGAAGTGACGGCACCTGTCCGCGAACTCACGACAGCGGCGGCCACGCATCGACCCATTCGCGCAGCTGGTGCCAGACGGCGCGCAGCAGCGGGTACGCCGGCGCGGCTCGAAGCAGCCGATCCCACCACGACGGGGCGGCCGGAGTGCAGCAACTGCGGTGCGGGCGGTTTTTCTTTCCCATCGGAGCTTCCTTTCGATGCGCGAAGCGTGCCCCCGGAGCCGGCGGCAGGCACGGTGAAACGCTTCACCCCCCTTGACACCGGCCCGATTGGTCGTGCGGCTTCGCCCATGAATCGGACTATCCCGCCGGAGTCGGTCGATAAGTGCACGCCCCTCTCGCCGTCGCGCGCGCGCATTTGCCCCGGCTCCGACGAGCCTTGCGGAGGTGCGCCGATGAAGCGATTTGTGCCCAAGGGCGGCGGCGCCGCGCCGAGACCGCAGCTACGCAAGATCCACTGCCCGGTCTGCGCCAGCTTGGTGAACGAGGCCCGCGGGGACCGCTTCATCTTCAGCTGCGAGGCGGGCGGGGCGCTCGAGAACAGCACGGGCCATGCGCTGCGCAACGCTGTCTACCGCGCGGATCCGCCACGACAGCCCCCGCGAGCCTCCCCGGAATTGGCGGACTACCTGTGGTGCCCGAACTGCACCGCAGCGATGGACGACTACGACGAGCGCGGCCGCGAACTGCGCTGCGCCGGCTGTGGACTGAGCATTCCCTCGGCCCTGCAGGTGGGGCTGATCGCGTTCAAGGAGGACCACCGCAAGCCGGATAGCGAGGCGTGGAACGAGGAATGAAGACGAACGGAGGAACCGCATGCAACTCGCCCTGGGACTCTGTCCAATGAGCTCCATCGCCCGCCAGCCATCGCGCCAGCCCGACCCCCGCCAGGCGCTGCGCAAGCGCGTGTGGCTGCTGCTGTACGCCGAGGGCGGTTGGTGGACCGCCGAGGAAATCCAGCGCCACCTGCATATGGACTCGCCGATCTGGAACGCGCTGGCGGAGATGGTGCGCGACGGCTTTCTCGTTCGCAAGCGCGAGACGACCGTCGACCAGGAGCTGAGCGTGCGCTACGGCGTGGGAGCCAAGTGCAAGTTTCCTCGCGGGCTGATCGTCGACGAGGTGCAGCAGTTGCTGATGCTGGCCGTCGGCAAACGAGCTTGAAGGGCCAGGCCGGGCGGCCCTTGATGCCCGGCGACACAGACAGGAGCAATGCACCCCATGGAAGGCATGAACCAGAGCGCGCAGCAGGCGCGCGAGTACGGGACCAGCGACGGCGCTGGCATCGTCACCGGGGCCGGCTCGATGCTGGGCGAACGCGCAACGTCCCCCGGCAACGTCGGCAACCAGAAGCGAAGGATCGGCTTCGACTTCGGGCTGGCGCTGGCCCGCGTGAAGGACGGCCAGCGCATGTCGCGCCATGGGTGGAACGGCCCCGGCCAGTTCATCTACATCGAGGCGGGGTCCGATCCGAGCGACCCCTACGAGCGCTCGGGCCTGCTCTCCGGCATCCGCTCCAGCCTGTTCGCCTTCGGCGATCGCGGCACCACGCGGCGGCTGCCGCACGTGTGCCTGCACAACACCCGCGGCGAGTCGGTGCCGTGGCTGCCGTCGCAGAGCGACATGCTGGCCGAAGACTGGTACCAGGTCTGACACCGGCGGCCGCATGAAATCCGGCTACGACCGCATCGGCACCACCGTGACGGTGGAGCATGCCAAGCGGTCGTGCCTGGACAAGGTGAGATACGACAGCAGGAACGCCGCTCGCGATCGGGCTGTGCTCCTCGCCAAGAAGTACCCCAACACAGGCAAGCAGTGCCCCTACAGGTGCACCCTCTGCGGGGACTTCCACCTCACCACCAAGATCCCCAACGGCCTGAAGCAAGGCAAACCCAACAGAGCCGTTGGACGGCAGAAGATCATCGCGCCACAGTACGGACGCCTTCCCAAGGAGGGCTAGGTCATGCCCGCAACTTACATGCAATTCAGGCCACACCGACCGCGCATTCGCTGCTCGGTAGATGCTCTGTATCACGGCGGCGCACTGCACACGACGCACGCGGTGGGCACGATGCGCGCCATCGAGCGCGATCGCCAAGACCTCGCGCGCCGCATCGCCATGGGCCAAACCGTGACCGTCGCGGCCGACGGCAAGACCCTCACCATCCACCAAGGCGCGGGCCCGGCCCAGGCGGCGCTGGACGCGGAATACCGCTACCGGTCGGAGGCGCTGAGTGCCTGATTCCTCCAAGCTCCAACGCCTGGTCGAGATCCGCGAAGCCATGGGCAACGGCTCCATTCGTCCCGAGCAGGCCAAGCGCCAATTCATCAACGACATCGACGGGCGCCTGGTGGGCCTCTCGGCTCCGGATGCCGTGGCGGTGCTGGATCGGCGCATCGCCGCCGAACAGGCGAAGGCTGCGGGATGAGCACGATCAGCGTAGGCGACGCGATCACGATCAACGAACCGGACCGGCGCTGGCGGGTGCGGCTCTGGTGCTGGCTGACCAGGCGTCCGCATCCGACGCGAGCGCGGGTGTTCCGCGTCACGCACGTCACCACTGCTGGCGGCTGGGTGTCGGTGCGCTGATGGACGAAGAACGCGCCCTGATCGTCCTCGCCTCCATGGAAAGCGGCATGAGCCTGCGGCAGGCCTGCGAGCACGCCGATGTACCGCCTGGTACGTTCCTCGGATGGTGCGACACCGACCCTGATCTCGCCGAACACTACGCGCGCGCACGCGTGAGGCTTCTCGACATGAAAGCCGAGGAGCTGGAGGACATCGGCGAGCGCGCGGCCCGGGCGAAGACGGCGGTGGAAGTCGCCGGTCTGAGGCTGCAGTCGGACAACCGCAAGTGGCTGCTGTCCAAGCTGGTGCCGAAGAAGTACGGCGAGAAGGTCGCAATCGGCGGCGCGGAAGACCTTCCCCCGGTCCGGGCGGCGCTGGATGTCTCGACTTTGTCCACGCAGGCGCTGGCCGAGATCATGCGAGCCAAGGATGCAGCTCAGCGAGGCTGACCTGACCGCGGTGGAGCGGGAGCTTTGCCGCCGATCGCTGGCGGAGTTCGCCAAGCGCGCGTGGAAGGTGCTGGAGCCGGTCGCCGAGCTCAAATGGGGCTGGGCGCTGGACGCCATCTGCCAGCACCTGGAAGCGGTCACGGACGGCCGGATCACGCGGCTGCTGATGAACGTGCCGCCCGGCTCGATGAAGTCGCTGCTCACGGGCGTGATCTGGCCGGCGTGGGAGTGGGGTCCGCGCGGCATGCCGGAGATGCGCTTCGTCGGCACCGCGCACGAGGAGCAGCTGGCCATCCGGGATTCCCGCCGCTGCCGCGACCTGATCAAGTCGGAGTGGTACCAGAAACTCTGGCCGGTGGAGCTCTCCGCCGACCTGGATGGAAAGCGGGAGTTCGGCAACGCCCGCAAGGGCGTGCGCCAGGCGCGGTCCTTCACCTCCATGACCGGCGTCCGCGGCGACCGGGTGATCCTGGACGACCCGATCAGCGCCGACAACGCGAACTCCGATGCCAAGCTCGAAGCCGCGCGGATCGCCTTCACCGAGACCCTGCCGACTCGGGTGAACTCCGAGAAGTCGGCCATCGTGGTGATCATGCAGCGCCTGAACGAGAAGGACATCTCGGGCGTGATCAAGGACATGGGCCTGCCCTACGTCCACCTGTGCATTCCGATGCGGTTCGAACCCGCGCGCAAGTGCACGACCTCCATCGGATGGGAAGACCCGCGCACGGTGGAGGGGGAGCTGATGTTCCCCGAGCGGTTTGGCGAGGAGCAGGTCCAGGAGCTGGAAAAGACCTTGGGCAGCTACGGCACGGCCGGCCAGCTGCAGCAGAACCCGTCCCCGCGCGGCGGCGGCATCATTCAGACGGCGTGGTTCAAGTACTGGACGGTCCTGCCGCAGCTCGAATTCACCGAGATCTTCGTCGACACCGCCCAGAAGGATGGCCAGGAGAACGACTACTGCGTCTTGCAGCTGTGGGGACGGTCGACCACGGGGCAGGGCGTGCTGATCGACCAGCGCCGCAGCAAGTGGCAGGCGCCGGAGTTGCTGGTGAATGCCCGGGCGTTCTGGCAAAAGCACAAGGGCACGGTGTTCAATCCCCGCCGCATGGGCGTGGAAGACAAGGTGAGCGGGACCGGCCTGATCCAGACGCTGCGCCGCGAGGGCATTCCGATCCTGCCGATCCCCCGCGACCGTGACAAGATCAGCCGCGGCCACGATGCTGCGCCCTTCATCGAATCCGGGAACGTGCTTCTGCCCGCCGATGCCGAATGGCTGTCGGACTTCCTGGCCGAGGCGGAGAAGTTTCCGAACGGCGCCCACGACGACCAGATGGACCCCATGTTCGACGCCATCGAGACCATCCAGCGCCGCCCGCCTGTCCAACAGGCCCAGGCTCGACCGGTCCCCACCGTCAGCCACTGGGCCCGCCGCTAAGGCAAACCCCACGGTAACGCTCAGCGGATCGGGCCGAAGGTCATAGAGTCCGCGACCATGGCCGGAAAGTCGAAAGAGCAGCGCCTCGCCGCGGTGCACGAACGCGCCCTGGAGCGCTACGACCGCACCTACGCATTGCAGCGCGACATCCGCGAGCAGTGCTTGCAGGACCGCCGCTTCGTCTTCGTCCCCGGGGCGCAGTACGACGGGGTGCTCGGAGACCAGTTCGCCAACCGCCCCCGCTTCGAAATCAACAAGATGCACCAATCGGTGCTGCGGACGTTCTCGGAGTACCGCAACAACCGGGTGACGGTGGATTTCCGGCCCGCAGACGAGGCCGCCAACGACGACACGGCTGAATTCCTCGACGGCTTGTATCGCGCGGACGAAGTGGATTCCGGCGGGCAGGAAGCCTACGACACCGCGTTCGAGGAGGGTGTCGCCGGCGGCATGGGCGCCTGGCGCCTGATGAACTGCTACGAGGACGACGAGGACGAGGAGGACGAGCGCCAGCGCATCCACCTGGTGCCCATCCCCGACGCGGACCAGTCGGTGTTCTTCGACGCCGATGCCAAGCGCTACGACAAGCGCGACGCCCTGTGCGCGTTCGTGATCACCGGCCTGCAGGACGACGCCTATGGTGAGGAAACCGGGGAGGCGGAAGCCGCCATCCCCGAGCGTGCTGCGTACAACCTGCGCCGCGGCGACAGGAAGGACATCACCAGCTTCGACAAGGTGAGCAAGATCGGCGTGTTCGACTGGTTCCAGCCGAACGTGATCTACGTCGCCGAGTACTACGAGGTCGAACTGACGAAGGACACGCTGTCGGTCTACGTCAGCGACGCGAGCGGCGAAGAGGAGCGCATCAAGCGCAGCCAGTACGCCGACAAGGACGAATACGCCGAGGCGATCAAGCGCCTGGAGGACCAGGGCTTCCGCCTCGCGCGCTCGAAGAAGATCAAGCGCCGCCGCGTGCACAAGTACCTGATCGACGGCAACCGCGTCATCGAGGACTGCGGCTACATCGCGGGCAAGTTCATCCCCATCATCCCGTACTACGGTAAGCGCCAGATCGTCGACGGCGTGGAGCGGGTGTCGGGCCGGGTGCGCCTGGCGATCGATGCGCAGCGCCTGTACAACATGCTGGCTTCACTGCTGGCGGAGATCAGCGTCAAGTCCCCGGTGGAAAAGCCGATCCTCTACCCCGAGGAGATCGCGGGGCATGAGCAGTTCTGGGCGGAGGACGATGTCAACCCGCACCCGTACCAGCTGCTGAACCCGATCCTTGGCCCCGACGGCACGACGATTCAGCGGGTGATCCAGTACACCAAGCCGCCTGCGGTTCCCCCGGCCCTCGCCGGCCTGATCCAGTTGGTGGGCATGGACCTGAAGGAATTGCTCGGCGCCGATGGCGACCAGCAGGAGGTCGTCTCCAACATCTCGGCGAAGGCGGTGGAGTTGATCCAGAACCGCTTGGACATGGCGGACTTCATCTTCATGGACAACCTGAAGCAGTCCATGCGCTGGGCCGGCGAGGTGTGGCTGTCGATGTCTCGGGAGCTGTACGACGAGAACGAGCGGCCGATGCGCGTGGTCAAGCCCGACGGCTCCGACGAGGTGCTGAGGCTGCGCGAGCCCACCACCGGTAAGGACGGAGCTTCCGGCTACGCGAACGATCCGAGCGCCGGCAAGTTCAAGGTCACGGCCGACGTCGGTCCGAGCTTCACGACGCGCCGGGACGGCACGGTGCGCGCCATCACCGGCATGCTGCAGTTCGTGGAGGATCCGAACGACAAGGCGGTCCTCACGGGCGTGGCGATCCAGAACCTGGAGGGCGAGGGCCTGCAGGACGTGAAGGAGTACTGGCGCAAGAAGATGCTGACCATGGGCGTGACGAAGCCCACGGAGAAAGAGGCCGCCGAACTGGAAGCAGCCCGCCAGAGCCAGCAGCCCAGCGCGCAGGATGCATTCCTGATGGCCGAGGCCGACAAGTCGCGCGCCGCCGCGGCCAAGATGATGCAGGAGATCGAGACGCTGCTGTCCAAGGCGAAGGAGCACGAAGCCACCGCCGCGGAGAAGCTCGCGAAGATCGAAGCGCTGGACATCGAGACGATCATGCGTATGGTGGACAGCCTGACGCAGGCCACGCAACCGGCGGCGCAGCCTGGCGCGCAGCCGCAGCCCGAGCAGCAGCCCGCATGACGGCCAAGGTCATCCAGTTCACGGGCATCACGCGGCTCGACCTCGACCCGGACACGATCCTTGAGCGGAACAAGGGCGACCTGTCCGGCGTCGTCATCATGGGTTGGGACAAAGAGGGCAACGAGGTGTTCGCATCCAGCTACGCGGATGGCGGCACGGTGCTCTGGCTGTTGGAGCGCTGCAAGCAGCGACTCCTCAGCGATCCTCACTAAGGCAAACCCCACAGAAACCCTTTGCGTTGCGTGCGCGCGTTCACAGAATCGCGCCCAACGTATCCGCCGCCACGGTCAAGGCGCGAGTGAAGAAGGGTCAGACAAATGGGTGTAGCCGGTCAGGAAGACGCGCTCGATACCGAGCTGGAACAAGGCAACAACGAAGCCGAAGACGAGCCGCAGGACGGCGCGGACGAAGGCGAAGAAGGGGCCGATGGCAGCGATGGTGCCGACGATGCCGAAGAAGGCAGCGAAGGCGAAGACGAGACGGTCGTCCAGTTCGGCGAAGAGGAACCCCCAGCCTCCGAGGACACGAGTGTAACCGCCCCCCCGTGGGTGAAGGAACTTCGCGTAGAGCAGAAGCGGCTGCGGAAGGAAAACGCAGAACTGCGCGCCAAGCTGGGCACCGGGCAACCGGGCGCACAGCAAAAGCCGACGCTGCCGCCAAAGCCCAAGATGTCCGATTCGGACATCGACTACGACGAAGAGAAGTTCGAGCAGGCGCGCGACGCCTGGGACGTCAAGAAGCGCGAGCTCGACTCGTGGGAGGCGAACCAGCAAGCCGCGGCCAATGCGCAGGAAGAGCGCGCGCGGAAGGCGAACGAGGCCTACAGCGCGTCCAAGTCTTCGCTCAAGGTCAAGGACTTTGGCGAAGCCGAGGACGCGGTGGCGGCAGCGATCCCCGAGGACTGGCGACAGGCAATCCTGAAGACCGGTCCGAGGAATCCGGGCGCGCTGGTCTATGCGCTGGGCAAGAACCCGAAGCGGCTGCAGGAGTTGGCCTCGATCAAGGACCCGGTGAAGTTCGCTGTGGCGATCGGAAAACTGGAAACGGAAGTGAAAGTGACCAAGCGCACCAGCACCAAACCCGCGCCCGAGACGACTGTGAGGAGCCAAGGCGGCGCCTCCGGGAATTCGAAGGCAACCCTTGAACGCCTGGAGGCAGAGGCGGAGCGCACGGGGGACCGGTCGAAGGTGGCCGCCTTCAAGCGCCAGCTGCAAGCCGCCGGCAAGAAGTGAGGTTCGCACCCATCATGAAACGCCTGTTCTCGTCCCTCAACATCCCCATGCTGCTGATTGCGCTCGCCGCGATCGCGCTCTTCCAGTTCGGCCTGATCGATCCGCCGGCCGCCAGCATGATCGGTGTGGCCGGCGCCACCGCGTTCTCCAAGCAGGAGCTGGTCTTCTTCGACGACCTGCTCGCCGGCTTCGACGACCGCCTGGTCCTCGGCCGCAACGTGGCGGTCTACAAAGCCGACCCGGTGCTGCTGGAACGCTCCCAGAACCTGCAGGTCTGGCGTCCGATGCCCTACGTGTCCGTCTCCATCGACGGCTCGGCCGGCACCGACATCTCCGCCTCCTTCGCGGACGTGACGCAGCTGTCCGTGCCGATCGGCCTGGGCTACAACAAGACCGTGCCGTGGAACATGACCACGGACGACCTCAACGACGCGCAGCAGCGCGAGCGCAAGCTGAAGTCCGCCATGCAGCGCCTGGCCACCGACATCAACCTCGCCGTGGCGACGGTGGTCGGCCAGCAGGGCACGCTGGTGGTGAAGCAGACCACCGCCGCGTCGGGCTACGACGACCTGTCGCTGGCCGACGCGCTCATGATGGAGCAGGGCCTGGTCTCGGAGAACCGCCGCGTCGCCGTGCTGCACGCCCGCGACTACAACAAGGTGGCCGGCAACCTCGCCAAGCCGCAGACCTCGGCGAACCCGAAGGTCGACAGCGCCTACGAAAAGGCCTACGTCGGCCCGGTGTCCGGCTTCGAGACCTTCAAGTCCGACTACACCTACAACCTGACCGCCAAGGCCGGCACCACGGTGACGATCAACGACGCGACCGCGGCCAACCGTCGCTACGTGCCGAAGGCGACCAGCACGGCGGCCACGGGCGAGACGGGCAACGTGGACAACCGCTACATGAACCTGACCATCGGCGTCGTGTCCGGCACGGTCAAGGTCGGCGACCGCTTCATCATCGCGAGCCTGAACGCGGTGCACCACATCACCAAGGCCGACACGGGCCAGCCCAAGACCTTCACCATCACGGGCATCGTCTCCGGCGGTGGCGGCGCGGGCGTGGTCCAGATCTCGCCCCCGATCATCGTGGCCGATGGCGCGACCCAGGCGGAGAAGGAATACGCCAACGTCACGACCACCCCGGCCAACGGTGCGGCCATCACGTTCCTGAACACGGTCACGGGCAACGTGGCGCCGTTCTGGGACGAGCGCGCCATCGAACTCCTGCCGGGCCGCAACGGCTTCGACAAGGAGCTGATGGAAGGCGGCGCCGCGGCGGTGCAGGGCACGACCGAGCTGGGCGTGCAGGTGATCATGTACCGCTTCTTCGACATCAACACGAAGAAGATCAAGTACCGCGTGGACACGCGCTTCGGGGTCGGCATGACCAACCCCGAGATGGCCGGCGTGGTGCTGTTCTCGCAGACCTGACCTGAGCCGGGGCCTTCGGGCCCCGGTTTCACCTGAAGGAGCAGGCTCTCGTGAGCAGCATCAACCAACTGTCCGAAGCCAGCACCGCATCCGCCGCGATGCAGGTGCCGGTGTACGACCCGAACAACGGCCAGCCGCGCAAGCTACCGCTCTCCGCGATCCTGGCGTACATCCAGGGCGGCCTGACGTCCGACGCCTCCCAGCCCTTCCGCCTGATCCAGAAGACGGTGGCGCAGCTCGCCTCCGACTACCCGGCTGCGTCGTGGGCGGGCGGTGTCGTGTACTGCACCAACGGCAACGCGGGCTCTCCATGCCTGGCCGTCTCCAACGGCACTGCGTGGCTGCGCGTGGCACTCGGTGCGGCTGTTTCCGCAACGTGAGGTGAACCATGGCCTTCGGCTACCCCAACACCGCTGTCCCTGTTCACGCCGCGTCCGGCAACGTGGCGAACGCCGCAGCGACCGCCACGATCCAGGCCGTGGCCGGCAAGACGGCCTACTGCACCGGCTTCGAGATCACCGCGGGTGGTGCGACCGCTGCCGCCTTGGTGGCGGCGACCCTGGCTGGCATCCTCGGCGGCACGGCGACGTACACCTTCGGCACTCCTGCGGGTGCGACTGCGGTGGCAACGCCCCTGACGGTCGAATTCAACATGCCCATCCCGGCGAGTGCGCTCAACACCGCCATCGTCCTGACGCTGCCCGCCCTCGGTGCCGGCAACACCAACGCCGCCGTGACGCTCCACGGCTTCTACATCTGATCGCCATGAACAACCCCCACATGCTCTATCGCTGCCCCGGTCCTGAGACCTTCGAGGGCGTGTCCTGCGAGACCACCATCGTGGACGAGGACCAGGTGGAAGCCGCCAAGGCCGAAGGCTGGCACGGCAACTGGATGGAAGCGGATGCGGCGCGCAAGGAAGCCGCGAAGCAGCTGGTGGTCAACGAGGCCGAGCAGCGCGAGATCGAGAAGAAGCTGGCCGAGGCCGGCGCGAAGCTCACCGCCGTGCACAAGGGCCGCGGCAAGTACGACCTGGTCGACGTCGACGGCAACGTGGTCAAGTCGGGGCTGACGAAGGACGAGGCGCTGGCGGCAGCCGCCGGCGGCTGACGTGACCACCAAGCAGGAGCTGATCGAGCAGGCGCTGGCCGAGTTCGGCATCACCAGCGCCTTCGACGTCTCGCCCGAGGAGCTGCAAGAGGGCCTGAAGCGCCTGAACCGCATCGCTGCGCAGTGGGATGGGATCGGCATCCGCGTGGGCTTCAACCTCGGTGGGGGTCTCGAGGACAGCGTGGGCATCCCCGACACCGCAGAGGACGCATTCGCCACGAACCTTGCGCTCCGGTGGGCCTCCTCGTTTGGCAAGACGGTCGGTGCCGACACCCGAAAGGCGGCAGCGCAGGGGTTCAATGCCCTGTACACCGCCCGAGCGCCGCGCCCCGAGGTTCCGCAGTCCAGCCGCTTGCCCCTGGGCGCCGGCAACCGCATGGGCACCACCGGGCGGCAGTACTTCCCCGAGACGAACGAGATCCCCGGCCTGAACGACGGCGCGACGGAGTACTGAAGTGCAGATTCCGCTGTTGGGTGGCATCACGAGCGACGCCAACGCGGACTGGCGCTCGTCGCTGTCGATCAACCTCATCCCCGTCCCGAAGGACACCGGCCCGTCCAAGGGCTACTTCCGCTTCGCGCCTGGCCTGACGCAGTTCGCCAGCGGCCCCGGCATCGACCGCGGCGCGATCAACTGGAACGACCTGTGCTACCGCGTCATGGGTGGGCAGCTCGCCCGGGTGAACGCGGACGGCACGGCGACCAACATCGGGGCGATCTCCGGAACCGGAGGCGCGATCCTCGACTACGGCCCGGTCTACCTGCTGATCGTCTCGGACAACAAGGCCTGGCTGTACAACGGCGCGAGCCTGGTGCAGATCACCGACGTGGACCTCGGCAACGTGATCGATGGCTTGTGGGTCGATGGGTACTACCTCTTCACCGACGGGACGGCGCTGATCGTCACGGAGCTGACCGACCCGTTCGCGATCGACCCGCTCAAGTACGGCTCGAGCGAAGCGGATCCCGACCGCATCAAGGGCCTGCTGAAGTACCGCGGCGAGGTCTACGCCTTCAACCGCTATACCACCGAGGCGTTCGAGAACGTCGGCGGGGCGGGCTTCCCGTTCCGGCGCATCGAAAGCGCAATGATGATGAAGGGGTGCGTCGGGCCCCAGGCCAAGACGCTGTTTGCCGAGTCCTTCGCGTGGCTGGGAAGTGGCAGGAACGAGCCGTGCAGCGTCTACGTGGCCTCCGGCGGTGCTCCGATGAAGATCGCCACGCGCGAGGTGGAAAAGCGCCTGAAGGCGTACACCGAGGCCCAGCTCGCCACCGCGGTCCTGGAAGCCCGCGCCGACGAGCTCCACCAGCACCTGCTGGTACACCTGCCCGGCGAGACGCTGGTGTACGACGCCGCGGCATCGGTTGCGGCCGAACAGCCGATCTGGTTTTTTCTCAGCACCGGAGTAGTCGGCGTGAACGCCTACCGGGCGCGCAACTTCGTCTGGTGCTACGGCAAGTGGCTGTGTGGCGACACGCAGGACGGACGGGTCGGCTACGTCAACGAAGCCGTCTGCACGCAGTACGAAGCCATCGCCGGCTGGCAGTTCGACACGCTGATGGTCTACAACGAGGGCAACGGCGCAACGGTCTGGAGCCTCGAGCTTGTGGGGACCACCGGTCACGCGCCGGGGACCGACGATCCCACCGTCTTCCACAGCTACACCGTCGACGGGCTGAACTGGAGCCTGGAGCGCACCGCTCGCATGGGAAGCGCCGGGCAGACCGCGCAGCGCGTGGTGTGGCGCCGCTGCGGGCGGGTGCAGCACGTGCGGGGCGAGCGCTTCCGCGGGGCCAACAAGACGCCGATTTCCTGGTCCCGCCTCGAGGCGAAGATGGAGCCGCTGAGTGGCTGACCTGCGCAAGATCAGCCGGGCGGAGCTGCGCCGGTTCCTCCCGAGCGAGGATCTCGTGCGGTACTGGGAGCAACTGCGTGACGCCGCAGCAGGTGCTCAAGCCAGCTCGGACAACCTGGTGGCCATCGCGGCGCTGACGCTCTCGGCCAACAAGCTGATCTACGCCACGGGGGCGGGTGCGGTCGCACTGACGGACTTCTCGACGCTCGCACGCAACCTGCTTTCCGACAGCACCGAGGCCGCGATGCGCATCCGCCTCGGCCTGGTGATCGGCACGCACGTGCAGGCCTTCGACGCCACGCTGACGGCATTCGCCGGACTGCCGATCGCGAACATGAAGGTGCCGTATGGGACCGGAGTGGATGCCTTCGGCCTGCTGGATCTGGACACCGATGGCGCGCTCGCCGCGAACAGCGACACTCGCCTGGCCACGCAAAAGGCCGTCAAGTCCTACGTCGACGGCATCGTCGCCGCGCAGGACGCGATGGTGTTCAAGGGGCTGATCGACTGCTCGACGAACCCGAACTACCCGGCGGCCGACCGCGGCCACACCTACCGCGTGAGCGTGGCCGGCAAGATCGGCGGCGCGGCTGGCCCCAACGTCGAAGCGGGCGACATCCTCATGTGCCTGACGGACGGCACCATCGCGGGCACGCATGCGGCGGTGGGGGCGCAGTGGGGCATCATCCAGACCAACATCGACGGCGCGCTGATCTCAGGCGGCGCGCTCGGCACGCCCTCGAGCGGCACGCTCACGAACTGCACGGGCCTGCCGGTCGCTTCGGGCATCTCCGGCCTCGGCGCCAGCGTGGCGACGTTCCTGGCCACGCCGTCCTCGACGAACCTGCGTGCCGCGCTCACCGACGAAACCGGCTCCGGCTCCGCCGTCTTCGGCACGCACCCGACGATCAACGATCCGGAGATCACCGGCACGCGCTACTTCCAGCAGGGGGCGCCGGCCTCGTACGCAGCGGCCGCCACGCTGCTCGCGGCCGACCTGCTGGGCGGCTTGGTCCAGTACACCGGAGCGGTGGCGAACCTCACCTTGCCCACGGCGGCCAACCTGGACGCGGGCGTCGTCGCCGGCCTGGCCAACGACCGCGCGTTCGACTTCTCCGTGATCAACACCGGCTCCGCCACGGCAACGGTCGTCACCAACACCGGCTGGACGCTCGTGGGCGCGATGACTGTCGCCGCCGGCACCCCCGGTGCGTTCCGTGCCCGCAAGACCGGCAGCGGCGCCTACACGGCCTACCGCCTCGCCTGAAGCGACTAAGGCAAAAACCACAGAACCGCTAGGGCAGGCGATTCATCGTCGCGAGAATTCGCCTCGCGCAGATACCGTTCCCTGCAACACGAGGTCTCCCGACTCGCGCACCTGGGGCCTGATTCGCAGTGCATCGCACTGTAGGAGAAGGTTCCGATGGCGCTGCGGCCCCGAGCAAACCCGCAAAGGTACGCTACCCCAGGCACGTCCGCGGTGTTCGGCGATGCGCCGATCCAGCAGTTGTTCCAGGCTTACGCAAACCGCCAGCCGACGATCAAAGGCAGTCGTTTCGGCAACCCCGACACCAATGAATTCGTGACGCCCGACGGTGCCAACGTCGGCGGCTACGTCATTCACCCGTTCGGAGACGGTGGCCAGTACGCGGTCTATCGGGATGCGACCGATGGTTCTGCGGGCAAGTCCCTGAACGGCACGCCATTCGATGTGTACAGCCCGCAAGGTCAGTACATCGGCACGCAGGAGCACGCCAACATCGGCGGCGGTGCGGCCATCGAGAAGGGGATCAACTTTTTCGATGCCGCGATTCCCATCGTGGCGAGCCTGTTCATTGCCGGTGGTGCTACGGGTGTTGGCCCCTTCGCTGCCGGTGAGGGTGCAGCGGCCGGCGGTATGGCGGAAGGCGCTGCGGGTGGCGCTCTCGATCTCGGCGGCGGGATCACGATGGGCGCTGATGGCGCCATCAGTGGCGCAACGGCCATGTCTCCGGGCGGCATCTCCGGCTTGTCCAACGCCGCCATCATGGAGTCCATCGGGGCAGGAGGCGCCACGCTCGGCGGCGGTGCTGGGGGTGCTGGTGGCTTCGGCTCTGCCGGTCAGGTGCTCGGTGGTTCCAGCGGCGCGGGAGCGACCACTGGCTATAACGTCCAGGGGCTTGGCAGCACTCTCGGGGGCGGCGGAGGCGGCGGTTCGTCCGTCATGGACATCATCAAGAGCGCGATCGGTGCTGGGAATGGCACCACGGGCTGGGCGAGCCTGATCTCGCCGGCCATGAGCGCTGTCGGCGGCTACCTGCAAAACCGTGCGGCCGGCAAGGCGACGGACGCGATGGTGGCAGCAGGCGACCGCGGCATCGCCGAAGTGCAGCGCCAGTTCAACACGGTGCTGCAACTGCTGTCGCCGTACATGCAGGCTGGTTCGCGCGGGATCGACGCCTACGAAGCGCTGGCGGGTACGAAGGGGCCGCAGGCACAACAGACCGCCATCCAGCAACTGCAGACCTCTCCCGAGTTCGCCTCGCTCGTCAAGGAAGGCGAGGACGCGATCCTCTCCAACGCCTCGGCCACGGGCGGTCTGCGGGGTGGGAACACGCAAGGGGCACTCGCGCAGTTCCGCCCGAAGGTGCTTTCGTCCCTGATCGGGCAGCAGCTCGGACGGTATGGGGCGATGGCGCAGATGGGGCAGAACAGCGCCGCCGGTGCTGGCAGTGCCGCTATGACCACCGGCACCAACACCGCAAACATCCTGCAGCAGCAAGGTGCGGCGCAGGCCGGCGGCATCGTCGCCGGCACCAACGCGATCACCAATGCGGTCGGCAACGTCGGCGGCTTCTTCGCCGGCTACGGAAACGGCCCCACCACGCCCCCGAACCCCTACGCGAGGGCCTTCTGATGGACCCGGTGAACTTCCAGTTTGCGAACCCTGCGGACGCGATCCTCGGCGGGGTGAAGATGGGCGCGGGCCTGCGCGAGATGGAGCAGGCGCAGGCGCTCAAGCAGCAACAACTCATCGCCGCGCAGCAGCAGCAACAGGCCCTGCAGGGGCTGGCGATGAACCCGAACGCAGGTCACGCCGACTACGCGCGGGTCATGACCATGTATCCGGCGCTGGCCGAGGAGCTTGGCAAGGCTTTCAAGGTGCAGGAAGAGGGCCAGCGGCAGACCGCGGTGAACTTCGGTTCTCGCGTGTACGCCGCGCAACTGGCGGGCAACTCGCAACTGGCGGCCGAACTCCTGCGCGAGCGTGCCAAGGCCGACCCGGGCCAGGCGCAGCACTACTCCACGATGGCCGACCTGATCGAGAAGTCTCCGGCCACGGCCAAGACGATCAGCGCTCTCGGCCTGGCCGCGGCGATGGGGCCGGACAAGTTCGCCGAGGCGTTCACCAAGATCGGCGGCGAGCAGCGGGCCGAGGAACTGCAAGGCGGGCTGGTGCGCAAGGGCAACGCCGACGCCTCCACCGCCGAATCGACCGCCGTCATCAAGGCCGAAGAGGCGAAGGCGGCCCCCCAGTCCGTGCTTCTGGACCTGCAGAAGAAGGGCTGGGACATCAAGAAGATCCAGGAGGACATCGAGATCGCCAAGCAGTCCAACCGGATTGCGGCGATGAACGCGCAGACCTCCCGCATCAACAGCGACACGCAGCGCCAGGAGCTGAAGCTGAAGATTCAGGAGGCCGAGACCAAGCTCGCCGACAAGGTGCGCGAGAAGGTCGCAACCGCCGAAGCGGGCGCGACCAACATCGACAACATGCTCAACACGATCGAGCGCATCAAGGTCAACCCGCGCTTGAACGATGTCCTCGGAGCCTTCGAAGGGCGGATGCCGGCGATCACCAGCGACGACAGCGCCGACGCCATCGCCCTGATCGACACGCTGGGATCGCAAGCCTTCCTCGCGCAGATTCCCAACATCAAGGGCATGGGGGCGCTGTCCAACGCTGAGGGCGAGAAGCTGCAGGCTGCTTTGCAGAACCTCTCGCGCAAACAGTCCGAAGGGCAGTTCCGCAAGAACCTGGACGAAGCCTCGCGCCTGCTGAAGAAGGGCCGCGAGAACATCACCCGCGCCACCGGTGTTCCGCTGGGCAAGCCCGACACTCCTGCGGCTCCGGGCTCTCGTCCGCCGCTGTCGTCCTTCCAGAAGCCGTAAGACATGGCCTTCGACGTGGAAGCCGCACGCAAAGCCGGGTACTCGGATGCCGAGATCGCGGACTACCTCGCCTCGGGCAACAAGTTCGATGCGAAGAAGGCGCGCGAGGCCGGCTACACCGACTCGGAGCTGATCGCCCACTTGGCAGGCAAGACCGACCTCTCCTCGCAGATCCCGGTGGAAAAGGGGGCGAACACGACCCCCACTGGCGAAAAGCCGACCACGATCACCGAAAAGCTCGTAGGTGCTGGTGAGGCGGCGCTGTCGACGGTGACGGGCCTGACTGGCGGCGCGGTGGGCTCCGTGGCAGGCACTGCCGCAGGCATGGCGCGCGAGGCCGTCAACGGCCAGTTCGGCACGCCCGAGGCTGCTGACCGCATCGAGCAGACCGCAGCGAATGCGGCGCAGGCCCTGACCTACAGCCCGCGCACGGAATCGGGCCAGCAGCAGGCGCAGGTCGTCGGCAAGGCGCTGGAAGCCACCATCCCGGTCGTGCCGCTGGCGCCGCAGCTGGCCGCGGCGGGACAAGCCGCTTCCGCCGCCGCGCCGGTCGCGGCCAACGTCGCCCGAGCTGGCACCGCGGCCACGCGTGAGTTCGTCAAGCAGAAGGTGCTGGAAGCCGCCGCGCGCCGGGCCCAAGCGGCGAACGACCCCGCGATGTCCGCCTCTGCGACCGGAACCTTCGGCGCGGACAGCGTGGGTGCAGCTCGCGTCCCGGAAGCGGCAATGCGCAGGCAGGCCGCCGAAGAACTCGGCTTCACCGGCAACTCCGCTCTCACCAGGGGGCAAGCCGAGCGCGCCTTCGAACAACAGCGTTTCGAGCAGGAGATCGCCAAGGACCCGACCAAGGGCCAGGCGATCCGCGACCGTGCGGCCAACCAGCATGCCCAGGTGTGGGGCCGCTTCGATCAGTGGGTCGACGAGACCGGCGCGACGAAGTTCACGCCCGGCGAGGTCGGCGACGCCGTCAAGGGTGCGATTCGTGACCGCGCCGCGCGCGACAAGGCGGAGATCCGCGTGGCGTTCAAGGAGGCCGACAAGTCGCCGGAGGCGCAGGCCGCGGTGAACCCCGGCAAGCAGATGACCATCGGCGCGGCCGACGACGCGCTCACGAGCTCGCCCATCGAATTCCTGAACTCCAAGCCCACCGGCCTGAAGACCACGGCGCTGTCGGACCACGCGCGCAAGTACGCCGTGCGCCTGGGCATCGCCGACGAAGTGGACGGCCAGCTGGTCCCGCTGCCAACCACCGTGAAGAAGATGCACGAGTGGCGCAAGGAGATCAACGCCGCTACCGGCTTCGAGCCGGCCGAGATCATGCAGGCCACCGTGCTGAAAAAGCTGATCGACGCGCAGACCAACGAAGTCGCCGGCCCGCTGTACCAGAGTGCCTACAAGCTGCGCTCCCGCTATGCGCAGAACTACGAAAACATCGGGCTCGTCTACGACCTGATGAACAACAAGCGCGGCATGTCGGATGCCAAGGTCGCCGCGGAGAACGTCTTCCAGCGCTCGGTCCTCAACGCCTCCATGGCGGAGGTGAAGCAGCTGCGCCGGATCCTGCAGACCGGGGGCGAGGACGGCAAGCAGGCGTGGCGCGAGCTGCAGGGCGCCACGATCCGCCACATCCGCGAAGAAGCCTCGCGGAACATCAGCCGCAACGAGCGCGGACAGGAGATGGTCTCCGTTAAGGGACTGGACTCCGCCGTCAGCAGCCTGGACAAGACCGGCAAGCTCGATTTCATCTTCGGCAAGCGCGGCGCCGAGCAGGTGCGTGCGCTCAACGACCTGTCCAAGGTGCTCTTCACCGCGCCGCCGGGCGCCGTGAACACCAGCAACACCGCCAGCGTGATCCTCGCGGCGCTGGATATCGCCACTTCCGGCATCGCAGGCATGCCCCTGCCCGTGATGTCGGGTCTGCGAATCCTCACGACCCACGTGCGGGACCGCCAGATCCAGAGACGCATCAACGAAGCGCTCGGCATCAAGCCCGAGCCCAAGAGGGTCAGGGCACCTCAATCGGTGCTGCCACGTCCCACTGCCGATGCATCCCGCGTGCCCCCAAGCCGCACCGTTCACTGAAGGCAAGAACAATGACCGTCCAAGTTCTCCAGGATCCGCTGCCGAAGTTCGCCGGCGCCGATGGCCAGCCGCTGACCGGCGGCTACGTCTACATCGGCGCCGCCGGCCAGGACGCGACGCAGTACCGTGTCGCGGCCTACTGGGACGAGGCGAAGACGCTGGTCGCGACGCAGCCGCTGCGAACCAGCGGGGGCTACATCGTCCGCAATGGTACGCCGGCCAACATCTTCATCGACGGGGATTGCTCGGTGCTGGTGCAGGACCAGAACGGCCGCCAGGTGTACTACGTGGCGAACTGGGCCGGAGTGGCGGGCGCTGCCGCCACCGCCGCGACCGCCGCAGCGGCAACCTACGCAACCGAAACGGCTAACGCGGCCGCCGCCGGCGCCGCATCGGCGGTCACGGCTTCCGGCGCGGCGAACAGCGCCACTCTGGCGGCAGCCACGAAGTACGCCTATCCGAACTCCGCAGCCTCCAACGTGCCGCGCGGCCTGACGCAGGCCAGTGTCGGCGCGATCACGCCGGGTGCAGGTGGCACGAACGGCACGTTCAGCGCCGCGTTCTCGGCCGGTACCGGCTGGCTGATCTACCCCACGGCCACCTTCACCGTAGCCGGCAACGTGCTCACGAGTTTCACGGTCACTGGGCCGGGTCTGTGCATCAGCGCCGCGCCGGCGGTGCCCACCGTGAGCTTCGCGGCATCGGCAGGCCTCGCCGGCGCGGCCGTGGCGCTCACCAACCAGTTCCTCGTCACCGCGGGCGAGGGGTACTGGGTGCAGTCCGCAGATGGCCTGCTGCTGGATCGGTACAAGAACGTCGCGGGCGTCGCCACGAGCGATACGGCCAGCGTCAAGTCGATCCACACGGGACTCGTCTCGTTCGGCAACGCTGTCACCGACGGCGGCAACCTGTACGCGGTGCTCGACGGCGACTCCCGCTCCGAACTGGCATTCGACGGCGCCGGCAACCTGGGCAACTCCGGCAACTTCGTCCGCTGCATCATCGACGCCACCAGCATCGACAACAGCGCCGCGGCGATCCGCAGGCTTCCGCTGCACGGCCAGGCGATCACCTACACGGACCGCTGGGGCCTGACCATCGCCGGCCAGTCCAACGCCAGCGCCGGCAACTCCGAGCAGCTGTCCACCACGCAGCCGTTCTCGAATCTGAAAGTGAGCGGCGCATCGGTGGTGGCCCTAACCGAGCCGGTGGGCGGCGAATCCGTCGCCTCGGGGATGGCCAACGGCGCCGTCAACGCGCTGAACCGCGCGCTGCGGCCCTGGGACACCTTCCCGATGGTGTGGGTCACGAAGAACATGGGCCTGTCGGGCGCCGCGCTGTCGCTGCTGGGTCGTGGCAACGTCACGTACAACAACGGCCTGTCGGACGTGACCACGGCGAAGAACAACGCCACCGCCGCCGGCAAGACCTACGCGGAGCGGATGATCTCCTGGCAGCACGGCGAGTCGGACGGCGATGCCGCGATGGACCGCGCCACCTACGCCGCGGCCCTCATCGCCTACTTCGGTGACTGGAATACAGACGCCAAGGCGATCACGGGGCAGACCGACCTGATCCCGATGTTCATCGTGCAGCAGGGCCTGGGCAACGTGCACGCCGGCAGCGGCCCGACGCTGGGCATGCTGGATGCCTCCCTCAGCACCGCCGGTATCCACGTCGTGGCGCCCGGCTACATCGCCGCGGGCGTCGATGGCACGCACTACGGAGGCCACGACCAGCGCCGATTCGGCGAGTACCTGGCCAAGGCGGCGCACCGCTACTACATCGAAAAGGTCTCGCCGCAGACGGTCTACCCCACCAGCGTGCGTCTCCTGGAGAAGCGGACCATCGAGGTGAAGTTCTACGTCCCGGTCCCGCCGCTGGTCTTCGACCTCGAGCAGGTAGGGGCGCCCGACGACTTCATGGGCTTCACCCTCTACAACGGCGCGGGCGTCGAGCAGACGATCGCGACGATCGCCATCACCGGCCCCGACAAAGTGCTGATCACCACCGCGGCGGACGCCGCAGTGGGCTGGGATGTGGGCTACGCGATCAAGACGATCGCGCTGGCCAGCCGCGCGAACTACGGCATCGGCAACGGCCGCCGGACCGGCGCACGCGGAAACCTCCGCGACAGCGACCGCTTCCCCTCGTACTACACGGACTTCTTCGGCAACCCGTACCGGCTGGAGAACTGGTGCGCCGTGTTCCGCAAGACCGTCACTGCCTAAGAGGAAGCCATGGGCGTCAAGCAAATCATCCCCGGCAAGACCGGCAACATCGCGATGCCGATCATGCAGACCGACATCGCCCGCGTGGCGCGGCGGAACATGATCGCTGAGTTCGACATGCTCACCTACGACGGTGGCAACCCGAAGCTCCTGCTGGATCAATCGGGCAACGGCTTCAACGCGACGTTCCTGAACAACCCCACCGTCGGGGCCACGGGCGTCACGTTCGACACCATCAACTACGCCGACTTCGACCTCACGACGGACCTGGTCGACGACTACGCGTTTACCTGCGTGGTGAAGACCACCACCTCGGGTCGATACATCTTCGGCAACCACAACAGCGCGGACGGCAAGGGGCGCTCCTTCAACGCCTTCAGCGGGGGCGCTCAGGTGGACCTCCGAGGGCATGCGACCTCGCTGCACGCCTACTGCGCTTTCCCGGGTTCGACGGTGTGGATGGCGCTGCACGCGCGCTGCCTGGACCGGACGATGTTCATGCGCGACCTGGTGACCAAGCCCTACCTCGGCCAGTGGGGCACGCTGCAATCCACGCAGACGTCGGGGCGGCTGCGGTGGCGCATCGGGGCGGGGGCCACCACGGTGGGCGGCGACAGCAACGTGTCCGAGGTCCCGTTGTCCAACACCGGAACCATCGCCTACTGCGCGGTGTTCAAGAAGGCCACGGACGTGGCGCAGGAGCAGGCGCTCCTGAAGTACCTGCACGACCGGCTCACCGCGCGCGGCATCACGCTGATTGCCTGATGCGATGGCCTACCAGGCGTTGCGGTCCGCCCAATCCAGTTGCTCCTCTTCGGCAATGTCTGCGCGCAACCGGGGAAGGAAGTTGACCGGGCAAGTGATGGTGACGGACCTGGGCAGGCGGTGGGGAATGAGCCAGTGCCACCACCGGGTCCGCTTGGGCGGCGGCGGGTCCTGCGTGTACGTCACGCCGTTCTCGCGCTGCCGATCGAGCACCACAAGGATAGCGACCATCGACCGGGCTCTGTACTCGAAGGTGACCGTTTCGGACATGCGCGCTCCCTTGCAGCCTCGATACGCAGGAATCGTAGCGCTCGACCTGCTCGGCCATGGCATCGCCCGAATGGGTGAAATCGAAAGCATCAACGCCGTCTCGCGGCACCGACGAGGCGCCCATGTCTGAAATCGATCCTCAGGAATTTGGCCGCCTGCAGGCCCATGTGGAGCAGCTGCTGGAGTCGAACCGGCTGCTGACCGAGACCGTCGCGACCATGAGCACGGCTATCCAGTCCATGCAACTGCAGATGGCCGAGGCCAAGGGCGGCTGGAAGGTGCTGATGCTGCTGGGAGGCGCGTCGGCATCGCTCGGAAGTGCGGCCACCTGGGCGCTGTCGCACTTCGTGGGAAAGGGCCCGACGTGAACTACGAATCCAGCATCGACGCGATCCTCGACAACGAGGCCCCCGGCTGGCGCACAGATCCCGCCGGCGGCTACGTCGACCACCCGGCCGACAGCGGCGGGCCAACCCGCTACGGCATCACGCAGGCCGTGGCGCGATCGAACGGCTACCAGGACGACATGCGGGACCTGCCGCTGGCGCTGGCTCGCGAGATCTACCGCCGGCGCTACATCATCCGCCCGAATTTCGACCGCATCGCCGCGGTGGACGCGCAGGTCGGCCTGGAGCTGATCGACACCGGCGTGAACATGGGCCCGCACCGAGCGGCGGAGTTCTTCCAGCGCGCGCTGAACGTGTTCAACGCCAACGGCAGCCGCTACGCGGACCTGTTCGTGGATGCGGACGTGGGCCCGGTCACGGTGGAAGCCTTCAAGGCGTTCATGCGCTGGCGCGGCGCCGATGGCAAGAAGGTGATGCTGCGCGCGCTGAACAGCCTGCAGGGTGCCTTCTACATCGAGCTCGCCGAGGCCCGCCCGAAAGACGAAGCCTTCGTCTACGGCCAGATCTTGCACCGCGTGCAGCTGGATGAGGGCAGCGCATGACCACGAAGCACGCCGGCGCCGACTGCCCGAAGTGCGGCGATCCCTATCCCGCGGAGTACGCGCAGCAAGGGCAGTCGCCGCGCTGGTCCTGCACCTGCGGAGCCGGCGGCGAGTTGTCCGGCCATTTCACCGCTCGCCGCGCACTGCACGCGCCGCCCCCGCCGTCGACCGTGAAGAAGCACTGGAGGACGCCATGAAACGCGCCACGCTGATCCTTGCCGCCCTGCTGCTCTCCGGCTGCGCAGGCCTGTCCATCAACGTCGATGCTGCGATCACGTATCGCAGCGACACGCCGCTGGGGACGAGGAAGTGAGCCCCGTCGTGCTCCTTTGGCATCCGGACTCGCCAGGCATGCGTGTGCCAATCCGCCGCGGCTGGCTGGGTAGGCTGCTCAAGTCGCGCCAGTTCGCCACCCTCAGCGAGGTCAGCGCCTATTACCGCGCGTGCGAGCTGGTCGCTGCTGCGCATGGCGGCGGGAGCGGCGGGTGAGCTGCATCCAGTACGGCACCGGCTACAAGTACCAGCTGCGCCGGCCGCACGTCGAGCGCACCGGCATCAAACCGGATCGGCCGGTCGTCACCGACTGGATCGCGCTGGACAAGGACGGCACGCTGACCATCAGCGCCGGCTACGCGTGGGATGGCGCCAGCGGGCCGACCTACGACAGCAAGAGCTCCATGCGCGGCTCGCTGGACCACGACGCGCTCTACCAGCTGATGCGGATGGGTCTTCTGGATCACAAGCACCGCGCCGAGGCGGACGCGCTCTTCCACCGCATCTGCCGCGAAGACGGCATGTGGCCGCCGCGAGCGTGGCTCTGGCATCTGGCCGTGCGCGTCTTCGCCGATCCGGCCTCCGACCCTGCAAACGCGGTGCCCGACCAGTGCGCGCCGTGCGACTGCCCCTGTCCTTCATCCCTGGCCTAACCGGAGAACCCATGCGCTTCCTGTTGTTCGCACTCGCCGCATGGAGCGGATCGTGAGGCGGCGCGGCACGACCGACGGTGATGCAGATCACTCGCCCCGCGTGCGGCCTTGCTGGCTTTCGTTGGGTTCGAGCGCGACCCGATCGTCGTAATCATCGGAATCGATGACCGTATCCGGCTCGTCGCAGGGCTGAGTCTCTGCCCACATATGCGCAAGCATGTCGCGAAGGAATGCGGCTACGGACGTCGCCATCGCTCAGTGAAGATCCTTTGTGGCTGTCCCGTGCTGCACCAATTCATCCAGGTACGCGCGCGCCGCGACGACCTTCCAGCCCACTTGGTGCGCGAACCAAGTCGCGGTCACCGGCCTGTGGGTCATGACGGATAGTGCTCGCAGCAACTCGGTTCGATTCGGCGCGCCGTCGATCTTCGGCCATCGCCTCAGGCGGTAGGCGATCCACCGCATGGGTTCTGTCTGCTGCGGGCGCCTCGTGAATGCGTGTGCCCACCGCGAAAACAGCGATCTGAAGCCCAAAAGGTTCCTCCCCTTCTCCGGGGCGGAATGTTGGCATGCGAACACCGCGTCTGCCCAGTATTGGGCGATGAGCGTAGCGTTGACTGTTGCGGAAACCCCGCATGCCCGGAAAGCGGGAGCGAACGGGCCTCAATGCAAGCACCGGCCCCTAAGCGGTTGCCGATGGCGGAGCCGCTTCGACGACCTCCAGCGTCTTCAGCAAGAACGTGCCCTGACGTCGTTCTGTTTCTGTGAACCACTCGCAGTAGGCCTCGTTGGTGGTCACGGAGCGCACCACCAATGGTGGCCCGCCGCTCTTGAGGCGGACCACCATTCCCTTTTCGATCTCTGGTGTTTCGTTCATGGTCGCTTAGGCGGAATTGCCAACACCCTCGAGGTAGTGGATGAACGACTTCAGTTCGGACTTGAGGAACGCAGCGTCCGCGCCCAACGCCAGGCAGCGCTCTTTCACCGCTGGGGAGGCAAACTCGCTAAAGACGACGACTTTGCCGTCCGGCTTTTCGCTTTTGCACCGCCGCACCACGCCAAAGCCAGAGCCCTCTGCAAGCATCAGATCGACGATGGCGACCTTCCACGGGCAGTGCTGCTGCAGCCAATCGGTCGCATTCGTTTCGCCCGTAGCTGTCTTGACCACACGGAAGTGGCCGACGCTTTGAACGAGGTCTCGCAATGCACTCTGCATATGTTGCGAGTCCTCGATGATCAGCACGGGGAACGCGCCCGCCATACATCTCCTCATGCTGCCCAGCGGGCGACTAACGACGACGCACATTGAATGTGCATCGATCATGAAATGCAGTAGGGTTATAGCCGAGCACATCGTAGGACCGCGCCTACAGGTGCCGGGCAGTAGTGTTAAAGATCGAACTTGAACTCATTGCCTGCCCAGGAGATCAGTTGGGGCGTCGAGTTCTGGCCAGCTCCGCTCGGCGCCAAGGGGCGCACGCAGGGGCCACGCGGTCGCTTGCATCGCGATCACCATCTAGATGTTCAGACGAAAGTCTTAGGCCATTTGGAGGGTGCTACGCAACTACGCACGCCTATACTGCGGCACCTCAGAAGGCCCCGATTCGAGCAGCATGCTAGGAGGAGACCGTGCGGCTGCATCCACCTCCGCCGAACGAAACTCCCGTCGAGCGGCAGCTGCGGCAAGACCTGTTCATGGCGCGATGGGACATCATCTCCCTCGCGCCCGATCAGTTCGGCGACCTTCTTCGCTCGTACTTTTCGTGCAAGACCCGCGCTGCCTCCCGAGGGTGGGAGGCAGATGTCGTCGAGAAGATCATCGAGTGGACCGAGCCGCTTGGGGAAGACACGAGGCCCGACCTTTTCGGCGCCCGAGCGAACTGCCCTCTCTGCCGTCAAGGAGCTCAGAGCTATTACGAGCAGGG
This sequence comes from Ramlibacter sp., assembly GCF_036383835.1. Taxonomy (GTDB): domain Bacteria; phylum Pseudomonadota; class Gammaproteobacteria; order Burkholderiales; family Burkholderiaceae_C; genus Ramlibacter. The sequence goes on from NZ_DASVNN010000120.1 coordinate 69,463, forward strand.
GTTCGCGTTTCCTGAAGGACTTCGGCGGCACCTGATCGGCTATGGTCGAACGCATCAGTGCATCGTGATGCGTGCTGTCATGGGGCTTGCGCGAGTGCACTGGAACGGCGAGTTCTCTTCGGGCGAAGAAGAGGCGCGGAACCAGGAGCACGTGGCACTGGAGGCGCGGCGAAAGGTCGAGACCGTCTACATCTTGGGCCCCAAGGACAGCCCGCTTCTTGTCGACGAGAACCTGTTCTGGAAGGGCGCGCGCCCGGCCGAGGGCGACTTCAGCCTGAAGTGGGCCGAGCAACGGCTGTTCAGTCTCGGCTTCCAGATCAACGTCGACGATCGCAAGAGGTCCTACACCAAGCAGCTGAAGAACGGTGCCGGCGAGTTCGTGATCTACGCCGACCCGAGACAGAAGGACGACATTCGGTTCAGCGTGTTCGATGCCGCCGTTGTCCGCGGCAAGAAGGCTGGGCTGGTGCTGAGCTCGTTCAAGATCCGCGACAGTTGGAAGAACGACCTGCCTGAGAAGGTCGCCGCGGGCGCTGATGCAGCAGCGAGATCCTCCCGCAGGTGACGTGGTTGCTGCGTGACTTCTGCGTGACTCGTTCCGACGCCCCTAGGCGCTCTTCGTCACAACGGATGGTATGGACGCCCGTAACCCGTTGATCTACATGGCCCCTTGTTCTTCAGAGCAGGCTACGAACCAAGGGGTCGTGGGTTCGAATCCTGCCAGCCGCACCAGAATTTCGGTTCTAGATCAACGGGTTAGATGTTCATGCATCTAGCCCGTTTTTCTTGGGCATGCACCGTCGTGCCGCTCCCGAGTCGACCATGTGTCTTCTCTCAGCGCAGGAGGGCCGCTGCCATGCCCAGGTAGTCGGGAGCCCAGCGCACCACCGTCACCACTGCAAATGCGATGCAGGCGAACACCGACAAGGCTGCGAGCAGCAGCTGCACTTCGCCGGCCCGGCCGGCCGCATCGAGAAGTCTCTCCACCATGTAACCCCCTGCGCCACGCTGTTGCCGCGTGTAAGCGCGCGATCTTAGGGAGCATCGGCTCGGTCCGACACCTCCAAGTAGACTAGGTAGTGGGCCCAGGTCCAGCCAGCATCGATGGTGCGCCGCGAACATCGGCGAGCCCGTGCGAAGCCGAAAGTTCGACCCGCGCGTCCCTGTGCGGCATGTCCTACGCCCACGTGGGGCGCAATGCCAGGGCTGCCGCGCAGCGCCCCACGGGAGAATCCGCCGGTGCAACACGACGAGCAGTTCGAAGCAGGGGACGTGGTCCGGCTCAGGTCGGGCGGACCGCCGATGGTGGTGAGGGCGGTGAGCGGCGATTCGGCCTATTGCCAGTGGTACGCGGGCATCGGCCTGCACCAGGGCACCTTCCTTTTCAGCTCCCTCAGCGACATCAGCCGCGAGCGCCGCGCCGCGCAGCGCGCCAGCCAAGGCATCCCGACGCAGTCACCTCCGCAGGAGAGCGCCGCTTCCCCGTGAGGCCGCCGCCTATTGCGCCGCGATGTTCTGCGCCTTGATGATCCGGGCCCATTCCGCGGACTCGCCCGCGAGCGCCGTGGCGAGCGCCGCCTGCGGCATGTAGGCCGGCACGGCGCCCTGTTGCGCGGCCGTTTGCCGCAGGTCGCTGCTTTCCAGCACGCCGCGCACCGCTTCATCGAGCTTGTCGACCACCGCTTGCGGCGTGCCGGCGGGCGCGAGCAGCATCACGCGCGGCGCGACGTTGAAACCGGGCAGCGCGTCGGCCATCGCATGCACGTTCTCGGCTCCCGCCAGCTTGCCGGTGTTCATCAACGCGATCGCGCGCACGCGGCCCGAACGTGCCTGCGCCAGTCCCGCGGCGGCGCTCACCACGCCGATCGGCACCTGGCCGCTGATCACGTCCGGGAGGATCTGCGCCGCGCCGCGATAGGGGATGTGCACGATGAAGGCGCCGGTGCGTGCCTTCATCAGCTCGAAGCCCAGGTGGTGCACCGTGCCGACGCCCGAGGTCGCATAGGAATACCTGCCGGGATTCTTCTTCAGGAGCGCGATCAGCTCCTGCGGCGTCGCCGCCGGCAGTTCGTTGTTCACCACCACCATCAGCGGCGCGACGAAAGCGCCGGCCACGGGCGTGAAGGACTTGATCGGATCGAGGTTCGCGCGCGGCTGCAGGTGCGAGGTGATCAGCATGCCGGTCTCGCCCATCAACAGGGTGTAGCCATCCGGCGCGGAGCGGGCCACCGCTTCGGCGGCGATCATGCCCGAGGCCCCCGCGCGGTTCTCCACCACCACCTGCTGCCCCAGCGCCGCGGGCAGGCGTTGCGCGAGCATGCGCGCCATCGCGTCGACACCGCCGCCCGCTGCGTAGCCGACCAGGATGCGCAAGGGCCGGTTGGGAAAGGCCTGCGCACCCGCGAAGGGCGCGGCCAGCGCGAGCGTGGCACCCACCATGGTGCGCCGCGTCCATGTCATCGGCTGATTCACGGGCTGGTCTCCTACGGCAACGGTTGCGTGCGGTGCTTGATGATGCCCGAGGAATGCGGGACGAAGCAAAGGCCATGCAAAGCACGACGAGGCGCCTTCCGGCCGGCGCCGAATTCCGGCCCGGGCAGGGAACGCATTTCCGCGTGTGGGCCCCGGCGGCGCGCGAAGTGGACGTGGCGTTCGAAGGCCCCGATGCTGCGCGCGCGCTGCGCCTGGATGCCGAAACCGGCGGCTACTTCTCCGGCTGGGGTGCGCAGGCGCGGCCCGGCACGCGCTACCGCTTCCGGCTGGATCGCAAGGAGGCCTTCGCCGATCCGGCCTCGCGCTGGCAGCCCGAAGGGCCGCACGGTCCTTCCGAAGTGGTCGATCCCGCCGCGTTCGAGTGGAGCGATGGCCGCTGGCCGGGGATCACGGCGCGCGGCCAGGTGCTGTACGAACTGCACGTCGGCACCTTCACGCCGGAGGGCACCTATGCCGCGGCGGAACGACATCTCGAGTACCTGAGGGACGTCGGGATCACCGTGCTCGAACTGATGCCGGTGAACGAGTTCAACGGCCCCTTCGGCTGGGGCTACGACGGCGTCCACCTGTATGCGCCGACGCGCCTGTACGGCACGCCGGACGAACTGCGGCACTTCATCGACCGCGCGCATGCCGTGGGGCTCGGGGTGATCCACGACGTCGTCTACAACCACTTCGGGCCGAGCGGCAACTACCTGCCGCGCTTTTCGCCGCACTACCTGACCGGCCGCTACGAGAACGAGTGGGGCGATGCGATCGACTTCGACGGCGAGCACAGCGCCCCGGTGCGCGAATTCTTCGCCGGCAACGCGGCGTACTGGATCTCGGAGTTCCATTTCGACGGCCTGCGCCTCGATGCGACGCAGTGCCTGTTCGATGCGAGCGGCAAGCACATCGTGGCGGAGATCGCGGAGCGCGCGCGGGCCGCAGCGGCGCATCGCAGCATCTACCTCGTGGCGGAGAACGAACCGCAGCACGCCGAACTCGCCCGGCCGGTGGACCGCGGCGGCATGGGGCTCGATGCACTGTGGAACGACGACTTCCACCACAGTGCGACGGTCGCCGCGATCGGCGCCGGCGAGGCCTACTACTCGGAGACGCGCGGCACGCCGCAGGAATTGATCTCCTCGCTGAAGTGGGGCTTCCTGTACCAGGGCCAGTACTACGGCTGGCAGAAGAAGCGGCGCGGCCATCCGGCGCTGGACCTGCCGGCGCAAGCCTTCGTGCAGTTCCTGCAGAACCACGACCAGGTCGCCAACAGCGCGCGCGGCCAGCGCCTGCACCAGCTCACCTCGCCGGGCCGCCATCGCGCGCTCACGGCGCTGCTGTTGCTGACGCCCGCCACGCCGCTGCTGTTCCAGGGCCAGGAGTTCGCGGCGAGCGCGCCCTTCCTCTACTTCGCGCGCCACGAGGACGAGCTCGACGTGCTGGTTCGCAAGGGGCGGCACGACTTCATGACCCAGTTTCCCAACATCGCGAGCGAAGACGGTGGCAAGCTGCTCGCCATCCCCGCGGATGAAGGGACCTTCCGGCGATGCAAGCTGGACCACTCGGAACGGCAAAGCAATGCGCACGTGCTGGCGATGCACAAGGAGCTGCTGCGCCTGCGCCGCGAGGACCCGGTGTTCGCGCTGCAGGACAGCGCGCGCATGCACGGCGCGGTGCTGGGCCCCGAGGCCTTCCTGCTGCGCTTCCTGGGCGATGCGGGCGACACGCGCCTGGTCGTCGTGAACCTCGGTGCGACGCTGCCGCTGCAGCCCATGCCCGAGCCGCTGCTGGCGCCGCCGCAGGGCTGCCGCTGGAAGCTGCTGTGGCACAGCGAGGAGCCGCGCTGGGGCGGCAACGGAATGATCGAACCCGATGGCGAGCACGGCTGGCGATTGCCGGCACACGCGCTCGCCGTGCTCTTTCCCGAACCTCTGGAGGAGGAAGACGTTGGCCGAAGCCATCCTGAACAAGGTGCCCTGGACGGGCAGGAATGAAAGCCCCGAACAGCTGCTCACGCGCGAGTGGCTCGTCACGAACGGCCTCGGCGGCTATGCCTCCGGTTCCGTTGCCGGCGTGGCCACGCGGCGTTACCACGGCCTGTTGATCGCGGCGCTGCCGACGCCGATCGGCCGCACCGTGATGCTCAGCCACCTCGGCGAGTGGGTGCGCCTGCCCGATCGCCGCACCATCCGCCTGGCCGGCGAGGAACGCCCCGAGCAGTCGTTCGAAATGCCGGACGTGCTCACCGAGTTCCGCCTCGAGATGGGCCTGCCCGTGTGGACCTACCGCGTGGGCGAGGTCGTGATCGAGAAGCGCATCCTGCTGCCCTACGGCCAGAACACCGTGCACGTGAACTACCGCATGACCGCGGGCAGCCACGGCGCGCGCCTGATCCTGCGGCCGCGCCTGCACTTCCGCGGCCACGAACTGCCGGTGGAAGAGGGCTACGACGAGCCCTGCCGCCTGCACGTGATGAACCAGCGCTTCGAGGTGCACTCCGAACAGAATCCGCACCTGCCGCCGCTGCGCATGACCATGCTCGGACGCGATCCGCAGCTGGTGCTGGAAGGCGGCAACTTCGAGGAGTTCTTCTATCGCATCGAGGCGGCGCGCGGCTACGCGGCGCGCGGCCGCGTGTGGACGCCCGGCCGCTTCCGCGCGGAGCTGGGACCGGGCGAGGAATGCACGCTGATCGCGTCCACCGAGAGCTGGGACACGATCCACGCCATGACGCCGCAGCAGGCGCTGGGCGCCGAACACGCGCGCCGCGAGCGGCTGCTCGAACAGGCCGACCCGGCCGCGCGCAACGGCCGCGCCGCCGAACTGGTGCTGGCCGCCGACCAGTTCATCATCGCGCCCTTCAGCCGCCAGGCCGATGCGGCCCGCGCGCTCGCCGAAGGCGACCAGGCGCGCACGGTGATCGCCGGCTACCACTGGTTCACCGACTGGGGCCGCGACACGATGATCAGCCTGGAAGGCCTGACGCTCACCACCGGCCGCCATGCGGAAGCGGGCTACATCCTGCGCACCTTCCTGCACTACGTGAAGGACGGCCTGATCCCCAACATGTTCCCCGAGGGCCAGAACGAAGGCCTGTACCACACGGCCGACGCCACGCTGTGGTTCTTCCACGCGATGGACCGCTACGTGCAGGCCACGGGCGACCGGCTCACGCTGCGGCATGCGATCCCGACCTTCCTGTCGATCGTCGAACACCACCTGCGCGGCACGCGCTTCAACATCGGCGTCGACCATCGCGACGGCCTGCTGAAGCAGGGCGCCGAGGGCTACCAGCTCACCTGGATGGACGCCAAGGTGGATGGCTGGGTGGTGACGCCGCGGCGCGGCAAGACCGTGGAACTGAACGCGCTGTTCTACAACGCGCTGCGGCTGATGGAGCGCTGGCTGCGCGAGGAGGGCGAGGAACAGCGCGCGCACGAGATGGCGCAGCACGCGCAGCGCGTCTACGAGAACTTCAACCGGCGCTTCTGGAATCCGCAGACCGGGTGCCTGTACGACCTGGTCGACGGCGAGGGCGGCGACGATCCCGCGATCCGCCCCAACCAGGTGTTCTCCATCGCGCTGCCGAACCCGGTGCTGGACCCCGAGCGTTGGCGCAGCGTGCTGGACGTCGCGCAGCGCCTGCTGGTCACGCCGGTGGGCTTGCGCTCGCTCGCGCCCGGCCATCCCGACTACAAGCCGACCTACGACGGCGACTTGCGCGCGCGGGACGCCGCGTACCACCAGGGCACGGTGTGGGGCTGGCTGGCCGGTCCCTTCGCCGACGCCTGGCTGAAGGTGCACCCGGAAGACGGCCACGGCATCGAGCAGCTGATCGACGGCTTCGCCGCGCACCTGGGCGAGGCGTGCATCGGATCGATCAGCGAGATCTTCGACGCCGAGCCGCCGTTCACCCCGCGCGGGTGCGTCGCGCAGGCGTGGAGCGTCGCCGAGGTGCTGCGGATCCTGGTGAAGTGCCGGCACCTGATTCGGCAGCAGCCTGCCGCAGGCACTCCATCAGCTGCGACGTCGTGGTCGTCAGCGGCCGTCCACGCATAGTGATCAGGCCGATCGAGGGCAGCTCCACCGGCACCGCGAGCTTGAGCACGCGCACGCTGCCGGTGGACTCGAAGTAGCGCGCCACGGACTGCGCCATGAAGCCCGCCGCGCCGCGCCGCTGCACGAAGGCGAGCTGCGCGAGGAAGGAGGCGGTCTCCACCAGGTCGGTGGGCGGCGCCAGGCCGTGCCTGTGGAACTGCTGCTCCAGCTTCACGCGCAGCGATGCCCAGGGCGGCGGCAGCACGCAGGGCAGCTGCGCGAGGTCCTGCCAGCCGACCCTGGCCCTGGCCGCGAGCGGATGACCGGGCGCGACCACCGCCATCATCGGCTCGTTGTACAGCGCTTCGGTGTCCAGGTCGGGCGCGGCGTAGCCCGGTTCGAGGCGGCCCACGAAGAGGTCGAGTTCGCCGAGGCGCAGCCGCGGCAGCAGTCGCGTGAGGTCGCCTTCCTCCACCAGCACGGTGGCCTGCGCCGAGCGCTGCTTCAGCAATTCGACGGCGCGTCCCAGCAGGGTGGGTAGCGCCACCACCATCGAGCCGACGCGCGTGCGCCCGGCGGCGCCGCTTTCCTCCGCGGCGATCTCGTCGCGGGTGCGCTCGTATTCGGCCAGCACCGAGCGGGCGAAGCGCACGATGGAGCGGCCGCTCGCAGTGGGTTCGCTGCCGCGGGTGGAGCGCTCGAAGAGCGTGAGGCCCAGCATGTTCTCGACTTCGCTGAGCATCTTGGACACGGCCGGTTGCGTCACCGAGAGGAATTCGGCGGTGCGGCCAAGGTGCCGGAACTCGTCGAGAGCCACCACCAGTTGCAGGTGTCGCAGCTTGATGTTGGAACGCAGGACGCGGTCGATCTGGGCCATCCCGCGATGGTACATAACCAGCAGCTCATGAAGCGATTCCGGAAATCGATTGGATCGTTATGTCCGGACGGGGAACAATCGCGGCGCGAGGCGCCCCAGGGAGGGCGCCCGTGCTTTTCCATCCAACCATTCCCGCGAGGAAGACAATGACCCAAGAGATCCTGGTGCCGCGCCGCAGCCTGCTGCTGGGCACTGCCGCCGGCGCCGCCGGCCTGCTGCTGCCCGGCTTCGCCAGCGCGCAGGAATTCCCGTCGCGTCCGATCCAGTTCATCTGCCCCTGGCCGGCGGGCGGCACCGCCGACGCCTCGATGCGCGCCATCTGCCAGGTCGCCTCGCGCGTGCTGAAGCAGCCCATCGCCGTCGACAACCGCGCCGGCGCCGCCGGCATGATCGGCGCCAAGGCGATCGCCGCGGCCAGGCCGGACGGCTACACCATCGGCCAGATCCCGATCTCCGTCACCCGCTTCTCGCAGCTCGGCAGCCTGCAGGCCGATCCGCGCAAGGACTTCACCTTCCTGGCCCGCACCTCCGGCCAGACCTTCGGCATCGCGGTGCTGCCCGAGTCGAAGTTCAAGAGCCTGAAGGAGATGGTCGCCTACGCCAAGGCCAACCCCGGCAAGGTGACCTACGCGCACGCCGGCGTCGGCGGCGCCACGCACGTGGGCATGGAGGAATTCGCCATGGCCGCCGGCATCCAGCTGAACGCCATCGCCTACAAGGGCGGCTCCGCGGCGCTGAACGACACCCTGGGCGGCCAGGTCGACATGCTGGCGGACTCCAGCTCCTGGGCCCCGCACGTCGAAGCCGGCAAGCTGCGCCTGCTGGCCACCTGGGGCGAGCAGCGCACGCCGCGCTTCAAGGACACGCCGACGCTCAAGGAGCTGGGCTACAAGGTCGTGGTCGACGCCCCCAACGGCATCGGCGCGCCCGCCGGCCTGCCGGCCGACGTGGAGAAGAAGCTGCGCGAGGCCTTCCGCTTCGCCGTCAACAGCGACGAGTTCAAGGCGGTGGCCGCCAGGATCGACGCGCCCGTGATGTACCTCGACGGCCCCGACTACAAGAAGTACGTCGGCCAGGTGTACGAGCGTGAGACGCAGCTGATCCAGCGCCTGAAGCTCAAGGAACTGCTGGAAAAGGGTTGACCGTGCCGCACGGCCGCCCGAAGGCGCGGGCCCTCTCCGCTTGCGGAGAGGGGAGGCGCCGGCCGCATCGCGGACAAGCCTGGGAGAGGATATTTATTTCATGAACGGAAGTCCCCTGATCCGCCTGCACCCGGACGACAACGTCCTGGTGGCCAAGGCGCCGCTGGCCCTGGGCCAGGCGCTGCCCGAGTTCGACGTGAAGGTGCGCGCGCAGGTTCCCGCGGGCCACAAGATCGCGGCGCGCCGCATCGCCGAGGGCGAGCCGGTGCGCAAGTACAACGCCGTGATCGGCGTGGCGGCGCGCGACATCGAGCCGGGGGACTACGTGCACTCGCACAACCTCAAGCTGGTCGATTTCGACCGCGATCCCGGCTTCGGCCTGGACGTGAAGCCGGTGCAGTACCTGCCGGAAGCCGAGCGCGCGACCTTCATGGGTTACGTGCGCGAGGACGGCCGCGTGGGCACGCGCAACTTCATCGGCATCCTGTCGTCGGTGAACTGCTCGGCGACGGTGATCAGCCGCATCGCCGCGCACTTCACGCCGGAGCGGCTGAAGGACTATCCCAACGTCGACGGCGTCGCGGCCTTCCCGCAGACCACCGGCTGCGGCATGTCCTCGCCGAGCCCGCACTTCGACCTGCTGCGCCGCACGCTGGCGGGTTATGCGCGCCATCCCAACCTGGCGGGCGTGCTGATCGTCGGCCTCGGTTGCGAACGCAACCAGGTCGCCGACCTGGTCGACTCGCAGGGCCTGGAGAAGGGCCGCCTGCTGCGCACGATGGTGATGCAGGAAGTGGGCGGCACGCAGGAAACGATCGATGCCGGCATCGAGGCGATCGAGGCGATGCTGCCGCTGGCCAATGCGTACCAGCGGCAGCCGGTGAGCGCGAGCCACATCAAGATCGGCCTGGAGTGCGGCGGTTCCGACGGCTTCTCCGGCATCACGGCCAATCCCGCGCTGGGCGCGGCGATGGACATCCTGGTGCGCCATGGCGGCACCGCGATCCTGTCGGAGACGCCGGAGATCCACGGCGTCGAATACATGCTGACGCGCCGCGCGGTCACGCCGGAAGTCGGCCAGAAGCTGCTCGATCGCCTGGCCTGGTGGGAGGAATACACCCGCGGGCACAACGGCCAGTTCAACGGCGTCGTCGGCCCGGGCAACCAGGCGGGCGGCCTGGCGAACATCTTCGAGAAGTCGCTGGGTTCCGCCATGAAGGGCGGCACCACGCCCCTGCAGGGCGTGTACGAGTACGCCGAGCCGATCGACACCAACGGCTTCGTCTTCATGGATTCGCCGGGCTACGACCCGGTGGCGGCGACCGGCCAGATCGCCAGCGGCGCCAACCTGATCTGCTTCACCACCGGCCGCGGCTCGATGTTCGGCTCCAAGCCGGCGCCGACGATCAAGCTGGCGACGAACACGCCGATGTTCACGAAGCTGAAGAACGACATGGACATCAACTGCGGCGCCATCCTCGACGGCGAGGTGGACGTGGAGCAGATGGGCCAGCGCATCTTCGACGCGATCCTGAAGCATGCTTCGGGGGATAAGACGAAGTCGGAGTTGCTGAACCTCGGCGACAACGAGTTCGTGCCCTGGCATCTGGGCATCGTCAGTTAATTTCTCCGTCATCCCCGCCATCCCCGTCATCCCCGCGAAGGCGGGGAACCAGGGCTTCCTGGACGCCCTGGATTCCCGCCTCCGCGGGAATGACGAAACTTCTGGAGTCCTCCATGCTGGGCACACTGAAGCGCGGCGAACTGCTGCGTACCAAGAACTTCATCAACGGTGAATGGCTCGCCGCCCGCGATGGCCGCGAGCTCGCGGTCACCGATCCCGCCACGCTGCAGGCGATCGCGCAGGTCGCCGACAGCAATGCCGCCGACGCACAGGCGGCGCTCGACGCGGCGCAGGCCGCCTTTCCCGCCTGGCGCGAGCGCACCGGGCGCGAACGCGCGCAGCTGCTGAAGAAGTGGAACGACCTGATCGTCGCGCACCAGGAAGACCTGGCGAAGATCATCTCCAGCGAGCAGGGCAAGCCGCTGGCCGAGGCGCGCGGCGAAGTGCTCTATGGCGCTTCCTACGTCGAGTGGTTCGCCGAGGAGGCGACGCGCACGCACGGCGACGTGATCCCCGAGCCGGTGCGCGGCAAGAAGCTGATGGCCGTGAAGGAGCCGGTCGGCGTGGTCGCGGCGATCACGCCCTGGAACTTTCCGCTGGCGATGATCGCGCGCAAGCTGGCGCCCGCGCTGGCCGCCGGCTGCACGGTGGTCGCCAAGCCCGCCGAAGACACGCCGCTCACGGCCGCCGCCCTGGTGCAACTGGCGCACGAAGCCGGCTTCCCGCCCGGCACGATCAACCTGGTGCTGGCTTCGCGCGAGCGCACGCCGGAAGTGGTCGACGTGTGGCTGAAGGATTCCCGCGTGCGCAAGATCACCTTCACCGGCTCCACGCCGGTGGGCAAGCACCTCGCGCGCGCTTCCGCCGACACGCTGAAGAAGCTGTCGCTGGAGCTGGGCGGCAATGCGCCCTTCATCGTGTTCGAGGACGCCGACCTCGACGCCGCGGTCGAAGGCCTGATGGTCTCCAAGTTCCGCAACGGCGGCCAGACCTGTGTCTGCCCCAACCGCGTGTACGTGCACGAGGCCGTGCATGCGCGCTTCGTCGACAAGCTGGCGGCGCGCGTGTCGGCGCTGAAGGTCGGGCCGGCGACGGATGCCGGATCGCAGATCGGCCCCATGATCAACGCCCGCGCGGTCGACAAGATCGATCGCCACGTGCGCGATGCGGTCGCCAAGGGCGCCAGGGCCGTGGCCGGCGGCCAGCGCCTGCAAGGCGTCGGTGCGGGGCACTACTACGCGCCCACGGTGCTGGTCGACGCGACCCCCGCGATGGAGCTCTCCTGCGAGGAGACCTTCGGCCCCGTGGTGCCGGTGTTCACCTTCCGTGACGAAGACGAGGCCGTGCGCCTCGCCAACGACACGCCTTTCGGACTGGCTTCGTACTTCTACTCGCAGGATCCGGCGCGGATCTGGCGCGTTGCCGAGCGCCTCGAAACGGGTATCGTCGGCATCAACGAAGGCGCGCTGGCCGCGGAAGCCGCGCCCTTCGGCGGCGTCAAGGAGTCCGGCTATGGCCGCGAGGGTTCGCGCCACGGGCTCGACGACTACCTGCATGTGAAGTACCTGTGCCAAGGAGGCCTGCGTTGAATCCCGGTAATCCCTTCAAGAAGGCCCTGGCGGCCAAGCAGCCGCAGGTCGGCCTGTGGCTGTCGATGGCCGACCCCTACCTGGCGGAGGTGAGCGCCACCGCCGGCTTCGACTGGCTTCTGATCGACGGCGAGCACGCGCCCAACGACCTGCGCAGCACGCTGGCCGCGCTGCAGGCGGTCGCGCCCTATCGCTCGCAGCCGGTCGTGCGTGCGGTGGCCGGTGAAGTGGCGCTGGTGAAGCAGCTGCTGGACATCGGCGCGCAGAACCTGCTGATCCCGATGGTGGACACGGCGGAGCAGGCGCAGCAGCTGGTGCGCGCCACCCGCTATCCGCCCGGCGGCATCCGCGGCGTCGGCAGCGCGGTGGGCCGTGTTTCGCGCTGGAGCCAGCGCAGCGAGTATCTCGACGTGGCCGACGACGAGGTCTGCCTGTTGGCGCAGGCCGAGACCGTGACGGCGCTGAAGAACCTGGACGCGATCTGCGCGGTGGAGGGCATCGACGGCGTGTTCATCGGCCCGGCCGACCTGTCGGCTTCGCTGGGCCATCGCGGCAAGCCGGGGTATCCGGAAGTGCAGGCAGCGATCGAGGATGCGATCCGCCGCATCGTCAAGAGCGGCAAGGCCGCCGGCATCCTGACCAGCGACAACCAGCTCGCGCGTCGCTACCTGGAACTGGGTGCGACGTTCGTGGCGACGGGGGTCGACGTGCTGATGTATGCGAATGCGGCGCGCAAGCTGGCGGCGGAGTTCGGACGCGGGCCGCAGGTGGCGGTAAAGGCGGGCGCAGCCTACTGAACCCCGTCATTCCCGCGCAGGCGGGAACCCAGGGCTTTCGGAAAAAAGCGGCCGTTGGCCGCTTTCTGCTTTTCAACGCCCTGGATCCCCGCCTCCGCGGGGATGACGATTCATCGTTTCCTGCGCTTCTTCACCATCGTCAAACTCTCCTGCAGCGCTCCCTCCAGCGTGCGCTGCAGCCTCTTCTCCAGCATCGCCAGAACCGCCGCCTCCTCCGGCTTGAGGCGCGCGAGGTCTTCCTTCGGTTCCCTCTCCGCCTCACGCTTCACCTCCAGCAGCAGCTTGCCTTCGACGTAGGCGTTGAGCACCTCCGGGTGGATGTAGCACTTGCGGCAGATCGTCGGCGTGTTGCCCAGGCGCGAGGCCACGCGCTCGATCGCGGCCTTCAGGTTCTTCTTCTGCACGGCCTGGGTGTCGAAGGCCTCGAACTCCTGCAGCGCCATGGCCGCCATCACCGTGCCCGCCCAGGTGCGGAAGTCCTTGGCCGTGATGTCGCTGCCGGTGATCTCCCTGAGGTAGGCGTTGACGTCGGCGGAGGTCACCTCGCGCAGTTGGTCGCCGTCCTGGTATTGGAAGAGCCGCTGCCCCGGCAACTCCTGGCAGGCGCGCACGATCTTCGCGATGCGGCGGTCCTTCACCTGCAGGCGCCAGATCTTGCCGCTCTTGCCCTTGAACTGGAAGCGCAGCTCCGAGCCGTCGACCTTCACGTGCGGGTTGCGCAGCGTGGTGAGGCCGTAGCTCTTGTTCTCTTTCGCGTAGTCGTCGTTGCCCACGCGGATCAGCGTGGTTTCCAGCAGGTGCACGACGGTGGCCAGCACCTTCTCGCGCGGCAACCCGCGCAAGGCCATATGCTCGGCGAGCTTCGCGCGGACCGCGGGCAGGGCGCGCGCGAACTCGAGCATGTGTTCGTACTTGGTGCTCTCGCGCACCTCGCGGAACTGCGGGTGGTAGCGGTACTGCTTGCGGCCGCGCGCGTCGCGGCCGGTGGCCTGCAGGTGCCCGTTGGCCCGGGTGCAGATCCACACCTCGGTGTAGGCCGGCGGCACCGCGAGCTTGCGGATGCGCTCCAGCCCCGCTTCGTCCGTGAGGCGGTCGCCATTCGGCTTGAAGTAGACGAAGCCCTCGCCATTGCGCTCGCGCCGGATGCCGCGGTCCTCGTCGCTCACGTAGACGAGCCCGGCCGACTCCGCGGCTTCGCGCGGGTCCGCGGGTGTGGCGGCGAGGACCGGGCTGCAGTGCATGTGCGGCCCAGTATCGATGGGGCCCCGCCACGGCTGACGTAGGACGCGGGCTAGGCTTCCCCGAAGACGGCCGCCGCCGGCGACCGGCGATCGGTGGGCTCAGGAACGCAGGAGGGCGAGTTGCACGCGTTCGGGCGGCGTGGCGAACACGGGGTCGCAGCAGGTGCAGCCACGTGCGTGCGCATAACGCAGGCGCGCCACGGTCACCGCCTGCGTCGTCTCGCGGAACTCACCGAGGTACTCGGTGGCCGCCGTGAAGCACTCCGGCGGACAGCGGCTGCGGTCATGCACTGCATGGATGCCGTCGGGCTGGGCGCGACGTGCGACGAAGTAACTGGACATGTCGTTGTTGCCTCTCTGGACGGCCATGCTAGGCAGTGGGAGAGGCGGCAACATCCCCCGAACGGCGGAACGGTCCTCAGCGCGCGGGATGTTCCACGAGCAGGCGCCGCAGCGAGGCGACGAGGTCGTTCATCGTCTCGTCGCGGGGGGCGAGCAGCGCGCGCGCGTCTTCCCGATAGAAGTGGGCCCAGTGGATGTGCCAGTCGCGCGTGTCCGTCACTTCCACGTACAGCGAAGGCGCGGCGATGCTGCCGTGGCACTTGCCGGAGATCAGGTGGCCCACGCGCAGTTCGCGGCAGATCAGTTCCACCGCATGCGGCGGCGCCTTGGCGAGGAAGTCCGAGCTGATCAGGATCGCCTGCAGCGCGGGATCGCGTTCGAGCCGGTCGCGCAGCAGGTCCGCGATTTCGCCTCCGAGCAGGCGCAGCGCGGGGTCGTCCCTGGCGGCCTGGAACGGCAGCACCGCGACCAGCGGCCGGCGCACGGCGGCGACGGTGTCCAGCGCAGGCAGGTCCAGCAGCGGCTCTTGGATGAACTTCACGTGTGGTGCGGGCGGCGCCCGATGGGTGATGCGGCGGATTCTAGGGAGGGGACCCCAAGCGGCTCTCCTCCGATTGCAGGGGAAAACCCGCCCGCCGGGCCGGAATCGCCAATTCCGCACAACCCGGAGGTGCCGGTTGACCGCCGGCAGCCCGGCTTCCTTGTAGGACGCCGGCCCTGTCACGCGGCGACCGGCGTGGGTATCCTTCGCGCATGAGCAAGGCGTTCACGCGCGAGACCGATTCCGAGGACGACGAGGAAGGCGGCGGCCTGCCGCCCCTGCCGGCCGGCGGCAAGAACTACATGACCCCGCAAGGCTACGCGCGCCTGCGGGCCGAACTGCTGCAGCTGATCGACGACGAGCGGCCCAAGGTGGTGGAAGTGGTGCACTGGGCCGCCAGCAACGGCGACCGTTCCGAGAACGGCGACTACCTCTATGGCAAGAAGCGGCTGCGCGAGATCGATCGCCGCATCCGCTTCCTCACCAAGCGCCTGGAAGTGGCCGAGGTCACCGATCCTTCGGTGCACCACGGCGCGGACCAGGTGTTCTTCGGCGCGACGGTCACGTATGCGGAAGAGGACACCGGCACCGAGCGCACCGTGACCATCCTCGGCATCGACGAGGCGGACAGCGCGCAGGGGCAGGTGAGCTGGATCTCGCCGATCGCGCGGGCCTTGCTCAAGGCGCGCGAGGGAGACGTGGTGAGGCTGGTGACGCCGGGCGGGGCGAAGGAAGTGGAGATCCTGAAGGTGGAGTATCCGGCGTCCGCGACGACGCATTGAACAACCGTCATTCCCGCGAAGGCGGGAACCCAGGGCATGGAAACGCGGGGGGCGGATGCTCTGGATCCCCGCCTGCGCGGGGATGACGGCTATTGCCCCGGCCGGATCCGCACCGCGTTCATCACGCTGGTCGTCCGCTTCAGGTTGCGCAGCACCGCTTCCAGGTGCGGGCGATCCCGCACCGAGACGACGAATCGCAGGTCCGTGGCGTCCTGCTTGGCCTCGTCGTCCATGTCGACGTGCGTGATGTCGGCCTCCGCGTGCGCCAGCGCCGCGGCCACGCGGGCCAGCGCGCCCTTGCCGTTGGCCACCGTCACCAGCACGCCGGTCTCGAAGGGCCGCACCGGCTCGTCCGACCATTCGACGCCGATGAAGCGCTCGGCGTCCTTGTGCTGCAGGCGCTTGGCGACGCTGCATTCGGCGGTGTGCACGACGAGGCCTTCGCCGCGACCGAGGTAGCCGAGGATCGGGTCGCCGGGCACCGGCCGGCAGCAGCTCGCGAACTGCACCGAGGCGTTCTCGCTGCCGTCGAGCGTCAGGCCGCCCTGCGACAAGTTCTCGTGCGCGGTGAAGCGCTCGCGGCTGATCAGCAGCGCGTCCGGCTTTTCGCCCATCTCGGCCAGCAGCACCATCAGCCGCTTGGCCACGATGCCGGCGATGCGCTTGCCCAGCCCCAGGTCGGTGAGCAGCTCGGCGCGGCTGCGGTTGCCGGTGAAGCGCAGCAGCTTGTCCCACAGCGCGTGGTAGGCGTCCGTGTCCGCCGGCAGCTTGTCCATGCCCTCGGCGCGCAGCGCCTGCGCGAGGAGCTTCTCGCCGAGCTGTTGCGACTCGGCCTGCGCCAGGGTCTTCAGGTGGTGGCGGATCTTGGAGCGCGCGCGGCCGGTGCGCACGAAACCGAGCCACGCCGGATTCGGCGTCGACACCGGCGCCGTCACCACTTCCACCACGTCGCCGTTCTTCAGCTCGGTGCGCAGCGGCACCTGCGCGGCGTTGATGCGCGCGGCCACCGTGTGGTCGCCGACGTCGGAGTGGATCGCGTAGGCGAAGTCCACCACCGTCGCGCCGCGCGGCAGCGCCAGGATCTGGCTCTTGGGCGTGAACACGTAGACGGCGTCGGGGAACAGGTCGATCTTGACGTGGTCCCAGAACTCCGCCGCGTCGCGCGTCTCGTTCTGGATGTCCAGCAGCGACTGCAGCCACTTGGTGCCCAGGCGCTCGGTGCCTTCGTCCTGCGGCACGCTGGCCTTGTAGAGCCAGTGCGCGGCCACGCCGGACTCCGCCACCAGGTGCATCGCCTCGGTGCGCAGCTGGAATTCCACGTTCACGCCGGACGGCCCCACGAGCGTGGTGTGCAGCGACTGGTAGCCGTTGATCTTGGGGATGGCGATGTGGTCCTTGAAGCGGCCCGGCACCGGCTTGTACAGCTGGTGCAGCAGGCCCATCGCCGTGTAGCTGTCGGTGACCGTCGGCACGATCACGCGGAAGCCGTAGATGTCGGTCACCTGCGCGAAGGACAGGTGCTTCTCGTCCATCTTCTTGTAGATGGAAAAGAGCGTCTTCTCGCGCCCGGCGATCCGCACCTTCATGCCCGCCGATTCGAAGGCGTTCTCGACGTCGCGGTGCACCTTCTGGATCAGGTCGCGGCGGCGGCTGCGCGCCTTGGACACCGCCTTGGACAGCACCGCGTAGCGCCAGGGCTTCAGGTACTTGAACGACAGCTCCTGCAGCTCGCGGTAGGTGGTGTTCAGGCCCAGCCGGTGCGCGATCGGCGCGTAGATGTCGAGCGTCTCGCTGGCGATGCGGTGCCACTTCTCGCGCGGCACGTCCTGCAGCGTGCGCATGTTGTGCGTGCGGTCCGCGAGCTTGACCAGGATCACGCGCACGTCGCGCGCCATCGCCAGCAGCATCTTGCGGAAGCTCTCGGCCTGGTTCTCCTCGCGGGTGTTGAACTGCAGCTTGTCCAGCTTGGTGAGGCCGTCGACGAGGTCCGCCACCGCGACGCCGAAGCGCTCGATCAGCTCGGACTTGTTGACGCCGCAGTCCTCGATCGCGTCGTGCAGCAGGGCAGCCATCAGCGCCTGGGCGTCGAGTTTCCACTCGGCGCACTGCGCCGCGACCGCGATCGGGTGGGTGATGTAGGGCTCGCCGCTGGCCCGCATCTGCCCCAGGTGGGCCTCGTCGGCGAAGCGGTAGGCCTTGCGGACCAGGTCGACTTCGGCCGGGTCCAGGTAGTCCAGCCGGGCCGTCAGCGCAGCAAAGCTGGCCGCTGCGGCGTTGGCCGCGGCGGGTGAGGGGAGGAGGGGGCTGCTGGGCCGCTTGCCCGTGCCCGTGCTGGGGGGGAGCACCGCGCTCATGCCCCTAATGTAGCGCGGGGGCCACGCGTTCTGGCGGGGCCAAGGAAAAAGCACCGCGAGGCGGTGCTTTATTCGGGGCTGGATCCCGGCCTGCGCCGGGATGCCGGGTGACGCAGAGCTTTAACCCGGCACCTTCTTCAGCATTTCCAGGCCGATCTTGCCTTCGGCGATCTCGCGCAGGGCGGTCACGCCCGGCTTGTTCTTGCTCTCGATCTTGGGCGCGTGGCCCTGGCTCAGCATGCGGGCGCGGTAGGTCGCGGCCAGCACCAGCTGGAAGCGGTTGGGGATCTTCGCGAGGCAGTCTTCGACGGTGATACGGGCCATGAAATCTCTCCGGGGCAGGAATGGGGCTTAGATGCCGAGGGCCTGGAAGGTCTCAGCGCGGGCACGGCGCTGGGCAAGGTACTTCAGGCGCTGGGAATGCACGATCGCTTTGAGGTCGAAAAGCGCGCGCTCAAATAACTCGTTGATTATAACGAAATCGAATTCTTTCGCCTGCGCCAGTTCGGCGGCCGCATTGGCCAGCCGGGTTTCGATCACCTCCGGCGCGTCCTCGCCGCGGCGCTCCAGCCGCGAGCGCAGTTCCTCCCAGCTCGGAGGCAGGATGAAGATCAGGACGGCGTTGGTGAAGATGCGCTTGATCTGCAGCGCGCCCTGCCAGTCGATCTCGAGGACGACGTCGGCGCCGTGGGCGATGCGGTCCTCGACGGCCTTCTTGGAGGTGCCGTAGCGGCGGCCGTGCACGTGGGCCCACTCGACGAAGCCGTCGGCCAGCACCATCTGGTCGAACTCCGCGTCCGAGACGAAGAAGTACTCGCGCCCGTGCTTTTCCTGGCCGCGCGGCGCCCGCGTGGTGTGCGACACGGAGGGCAGCACGTGCGAGTCGAGCTCGCGCAGGGCCTTGACCAGGCTGGACTTGCCCGCGCCGCTGGGAGCGGCGACGACGAAGAGGTTGCCGGGGTAGTCCATACGGGATTTTAGGCGGCCGCCGTCATTCAATGTTCTGGACCTGTTCGCGCATCTGTTCGATCAGGACCTTCATGTCGACCGAGATGCGCGTCAGTTCCAGCGCCGCCGACTTGGAGCCCAGCGTGTTGGCCTCGCGGTGCAGCTCCTGGATCAGGAAGTCCAGCCGCTTGCCGATCTCCCCGCCCTTCCTGATCAGCCGGGCGATCTCCTCGACGTGGGAGGTGAGGCGGGTCAGTTCCTCGGCGACGTCGATGCGGATCGCGAAAGCGGTGGCTTCGGTCAGCGCCCGGTCCTGCGCGGCCTCCGGCGTGGCCGCGCCTTCGGACAGCGCCATGGCCTCTTTCCAGCGCTCCAGGAATCTCTGCCGCTGCTGCTCCACCAGCTGCGGCACCAGCGGCCGCGCCTGGTCGGCCAGCCCGCGCAATTGTTCCAGGTGCCCCAGGAGCATCTTGGCCAGGCGCGCGCCTTCGCGTTCGCGCGCGGCCACCAGGTCCTCGAGCGCCTTGCCCGCGACCTGCTGCAGCGGCTCGGTCCAATCGACGTCGCCGGCGCTTTCGGCGGACGCCAGCCGCAGGATCTCGGCCACCGACAGGGCCGGGGCCGTGGGCATCCAGGTCTTGACCGTCTCCTGCAGTGCGCCGAGGCGCTGCAGCGTCGCCATGGTCGGTTCGCGCAGGCCTTCGGCCGCCGTGCCTTCCACGTTGGCCCGGACTTCGACCTTGCCCCGCTTGATGCGTGCGCCTATCAGCTCGCGCAAGGCGGGTTCGTGGGCCCGCAATTCCTCGCCCAGGCGGAAGGAGAGGTCCAGGAACCGGGAGTTGACGGACCGGATTTCGAGTCCGAGGCGAGCGGGTGTTGCAGTCTTGCCGCCATCGTGGCCGGCCGGTGCCGTACCCGGACTTTGTTGCGCCGAGGCGTAACCGGTCATGCTGTAAACTGGCATGCAGAGGGGTCAGTGAAGTTCGTTACGGGATTTCAGGCAAGCAGGGGCCGGCAACAGCACCCTGCCAACCATAAATTATGTCAAAGCTGAAACCGGCGCCCTTGCCGCCGGATACCGTGATCGGGGGATACCGGGTCGTGCGGAAACTCTCCGCCGGTGGCTTTGGCGTCGTTTACCTCGCCGTCGACAACGAAGGGCAGCAGGTCGCCATCAAGGAATACCTGCCTTCCTCGCTCGCCACGCGCCCGCCGGGCGAGCTGCTGCCGCAGGTGGCGCCCGAGAAACTGTCCCTCTACCGCCTCGGCCTCAAGAGCTTCTTCGAGGAAGGCCGCTCGCTCGCGCAGATCTCGCACTCCTCCGTGGTGAGCGTGCTGAACTTCTTCCGCGAGAACGAGACCGTCTACATGGTGATGAACTACCTGGAGGGCGCGACCCTGCAGGACTTCATCATCACCGCGCGCGAGCTGAAGAAGCAGAAGGTGTTCCGCGAGTCGACCATCCGGTCGCTGTTCGACGAGATCCTGCGCGGGCTGCGCATCGTGCACCAGCACAAGATGCTGCACCTGGACATCAAGCCGGCCAACATCTTCATCACCGACGACAACCGCGCCGTGATGATCGACTTCGGCGCGGCGCGCGAAGTGCTGTCCAAGGAAGGCAACTTCATCCGCCCGATGTACACGCCGGGCTTCGCCGCCCCCGAGATGTACCGCCGCGACTCGTCGATGGGCCCCTGGACGGACATCTACGCCATCGGCGCCTGCATCTACGCCTGCATGCAGGGTTACCCCCCGAACGATGCGCCCCAGCGACTGGAAAAGGACCGCCTGTCGCTCGCGCTCTCCCGCTTGCGGGGCGTTTACAGCGACAACCTGATCGAGGTGGTCGAATGGTGCATGTCCCTGGATCCGCTGTCCCGCCCGCAGTCGGTGTTCGCGCTGCAGAAGGAACTCAGTCGCGAAGGGGAGCGCCGTTACACCAAGCTCTCCGTGGGTGAGAAGATGCGTCTCCAGTTCGACAACATGGTGACCGACACCAAGAAGAGCATGAAGAAAACGGGCTTCGGCGGGGCAAAAGCGAAATGAAATTCTCGGTCTTCCAGGTGAGCCGCAAGGGCGGGCGCGAAAAGAACGAAGACCGCATGGGCTATTGCTACACGCGCGAGTCGGGCCTGTTCCTGCTCGCCGATGGCATGGGCGGCCACCCCGAAGGCGAAGTCGCGGCCCAGCTCGCGCTGCAGACCATCAGCGCGCTGTACCAGAAGGAAGCCCGTCCGATCGTGCGCGACGTGACCGAGTTCCTCTCGGTGGCCCTGATGGCCGCGCACCACCAGATCATCCGCTACGCCAGCGAGAAGGGCATGCTCGACACGCCCCGCACCACGCTGGTGGCGGCCATCGTCCAGGGTTCCTCGGCGACGTGGGTGCACTGCGGCGATTCGCGCCTGTACGTGGTGCGCGGGCCCGAGCTGCTGACGCGCACGCGCGACCACTCGTACATCGAGCAGCAGAACGCCGGCGTGATCCGCATGGACCGGATCAACCGCAACATCCTGTTCACCTGCCTCGGCTCGCCGACCAAGCCGGTGTTCGACGTGACCGGGCCGGTCCAGCTGCAGCAGGGCGACAAGATCCTGCTGTGCTCCGACGGGCTGTGGGGCAGCCTGGGCGACGACGACATCGTGCGCGAGCTGGCGATCAAGCCGGTCTCGGAAGCCGTGCCGGACCTCGTCGAGAGCGCGCTGCGCAACGGCGGCGAGGGCTCCGACAACGTCACCGTGATCGCCATGGAGTGGGAGACCCCGGACACCTTCGAGTCCACCCGCGGCATCTCCACCGACAGCATCTCCGACGGCGTGTTCGCCTCGACCATCCAGGCCGGCGTGCTCGACACGCTGGTGGACGACCTCGACGACGCCGCGATCGAGCGGTCCATCGCCGAGATCAACGAGGCGATCCGGCGCTCGGCGGCCAAGAAGGCCTAGTTCCTGTCGTCCCGGGCTCGACCCGGGACCCATGGATTGCGGGTCAGGCCCGCAATGACAACCTTGATCCGGCACGTGCATCGCCGGTTCTCTATCATTCCCAAATGACGACTTTCCTCCGCAGCGGCAGCCGCGCCGCCGACCAGCTTCGCCCCGTCCGCATCACCCGCAACTTCACCATCCACGCCGAGGGCTCCGTCCTGATCGAGTTCGGGAGCACCAAGGTGCTGTGCACCGCGTCCGTGGAAGACAAGGTGCCGCCGCACAAGCGCGGCAGCGGCGAGGGCTGGGTGACGGCCGAATACGGCATGCTGCCGCGCGCCACGCACACCCGCGGCGACCGCGAAGCCGCGCGCGGCAAGCAGAGCGGCCGCACGCAGGAAATCCAGCGCCTGATCGGCCGCTCGCTGCGCGCCGTGTTCGACCTGAAGAAGCTCGGCGAGCGCACCATCACGCTGGACTGCGACGTGCTGCAGGCCGACGGCGGCACCCGCACCGCGGCGATCACCGGCGCCTTCGTGGCGGCGCAGGATGCGGTGAATAGGCTGCTGCAGGCGGGCAAGCTGGCGGAATCGCCGGTGACCGGCCCGGTCGCCGCGATCTCGGTCGGCATCGTCGACGGCACGCCGCTGTTGGACCTGGAATACGTCGAGGACGTCGCCTGCGACACCGACATGAACGTGGTGATGACGGGCGCCGGCCACTACGTGGAAGTGCAGGGCACGGCCGAAGGCGTGGCCTTCACGCGCACCGAGATGGACGAACTGCTGCGCCTGGCCGAGAAGGGCATCGGCGAACTGGTGGAGCTGCAGCGCAAGGCGCTGGCGTCGTGATGGACCGCATCGTCCTGGCCTCCAACAACAAGGGCAAGCTCGCCGAGCTGCAGGCGATGTTCGCGCCGCTGGGCATCGCGCTGGTGCGCCAGGGCGAGCTGGGCATCCCGGAGGCCGAGGAGCCGCACCGCACCTTCGTCGAGAACGCGCTGGCCAAGGCACGCAACGCCGCCGCGCACAGCGGCCTGCCGGCGATCGCCGACGACGCCGGCCTGTGCGTCGATGCCTTCGGCGGCCTGCCGGGCGTGGACACCGCCTTCTACGCCACGCAGTTCGGCTATCCCAAGGGCGACGACCACAACGTCACCGCCTTGCTGGAGCAGATGAAGGACGTCGCGAACCGGCGCGCCGCATTGGTCAGCACGCTCGTGGCGGTGCGCGCCCCGCAGGATCCCGAGCCGCTGATCGCCGTGGGCCGAGCCGTCGGCGAGATCGCGCGCGAGCGCCACGGCAGCCACGGCTTCGGCTTCGACCCGGTGATGTTCATTCCCGCCTTCGGCAAGACCTTCGCCGAACTGCCGCCGGAAGTGAAGAACGCCAGCAGCCATCGCGGCCAGGCGGCGAAGCAGATGGTGCAGCTGATCCGGGAACGCTGGCTGTGAAGGACATCCAGCACTACATGCGACCCGGCACGCTGCAGCTGGCGGCGCTGCCGCCGCTGTCGCTGTACGTGCACCTGCCGTGGTGCCTGAAGAAGTGCCCGTACTGCGATTTCAACTCGCATGAGATGGTTCGCAACGAGCTGCCCGAGACGCGCTATCTCGACGCGCTGCGCGCCGACCTCGAAGCGGCATTGCCCCTCGTGTGGGGCCGCCAGGTGCACAGCATCTTCATCGGCGGCGGCACGCCCAGCCTGTTCTCCCCGCAAGGCATCGAGCGCCTGCTGTCGGACGTCCGCGCGCGATTGAAGCTCACGGCCGATTGCGAGATCACGCTGGAGGCGAATCCCGGCACCTTCGAGAAGGACCGCTTCAAGGCCTTCCGCCAGGCCGGCGTGACGCGCCTGTCGGTGGGCGTGCAGAGCTTCCGCGACGAGCACCTGCGCGCGCTGGGCCGCGTGCACGACCGCAACCAGGCGATCGCCGCCGTGGAGGAAGCCGCCGCCAGCTTCGAGACCTTCAACCTCGACCTGATGTACGCGCTGCCGGGGCAGACGCTCGCGCAGCTGGAAGAGGACGTGACGCAGGCGCTGGCGCTGGTGCCGCCGCACATTTCGATCTACCACCTCACGATCGAGCCCAACACCTACTTCGCGAAGTTCCCGCCGGTCACGCCGCCGGACGACCTTGCGTACGCGATGCTGGATCGCATCACCGAGATGACCACCGGCGCGGGGATGGAGCGCTACGAAGTCTCGGCCTACGCGAAGCCGGGACACCGCTGCTGGCACAACTTCAACTACTGGAGCTTTGGCGACTACCTGGGCATCGGCGCCGGCGCTCACGGCAAGCTCAGTTTTCCGCACCGCGTGGTGCGGCAGGTGCGCTATCGCGAGCCGCGCCTCTACATGGACAACGCGCTGGCCGGCAACGCGATCGCGCAGGAAGACGAGGTCGCGCGCAAGGACCTGCCGTTCGAGTTCATGCTCAATGCGCTGCGGCTGAGGGATGGGTTCGTGCTGCAGGATTTCGTGGATCGCACGGGATTGCCCCTGAGCGCGATCGAGGAGCAGCTGCGCCAAGCGCAGGCCAAGGGCCTGGTGGAGCGCGACTTCGTGCGGGTGAGGCCGACGGAGCAGGGGTTCGACTTCCTGTCGAACCTGCAGGAGCTGTTCCTTTAACGGTTCGCGCATCGTGCTCCCGTAGGCTGGGGTGCAACCCCAGCTTTCGTGCGCACATCGCTGGGGTTGCACCCCAGCCTACGTTGCACCCCAGCCTACGTTGCACCCCAGCCTACGTTGCACCCCAGCCTACGTCCCACCCCGGCCTACGGTTTACCCCGATACGTGTGCAGGGGCGCAGCGTTAGCATGCTCCCGATCTTCAGGAGCACCCCATGCGCATCGGCATCGCCGGCACCGGCAAGATGGGCAGCGCGATTGCCCGCCGCCTCGCTTTCCTGGGCCACCAGGTCACCGTCTGGAACCGAACCCGTGCCAAGGCGGAGCCGCTGCTGAAGGAAGGCATGGGCTGGGCGGGGACGCCGCGCGAGCTGGTGGGGCAGAGCGACGTCGTGCTGACGCTGCTCACCAACGAGCAGGCACTCGAGGAGGTCTACAGCGGCCAGGACGGCCTGTTCTCGTCCGGCGCCGAAGGCAAGCTGTTCCTCGAGATGAGCACCGTGCCGCCCGCGCGCCAGCAGGAGATGGCGCGCCGCGCCGCCGAAGTGAAGGCGGCCTACCTCGAGTCGCCCGTGGGCGGCAGCGTCGGCCCGGCCAAGGAAGGCAAGCTGATCGCTTTCGTGGGCGGCGCCGAGGCCGACGTCGCGCGGGCGCGCCCGCTGCTCGACCAGTTGTGCAAGCGCGTCGAACACGTCGGTGCGCACGGCGCGGGCGAGACCATGAAGCTCGCGGTCAACCTGCCGCTGATGGTGTACTGGCAGACGCTGGGCGAGGCGCTGTCGCTGGTGCAGCCGCTCGGGCTGGACCCGAAGCGCGTGATGGACATCCTGTCGGATTCCTCCGGCGGGCCCAACATGCTCAAGGTGCGCGGCCCCATGATCGCCGAGGCCTTGTCGGGCACCAGGCCGGCCGGCGTGACGGTGGACGTGGCCACCATGCGCAAGGACGTGCGCGCGATGCTGGAGGAGGCGAAGAGCCGGGGGCGCAGGCTGCCGCTCGCCGCGGCGACGCTGGAGAACTTCGATCGCGCGGCGAAGACGGGGCTGGACGGGGCGGATTGCTCGCAGTTGCCGGTGTGGTGGCTGGGAGAGGGCGGCAAGGCTTGACCTAGGATGGTGGGCAAGCAAGCTTGCCCACCCTACGCCGGAGTGGAAGTTCGTAGGGCGGGGTGAGCGCGCAGCCGAACCCCGCCGCGCTCACGGGTGCTGCCGCGGGTCCCGATCCCCCAACGCCTGCTTCAACGGATCGATCGGCTCCGCCGGCCGCACGTTCTGGAAGGTCTCCACGACGCGCCGCACGATCTGCTTCTGTTCGTCCGTCCACTTCGCCAGCCGTTCCGATCCCAGAACGCCTTCCAGCGCCGAGATCAGGTGCAGCTGGAAATGCTCGGGATGCGGATGCGTCGCCACCAGCGAGGTGAGCGTCACGTACGAAGCGGTGTGCATCGCGATCAGGTGCTGCACTTCGCGCCTCAGCGCTTCGATGTCTTCGTCCATGAGGCCATGGTAGCGTTGGCCGCGGCGCCTGCGTGTCGGACGCGCGCTACGGATCGACGACGCGCACGTCAGAGCACGAAGGGTTGCCCCGTCACCGGCGTGGAGGGCACGGCCATTTCCTGCCGCGCCATGATGCCGGCCTCGTACGCGAGCCGGCCCGATTCCACGGCCAGCTTGAAGCCGCGCGCCATCTTCACCGGATCGTGCGACTGCGAGACGGCGGAGTTCACCAGCACCGCGTCGTAGCCCAGCTCCATTGCCTGCACGGCATCCTTGGGCGAGCCGATGCCGGCGTCCACCACCAGCGGCACGCCGGGCAGGCGCGCGCGCAGCGTGCGCAGCGCGGTGGGATTGAGCAGGCCCTGGCCGGAGCCGATCGGCGCGCCCCAGGGCATCAGGATGCGGCAGCCCACGTCGAGCAGGCGCTGGCAGCTCACGAGGTCGTCGGTGCAGTAGGGAAAGACCTCGAAGCCTTCCTTGACCAGCGTGCGCGCGGCTTCCACCAGCTCGAAGGGGTCGGGCTGCAGCGTGTAGTCGTCGCCCACCACTTCCAGCTTGATCCAGTGCGTGTCGAACATCTCGCGGGCCATCTGCGCCAGCGTCACCGCTTCGCGCGCGCTGCGGCAGCCCGCGGTGTTGGGCAGCAGGCGCGCGCCGCTGCCGCGGATGATCGAATAGAAGTCGTTCGGCGTGCCCGCCGCCGCGAGCTGGCGCTTGAGCGCGAGCGTCACGACCTGCGTGCCGGCAGCGGCGATCGCCTCCTTCAGCACCTGCGGGGAAGGATAGCCGGCGGTGCCGAGGAAGAAGCGGCTCTCGAGATCGACGCCGCCGATGTGCAGTGCCATGGTGTTCAGCCCCCGGTGATCGGTTGGAAGGTGAAGACGGCGTCGCCGTCGCGCAGTTGCAGGGTGTCGCGTGCCGCGCGCGGCACGAACTCGCCGTTGACGGCGGTGGCCAGCGATTGCGGCGCCTGGCCCAGCGCCGCCACGAGGTCGGCCAGCGTGGCCTCCTCCCGCAGCGTGCGGGCTTCGCCGTTGACGGTGATCTGCTTGCTCATGCCGAAAGGTCCTCGAGCGCCCGTTCGACGAGCGCCGGTGCGATCAGCCAGCCGTGGCGGAACAGGCCGTTGATGCGGGTGAGCCCGTCCTGCGTCTCGCTGTGCGGCAGGTTGTCGGGCAGGGCCGGGCGCAGGTTGGTTTCGCCGTGCACGATGCGCGCTTCGGCGAGTTCCGGCACCACGCTGTGCGCGGCGGCCAGCAGTTCGACGGTGCTGCGCAGGGAGACCGGCGAGCGGTCCTCGCTCTCGATCTCGCTGGCGCCCACCACCACCAGGTCGGGCGCGCGCGGCACCAGGTAGACGCGATGGCGCGGGTGCAGCAGCCGCAGCGGCCGCTGCAGCGACAGCCCGGGCGCCTGCAGCCAGAAGATCTCGCCGCGCACGCCGCGCACCGGCAGGTCGGGACGGGCGCCGGTGCCGCGTACGTCGAACACGTGGTCGAAGCGCTGCTCGCCGGCATCGGTGCGCAGCACGCCGGGGGCGGCATGGTCGACGCGGCGGCCCCAGTGCCAGTGCACATCGCGTGCCGCGGCGGCCAGCGCCTGCATGGCCTGCACGGTGTGCAGGCGGCCTTCGTGGGGGAGCAGCCAGGCGTGCGCGGGGCCGCGGATGGAGGGTTCGAGACCGCGCAGGTCGGCGGCGGAGAGCGCCTGCGGCGCCATGCCCTGGGCCCCCGCCTGCGCGGGGGTGACGAAACCGCCGTCATTCCCGCGAAGGCGGGAATCCAGGGCGTTCATCTTGTGCGTCAGCAGATCCAGCACCCGACGCGCCGCACCTTCGTCCCCCCGATGCGCCAGCAGCAGGCTCCCATCGAACCGGAACTCCACCGGCACCCCCAGCCCCTGCAGGATTCCCGGCCACAGCTCGATCGAGCGCAGCCCGAGCCGGAACACGTTCTCGTCGGCGCATTCGAGTTCGGCCACCGGGCTCAGCATGCCGGCGGCCGTCCAGCCGGCAGCGCCGCGCGCTTCCGCATGCGGTGCCGGATCGAAGACGTGGACCTCGTGCCCGCGCTGGCTCAGCTGCAGCGCGAGGAGTCGCCCGAGCAGGCCGGCACCGGCGATGCCGATGCGGCGGGGTCGGAAACGGGAGGAAGAGGGGGGCTGCATGGGCTCTTCTTACGCCGGTACGAACCGGATCAAGTTCACGGGTTTGGGAGCTTCCATCTCAGCGTGCGGCCACGTGCCGCGCGCACCCCGGAGCAAGGCCCAGTATAGACTGCCGCAGAGTCCGCGGAAGACAGCGGGCCATTCCAGGAGACACCATGACCGCGACGACGTTCCGCCTGCGCGTGAACGGGACGGAGCGCCAGGTCCAGGCCGACGAGAACACCTCGCTGCTGGACGTGCTGCGCAACGCCTGTGGACTGAAAGCCACCCGCTTCGGTTGCGGCGCCGGCGAATGCGGCGCCTGCCACGTGCTGGTGGACGGCGCCTCGGTGCCGTCCTGCGACACGCCCGTGGGGTCGGCGCAGGACAAGGACATCGTCACGGTCGAAGGCCTGTCGCGCGACGGCAAGCCGAACCGCCTGCAGCAGGCTTTCATCGCCGAACAGGCGGGCCAGTGCGGCTATTGCCTCTCCGGCATCCTCGCCAGCGCCACGGCCTTGCTGGCGCGCGAGCCGCAGCCGACCGAGGCGCAGGTGCGCCAGGCGCTCGATGGCCACCTGTGCCGCTGCGGAGCGCACAACCGCATCGTGCGGGCGGTGCTGCGCGCGGCAGGAGGCCGGGCATGACCGAACTTCCCACCAGCCTGAAAGCGAACCCGCGCCTGGGCCAGTGGCTCGCGATCCGGCGCGAAGGCCAGGTGGAAGTGCGCAGCGGCAAGGTCGAACTGGGGCAGGGCATCACCACCGCGCTCGCGCGCATCGTCGCGCGCGAACTCGACGTGGCCTTGGCCCGCATCGTGATGGTCCCCGCCAGCACGGCGCACGCGCCCAACGAAGGCTTCACTTCCGGCAGCCTGTCGGTGCAGGACTCGGGCGCTGCGCTGCGCCAGGTGTGCGCCGAGGCACGCGCGATCTATCTCGACGCGGCGGCGAAGCGGCTCGAAGCCTCGCCGCACGACCTGGAGATCGCCGACGGCGTGATCCAGGTGCGCGGCGCGCCGGCGGTGCGCACCAGCTATTGGGAACTGGCCGAGCCCGCCCTGCTGGAAGTGAATGCCGGCGGCCGCGGCGCACCCAAGGCCGCAGGCGACGAGGAGGGCGACGCAGCCGGCGAGCGCCTCGACCTCCCCGGCAAGGTGATGGGCGAGCCCTCCTTCATCCACGACCTGCAGCTGCCCGGCATGCTCTACGCGCGCATGGCGCAGCCGCCCTCGCCGGGCGCCGTGCTGCTGGAGGTGGACGCCGCTGCCGTGGCGGCGCTGCCGGGCGTCGTGCGCGTGCTGCGCGAAGGCAGCTTCCTCGCGGTGGTCGCCGAGACGGAGCACCAGGCCCTGCGCGCGCTGAAGAAGCTGAAGTCCGTGGCGCACTGGCGCGAGAGCGAGACCCTGCCGGATGCGAACGACATGCCCGGCTTCCTGCGCTCGCAGCCGGTGGAAACCAGCCTGGTCGACGAGAAGAAAGCCGCCGCGCCCACGCCTGGCCGCAGCTTCAGCGCCAGCTATTCGCGTCCCTTCATCGCCCACGGCTCCATCGGCCCGTCCTGCGGCATCGCCCGCTACGACGGCGGCAAGCTGGAGGTGTGGACGCACGCGCAGGGCGTGTATCCCATGCAGAAGGACCTGGCGGTGCTGCTCGGCATCCCCGCGCAGGCCATCACGGTGACGCATGCGCCCGGCGCCGGCTGCTACGGCCACAACGGCGCCGACGACGCCGCCGCCGATGCGGCCGTGATCGCGCACCTGCTGCCCGGACGTCCGGTGCAGGTGGTGTGGAGCCGCGAGGATGAATTCACCTGCTCGCCGCTCGGTGCCGCGATGGCGGTCGACGTGCGCGCGACCGTCGACGGCAGCGGCCGCATCACCGCATGGGAGCACGAGATCTGGTCCAACGGCCACAGCATGCGCCCGGGCCGCATGGCGGTGCCGGTGTTCCATGCCGCGCCGCTGCTGGCGCGCGGCTTCGATCGGCAGGTCTCGATCAACGTGCCGGTGTCCACGGGCGCGGGTGCAGAACGCAACTCGATCCCCTGCTACGGCTTCGACAGCCATCGCATCGTCAACCACCGGCTGCTGACGATGCCGCTGCGCGTGTCCTCTCTGCGATCGCTGGGCGCGCACTGCAACGTGTTCGCATCCGAATCCTTCCTCGACGAGATCGCGGCGGAACTCGGCGCCGACCCGCTGGATTTCCGCCTGCGTCATCTCGCCGATCCGCGCGGCGTCGCCGTGCTGGAGAAGGTCGCTCGCATGTGCGGCTGGCGCGAGCGCGTGCGGCGCGAAGGCGAGGGGCTGGGCATCGGCTATGCGCGCTACAAGAACAACGGCGCGTGGTGCGCAGCGGTCGCGCACGTGGAGGTGCAGGAAGCCATCCGCGTGAAGAAGGTCTGGCTGGCGGTGGACGCGGGCCGCGTGGTGCATGCGGACGGCGTGCGCAACCAGCTCGAAGGCGGCGTGATCCAGACCGTGAGCTGGACGCTGAAGGAGGCGGTGGCTTTCGACCGCACGCGCATCGCCAGCAACGCCTGGAGCGCCTATCCGGTCCTGCGCTTTTCCGAAGTCCCGCAGATGGAGATCGCGCTGATCGACCGGCCGCAGGAAAAATCGCTGGGCGCCGGCGAGCCCACGCACGGCCCGCTGGCCGCGGCGATCGCCAATGCGGTGGCGGATGCGGTCGGTGTACGCGTGCGCGAGATGCCGATCACCTGGGACCGCGTGCAGCAGGCCGCGCTGGCCGCCTGATCAGGCGGTGAGCCAGCCGATCGCGTCGCCTTCCTCGGTGAAGACCGTGAGGTCGACGCCCGACTGCCCCGCCGCCTTTTCGCTGGCGCGCGTGATGCGGTCCGGCGGGACGACCGAGGCGATGCGGTGCAGGTGCTGCAGGTGCCGCGCGACTTCCTCGCCCACCGCGCCGTGTTCCGTGAAGGTGGCGAAGGTGCGCACGTCGCGCAGGTCGAGCAGCACGCGCTTGACCGGCCAGCCCGCCGTCTCCACCCCGATCAGGTGGAGGAAGGACAGGAACTGGCCCAGCGACGGGTCCCCGTCGACCCGAACCACGGAGTAGCCCTCCCTGTGCTCGACCTTGAAGCTCAGGCTCATGCGCAAAAGCATAAGTCAAGCTGCGCGCGCGAGGGCTCGCATTTTCCTGAAGCCCGGCCGCCGCAGTGCTCAGGAGCGCTGGCGGATCACGGTATTGCTTTCGACTGCATTGCCGCCGGGTTCCCGTGCCGAGGGGCCCGAACCCGTAGGGCGGGGTGAGCGCGAAGCCGAACCCCGCCGTCAAGCCGCAGGCAAAGCCGAAGGCGTCCCCACCGCATACACCACCAATGGATCGACACGGCCGCGCACATCCACCTCGTGCCGCGCCACTCCGCCGGCCTCCACCCCCGCCCCGCGCAACACCTGCTCCGACACCACCAGCCGCACGCCATAGCTCTTGCAAAGCTCCTGCAACCTTGCCGCCGTGTTGACCGTATCCCCCACCGCGCTGAAGGTGCGCGTCTCGCGCCAGCCGACCTCTCCGACCGCCGCCGCGCCCGCGTGCAGGCCGATGCCGAACTCCAGCGCCGCGCCGAACTCCTGCTGCATGCGCTCGCGATGGCATTCCATGCCGGTCTCGATCGCGCGGGCGGCGGCGAGCGCTTGCGCGCAGGCGGTGGGCAGGTCGTGGTCCAGGCCGAACAAGGCCATCACGCTGTCGCCGATGAACTGGTTGGGCACGCCGCCGCAGGAGCGCACCGCCTCGCCGACCACTTCGAAGAACTGGTCCAGCACGTAGGCGAGGTCGTGCGGCAAATGCTGTTCCGACAGGCTGGTCCAGCGCCGCAGGTCCACGAACAGCACCACCACTTCGCGCTCCGCGCCGGCCGTGGGCTGGCTCGCCGACGCCGCGCGCAGCAGCGGCGTGACCTTCACGTCGCCCTCGGGCCGCAGCTGGCACGCGAGCCGGATGTCGGGCGTCGCGCGGATGCGCTGCAGCGTGCGCAGTTCGGCGTCTCCGGGCGGCGGCAGGCTCGCCACGTCGCCCTCGACGCGCACGCGGCAGGTGGAGCAGCGCGCCCGTCCGCCGCACAGCGACAGGTGCGGGATGCCGTGGGCGCGGCTGGCCTCCAGCACCGTCCAGCCGCGCGGCACCTCGACGACGCGGCCCGGATACGCCAGGGCGATGGTGCGTCCCAGCCAGCGCTCGCGCTGCGCGCGGCCGGCGCGCAGCAACAGCACCACGGCGAGGGCGCCGCCGAACAGCAGCACCAGCCAGTTGGAGATGAACCGCAGCTGCTCGCCATCGGCGGCCGCGGAACGCGGATAGGCCGTGAGCTGGCCCGCGGCGACGCGCAGGGGGATCTCGTGCGCCATGCCCACCAGGCCGAGCGCCGCGAGCACCGGCACCACCACCATCGCCGCATAGAGCAGGTGGAACCCTTCGCGGTAGCGAGCCTTGTGCCGCAGCACGAAGTGGATGCCCAGGCAGCCGTGCAGCCAGGCGATGGTGAGCAGCACCAGCTGGCGCAGCACGCTGCCGTCCCAGATCGCCGGCACCACGCGGGCATAGGAATCCTCCACCCCGTATAGTTCGTAAGCCACGCGGCTGCCCGTGAAGTGCGCCGCCAGCAGGACCGGGACGAACAGGCCGATGGCGAGGCGCAGCGCTTCCAGCGGCGGCATGCGCAGCGTGTGCCGCTCGTACAGGGCGACGAACGCCAGCGCCACGTGCAGCAGGAAGGCGCCGTAGAACGCGATCGTGGCGGGCCAGTTGCGCCACAGCGCGAGGAACAGCGTGCGCCCCTGTTCCGCCACCTGCAGCGACACCAGCCCCAGCGCGTGGTTCAGCAGGTGGGTGGCGACGAAGAGGAAGAGGACCAGGCCGGAGGCGAGGCGCAGCCGGCGCACCAGGAGCGAGTGGGAACGTGTCGACGAAAGGGAATCAGCCATCCAGCCTGGGCTTGCGCAAGATCGACCTGCTGCAGGAGCTGCCCGTGCAGCGCCTGGACGAAATCAGCCGGCAATGTGCGTGGCGCCATTATGAGGCGGGCCAGCGGCTTGTCGCCCGCGAGGCGGACGACCGCGACCTGCACATGATCGTCGCGGGCACCGTGCGCGTGACCAGCTATTCGGTCGCGGGCCGCGAGACGAGCTTCCGCGACCTGCACGAAGGCACGTCCTACGGCGAGCTCTCCGCGATCGACGGCAGCCCGCGTTCGGCGGACGTGGTGGCGCTCACGCCCGCGCTGATCGCCTCGCTGCCGCCTGCGGACTTCCGCGCGCTGCTGCGCGAGGAGTGGCTGGTCAACGAGCGCGTGCTGCTGCGCCTCACCGATCTCGTGCGGCGCCTCACCGGCCGCGTGCTGGATCTCAGCACGCTCAGCGTGCAGCAGCGCATCTGCCGCGAGCTGCTGCGGCTCGCGCGCGAGCAGGGCGTGCAAGGCAACACCGCCCGCATCGATCCCGCGCCCAAGCACGTGGAACTCGCGGGCATGGTGAGCACCTACCGCGAGCAGATCACGCGCGAGCTCTCCGCGCTGGTGAAGTCCGGCGTGCTCGCGAAGGACGGCCACGCGCTCCTCGTGCGCGACCTCGCACGGCTCGAACGGATGGCCACGCCCGACGCCGACTGAGTGCGGAATCGGGTGCGCAAGCGCACATCGCCAGGCGGCCCCCGTCTCCAGAATTCCTCCTGTCGATGCCAGCCACGAGCCCGCACCGGCCTCGTTCAACCACAGGAGATTTCGCCATGAACCGCTACGCCCTCGTCATCGCCCTCGCCACCATCGCCGCCGCCGGGCAGGTCTTCGCCGACGACATCACCGTCGACAACACGCCCTTCGTCTCCACCGCGACGCGCGCGCAGGTGCAAGCCGAGCTGCAGCAGTTCCGCGCCGCCGGCGTGAACCCGCTGGCCGACGACTACCAGCCGCTGCACCAGTTCCGCGGCACGAAGACGCGCGCCGATGTCACCACGGAGTTCCTGCGCTCGCGCGACGCCGTGGCCGCCTTCACCGGCGAGGACAGCGGCTCCTTCTACCTGTCGCAGCGCAAGGGTGGCGCCGTGCCCGCCGCGACGCTCGCCGGCCAGCCCGTCAACGCGCAGTGATCGCGCAGTAGTGCCTCCATGCGAGGGATGGCGCCGAGGCGCCATCCCCTCCCGAATGGAGGACCCCGGGCGCGGAACGCTCGCCTAGATTTGCGGCCGTCGGTGCTGCATTCAGGAGGTCGCTCCACCGGCAGTCCCCGCCGACCGTGCGGGACCGAAACCTGACCGAGGAACCATCATGAACCGCAAGATCGCTCTCGCCCTCGCACTGGCCGCCGCCGGAACCGCCGCGCATGCCGACGAAATCACCGTCGACCCCTTCCCCTTCAAGTCGACGCTGTCGCGCGCCGAAGTGATGGCGGACCTCATGCAGCACCGCCGCTCGGGCATCGACACCCAGGCCGACGACTACAACCCGCTGGCCCAGTTCCGCGGCGCGAAGACGCGCGCGGATGTGCGCGCCGAATTCATGGCCGAGCGCGACACCGTCGCCGCCATGACCCGCGAGGACAGCGGCTCCGCCTACCTCGCGCGCGTGAAGCCGGCGCTGGCGCGTGAAACGCAGCTCGCCCGCAGCCAGGACGATGCATCGAACTGAGATCTCCGCAGGAGGGGACGGGAAGGGCGCCGCATCGCGGCGCTTTTCTTTTGGGGCAGCCCGGCCGGCTTGTCGGCGGGCACGCAACACTTCACCGTACGGACACCCCGGATGCGCCGCTCGTCCGCCCGGCGGCATGGGGTTTTCCCATGGATGAGCTAGCATGACTTTCGACTGACGGAGCCGCGCACGACGGCCCGGTCGTTGGGAAGCGAAGTGCGAACAAGCAAGAACAAGCATTCGCCGGACGAAGATCAAGCCGGCCAATGGCTCGGTCCTACGCGGCTGATGGACCTGGGCGACCCGCGCCTGCGGATGCGCGCGGCTTCGCTCGTGCAGCTGTGCCACAGCGATCGCGAGAAGGCCCTGGCCGTCTACGGCTTCGTCAAGCGCCTGACCTACCTGCGCAGCTTCAAGATGGGCCCGCGCACCGCGCGCGCGGTGCTGGACACCGGCTCGGGCGACGGCGCGGACAAGGCCACGCTGATGATCGCGCTGCTGCGGCTGGCCGGCATGCCGGCGCGCCTGCGCGTGGTGCTGATGCGCGGCGAGATCATGCGCGGCCTGGTCGACAACCTGGAAACGATCTCCCGGCCCTTCGTCGAGACGTGGGTCGACGGCAGATGGCTGCGCACCGACACCTTCATCTTCGACGCGGCCTACACGGCGTCGGCCCGCCAGGCCCTGCGCGAGGCCAACGCGAGCTGGGGCTACGGCGTGCACGTCGAGAGCCCCATGCTATGGACCGCGCTGGACAGCACGCTGATGTCGCCGCTGCCGCTGGAGAGCGACCCCATGGTGATCGAGGACATGGGCTGCTTCCACGACGCGGACGACTACATGGCTTCGCCGGGCTTCCGCGCCCGCCACACCGTCTTCGTGCGCTACCTGCGCTGGAACCTGCTGGTGCCGGGCATGCGCCGCGCCGCAGACCGCATCCGCCGCTGGTCCGGCCCCGGCAGCCGTGTACCGCGCGTGCGGCCCCGCTGAGCTCGCGCTTCAGGACTTTTCAGGAAGCTTCAGGCGCCGCCAATGCGCGGCGCCCGCGACCCGCCCATGATGGCTGCCATTGCGGAGCCTGCCATGGACAAACTGGACGCGGACCTCAGGATCGTGATTGCCGAGATGCAGGCGGAGATCGCCCGCCGGCTGGAGGAACGCACGTCGGCACTCGAGCGGCGCATCGCCGCGATCCATAGCGACGGCTACGCGGGCGCGCCGGCGGCGGTGTCGGTCGCGGTGCACGCCGACTGGCGCGAGGTGCCGCTGATGTTCCACCTTCCCAGCGCCACCTCCAAGGAGCAGCGCCTGGTGCTGGGCTTGCCCGAGACGCTGCTGCGCGAACAGGACCTCGTGTTCCACGCACCGGCCTTGCGCACGGCGCTGAAGAAGGTCGGCCAGACGCCCGAGTTCCAGGGCTTCGGCCTGCGCTGGAGGGACCTGCTCGCCCGGGTGCCCGAGGTGGTGATGGAGGCGCAGCACGTGCGGCTCGCGCTGCCCGAATTCACCACGCGGGAGCGCGAGATCCTGGTGCGCGTGCCGCAGGTCGCGATGGTGGAAAACCGGGTGCTGCTGCGGCTGCCGCAGTTCAGCTTGCGCGACGGCAAGGAAGCGCCGCAGGAACTGCGCGCGGCCGCCGACGAGGCGCGCAAGGAGACCGAGGCGGCCGTCCGCGCCGACCTCAAGGAGATCGGGCAGCAGGCGCAGGAACGCATCGTGGCCGCCGTGGCCCATGGGTTCGACGCCGCGCGGGAGCGCCTGCAGGAGCAGCGCGCGCAGGCCATGCTGCTGTTCGACGGACTGATCGCGAGCTGCCGCGAGACGCTCGACGAACTGCGGCGGCGCGGCGCGGGCAGCGAGACGCTGGCCGGCGTGGAGGAGAGGCTGCACGCCGCCGTGGCCGATCGCGCCGCCGCCGCATCGGTCTTCGACGCGCAGTCCGCGCAACTCGACCACCAGGAGCAGCAGGTCGTGCGCGACATGCTCGATCGCCTCGCGTTCCGGCTGCCCGATGCGCCGGCGCACGAGGGCCCGCCGCTGGCGCTGCCGCGGCGTCCCCTGGGCGCGCTGCAGCTCGTCTCGCTCGCGTCCATCTCCCTGCCGAGCTAGGCGAGGCGCCGCCGCGCGCGGGCGCCTCGCAGCAGCGGAGGATTTGCGCGGAGCACAAAGCTCGCTACATTGGCCCACGGGACGAGCGAGCAGACTGCGAGGAGGTTCCCGGGCATGTCGGACATCCGTTTCGGCCATTTCGTCGTCCGCCCACGCGAGCGCCTGCTGCTCCTGGACGGCGAATCCTGCCCGATCGGCTCGCGTGCCTTCGACGTCCTGCTGGCGCTCGTCGAGCGCCGCGACCGCGTGGTCAGCAAGAACGAACTGCTCGATCTCGCCTGGCCCGGCCTGGTGGTGGAGGAGAACAACCTCGCCGTCCAGATCTCCACGCTGCGCAAGGTGCTGGGCGCGCACGCCATCGTCACCGTCACCGGCCGCGGCTACCAGTTCGCGCTGGCCGGCGACACGCCCGTGGCCGCCGCCGCGCCGGCCACGTCCGGCGCGGGCGCCGAGCGCATGCCGCGGCGGCTGGCGGCGGTGGCCTGCGCCGGCGTGCATCGCTGGGCCGACGTGGTCGAGGCCGACGGCACGCTGGCGGTGCGCGCCTGGCGCACGGTGCGCGGCTCCATCATCGAGGCGAACCTGCGGCACTTCGGCGGCGACGCGGTGGAGATCACCGCCGAACGCACGCTGATCGTGTTCGGCAGCGCGGTCGATGCCGTGGCCTGGAGCCTCGACGTCCAGGAGCGGCTCGCGCATGCGCCCGAGGAGGACGGCACGCGCGACCTGCGCATCCAGGTGGGCGTGGTCGCCGAGGACGTGATCGTCGACCAGGGCAAGCTGGTGGGCGACGTCTTCCACATCGCCGAGCGGCTGCAGCGCAGCGCCGCGCCCGGCGAGGTGCTGGTGACCGACGTCGTGCGCGACTTCGTGTGGAACCGGCTGCCGGCGTCGTTCGCCTTCGCGGGCGACCAGCAGCCCTCCAACTTCGGCCGGCCGATCAAGGTGTACCGCACCAGCGCCCGCGTGACGCGGCCCACGACGGCGGCGGTGAGCCCGCGGCTGATGTGGGACTACCGGCCCACGGTGGCCGTGCTGCCGTTCGACTGCGGTGCGGTCGACGACTCCTGGTTCGGCGACGGCATCACCGAGGAGATCATCACCGCGCTGTCGATGAACCGCTCGCTGTTCGTGATCGCGCGCAATTCCACGCTGCGCTTTCGCGGCGCCGCGCAGGCGACGGAGCTGGTCGCTTCCGAGCTCGGCGTGCGCTACGTCCTGACCGGCGCGGTGCGCCGGTTCGCCAGCACGCTGCGCATCCACGTGGAGCTCACCGACTGCGAGGTGAGCCGCGTGATCTGGTCGGAGCACTACGAAGGCGGCGACGAGGACCTTTTCACTTTCCAGTCGCAGATCGCCGCGCGGATCTCGGCCGCGATCGACCCGCGCGTGCAGGAGGCCGAATTGGACCGCGTGCTGCATCGACCCACCGCCAGCTTCACCGCCTACGAATGCATGCTGCGCGGCATCAGCCTGGAGTTCGGCGCCGACGACGGCGACTTCGAGAAGGCCGGCGACTTCTTCCGCCGCGCCACCGAGCTCGATCCCCGCTACGCGCAGGCGCATGCCCGCCTGGGCTGGTGGTACGGACTGCGCGTCGGCGAAGGGCGCACCGGCTCGCTGGAGGAGGACAAGCACTCGGCCCTGGCGCTCCTGCAGCGCGGCATGGAGCTGGATGCGCGCGACGCCTGGATCCTCACCGCCTACGCGCACCTGCAGTCCTTCCTGGACAAGCGCTACGCGTCGGCGATGGAACTGTTCGACGAGGCCCTGCAGCTCAATCCGAACTGCGCCTGGGCCTGGTCCCGCAGCGGCACCACGCTGGCCTACACCGGACACGGAGAGGAGGCACTCGAACGGGTGCGCAACGCGATGCGCCTCAGCCCGTTCGACCAGCAGAGTTTTTCCTTCTGCACCACCAACGGCATCGCCTGCGTGGTGGTGGGGCGCTATGACGAGGCGGTGGCCTGGCTGAGCCGGGGCCGCCGCCTGAATCCACGCTACCGGGCGGCGGCGCGGATGCTCATCGCCGCCCACAGCCTGGCCGGCGAGGCCGCGGAAGCCCGCGAACTCGCCAGGGAGTTCCTGCACGCCGAACCGCAGTTCCGGGTGGCGGCGTTCGGCCATTGGTATCCGCTGCAGTCGCCCTACCTGGACCGGGTGCTGGACGGGCTTCGCTCGGCCGGTTTGCCGGAGTGAGACCTGCCTCCACGAAAGGGGAACATCATGAGCGAAAGCGAGAACGGAACTCTGCGGCCGCTGAGCGAAAGTGAAAGTGAAAGCGAAAGCGAGAGTGAAAGCGAGAGTGAAAGCGAGAGTGAAAGCGAGAGCGGCCTGGCCAGGAACCTGCCGCCGTACGGCTACATGCCGGAGAAATTCAGGCGCGAGCTGGCGCTGTTCCCGCTGCCCCAGGGCTTCCAGGTCGATGGGCAGCCCGCGACCGCCGCCGACTACACCCGGTTCATCGACAGCGAAGCCACGCGCATGGCGGGCTTCCTCTGGCCCGTCTACGACCGCGCGTCAGGACAATGGACGGGCGCCGCGGCGGCGAACGCGCTCGCGCTGACCCGGACGGACCTCGCGCTGATGGCGAAGCTGCGCCCGAAGATGTCGCAGCAGGTCACCTGCGACGGCCAGGTGCTGCCCTTCACGCACGGACAGCTGTTCTCGGAAGAGGACGAGTCCGCCAAGGGTACGCTGGCCAAGTACATGACGGGCCTGAGCGAAGCCGTCCTGTCCGCGCTCGGCAAGGCGATCGACGGCAGCTTCATCCGGTTGGGCCCGACGCACCTGCGCCTGAAGGAGAAGTTCCAGCGTCCGCGTGCCTACCAGGCGGCGTTCCTGCTGAACCAGCCCTTCAGCTACGAAGTCGCCGTCTCCGCGGTGACGCCGGCGCTCGTGAGCGGCCATTGCCTGCAGGGGCTGGTCGTGCGGACGCTCGGTTTCGTGGCGCAGCGTGCCGCGATCACCGGCGCGAACGACATCGCCTTGATGCAGCAGTACTGCGTGGACATCGGGGACCGCCGGGTCTTCGCCGGAGTGCATTACCCGTCCGACAACATCTCCTCGTGGTACTGCGGCCTGCGCCTGTGCGACAACCTGTTCGTCGACCCGCAGGACGCGGCGGCCGCCAAGAAGTTCATGATCGAGGCGATCAAGCGCAGCGCGGTGCACGCGGCGATCCTGCAGGAGCTCGCGCAGGATGCGAGCTCCCCGTACGGCGGCCCGATGTTCGAGCTGAAGCACGAGATGGAGCGGGCGGTGCGTGGGCCCACGCAGCCGCTCGCGCCGCCGCCCAATCCGTAGCAACGCTTCAGGCGAGCCAGGGCTGCTGCCGGAAGTAGCCCTCTTCGAATCGGCGGATGTCCTCCGCCGATTCCATCGTGAGGCCCACGGCGTCGAGGCCCTTGAGCAGCATGTGCTTGCGCAAGGGATCGAAGTCGAAGGGCAGCGTGCGGCCGTCGCCCGGCGTGGCGATCACCTGCCGTTCCAGGTCCACCGTCATCTCGCAGGTCGCGGGATCGGCGGCCAGCGCGAGCAGGCGCTCGACTTCGGCCAGGGGCAGCACGATGGCCGGCACGCCGTTGCGCGCGCAGTTGTCGGCGAAGATGCCGCCGAAGCTGCTGCCGATCACGCACTGCAGGCCCAATTGGCGCATGCCCCACACCGCATGTTCGCGGCTGGAGCCGCAGCCGTAGTTGGGGCCGGTGACCAGGATCGTCGCCTGCGTCCACGGCGCGCGATTCAGCACGAAGTCCGGCCGCGGTTGTCCCGGCGCGGAGAAGCGCAGGCCGTGCAGGAAGCCGTCCGCCAGCCCGCTTTCGCGGTCCACGCCGCGCAGGAACTGCTTGGGCATGATCTGGTCGGTGTCGAGGTTGGCCATGGGCAGGGCCGCGGCCACGCCGGCGAGGCTCTTGAAGGCTTCCATGCTCACTTGCCCTCCGGCAGCAGGCGGCGCACGTCGGTCAGCGCGCCGGTCACGGCGGCGGCCGCCACCATCGCCGGGCTCATGAGGTGCGTGCGCGCACCCGGGCCCTGGCGTCCCTCGAAATTGCGGTTGGTGCTGGAAGCGCAGCGGTCGCCGGCGACCAGGTGGTCGTCGTTCATCGCCACGCACATCGAGCAGCCGGCCTGTCGCCATTCGAAACCGGCGTCGCGGAAGACCTGGGCGATGCCTTCGGCTTCGGCCTGCGCGCGCACCTGCGTCGAGCCGGGCACCACGAGCGCGCGCACGCCCTGCGCCACGCGGCGGCCGCGCAGCACGCGGGCGGCGTCGCGCAGGTCGTCGATGCGGCTGTTGGTGCAGGAGCCGATGAAGGCATGGCTGATGGGAAGGCCGTCGAGTTTCTGCCCCGGCTGCAGCCCCATGTACTCCAGCGCGCGGACGGCGCTCCGCTTCCGCGTCGGGTCGCCTTCGACGGCGGGATCGGGCACCGTCATGGCTATGGTGGCGCCCTGGTCGGGGCTGGTGCCCCAGGTGACCATGGGCGCGATCTTCGCGGCGTCCAGCGTGACGGTGCGATCGAACACCGCATCGTCGTCGCTGCGCAGCGTGCGCCAGTGCGCCACGGCCTGGTCCCAGGCGGCGCCCTTGGGCACGCGCCGGCGGCCGTGCAGGTAGTCGAACAGCACGTCGTCGGCCGCGACGATCGCGCCGCGCGCCGCCGCCTCCACGCTCATGTTGCAGATCGTCAGGCGGCCTTCGACGCCCATGGCCCGCATCGCCTCGCCGGTGTATTCGATGACGTGGCCGGTCGCGCCGTCGGCGCCGATCTGCCGGATCAACTCCAGCACGACGTCCTTGGCGGTCACGCCGAAGCCGAGGCGGCCCCGTACGTCCACGCGCATCGACTTCTGCACCTTGTAGACCAGCGTCTGCGTGGCGAGCAGGTGCTCGATCTCGCTGCTGCCGATGCCGAAACCCAGCGCGCCCATGGCGCCGTGCGTGGTCGTGTGGCTGTCGCCCGCGGCCATCACCATGCCGGGCAGCACCAGGCCCTGTTCGCTGGCGACGATGTGCTCGATGCCCTGGTTCGCATCGAGCATGTCGTACAGCTCGATGCCGTGCCGGCGGCAGTTCTCCGCCAGCATCTTCACCTGCAGCGAGCGCTCGGCGTCGGCGATCACCATCGTGCGCGCGTTGCGCTCGGGCGTGGTGGGGTTGACGTGGTCCACCACCGCGATGGTGGACTTCGGCCGCCATACCGTGCGGCCCGCCGCGTGCAGCGCGGCGAAGGCCTGCGGGCTGGTGTACTCGTTGAGGACCTGGCGGTCCACGTACAGCAGGACCTGGCCCTTGTCGCCCAGCGGGCGGACCGCGTGCGCATCGACGATGCGCCGGTACAGCGAGCGCGGCGTCACTTCTTCGGGCCCGCGGTGGCGGCGTAGGCGGCGGTGGCCGCGACCACGTCGTCGACTTCGATCTCGCCTTCGGTCACGCCTTCGGGCAGCACGATCACGCCGTCGTCGTCGGCCACGAGGCGGCGACCGGGCACGAAGGTCACGCCGCCGAAGCTGACCGGCACGTCGACTTCGCCGGCGCCGGTGCGCTGGCCGCGCTTGGGCACGGTACCCAGCGCCTTGACGCCGATGTCCATGCCGTCGATCTCGTGGCCGTCGCGGATCGCGCCGTGGATCACCAGGCCGGCCCAGCCGTTGCGGCTGGCCACGCCGGCCATCACGTCGCCGAAGACCGCGCGGTTCAGCGAGCCGCCGCCGTCGATCACGAGCACCTGGCCGTGGCCGGGCGAGCCGACCATGTCGCGCATCAGCGCGATGTCTTCATGGCAGCGGATGGTGCGGATGTTGCCGGCGAAGGCGCGCCGCTGGCCCCAGCCCCGGAAGGGCAGGGCGCAGGGCAGGGCTTCTTCGCAGGCGTCGCAGAGGTCGGAGGTCTTGAGCGTCATCGCGGATCAATCGAGCGTGATCCTGGCTTCCTTCACCAGCCTGGCGAAGGCGGCGCTGTCGGCGGCGAGGAACTTGGCGAAGTCCTCGGCGGAGCCGCCCATGATCTCGCCGCCCTGCGACAGGATCTTTTCCTGCACGTCGGGCATCTTCAGGATCGCGGCGATCTCGCCATTCAGGCGCCTGGTGATGTCGGCGGGCATCCTGGCCGGGCCCATCACCGCGAACCACTGCAGCATTTCCGCGTTCTTCACGCCGGCCTCGGCCATCGTCGGAACGTCGGGCAGCAGCGCCGAGCGCTTGTTGCTGGTGATCGCCAGCAGGCGCAGCTTGCCGGCCTTGGCGTGCGTCATCACGTTGGGCGGGCTCTCGAAGTTCAGTTCCACTTGGCCGGAGAGCAGGTCGACGATCGCCTGGCCGCTGCCCTTGTAGGGGATGTGCGTCATCTGCGTGCCGGTGGCAAGCTGGAAGCGCTCGGCCGCAAGGTGCTGCGCGCTGCCGCCGCCGGAAGACGCGAAGCGCAGCGCGCCCGGCTTGGCCTTGGCCAGCGCGATGAACTCGGCGACGTTCTTCGCCGGCACGGCGGGATTCACCGTCA
Source organism: Ramlibacter sp. (assembly GCF_036383835.1). Lineage (GTDB taxonomy): Bacteria > Pseudomonadota > Gammaproteobacteria > Burkholderiales > Burkholderiaceae_C > Ramlibacter. Next base: position 112,676 of record NZ_DASVNN010000120.1, read on the forward strand.
GCAGCAGCGGCGTGTTGGCCACCGGGATGATGGGCGTGAAGTCGGTGACGATGTTGTACGGCAGCTTGGGATACAGGGCCGGCGCCACCGAGTTGGAGTTGCTGTGCGCGAGCAGTAGCGTGTAGCCATCGGGCCTGGACTTGGCCACGAGGTCGGCACCGAGCGTGCCGGCCGCGCCGGGCTTGTTCTCGACGACCACCGGCGTGTTCAGGCGTTCGGACAGCTTCTGGCCGATCAGGCGGCCGAGGACGTCGGTGAAGCCGCCCGGCGCGAAGCCGACGACGATGCGGATCGGCTTGTTGTCGGGCCAGGGGCCTTGGGCGAAGGCGGGGGCGGTGGCGAAGGGGAGGGCAAGGGCGGCCGCGGCCAGCACCGCACGGCGGGAAGGGAAGCGCATGGTTTGTCTCCGGGAACTTCGGGGAAGAGGGGGCCATTTTGCCCGGGGTGGGAGGCGAGGCTGCAGGCCCCGCCTTCAATGCCTCTGCACGGCACCCCTCTCCGCCACCCCCACGCCCGCCCGAATACGCGTCGCCAGCAACGGTTCCACCTCCACCTGCCCCACCGGCTTCGTCAGGTGGAAATCGAACCCCGCCTCCCGCGTCAGCTCCCGGTCCTGCGCCTGCCCCCATCCCGTCACGGCGATCAGCCGCACGCCGGTCCCCATCCGCCGGCGCAACTCGCGCGCGACCTCCAGGCCGTTCATTCCGGGCATCCCGATATCCAGCAACACGGCTTCGGGTTCGAACTCGAACGCCAGCATCAGCGCTTCCTCGCCGCCGTGCGCCACGCGCACCTCGTGCCCCTCGTGCGACAACAGCGCGGCGAGGCTGGTGGCCGCGTCCACGTTGTCGTCGACCACCAGCACGCGGCGCAGCATCGCGGGTCGGGCGGGCTGACGGCCGGTCTCCGCCAACGGCGCGTCCGACTGCAGCAGCGGAACCCGGATCAGGAACTCGCTGCCCTGGCCGGTGCCGGCGCTGCGGGCCTCCACCGTGCCACCGTGCAGTTCGACGAAGCCGCGCACCAGGGCCAGCCCGATGCCCAGGCCGCCGTGGCTGCGCTCCCGCGCGCTGCTCACCTGCGAGAACATGCCGAAGATGCTGTGCAGGTGCTCCGGTGCGATGCCGATGCCGTTGTCGGCGACGCAGATGCAGGCCTTGCCGTCCTCGCGCCAGGACGACACCACGATGCGCCCGCCCGGCGGCGTGAACTTGGAGGCGTTGTTCAGCAGGTTCACCACGGCCTGCGTGATGCGGGTGGCGTCGGCGTTCGCGTACAAGGGTTCCGGATCCGTGTGCTCCACCAGCTGGTGCCCCGCCGCCTCCAGCGCCGGTCGTGCCGCATGCACGGCATCGTGCACGCACTCCGACAGCGAAACCCTGCTGCGCTGGAGCAGCAGCTTGCCCTGCGTGATGCGCGAGACTTCCAGCAGGTCGTCGACGAGCCGCGTGAGGTGCCGTGACTGGCGGTCCAGGATCTCGCGCATGCGCACCACCGTCGGCGGGAGCGGCCCGGCCCGGCCGATCAGTTCGACCGCGGTGCGGATCGGCGCCAGCGGGTTGCGCAGTTCGTGCGCCAGCGTCGCGATGAATTCGTCCTTGCGCCGGTCGGCGATGCGCAGCGCTTCCTCCTCGGCGCGCTGCTGCGTGATGTCGGTGTTGGTGCCGAACCAGGCCAGCACGTGGCCTTCCGCATCCTTCAGCGGCAGCATGCGGGTGAGGAAGGGCCGGAACTCGCCGTCGGCGCCGCGCAGCGGAAACACCATCTCGAAGTCCTCGCCGGTTTCGAAGCTGCGCCGGATCTGTGCCACCACGGCCGGCAGCACGACCGGGTCCTGCACGCTGCGCCAGCCCCAGCCTTCCATCTGCTCGAAGGTGGTGCCCGTGTACTCGTACCAGCGGCGGTTGTACCAGTAGATCCAGCCGTCGGGCCGCGCCATCCAGGCGAGCTGGGGCATGCCATCGGCCAGCGCGCGGAAGCGTGCTTCCAGTTCGGCGGTGGCCTGCGCGCTCTGCTTGTGCACCGTGATGTCCACCGCCACGCCGAACAGGCGCGTGAGGGCGCCGTCCTCGTCCAGCAGGGCCTGGCCGCGCGCCTCGAGCCAGCGCCAGCGGCCGTCGGCATGGCGCAGCCGGAATTCCACCGCGAACTCCTCCTGCGGGGCCGCCTCCGCATCCATCATCGCGCGCACGTTCTCCCGGTCGGCCGGATGGACCCGGTCGAAGAAGAACCGGTCGGACGCGCCCAGCGCCACCGCGGGCCAGCCGGTCAGCTCCTCCACTTCCGGTGTCCACCACGTCGTGCCGTGCTCCAGGTCGCGCGTCCACGCGGCCATGCGGCCGCCGTGCATCGCGAGGCTCAGCACTTCGCGGCTTTCGCGCAGCGAGGCCTCCGAGCGCGCCGTCTCCTGCGCCCCGGCGAGTTCGCGGTACATCTTCCCGTACTCGGTCAGCAGCATCACCAGGACGATGGACGACGCGACCACCGCATAGACGCGGCCGGCGTAGAAGCCGACGTCGTAGCGCCCCGCATTGAAGATGGAGACCAGCGCGATCTCGAAGAAGCTGTCGCACAGCATCACCAGCAGCCACACGTCCAGCACGGAATGCGTGCGCCGCCGCCACAGCACCACCATGGCGAGCCCCGTCACCACCCATTGCCCGTAGCGGCCGCTGTTGAAGGCCGACGAGTAGCGGATGCCGTCCAGCATCGGCGGCAGCAGGTCGTTGCCGCGCGTGGCCAGCAAGGCCAGTCCGCCGGCCAGCAGCACCGCCACGGCCAGGGCTTCGGCGATCGCCACGGGCGCCGGCCGCTTCAGCTTGCGCTTGCGCTGGCGCAATGCGGTGTAGGCGAGCACGGCCAGCGGCGTGCCCAGGTGCCAGAACACGTACAGGTAGCCCGTGGTCTGCGTGCCCGCGCCCAGCAGGCCGCCGGCGGAGAACACGCCGGGGAAGGTCAGCATGTGGATGCCTGCCATCACCGCCGCGAACACGTAGCCGCCGGCCAGCACGACGACGGCGCTTTGCCGGTTGAACCGGAGCTGGCCGAACAGCAGTGCCGCGGTCGTCAGGTCGTTGATGATCAGCGCGGACTGGATCAGCGGGATGAACCAGGCGGCCTGCGCCAGCGGCACGTCGGCCAGCGGGGCCAGTGCGAGGAAGATGCCGGCGGACAGCGCGACCACCAGCATCGCCGCACGACGCGAGCTCGCGTCGGCGGGCCGCTCGCTCAAGGTCAGCTGCGGCGCTTCGGGAGCAGGCGATCGGTTCGGGGGCACCCGGCGAAGTTGAACCGGCCACGCGGCGGGCGATGTGGGCGAAGCACTGAAGGGCGGATAGGAGAGGGAGCGCAGATGCGGCCCAGCTCAGGACCGCCCGAACGCCAGCCACAGCCGCCCGATGCCGTCCGCCAGTTGCCGGCGCGCTGGTTCGTCGCCTTCCAGATGGCACACCAGCAGGCGCCGGTTCGCCCAGGCGTCCTCGAGCGGCAGGCACGCGATGGCCGAAGCCGCCGCGTGCGAAGCCACGAGGGCCTGCGGCAGGATGGTCACGCCGAGGCCGCGCGCGACGAGGCGCAGCACGCCGTCGAGACGCGGATAGGTGATCCGCGCCTGGATGCGGTGGCCCGATGCCACCGCGCGCAGCTGCAGGTGCGTCGACAGCGCGCTCTGCTCGCCCCAGGCGATCCAGGGCTGTTCGAGTACCTCGTCGAAGCGCACGCTGGATCGCGCAGCGAGCGGGTGCGCCTGGGCCACCACCGCCACAAGCGGATCCGGCCCCAGGTCCATCGCCACCAGCCCGCGGGTGACCACGGCATCGGAGACGATGCCGACATCGGCCGCGCCCGAGAGGAGGGCCTGCACCGTGGCTTCGCTGGCGCTTTCGCGAACGAGGACCGCTCCTTGTTCCGGCGCTACGAGTGCGTCGGCGAGGGGCCGCGCCAGCGCGGCGCTGTTGGCCAGCAGCACCGTCTGCGGCGCCGTTCCGCTGCGCCGGTGCAGCAAGTCGCGTTCGAGTTGCTGCAGCTGGTCGAACACCACGCGCGCGTGCGCGGCCAGGACTTCGCCCGCCGGCGTCGGCGTCACGCCGCGGGCCTGCCGCTCCAGCAGCACGATGCCGCTGGAGTCCTCCAGGCTGCGGATGCGCGCGCTGACGGCGGCGAGGGTCAGGTGGCAGCGCGCCGCGGCGCCGGTCATGCTGCCGGCCTCGCACACGTGCAGGAAGATCTGCAGATCGGTCCAGTCGAAGCGCATGGGCCGATTATCCGGACGGCCAGGCTCAAGGAAAGATTGATGGTGCAAGCCGTGCGGCGTCGCCACACTGGCCGCCATGGATCACACGCCCATCCCCGCCTTCCTCCTGGTGAGCGGCATCTTCTTCGCCGCCGGCATCGTCAAGGGCATGCTGGGGATGGGGCTGCCCACGCTCGCCATGGGCCTGCTGGGCCTGCTGATGCCCGTGCCGCAGGCCGCGAGCCTGCTCACGCTCCCCTCGCTCGTCACGAACGTCTGGCAGGCCGTGGCCGGAAGGCCCTTGCGCGGACTGGTGGCGAAGCTATGGCGGCTGCAGCTTGGCATCGTGGCCGGCGTCGTGTGTGCCGGCCTGCTTCCGGTGCAGGGGGACGGGATCGCGCGGCTGCTGCTGGGAGCGTGCCTGCTCGCGTATGGGATCAGTGGCCTGGCCGGATGGCGGCCGCGCCCGATCGCGGAGCGCGGCCAGGGTGTCGCAGCCCTTGCGGCCGGTGTCGTCACGGGCGTGATCACGGGCATCACGGGCGTGTTCGTGATCCCGGCCGTGCCCTATCTCCAGACCCTGCAGCTCGATCGCAAGGACATGGTGCAGGCGCTGGGCCTGTGCTTCTCCACGTCCACCATCGCGCTGGCCGTCCTCCTGGCGGCGCGCGGCCACCTCGGGTTCTCGGGCTCCCTGCACTCGGCCCTGGCCCTCGCGCCCGCTCTGGCCGGCATGCTGGTGGGACAGAAACTTCGCGACTGGATGAGCGAAGCCAGCTTCCGCAGGTGCTTCTTCGGAGGGATGGGCCTGCTGGGAGGCTGGCTCGTGGCGACTTGCTGACGGCGTCCTATCCCACCGGCTTGCGGCCGAGGGCCCGCGACACCGGGTCGATGCCCATCAGCCTTTCCAGGAGCCGCTCGGGTTTCATCAATGCGGGCGACATGCTCCAGCGGTCCAGCGCGTCGTTGCCGATCCGCAGCAGGCCGGTGTGCTGGGTGATGTCGCCGTCCAGGACGGGATCCCGGTCGTAGAAGCCCAGGGCCCAGCGCAGCTTCTCCACGTCGGCCTTGGCGCCGGTGAGGAAGGTCCAGCCGGGCAGGTCGGCGCCCTGCTGCTTCATGTAGGCCCGCAGGTCCTGCGGCCGGTCGAACTCGGGCTGCAGGCTGATGGAGTGCATGAAGATGTCGCGGCCCATGCGCTCGCCGAGCAGCGCGTGCAACTGCTTGAGGTTCTGCGTCATCGGCGGGCAGCGGTTGGTGCACTGCGCATACATCATGTTGATGAAGACGATGCGCCCGCGCACCAGGTCGGTGTGGAAGCGGACGGCCTTGCCCTCGTGCGTCACGAGCGGAACGTCGGGCACGCCGTAGCGTGCGTCCCCGCTGTGCGGCGGCGCGGACGCCTTGCGCGTGGCGAGCACGGCAGCGGCCACGCCGGCGGCCGCGGCCGGGGCGAGGAGCCAGGCGCGGCGCGCCCGCAGATGCCGTGGATTGGCGGCCACGCTCCGCGTGTCAGTCTTCGATGTCATAGCGGATCATCATTCCGTGGTCTTCGTGGATCGTGTTGTGGCAGTGCATGACGTACCTGCCGGTGAAATCGCGGAAGCGCAGGAACACGCTGACGCTTTCGTTGGGCCCGAGGAAGTAGACGTCCTTGCGCCCGCGCTCCCAGGGCGGCGGCGTGCCGCCGTTGCGCTTGAGGACGCGCCCTTCCTCGAAGTGGATGTGGACCGGATGCGCCCATCCGCCGCTGTCGTTGCGCAGGTTCCAGATCTCGGCGGTGCCCTTCTCGACGACGACGCCGCGCTTGTCCTCGAACAGCTTGCCGTTGACCGTCCACGCGCCGCCATCGCGCGCGAAGGAGAAGGTGCGGGTCTTCTTCACTTCGCCCAGGTCGATGTCCGGCTGCTTGCGCAACGCGTCGAGCACCCGGCTGTTGTCGGGGGAGCGCAGCGGCTTGTCCACGATGAACTTGAGCAGCTGCACGGGCGTCCTGAGGAACTCCTTCTCCGGCTTGCGGCCGTCCAGGTGCGCGAGCCGATTGGTCAGGAACACCTCGGCACCCACCGGGAACTTCGAGAAGTCGACCACGATGTCGGCCCGCTCGGCGGCGCCGAGCTGCACGTTGGGACGCAGGATCGGTGCGGTGAACACGTTGCCGTCGGCGGAGATCTGCGTCAGCGTCTGCACCTTGTCCTGGTAGCGCAGCTGCAGGTCGAACACGCGCGAGGTCGAAGCGACCAGCAGCCGGAAGCGGTATTTACGCGGCGCCACGTGGAAGAAGGGCTGGATCTTGCCGTTGACGAGGAACTTGTCGCCGATGAACCCGTCGTTGTCGAACTGGTTGAAAACCAGGTAACCGCTGCTGTCGAATTGTTTGTCGCCGATCATCAGAGGCACGTCGAATTCGCCGCTCGGCAACCGCAGGGCATCGTTGTCGCCGTCGTTCTCGTCGCCGGAGTCGATCTCGTCGAAGGCCAGGAAGAACCCGGCCATGCCGCCGTAGACATTGCCCGCCGTGAAGTCCTCGCGGTGGTCGTGGTACCAGAGGGTGCCGAGGGCCTCGCGCTCGTCGTTGCCCGCGTAGATCATCGGATAGTGGTGATCCTTGAAGCGGCCGGCCCGGGTGAGCGTGCCGGCATAGGCGAAGGCACTCCACCAGTCCACGGGATAGCCATCGCTCTCCGACGGCGTGTGCATGTTGTGCAGGTGCATCGACACGTCCGGTGAACCGTAGCCCCGCCGCAGGTTGGGCAGGTTGTTGCGCAGGCGCACGAGCACCGGCCGGCCATAGCGCGCATGGAACAGGGGTCCCGGGACCTGGCCGTTGTAGCCGTACACGTCCTGCCGGGGCAGCTCGGGGTGGAACTCGTGCTGGCCCCTGGCCGCGGTGATCTCGTAGAAGTCCTTGGGGGCGAAGTCCTTGAACGCGGGGTGCGTGGCGCGTCCGCATTCCTCCCCGGCCCTGTCGACATCGAGCAGCGGTTCCGGGCTCAGCTTGTCGAGGGGTTTCAGCGGCGCCTGCACGGGCAGCGGCTGCAGCCACGGCGTGGTGAACGGGCTTCGCACGGGGACGACCTGGGCACCGGCGTTGCGCGTCACGCCCACCGCAGCCGCGGCGGCGGTCCCGGCCGCCTTCATCAGCGAGCGGCGCGCCGGACTCGACGGGCCGGCGGCGCGGTTCTGGGGTCGGTCTGCAGGTTCCATGGCACTTCCTTCATGAAAACGCACGGATGAGAGAGGACTTGCTGTTCGAGGGCGCACGCGCACGCTCGCGCTGTGCCGTGCGATGCGGCGCTGCGCAGGAAAAGGACGGAGATGGGGTACTTCGGGCCGCGGCCTTGCGGCCGCGACCGACGCCGAAAACGGCGGCGCAGGCCTCAGCCGGCCTCAGGGCCCCTGGGAATTGCCGTCGAGGGCGGGATGGACGGGATCCGTGGCGGTGGTCTGTTTCGACATGGCAGTGCTCCTGGCTACGCTCACCAGTTCCCAACCAACTTGCTCAGACTCTTATTTGCGATTTTGTCGAAACAGTTTCGACGCGCTCGTTCTGAATTTCAAGAATTCTTTTGGGGGAGGGCACGCGCCGCGCGGCGCGCAGGCAGCGGCCGAGTTGCTGCGGTAGGCTTGCGCGATGGACTCCCTCATCGCCGCGGCCGCCCGCGCGCTCGCCACCGGCGACGCGCTCGGTGCGCTCAAGCGCGTCGCGTTGCGTGACGATCCGCCCGCGCTCGCGTTGCGCGGCATCGCGATGGCACAGCTCGGGGAGCATCCGGTCGCGCGCGATCTCCTGCGGCGCGCGATCCGCTCCTTCGGTGCCGGCGAGGAACTGGCGCGCGCGCGCTGCGTGCTGGCCGAGGCCGAGGTGGCGCTCGCCATGCGCGACTTCGGTGGTTCGCCGCGCGCGCTCGTCACGGCAGCGGCGCAGCTGGACCAGCACGGCGACCGCGCCAACGCTTCGCACGCGCGCCTGGTCGCCGCGCGGCGCCTGCTCCTGCTCGGGCGCCTCGCCGAGGCCCACGAAGTCATGGAGCCGATCGACGCCAGCGCCTTGCCGCCCGCCCTGGCCGCCGTCGCGCACATGACCGCTGCCGAACTCGCGCTGCGCGCCCTGCAGTGCGCGCCCGCGCGGGCGGCCCTGGCGCGCGCGCACCAGGCGGCGTATCGCGCCGGCATTCCCGCGTTGCTCGCGGAGGTGGCCGAGGCGCGCGCATCGCTGGACCGGCCTGCCGCGCGACGCTTCCACCAGGGCGAAGGGCAGTCGCTGCGGCTCGAGGAAATCGAGTCGCTGCTCGCCTCCGGTGCGCTGGTGCTGGACGCCGGCAGGCGCGGCTTCGCCTGCGCCGGCGCCTGGCTTTCGCTGGCCCGCCGCCCGATCCTGTTCGCACTGGCGCACGAACTCGCCAAGGCCTGGCCGCAAGACGCCGACCGCGACGCCTTGATCGCCATCGCCTTCCGCACGCGCCGCCCCGACGAAACGCATCGCGCCCGCCTGCGCGTGGAGATCGGCCGCCTGCGCGCGCTGCTGCGCGACCTGGCCGGCATCGCGCCCACGGCCAGGGGCTTCGTGCTCGAACCGCGCGTGGATTCCGACGTCGTCGTGCTCGAGCCGCCGCTCGCCGGGGACCAGGCCGCGCTGCTGGCCGTGCTCTCCGACGGCGCCGCGTGGTCGACCTCCGCCCTCGCGCTGGCGCTCGGCGCGAGCCAGCGCACCGTGCAGCGCGCGCTGGCCGATCTGCAGGCCGCGGGCCAGGTGCGCGCGATCGGCCAGGCGCGGGCGCGGCGCTGGCTGGCGCCGCCGCTGGTGGATTTCACGACAATCTTGTTACTCCCCGCTTCGCTGCCGGGTGCGTAGAGTTCCTTCCATCGCATCGCAATGGAACGCCGAAAGGAAGCCGCCGCCATGAGCACGAGAACGACCCCCCAGCCTGCCTCGCACGTCGCCGAGATCGTGCGCGAGTACGGCCCCTTTCCCGGCGAGAGCGGGGTGGCCGGCGTGAGCTACGACGGCGCCCGCGTGTGGGCCGCCACCGGCGCGCAGCTGCTCGCGATCGACCCGCAGCGCGGCGAAGTGACGCGTTCGTTGGACATTCCCTGCGATGCGGGAACGGCCTTCGACGGCAAGCACCTGTACCAGATCGCCGAATCGCGCATCGACAGGATCGATCCCGCCAGCGGCAAGGTGCTGGCATCGATCCCCGCGCCGGGCGCCGGCAGCGACTCCGGCCTCACCTGGGCGGAAGGCAGCCTGTGGGTGGGCAACTACCGCGGCCGCCAGATCCACCAGATCGATCCCGCCACCGGCGCGATCCGCCGCACGATCGAATCGAACCGCTTCGTCACCGGCGTCACCTGGGTCGACGGCGAGCTGTGGCACGGCACCTGGGAGGGCGACGAGAGCGAGCTGCGCCGCATCCACCCGCAAAGCGGCGAGGTGCTGCAGCGCCTGGAGATGCCGGCCGGCGTGATGGTGAGCGGCCTCGAGTCCGACGGCGCCGACCTCTTCTACTGCGGCGGCGGCAACAGCGGCAAGGTGCGCGCCGTGAAGCGCCCGAAGGCCGCGCGCACCTAAGGCAATTTCCCGTCCACGAGCGATGGCGGCCGGTCCCGGCCGGGCCGCCGCATGGACGGATCGTTTCTTCACCAGCGGCCGGTCCGGCCAGAGGAGCACACGATGACTTCATCCCATGCACGCATCGCCGGCGGCACGCACGCCGTCGTTTCCGAGGAGCAATGGCTGGCGCAGCGCAAGCAGCTGCTCGCCCGCGAGAAGGAGCTGACGCACCTGCAGGACCAGGTGTCCGCCGCGCGCCGCGCCTTGCCCTGGCGGCGCATCGCGAAGCCCTACGTCTTCGACACGAACGAAGGCAGGCGCGCGCTGGCGGAACTGTTCGACGGCCGCAGCCAGCTCATGGTGCAGCACTTCATGTTCGGGCCCGGCTGGGAGCAGGGCTGCCCGAGCTGCTCGTACATGGCGGACCACACCGACGGCATGAACGTGCATCTCGCCCATCGCGACATCACCTTCGTGGCCGTGTCGCGCGCGCCGCTGGCGGACATCCAGCGCTTCCGGCAGCGCATGGGCTGGCAGTTCCGCTGGGTCTCGTCCAACGCCAACGAGTTCAACCGTGACTTCGCCGTGAGCTTCACGCCGGAGGAGCTGGCCAAGGGCGAGGTCTACTACAACTACGGCTGGACGCCGTTCCCCGCCGAGGAGGCGCCCGGCGTCAGCGTGTTCTGCAAGGACGAAGCGGGCGACGTCTTCCACGCCTATTCCACCTTCGGCCGCGGCGTGGAAGCGATGATGGGCGCCTACCGGATGATGGACCTCACGCCCAAGGGGCGCGACGAGCGCGACGTCGCCTACACGATGGAATGGGTTCGCCACCACGATCGCTACGAGCCCGCGGCCGCGGCCAGGAGCGTGGGGGCCGCCGGGTGCTGCCATTCCGAAGCCTGAACCGCGGGGCGCAGGCACATGGACAGCCTCTGGGCCTGGCTGGCGCTGGCCGGTGCCGGCGCCCTGCACGGGATGAGTCCCGCGGCGGGATGGATGTTCGTGGCCTGCGGCGCGCGGCCGCACGACCCGGGCGGCTGGCTGCGGCTGCTGGTTCCGCTCGCCGCGGGGCAGGCCGGCTGGATGCTGTGGCCGTTCGTGACGGGAACGCTGCAAGCTGCGGGACCGGCGCTGGACGACGTGTGCCGCGCGGGTGCCACCGCCGCTGCGTCGCAGGCAGCGACCTGGTTTCCGCTCGCGGCCATCGGCACGCATGGGGCCGGGATGCTGGCCGGCACGGCGATCGCCGCGGCCCTTGCGCGGCTCGCACTTCATGTCCCTGGGGCGCGCGCGACGGCTAGGGCATCGGCAGTCCCGGATTAAGCCGTTTACCTGTCGTCCCCACCTCGACCATGGTCCAGACTCGATGGTCTCACGCAGTACCTGGAGTGACGATGGACGAGCTTTGGAACCAGCGAACCCGGCCTTCCGCCCTGGTGGACCTCGGGCCGCTGCCGGAAGTGGTCGAGAGCAATACCGAGACGACGTGGAAGATGTTCCTGCAGTTGCAGGCGCAGCACTCGAACGGCTTCTCCGAGACCGCGCCCTCCGGGCTGGCGGCGCTGGAGCAGCACGCCGCCACCCGCGGCGGAACGCTGTCGGTGGACGAACTGATGGCGGAGGCGCGCCGCTACAACCGCATCTGCCCCATCGAAGCGCAATGGGTGCGCCTGCACTCGGTGCTGTTCGATGCCGGCGGCACGGACGGCCCGGCGCCGCTCACCGGGCAGGAATTCCGCCGCGCGCCCTCGCTGGCCAAGCGCGCGCGGCTGCGCGAACAGATCGAGTGGGCTGCCGGCCGCGGGCTGCTGCCGGACATGTTCGAGTTCCTCATCGGCCTGCCCGAGGACCAGTGGGTCCACATGGGCGACTGAGCGCGGTTCGCTTCAGGCCTTGATGCCGGCCTCGCCGGCTCCCATCCTGTCGCCTGCGCGAGACGTGCGGACTGCACGCGCGCCGCCGCTCGTGCCTTTGGCGCAGCCTTGCATCGCACGAGGGGACCCGCTTCGGGCCGGCTGGCTAGTCTCCATGCCGGAGAAAAAAAGAGGAGACCCGGAACATGCGCATCCTGTCCGCCACCGCCCTGCTGCTCACCGTTTCGCTTGCGGGCTGTGCCCTGATGGAAAAGCTGCCCGGCAACGATTCGGGTCCGCCGGCCGCGCCGCAGCGGCTCGACATCCCGCGCAGCGCCTATCCGCCGGCGGGTTCGTGCCGTATCTGGATCCCGGGCACGCCGGCCGCGCAGCAGTCCGCGCCCGGCAAGTGCGCCGACCTGGAGAAGCGCGTGCCGTCCAACGGCGTGCTGCTGCACGGCTGATCGCGCGGATTCAGCTCCGCATCAGCTTGGCGTTGCAACGTCCCCTACAATCCCGCCTTCCTGAAAGCCCAGGTGGCGGAATTGGTAGACGCACTAGTTTCAGGTACTAGCGGGTAACTCCGTGGAGGTTCGAGTCCTCTCCTGGGCACCAGCGGCGCTTCAGCCGCTCACGGCGTCGCCCCACGGCGACATGATCTCCGTGCACCCCATGTTCCGGCGCTCCGCGCGCATCACGCCTGCCGGGCACGCGAACAGGTAGGGGAACGCCATCCTCCTCGCCGGCACCACCGGCATCGTTTCCGCCAGCGCCGCCAGGATCTCCGGCCCCAGCATCTGGTCCGCCGTGACCTGCCCGCCGCCGCTCACGTCGATGCGCGGCTGGTGGAAGGCCTGTTCCAGCGACATGCCGTGGTCCAGCATGAAGGAGCTCAGTTGCATCACGGCGCCGAGGATCTTGCGGCCGCCGGAGGCGCCGATCGCGAACTGGCGGCCGTCCGCGCCCACGCCCACCACCGGGCAGTAGTTGGCCAGCACGCGCTTGTTCGGCGCCAGCGAGTTGGGCTTGCCCGGCTCCGGGTCGAACCACATGATCCCGTTGTTCAACACCAGGCCGGTGGAGGGCGACACCACGCGCGAGCCGAAGATCGACAGCAGCGTCTGGGTGACGGCGCACATGTTGCCGCTGCGGTCGACCACGCTGAAGTGCGTGGTGCAGGGCGGCGCCTGCGGGCTCTCGTGGTCGCCCATGTTCTCCAGCCGCGTGCGGAAGGCGGCGTCCAGCGCGCGCGCCATCGCCTGGTAGGCCTTCGCGCCGGGGCCGCTGCCATCGGGCTGCAGTTCCTTCTCCAGCGCGCGCAGCGCCTGCGCGAAGGTGGGCCCGCCGGTCAGGCCCGGTGCGGCATAGACGCAGCCACCGCGGTACGGCACCGCCAGCGGCTCGGCCCATTCGGCCTCGTAGGACGCCAGGTCGTCCACGCCCAGGCAACCGCCCTTGGCGCGCACGTCGCGCACCAGCGCCTTCGCGACGGGGCCTTCGTAGAAGGCGCGCGGACCGCCTTCGGCGATCTGCTGCAGCGTCGCCGCCAGCGCGCGCTGGTCCAGCCGGCGCTCCGGCCCGCCGGTCCAGGCGCCGACGATGGGCCAGGTGCCTTCGTCGAGGAACATCGCCGCCGCGTCCGGATCCCTCGCCAGCGCCTTGGCGTTCGACGCGGCGATGAGGCCCGAGTACCAGTCGCACAGCATGCCTTCCTGCGCGAGCTGCACCGCCGGTTTCACCAGTTCGCGCCAACTCTTGATGCCGTAGCGCTTGTGCGCCAGGCCCATGCCGGAGACCACGCCGGGCACGGCGACCGCGGTGGCGCCCTGCACGTTGCGGTCGTCCACCACGGCCTTCCAGGGGAACAGGTCCGAGCTGCGGCCGTCGCCCGTGAGCGGATAGTCCGCCGGGTCGAGCTCGCGCGGCGATCGCATGCCGTAGTTGACGACGTGCGCCTTCTTTTCGGCGGCGCGCCACAGCACCATGCAGCCGCCGGCCGTGACGCCGCTCATCCAGGGTTCGACGACGCCGAGCGCGAACGAGGTGGCGACCGCCGCATCGACGGCGTCGCCGCCCGCGGCCAGCACCGCGGCGCCGACCTGCGCGGCGCGCTTGTGCTGCGAGGCGACGACGCCATGCTCGGTGGCGATCACCGTCTTGCGCACGACCTGCGCGTTGGAGAGGTTGTCGTTGACCATCATCCCGCTACCCATTCGCTTTCGCGTGCCGCACGACGTCCGCATGGGTGGCGAACCACACGTTCCCCAGTTGCTTGGCATGGCGGATGATCTCTTCCAGGATCCACACGCGCGAGCGGTAGCCGCTGATGTGCGGGTGCATGGTCAGCTGGAAGATGCCGCCTTCCGCATGCGCCGCTTCGAGCTCGCGCCGGAAGATGTCGAACACGTCGGACGGCGGCGTGTAGGGGCGGAGACCCGCGAAGCGGTTCATGTTGAAGTAGACGGCGTCGTCGCGGATCCACTCCACCGGCAGTTCCACCACGCCGGTGGGCGTGCCATCCAGCAGCAGCTCGTAGCAATCGACGTCGGCCATCAGCGAGGAGTCGTACAGCAGGCCCATGTCGCGCGCGATCGCCAGCGTCGCGGGGCTGAAGTCCCACGAGGGCGTGCGGATGCCCACCGGCCGCTGGCCCGAGGTCTTCTCCAGCACGTCGGCGGCGCGCAGCATCAGGTCGCGTTCGGCCGGCTCGGGCAGAACGGAGTTGCGTTCGTGGATCCAGCCGTGCAGCGCCACCTCGTGGCCTTCGGCGGTAACGCGCCGCTGTTCGTCCGGATAGAGCAGGGCGGTGACGGCGGGCACGTAGAAGCTGGCGCGCACGTCGTGCCGACGCAGGATGTCCAGGATGCGCGGGATGCCCTGGCGGTTGCCGTACTGGCCCTGCGACAGCTTGCCGATCGACTCGCCGCCCTCGCGCAGTTCGTTGGTCTCGTGGTCCGAATCGAAGGACAGCGCGATGGCGCAGCGCGCGCCGCCGGGCCAGGACTTCGGCTGGTACGAGCGGCCGGCCCGCACGTGGTCGACGACGCCGCGCCAGTGCTCCTCCGGCCACTGCCAGGGCTGCAGCGCCTCGCTCATTTGCGGATCCTCCGGGCGATGTCCTGCGCGGCGCGCGACTCCTCGACGACGAAGTTCGCGAACTCGCGCGGCGGCATCGCCACGCCTTCGAGGCCGAGCGTGTCGAACTGCTGCTTCACCTCGGGATCGTTCACCGCGGAGGCCACGGCCGCATGGATCTTCTGCACGACGTCGGCCGGCGCATGCGCGGGCAGCCACAGGCCGAACCAGTTGACCTTGTTGAAGCCCTTGAGGCCCTGTTCGTCCATGGTCGGCACTTCGGGCAGGCCCTTCCAGCGCTTGTTGCCGGTGAGCGCGAGCGCGCGCAGCTTGCCGCTCTGCACGTGCTGCAGGGCGATGTTGGTGCCGACGAAGAACATGTCGATGCGCCCGGCCATGAGGTCGTTGGTCGCCTCGGCCACGCCCTTGTAGGGGACGGACAGGATGTCGGTGCCCGTCATCGACTTCATGACTTCCGCCGGGATGTGGCTCGCGGTGCCGTCGCCGGCATTGGCATAGGTGAGCTTGCCGGGGCTCTTCTTCGCCAGCGCGATGAGTTCCTGCACGTTCTTCGCGTGCACGTCCGGGTGCACCACCAGCGCCTGGCCGAAGTTCTGCGCCGCCAGCGTCACGTGGGTGAAGTCCTTGACCGGGTCGTACTTCGCGTTCTCGTTGAACGGCGGGATGTTGACGTGCGAGGCAGTGGTGAACAGCCACGTGTAGCCGTCGGCCGGCTGGCCGGCGACGTAGGCGGTGCCCACCAGTCCGCCGGCGCCGGCGCGGTTCTCCACCACCACGGGCTGGCCCAGCGAGGCCGTCAGCTTCGGGATGATCGCGCGCAGGATCAGGTCCGGCGGCCCGCCCGCGGGCGAAGGCACCACCACCTTGATCGGCTTGGCGGGAAAGCCCTGGGCACTCGCCAGGCCCCCGATCAGCGCGGCCGCCGCCGCGATCCAGATGCGTCGCTTCATCGCCGGTTCTCCAGGAAAGAAAGATCGGTTCAGGCCACGCGCACGGACTGCTGCGTGTCCACGGATTCCAGGATCGCCTTGAGCACCGCCACGTTGTGGATGGCATGGCCGCCGGGCTGCACCAGCGGCTGGCGCGACGCGGCCTGCCGCGCGAAGTGCTCCAGTTCGGCGCGCTCGGTGCTGGTCTTGGGGAAGGTGATCACCTCGGGGCGCTGCTTGACCGTGACGTGTTCGCGGTCGATGCGGCAGACCTTCAGGTCCCAGGTGTGCAGGTGTTCGACGTCGCCCACTTCGGCCCAGCCGTTGCTGCCGAATACCTGCATGCGCCAGGTCTCCGCGGTGGCGATCACGGTGCCCAGGTAGCCGGTGGCGCCGCTCGCGAAGCGGAACAGCATCGACGTGGTGTCGTCGACGCCGAAGTCCTGCGCCAGGCGCACGCTCTGCGCCGTGACCTGTTCGATCGGCCCGGCCAGGTACAGCATGGCATCGACCACGTGCACGCCGCGGCCGGTCATGCCGCCGGCGGGCACTTCCTCGCGGTCGTGGCGCCAGTGGCCTTTCGGGAAGCGGTAGGCGCTCGGCCCGCAGAAATTGCCTTCGATGTGCAGCACGCGGCCGAGGACGCCGTCGTCGATCAGCTGGCGCACCATGCGCAGCGCCGGCTGGTAGCGCCAGTTGTAGCCCACGCCCAGCGTGACGCCGTGTTCGGCGCAGGCCTGCGCCGCGCGCTCCGCATCCTGCGCGTCGAGGCCCAGCGGCTTCTCGGAGAACACGTGCTTGCCGGCGCGGGCCGCCGCCACGATCTGCTCGGTGTGCAGCGAATGCGGCGTGGCCAGCACCACCGCGTCGACCGCGGGATCGCGCAGCAAGTCCTCGTAGGAAGGCAGCATGCGCACGCCCTGCGCCGCCGCGAAGTCGCGCGCCTTGTCGGGCGTGCGGGTGGCGGCGGCGGTGAACTGGATGTACGGACTCTGGCCCTGCACGCTGCGGACAAGGTTCTGTCCCCAGGTGCCCAGGCCGACGATGGCGGCGCGGATCATCGGCGGTCTCCTAGCTGCGCGCCAATCTAGCGAGGAGCCTGCCGTCCGGCACCCCCATTTACCCGCGCTGCGGGGCGCCGGCGCACCGCAAATTCAGTAATTTGTCAGCTTGCGGGCCGCCGCTGGCCCATCAATAGGTCCGCCATTCCCCCGCGGGCTGCGCCGGGGCGCGCAGGCCCAGGCGCTGCGTTTCGGCCCCGGACGCCTCGGACTTCACGAAGGCGATGGGCGCGATCGTTGCAGCGGCCACCGGCGCGGCGTCCCGTTCGCCCACGTGGAAGCGGCCCACCAGGCGCAGCAGCACCGCCGCCTCGCCCTTCATCGACTCGGTGGCGGCAGCCGCTTCCTCGACCAGCGAGGCGTTCTGCTGCACCACCTGGTCCATCTGCGCGATGGCCACGTTCACCTGCCCGATGCCGCTGCTCTGTTCCTGGCTCGCCGACGCGATCTCCGCGATCAGTTCGCTCACGCGCGTCACCGACTGCACGATGTCCTGCATCTTGCGGCCCGCGAGGTCGACCTGCGCGGTGCCGGCTTCCACCTGGCGCACCGAGTCGCCGATCAGCGCCTTGATCTCCTTGGCGGCCTGCGCGCTGCGCTGCGCAAGGTTGCGCACCTCGGAAGCGACCACCGCGAAGCCGCGGCCCTGTTCGCCGGCGCGCGCGGCTTCCACCGCCGCATTCAGCGCGAGGATGTTGGTCTGGAAGGCGATGCCGTCGATCACGCCGATGATCTCGGCGATCTTGCGCGACGAGGCGGAGATGCCGGTCATCGTGGTGACCACCTGGCCCACCGCGCTGCCGCCTTCGCGCGCCACGGCGGCGGCGCCGGCGGCCAGTTCGTTCGCCACGCGCGCGTTGTCGGCGTTCTGGCCGACGGTGGAGGTCAGCTCCTCGATCGAGCTCGCCGTCTCTTCCAGCGTGCTGGCCTGCTCCTCGGTGCGCTGCGAGAGATCGGCATTGCCCTGCGCGATCTGCGCGCTGGTGTCGGCCACGCTGCGCGCACCCTGCGCCACCTCGCCGACCAGCGTGCGCAGGCGCGCCGTCATGTCGCCCAGCGCCCGCAGCATCTGCGTCATCTCGTCGCGGCCGCCGGCGGCCAGCGACACCGTGAGGTCGCCGTCGGCGACGCGGCGCGCCGCCTCCACCGCCTGGTCGAGGGGACGCGTGATGGAGCGCGCGATCAGCCAGGAGGCGAGCAGGGCCAGCAGCGCGCCGGCCAGGCAGAAGCCGACCAGCAGGGTGCGGCCGGTGCGGGCGCTGGCCGCCGCTTCCACGGCGTCGTGCTCCACCAGCGCGGTGTAGTGGTCCCGCAGCGCCTGCATCGCGTCGATGTAGGCGTTCTGGGCGGGCACCATCTTCTTTTCCAGCATCGCGTTGGCCCCGTCGTGGTCTTCCGCGGACTTGAGGTCGGCGACCTGCTTGCGCACCTGCAGGAAGGCCTGGCGCTTCTGGTCGGCGTCCTTCAGCAGGGCCTGCGCCGCGGGCGTGCGCACCAGCGTCTCCACTTCCTTCGTCAACTCGTTGATCCGGTTCGTGCCGGCCGCGAGCTCGGGCCCGAACACCTTCCCGAGCAGCGGGTCGTCGGTGCGCGTCACGGCCAGGCGGCGCACGAGGTTGGCGCGGGTCAGCGCCAGCCATTCGCCGACCACGCGCTCCACGCGCAGGTTGACGGTGGCCATCTCGTTGGTGCGTCGATCGAGCTCGGCGAGGCGCCAGGTGCCGATGCCGGCCATGGCGGCCATGAGGAAGATGAGCACGCCGAAAGCGGCGGCAAGACGGACACGGATGCTCACGCGGCGCGCGAAGCCACCGCCCTGGAAGTGGATGTCGGACATCGGGTTCTTTGCTGCTTGGCGCGGGTGCATCGCGTCGCGTGTGCCCCGCCGGTTGACGTGGCGGCGTGTTCTCTGCGGCCCCCACGGAAGAGCATGGTACAAACCCTTACATCCCGGGGACACCGTCCGCGGATTGGCGGCGTCGCGTGCGGGACCAGCGGGCAGCGCGCGTTGCGCGGCGAAGGCGCGCTGCCCGTGGTGAAGACTTAGGCGCTAAGGCGCAAGCCTCAATCGATCTTCATGCCCGAGTCGCGCACCACCGGGCCCCACTTGGCCAGTTCCTCGCGCGTCATCGCGAGCAGCTCGGTGGGACCGGCCTTCAGCGCGGACGCGCCCTGCGCCGCGAAGAAGGTGTCCATCTCCGGCAGCGCCAGCACCTTGCCGATGCCGGCGCGCATCTGCTCGATCATCTCCTTCGGCACGCCCTTGGGCGCGTAGACCGCGACCCACAGGTCGCCGGCGAGACCGGGCACCGTCTCGTTGGCGAGCGGCACGGCGGGCAGTGCCGGCGCCTTGTGCAGGGAAGGCACCGCCAGCGGCTTCACCTGGCCGCCCTTGATGAACTGGATGCAGGCCGGGATCGTGCTCACCAGCACGTGCAGGTTGCCCGCGACCAGGTCGGTGAGCGCGGGCGCGACGCCCTTGTAGGGCACGTGCGTGAGGTTCACCCCTTGCGTCTTCTTGAACATCTCCATCAGCAGGTGGGCGAAGCTGCCGTTGCCGGCCGAGCCGTAGGTGTACTTGCCCGGCTCCTTCTTCGCCAGCGCGGTGAGTTCGGCGAGGTTGCCGGCCGGCAGGCTGGGCGTGGCGAGCAGGGCGTGCTGCACGACGGCGATGCCGGCCACCGCGTCGAAGTCGGCGATCGGGTCGAAGCCGGTGTGGCGGTACAGCGCGGGGTTGATGGTCTGCGCGCTGTTGACCGTCACGAGCCAGGTGCTGCCGTCCTTCGGCGCGGACTTGGCCACCCAGGCCGAGCCGAGGTTGCCGCCCGCGCCGGGCTTGTTGTCGACGACGACGCTGGAGCCGAGGAACTGCGACAGCCGCATGGCGACTGCGCGCGCCATCACGTCGTTGGAGCCGCCGGCGGCGTTCGGCACGAGGAACGTGATCGTCTTGGGCAGCGTGCCCTGCGCGAACGAAGGCAAGGCGAAGGGTGCGAGGACAGTGGCCGCGGCGAAGGTGCGGCGGCCGATGGGGCGCGTCATGGGATCGTCTCCTGTTGGAATGGTTGGAATGTTCACTCGACCAGCTTCTGGTCCTGCCCGATCGAAGGGGCGGTGGTGCGGATGCGCCCCGGCGTGCGCGACAGGCGCGGCGTGACGTTGTGCATGGTCACGCTGCCGAACTCGGGATCGGGCACGTCCACCAGCACCTGGCGTTCGCGCACGTGGCGGTCCTGCATCAGCTGGTCGACGTTGAGCACCGGGCCGACCGTCACCTCGAATTCGCCGAAGTGCGCGAGGTTCTCCTCCAGCGTGCGCCCGCGCACGAAGTCGCCGATCAGGCGATCGAGTTCCTCGATGTTCGCGATGCGCGCGGTGTTGTCGCGAAAGCGCGCGTCGGCCTTCAGTTCGCCGCGGCCGATCGCGTCGAACACGCGCTCCGCCATGCGCTGCGTCGAGCCGGACATCACCATCCACTGGCCGTCCTTGCACGCGTAGGCATTGCGCGGCGCGGCGTTTTCGGCGCGGTTGCCCAGGCGGCGCGGCCGCCTGCCGGTGTGCTGGAAGATCGCGGCGTCGGGACCGAGCACGCCGATCATGGGTTCGAGCAGCGAGAGGTCCACCACCTGGCCCTGGCCGCCGTTGACTTCCACCTCGCGCACCGCGGCCAGCGTGGCGAACGCGCCGGACAGGCCCGCGATCATGTCGGCGAGTCCGAGGTTGGGCAGTGCCGGCGGCTTGTCGGGAAAGCCGTTGCGTTCGGCGAAGCCCGAGAAGGCTTCCAGCAGCGTGCCGAAGCCGGGACGCTCGGCGTAGGGACCGGTCTGGCCCCAGCCGGAGATGCGCACGATCACGAGCTTCGGGTTGGCCGCGTGCAGCACTTCGGGGCCCAGCCCGAAGGCTTCCATGCCGCCGTGGCGGAAGCTCTCCACCACGACGTCCGCCTCGGGCAGCAGGCGCAGCAGCTTGCCGCGGTCCGTCTCGCTCTTGAGGTCCAGGCAGATGCTCTTCTTGTTGCGGCCGTAGACCTTCCACCACAGCGCCTTGCCGTCGTTCTTCCAGTCGCGCAGCGTGTCGCCCTGCGCGCTCTCGACCTTGATGACCTCGGCGCCGAAGTCGGCGAGCTGCAGCGTGAGCATGTTGCCCGCCATCAGCCGCGACAGGTCCAGCACCCGGATGCCCGCCAGCGGCAGGCGCGTCTCGTTCTTCTGCGTCATCGCGCGGCCTCCGCCGCGGCCTGCCGGCGGCGCGCCTTGAGCGCGTCGTGCCGCTGCAGGAAGCGGCGCGCCCGCGCCGCGATCGGCTCGTCGACCATGCGGCCCTGGAAGGCTACGGCGCCCTTGCCGGCGGCGATGGAGGCATCGAACACTTCGAGCATGCGCCGCGCGTTGTCCGCTTCCTCGTCGCTGCCGCCGAACACCTCGTTGATCACCGGCACCTGGGCCGGATGGATGCAGATCGAGCCGCGCAGGCCGATGCGGCGCGCGTGCACCGCGAGCGCGCGATAGGCGTCGAGGTCGCTGAACTCCGCGACGCTGCCGGGCAGTCCCATGGGCTGCAGGCCGGCGGCCGCCGCGGCAATCGCCATCGTCTGCGCGGGACCGGTCATGCCTTCCGGCCGCGACTCCATGCCCATCACCGCGCCGAAGTCCTCCACGCCGAACAGCAGGCCGCTCAGGCGCGGCGAGGAGCGCGCGATCTGCACGACGTTCGTGAGGCCGAGTGGCGATTCGATCAGCGCCAGCACCGGCATCGCGCCGGCCGCGCGGCCGTGCTTCGCTTCCAGCCGTCGCAGGTCCGCGTCGAGTTGCAGCACCTGCTCGGGCGTGTCCACTTTCGGCATCAGCAGGCCGTCGGCGCCGCAGGCCACCGCGGCTTCGAGATCGGGCGCGAGCAGCTCCGGCTCGTTGTTGACGCGCACGTAGACGGGCACGCCGCTGCGCTGCAGCCGCGACGCGAAGGCGGCGAGATTGGCGCGGGCGGCGGCCTTGGCGGGGCGCGCCACGGCGTCTTCGAGGTCGAGGATGAGGGCATCGGCGCCGCGCTGGCCGGCCTTGTCGACGAAGCGGTCGGTATCGGCCGGCACGAACAGCATGGAACAGGGTTCCGGGGAAGGTCGGGTCATCGTCCGATTCTGCGTGGCCGAGCTGCGCGGCCGCTTCGCGGATTACCCTTGCTGCTTTCTCCTACACGGGCTCACCCCACGGCCAGCGCGGCGCTGCCTATCATCGGTGCGTCTCATCGGGAGAAAGAACATGGACAAGAAACTGCTGCGGCTCGCACTGCCGCTCACCATCCTCATCGCCGCCGCCGGCTGCAGCAAGCAGCCGCAGGACGAGGCCGCCGGCTACCCCGGCGACAAGGCCATCACGATCGTCGTGCCCTTCGCCGCCGGCGGTCCCACCGACCGCGTCGCGCGCGACCTCGCCGAGGCGATGCGCAAGCCCCTGGGCAACGCGACCATCGTGGTCGACAACGCCGCGGGGGCCGGCGGATCGATCGGCGCCAACAAGGTGGCCAAGGCCAAGAACGACGGCTACACGCTGCTGGTGCACCACATCGGCATGGCGACCATGCCTTCGCTGGTGCGCAACATCCCGTTCAGCGTGGAGAACGACTTCGAGTACCTGGGCCTGATCAACGACGTGCCCATGACCGTGATCGGCAAGCCCGCGCTGGCGGCCAACGACTACAAGGAGCTGCAGGCCTGGATCCAGCAGAACAAGGGCAAGATCAACCTCGGGAACGCCGGCGTCGGCTCCGCCTCGCACCTGTGCGGCATGCTGTTCCAGCAGGCCTCGGGCACCGACATGACCGCCGTCGCATACAAGGGCACCGGTCCCGCCATGACGGACCTGATCGCCGGCCAGATCGACCTGATGTGCGACCAGACCACCAACACCACCTCGCAGATCGAGGCGAAGAAGGTGAAGGCCTACGCGGTCACCACGGCGCAGCGCGTGAACACGCCGGTACTGAAGGACCTGCCCACCCTGCAGGAGATGGGCCACCAGGGCTTCAGCGTGAGCATCTTCCACGGCCTCTATGCGCCCAAGGGCACGCCGCCCGGCATCCTGAAGAAACTGAACGAGGCGCTGAAGGTGGCGGTGAAGGATCCCGACTTCATCAGGAAGCAGGAAGGCCTGGGCGCGGTGGTGGTGAACGACAACCGCGTCGAACCGGCGGAGCACAAGAAGTTCGTGCAGGGCGAAATCGCCAAGTGGACGCCGGCGATCAAGGCGGCGGGGGTGTACGTGGAGTAAGTCCACCGGCCGTCGGACGCGCCGCCTTGCCGCGCGCGTCCGCGCCCATTAGCATCGCGCGCACGCAGCCGCCACGAGCTGCGGTCCACCAGGAGACTCCATGCGCGTACGCTTGTTCTGCGCGGCTGCCGCCGCGCTGTTGTCCGCCTGTTCCAGCCTCTCGCCCGGGCCGGGCCTCGTCACCACCGAGCACCGCGTGCCGGTCGTGTCCACGGCGCCGGCCACGCAGGGCCAGCAGGTGCAGTTGTACGTGCGCGAGATCGCGCCGGCCGCGCCGGCCGGCCCGCGCAAGGCCGTGGTCTTCGTGCACGGTTCGGGTACGCCCGCCGAAGTGTCCTTCGATTCCAGCATGCCGGACTACAGCTGGCTCGCCAGCGTGGCGCGGGCCGGCTTCGACGTGTTCTCCGTGAGCCTCACGGGCTACGGCCGCTCGACGCGTCCCGCGGCGCTGAACGACCCCTGCAACCTGTCGAAGGAGCAGCAGGCCCGCTTCATCCCCGCCATGATTCCCGCGCCCTGCGAGCCTTCGTATCCGCGGCCGATGAGCACGATGTCGTCCGACTGGGACGATCTCGACGCGGTGGTCGATTACGTGCGGCGCCTGCGTGGCGTCGACCGCGTTTCGCTGGTGGGCTGGTCCCAGGGAGGGCCGCGCATCGTCGGCTTCACGGCGTTGCACCCGCAGAAGGTCGAGCGCATCGCGGTGCTGGCGCCGGCGTACACGCGCGACTCCGCGACCGCCGCGCCGAATCCACTGCCCAGCCTGCCGGCCAGCATGACGGTGCAGTCGCGGCAGGACTTCATCGCCAACTGGGACCTCCAGGTCGGTTGCCGCGACCAGTACGACGCGGCCGCGGCCGCGCGCATCTTCGACGAGATGCTCGAGTCCGACCCGGCCGGCGCCCGCTGGGGGCCGGGCGTGCGGCGCGCGCCGGCGGTGCCCACCTGGGGCTTCAACCGCGCGGTGGCGTCGCGCCTGCAGACGCCCTTCCTGATGGTGGCCGGCGAGCACGACAAGCAGGTACTGCCGCAGCGCGTGCGCGAGCTCTACGAAGACTGGGGCGGCCGCGACAAGGTGCTGCTGCAAATGGGCTGCTCCTCGCACAACGCGATGTGGGAGAAGCATCGCCGCCAGCTCTACGACGCCACGGTCGAGTGGCTGCGCGACGGCCGGGTGAAGGGCGCCAGCAGCGGCGTGCTGCGCGTGGGCGACTGAGGCTTCCCCGCCGTCAGGACAACCGGTAACGACACCGTTCATCCATGCTGGGGATTGCGTTCTTCCCCGTGAAGAACGCAACATGTGCAACAGGAGCGCCAGAGTGGAGGGAGGACCGGTTGACCGTGCCCAGGTTGCGCATGGGCCTCATCGGCTTTGCCGACGAGGATTTCCTCGCCATCGTGCTGAGGACGCGGGTGACCGTGCGCTGGGAAAGCTGGGCCGCCGTCGACGCCGATGCGCTCTGGATCAACGGCGCGGGCGCGCAGGTGCTCGACAACGGCATGGTGCGCGTCGTCACCACCGATTTCCCTCCGGTCGCCACCACGCTGGACCTGCACTCGATCCAGCGTCCCTTCTGGTTCTCGCTGCCTCTGGCCGACCCGAAGCTGCACGCGCCGTCCGCTTTCGACCCGCGGGATGCCAGGAGCATCGACGCGGCCCTGCGCGAGGCGGAAAAGGAGCTGTTGCCGCTCGCCGTGCAGCTGGCCGTCGCCGGCCGCCTGATCGAGGCGGCCGGCCGCCTGTCCCATCCCACCTACGAGCTGCGCCGCGGCGACCAGCTGGTCGGCGTGGTGAACGTGGCGCACTGGGTGGCCGTGCATCCGCACGCGCGGCCGCACGACATCGGCGAGGCCGAGTGCATCCCGCACGGAAGGAAGGTGGCGGGCTTTCCCTTCGGCTTCGAGCGCGTCGGGTTCGCCGAGATGATGTGGCTGTACGCCAAGCGCATGCGGCTGGAACTGCTGCCGGACAAGTACCGCAGCCTGCCGATCCTGTTCCGCGCGGTGCCCAAGATCCGGCGCCGCCTGCTGGGCGACGTCGACCTGCTGGTGCTGTCGGACCTGATGGCCGCGCCGCAGACGCTGGCCGCGCTCGGGGCGAGCACCCGCCTGCGGCCGGAGGTGCTGGTGCAGGCGCTCACGGCGCTGTACCTGGCCGGCAGCATCACCACCGATCCGGGCAAGGCCGCCGTCTTCCAGAACCTGCTGCGCCGGCGCAGCCAGGAGCCGCCTTCCGTGCCGGAGTTCGAGTCGCTGCCGCAGGTCGAGGCCGCGCCGGACA
Organism: Ramlibacter sp.; assembly: GCF_036383835.1. Classification (GTDB taxonomy): domain Bacteria; phylum Pseudomonadota; class Gammaproteobacteria; order Burkholderiales; family Burkholderiaceae_C; genus Ramlibacter. The sequence goes on from NZ_DASVNN010000120.1 coordinate 137,947, forward strand.
TCCAGGCCCGCCGCACCGTGCCGGGCACGCTGATGGCCTTGCTGCGGTCGAACAAGAAGGAGTGAGGCAGGCTTCGGCTTCCCGTCCGACAGCGCCGGGCAGGTCGCCGCAAAACACTGGGGCATCCCGGCTCATGGGGCGACGGTGGCGATCGACCAGCATTTCCCAGGAACGCGCGGCATCGTGGTCGCGCACATACCCGATCCGAACGACCATGCGAGCGAGCACGAGCGCTGCACCCTGCGCGAGTTCGCGCGGCGCATCGCGCGGCTGCGCGGCGACGTCGCGGGCGGCTTCTTCGATCCCGCCCTGGGCTACGACGCTCCCCTGTATTTCGTGCCGAGCAGCACGCTCACCGCGCGGCAGGCGCAGGCGTTGGGCATCGCCGGCCTGCACGACCTGTTCGGCGGCGTGGTGCCGCATGCCTTCGTCGCCACCAAGGCGATCAGCCATCCTCTCGTCGACGCGGATGCGCGCGCGGTGGAGGGCTGGTCGCGCAAGCTCGGCGCGAGCATCGCCGACGCGGTGTTGCCCGGCTACACGGTGTTCGCTCGCGAGGACGCGCTGGCGGCGGGCCGGCGCCTGCTGGCCGCGGGCCCGCTGCGCCTGAAGCCGGTGCGCGCGAGCGGCGGCCGCGGGCAGTCGGTGGTGCGCAGGGAAGAGGAACTGCGCGCCGCACTCGACGCGATGGATCGCGACGAGATCGAGCGGCACGGACTGGTGCTGGAGGGCGACCTGGAGGAGGAGTCCACCTTCAGCGTCGGCCAGGTGCAGGTGGGCGACCTCGTCGCCACCTATTACGGCTTCCAGCGCCTGACGCCCAACAACGAAGGCCACCAGGTGTTCGGCGGCTCGGACCTCACGGTCGCGCGCGGCGGCTTCGATGCGCTGCTGGCGTGCAATCCGGCGCCGAAGATCCGCCATGCGATCGAGCAGGCGCGGCGCTACGACGCGGCCGTGCGCGCCTGCTTCCCCGGCTTCTATGCCTCGCGCAGCAACTACGACATCCTGCTCGGCCGCGACGCGGCGGGCACCACGCGCTCCGCCGTGCTGGAACAATCCTGGCGTGCCGGCGGCGCCACCGGTCCCGAGATCGCCGCGCTCGAATGCTTCCGTGCCGAGCCGGACCGCCGGCTGGTGCGCGCCTCCTGCTACGAGGTCTTCGGCGACAGCCCGGAGCCGCCCGCCCGCGCCACGGTCTACTACCGCGGCGACGATCCCCACATGGGCCGCGTGACCAAGTACACGATCGTTCGGCAGGATGACGACGCGCGCCAACACCATTGACATCGCGGTCGACGGCAAGCACATCGCGGGCACGCTCGTGGGCCCGGACACCGGGGTGCCCGGCGTGGTGCTGGTGCACGGCTGGGACGGCAGCCAGGACCAGTACATCGCGCGCGCGCACGAGATCGCGAGCCTCGGCTGCATCTGCCTCACCTTCGACCTGCGCGGCCACGTGCGCCACAAGGCCGAGCGCGACGCGGTCACGCGCGAGGACAATCTGCGCGACCTGCTCGCCGCTTACGACGAACTGGTGGGCCACCCCGCGGTCGATCCCAATGCGATCGCCATCGTGGGCAGCAGCTACGGCGGCTACCTCGCGGCCATCGCGACCTCGCTGCGCAAGGTGCGCTGGCTCGGCTTGCGCGTGCCCGCCCTGTACGAAGACGCCGACTGGGAGGTCCCGAAGAACAAGCTCGGTCGCGAGCGGCTGATGGCCTACCGCCACCGCGAGCTGCCCCCGGAGGGCAATCGCGCGCTGGAAGCCTGCGCCGCCTTCAAGGGGGACGCGCTGATCGTCGAATCGGAACACGACGACCTGGTGCCGCACCAGACCATCCAGAACTACCGCGACGCCTGCTCGCAGGCGCAGTCGCTCACCTACCGCGTGATCTCGGGCGCGGACCACGCGCTGTCCGAGAAGTCCTGGCAGCAGAACTACACCTCCCTGCTGGTGAACTGGATGAACGAAATGGTGCTGAACGCGCGCGCGGGCAAGACGGGCGCGCCGGCGGAAGTGCCCCTGGCCGATTCCGTGCAGCGCACCCCGCGCGGCGGCGACTGAGACGCGTGTGATCCAAAATCCTGATCAAATAGCGTCCAGATAACGAGCTTTTCTCGTCGCGGGGCTGCTGGCACATTGGCCGACTTGTTGCCAAGCCTGCCCAAACGCCCCGCGATGTACGAGCTCCATTCCCTTCCTCCCGCCGTCGACCCCCAGCTGCTGGACCTGCTGGTGCAGGCCGAGCCGGCCGTGATCGGCCACTTCCGCTACACCGGGTTCATGAACCCGGAACTCCGCGCGCTGTTCCAGGACCGCCGCGTGGCCGGCACCGCGATCACCATCCGCATGCCCGGCATGGACGGCGCGATGGTCCACTACGCCGTGGGCCAGGCGCGTCCCGGCGACATCATCGTCATCGACCGCTGCGGCGACATGTCGATCGCCTCGCTCGGCGGCGCGGTGGCCTACGCGGCGCGCAGGGCCGGCGTGGCCGGCATCGTGGTGGACGGTCTCGTGACCGACCTCGGCGAGCTGCGCGCCTACGGCGTGCCGGTGTGGTCCAAGGGCACCTCCGCCGTCACCGTGAAGACCCTCGGCCTGGGCGGCGAGTTCTGCGTGCCCGTCACCTGCGGCGGTGTCGCGGTGAACCCGGGCGACGCGATCCTCGCCGACGAGAACGGCATCCTGGTCCTGCCCGCGGCCGACATCGAATACTCCGCCAGGCGCGCGCTGCAGATGATGAAGGACGAGAAGAAGACGCTGGCGCGCCTCGACGCCGGCGAGAAGTACCCCGACATCATGGGGACCACGCAGGTGATCCTCGAGACCATCGAAAAGCACCGGCAGAAGCTGAAGCAGTAAGCGCTTCGCCGCCATTCCCCGAACCCTACCGAATCAGGAGACAAGACCATGATCGACCGCATCCGCCGCAGCCTGCTCGCCCTCGCGCTTCTCGCCGCCGGCACCGCTTCCGCCCAGACCTGGCCCACCGGGCCGATCAAGATCATCGTGCCGTTCCCGGCGGGCGGCAGCGTCGACATGGTGGCGCGCGCCGTCGGCAAGCGCATGAGCGACGCGCTGGGCCAGCCGGTGATCGTGGACAACCGCGCCGGCGCCTCCGGCAACATCGGCGCCGAAGCCGCCGCGCGCGCGCAGGCCGACGGCCACACCTTCTTCGTCGCGAGCTCCGGCGTGCTGGCGGCCAACCAGTTCCTCTACAAGCGCCCCGGCTTCGACACGCTGAAGGACTTCGCGCCGGTGATCCAGCTGGTGATCCAGCCGCACGTCCTGGTGGTCCATCCCTCGGTGCCGGCGAAGGACCTGAAGGAGCTGATCGCGCTGGCCAAGGCGCAGCCGGGCAAGGTCACCATCGGCAATGCCGGCATCGGAACCGGCCAGGACATCGCCGCGCGCCAGTTCGAAACGACGACGGGTGCCAAGGTGCTGCACGTGCCCTACAAGGGCGGCGCGCCGGCGCTCGCCGACCTGCTGGGCGGCCAGATCAACGCGATGTTCGAGACCTCGCCCACCGCGGTGCCGGTCATCAGGGAGAACAAGCTGCGCGGCATCGCGATCACCAGCGCCAGGCGCTCGCCGTCGCTGCCCAACGTCCCCACCGTCGCGGAAGCCGGCATCCCCGGCTTCGAATCGGTGACCTGGATCGGAATGGTGGCGCCCGCGAGCACGCCCAAGGCGATCATCGACCGCGTCAACGCGGAACTGAACAAGGGGCTGCAGGCCGAGATGGGCAAGCAGTTCGCCGACATCGCGCTCGATCCGGCCGGCGGCACGCCGCAGAAAATGACGGACGCGATCAGGAAGGACCAGGCCGAGTACGGCCGCATCCTCAAGGCCGCGGGCGTCGAGCCGCAGTAAGGGCTTGCGGCAGATCCGGCTCCGCGCGCGCCGCCGCCGGATCCTGGGCGGCGCCCAGTTCCTGCGGCACCGGCTCCGTCATGCGGGCCAGGAAGCGCACGTTCTCCAGCACCGAGCGGGCGATCTCCACGATCGCCGCGATGCCGGGGCCGCGCGCTTCCTTCAGGTAGCAGGCGTAATAGGGCACCGGCGGGATGTGCGGCCGCGCGTGCAGCACGCGCAGCTCGCCGCTGGCCAGGTGTTCGCGCACGACCGGCACCGGCAGCACCGCGATCGCGTGGCCGGCGCGCACCAGTTGCAGCATCAGCTGCAGCGAGTTGCACGAGTTCACGCCCTCGAATTCCTGGCCGCCGCCTTCCAGCCACTTGCGCACCAGCGCGTTCAGCGTCGAGGGCGGGGAGTTGGTGACCATCGGGAAGCGGGCCGCCACCGCGGGCGTGAAGTCGCCGTCGGGGATGTCCAGCTCGCGCGACGCGACCCACTCGAACTCCTCCCATCCGAGCAGTTCGTCGATCACGTGCGAGGCGGCGCCGCCGTAGGTGTGCAGCGCGACGTCCAGTTCGCGCTTGCGCAGCTTCTCGGTGAGCACCGCGCCGAGGTCGATGCTCAGTTCGACGATCAGCTTGGGATGGCGCAGCTTCAGCTGGCTCAGGACTTCGGTCAGCGCCAGCATCGCGGTCGACTCGTCCGACCCCAGGCGCAGCACGCCCTCCAGCGGCGGCACGCCGCCGCCCAGGCGCTCGAAGTCCTGCGCCGCGTGCAGCACGCGTTCGGCGTGGGCCAGCGCATTGCGCCCGCCGGGCGTGAGCTGCACCCGCTGGTTCTTGCGCGAGAACAGTTCCATGTTCATCGCGCTTTCCAGCTCCTTCACCCGCGAGGAAAGCGCCGGCTGGCTGAAGTTGAGATGATCGGCCGCGGCGTGGATGCTTCCGAGCTTGGCCGTCCAGTAAAAGGCCTCGATCTGGCGGAGCGTGACTCGCATGATCCGCAAATCCTATCAAGCCCCCCGACACGGAGAAAAAAATGACCGGTCAAGACCTCACCCTGCTGCCCGCGCACGAGCTTTCGCCACTGCTCCAGTCCGCCCGCCTGTCCCCCGTGGAACTCACGGAAGCCTTCCTCGCCCGCATCGCGCAGCACGATGCGAAGCTGCATTCCTTCGTGGAGGTCTACGGCGAGGAGGTGCGCCTGGCCGCCCGCGCCGCCGAGGCGGCGATCCGCGCCGGCCATGCGGTCGGGCCCCTGCACGGCATCCCCGTGGCGCTGAAGGACCTGGTCGAACTGGAAGGCAAGGTGGTCACCGGCGGCAGCGAGGCGTGGAAAGCCCGCCGCGCCACCCGCACCGCCACGCTGGCGCGCAAGCTGCTGGCGCAGGGGATGATCGTCCTGGGCAAGACCCACACGGTCGAATTCGCGATGGGCGGCTGGGGCACCAACTCCGTCCGCGGCACGCCCTGGAACCCCTGGGACCTGCAGCGCGCGCGCACGCCGGGCGGCTCGAGCAGCGGCTCCGGAGTCGCGGTGGCGGCGGCGCTCGCGCCCTGGGCCATCGGCACCGACACGGGCGGCTCGGTGCGGCTGCCGGCGTCGTGGTGCGGCATCACCGGGCTGAAGACCACCATCGGCCGTGTCAGCACGCATGGCGTGCTGCCCCTGAGCCCGACGCTCGACACGCCCGGCCCGATGGCGCGTTCGGCGGAAGACGCCGCCCTCCTGTACGTCGCGCTGCAGGGCGAGGACCCGCAGGATCCGCATACCCGCGGCGTGCGCTTCGACGATCCGATGCCGACGCTGAAACGCGGGGTGCGCGGGCTGCGCCTGGCGCGCATGCCGCAGGGCGAGCGCCAGTTCGCCTCGGCCGACGTGCTGGCGGCCTACGACCGCTCGCTGGCCGACCTGGAGCGGCTGGGCGCGGAGATCGTCGACGTGCGGCTGCCCTTCCTGTTCGCCGACGTCGCCGCGTACAACCTGCGCATCATGGCGGCGGAGAGCTACGCGCTCTATCGCGAGCTGATCGACGACGAGCGGGCTCCGCTGGATCCGCACGTGCGTCCGCGCATCGCCGCCGGCCGCGGCCTGAGCGCGCAGGCCTACATCGAGGCGCTGCAGGTGCGCGAGGACATGAAGCGGCAGTACGCGGCGGCGATGGAGGGCATCGACGCGCTGCTGACGCCCACCACCATGACGACCGCGCTGCCGCTGGAGGAAGTGGACCAGGCCAAGGCCCCGGCGCACTACACGCGCTTCGGCAACTTCCTGGACCTGTGCGCGCTGGCCGTGCCCAACGGCATCGCGCCGGACGGCCTGCCGACGTCGCTGCAGGTCGTGTGCGGCGGCTACCAGGAAGCGACCGCGTTGCGCATCGGGTGGGCGTACCAGCAGGCCACGGACTGGCACCAGCGGCGGCCGGGCTGAGGCTGGGGCTGGGGCTGGGGCTGGGGTGCTCGTAGGCTGGCGGTGAGCGCCGAAGGCCGATCCCCAGCGCTTGCGGCGCATCGCCGGGGTTGCGCTTCGCTCCACCGCCAGCCTGCGGTGGTGGTGCACAGGGTCACACGACGGCGAAAGTCCACGCCGAGCGCGCCTCGTTGCCGGCGCGATCCCGCACCACCAGTTCGGCGTGGTGCAGGCCGCGGCCCAGGCGCTCGCGGTAGCCGATCTCGTCGTCGCGGATGCGCGCGTCGGCGGTCACGTCGAGTCCGTCCACGATCAGGCGTACCGAGCGCGGGTCGACGCCGCTGCGGTCGTCGCTCAGGCGCGCCTGGATGAAGGTGCGGCCGCGTTCGCCGACGCGCGCCCCGTTGCCGGGCGTCACCTGCGAGATGCGCGGCGCGCTGCGGTCGCCGCGCTCGGCGAACGCCACCTGCGCGGTGAAGCGCTCGGGGCCGCGGCGCAGCGTCGCGACGGCGCGGTCGAAGGCCTGGAGGTCGTCGCGCCGGCGGATCGTGTAGCGGCCTTCGTAGACGCCGGGCCGCGTCTCGCGCAGGGCGACGTTGCGCACGACGCCGGGGATGTCCAGCGAGGCGCGCGCGCCGGCCAGGCCGACCAACTGGAAGCGCAACTGGCGGCCCGGGAGCAGCTTGCCGTCGGGACGCACGGTGAAGCGCTCGATCGCCGGGGTAGCGGCGACGGTCGCCACGCGCGCCACCGGGTCGCGATGCTGCGCTGCGACAGAAGCGGGAAGCACGGCAGCAGCCAGGGGCAGCAGGGCCAGAGCGGCGGCGGCGTGGAAGCGGAAAGTATTCTTCATGGCAAGGTTCTCCGTCAGGGTTGGCATGGAGGCAGTCTGCGGGTGGAGGCATGAACGTTCGCTGAATACGATGTGCGGGTCATGCACATGCCACCGTGAAGGATTCACGCAGCTGGCGATCTGCCCATCCGTTCACGAACCAATGTCGGCGCAGTCCTACGGCAAGCTCGGAAAATGACGTCGACACTACGCGGCCGGCGGAAAACCTTCCGTTTCACGCCGGGCAGGTACTCGAACTTTTTTCTGGCGCGCGATCCTGCCTTCGACGTTCGACAAATACAGGATGTCAGCCTGCCGCGCGCGAAGAAGCTTCCGCCAACCCGGAGTCACCATGGACCAGGCCGTCACTTCCCCGTCGTCGAAGAAGAAGGGCGCCAAAGCCGCGGCGCGCGCCCCGGGCAGCAAGGGCGCCGCCGCCTCGTCCCGCACACCGGCGAAGCAGGCCCCGGTGAAGATCCCTCCGATCCGGACCCTCTCCCAGGCGGATGCCGCCGAGGCGCGATCGCGCCAGGTGCTCGCCGCGCTCATGGCCTTCGCCGGCGGCGACTTCGATGCGCGCCTGCCGGCGGACTGGTCCGGCGTGGACGGCCGCATCGCGGAGGCGTTCAACCACTGCATCCAGAATGCCGATCGCATCACCGCCGAAGCGGCGCGCCTGTCCAACACCGTGGGCAAGGAAGGCCGGCTGTCGCAGCGGATCTCGGCGCCCGGTGCGATGGGCAGCTGGGCCACGCAGGTCGATTCGCTCAACACGCTGATCGACGACCTGGTGCGGCCCACCAACGACATCTCGCGCACGATCGGCGCCGTGGCCAAGGGCGACCTGGGCGTGTCGATGGACCTGCAGGTGGACGGCCGTCCGCTGAAGGGCGAGTTCCTGCGATCCGCCAAGCTGGTCAACACCATGATCGAGCAGCTGTCGGTGTTCACCTCCGAAGTGACGCGGGTGGCGCGCGAAGTGGGTACCGAGGGCAAGCTGGGCGGCCAGGCCAAGGTGAAGGGCGTGTCGGGCGTGTGGAAGGACCTGACCGATTCCGTCAACCAGATGGCGGGCAACCTCACGGCGCAGGTGCGCAACATCGCGGAAGTGACGATCGCGGTGGCGAACGGCGACCTGTCCAAGAAGATCACGGTGGACGTGCGCGGCGAGATCCTGCAGCTGAAGGAAGCCACCAACACCATGGTGGACCAGCTGCGCTCCTTCGCCTCGGAAGTGACGCGCGTGGCGCGCGAGGTGGGCACCGACGGCCGCCTCGGCGGCCAGGCGGTGGTGCCCGGCGTGGCCGGCACCTGGAAGGACCTCACGGACTCCGTGAACTTCATGGCGTCGAACCTCACGGCGCAGGTGCGCAACATCGCCGACGTGGCGACCGCCATCGCCAAGGGCGACCTCTCGCGCAAGATCACGGTGGACGTGCGCGGCGAGATCCTGCAGCTCAAGGAAACCATCAACACGATGGTGGACCAGCTGAACGGCTTCTCCTCGGAAGTGACGCGCGTCGCGCGTGAAGTGGGGACCGAAGGCAAGCTCGGTGGCCAGGCGCAGGTGCCGGGCGTGGCGGGCACGTGGAAGGACCTGACCGACAACGTCAACTCGATGGCGAACAACCTGACCGGCCAGGTGCGCAACATCGCCGACGTCGCCACCGCCATCGCGCGCGGCGACCTCGGCCGAAAGATCACCGTGGAGGTGAAGGGCGAGATCCTGGCGCTGAAGGAAACCATCAACACGATGGTGGACCAGCTGAACGGCTTCGCTTCCGAAGTGACGCGGGTGGCGCGCGAAGTGGGTACCGAAGGCAAGCTCGGTGGCCAGGCGCAGGTGCCCGGCGTGGCAGGGACCTGGAAGGACCTCACGGACAACGTGAACTTCATGGCCTCGAACCTCACGGGCCAGGTGCGCAACATCGCGGAAGTCACGACGGCCGTGGCCAACGGCGACCTGTCGAAGAAGATCACCGTGGACGTGCGCGGCGAGGTGCTGGAGTTGAAGAACACCATCAACACGATGGTGGACCAGCTGAACGGCTTCGCCTCCGAAGTGACGCGGGTGG
>NZ_DASVNN010000121.1:0-3409 GCF_036383835.1 Ramlibacter sp.
GGGCTGGCAGCCGGCGCGATGCGAGGAAGCGGGAAGCGGCGCAGCCGCTTCAAAGACGGACGCCCTGGGTCCCCGCCTACGCGGGGATGACGATCACTTCCACATCGCCCGCGACCGCGCCCGCACCTGCATCACCGGCGCCTGCGGTTCCGCCGCGAAGCCCGGACGCACGGCGATCGCCTCCGGCCAGGTCACGTGCTCGAAGTGCTTCGCCATGCCCTCGCTGATGAAACGCGTGCGGCCCGCATACATGTGCTTGTCGCCGCCGCTGGCCTGCTGCGTCACGTAGAAGCGTTGCGGGATGAGCAGGTGCAGGTCTTCCTTCGCGCGCGTCATCGCGACGTACAGCAACCGCCGCTCCTCCTCCAGTTCCTCGGTGGTGCCGGTCGCCATGTCGCTCGGGATGCAGCCGTCGACCACGTTCAGCACGTGCACCGCCTTCCACTCCTGCCCCTTGGCGCTGTGGATGGTGGACAGGATCAGGTAGTCCTCGTCGCGCAGCGGCGGGCCGCTCTGGTCGCTCGTCACTTCAGGCGGGTCGAGCGTGAGCTCGGTGAGGAAGCGTTCGCGGCTGCCGTAGCCGGCCGCCAGGCGCACCAGCTGCTCGACGTCGAGCTTGCGCACCTGCGGGTCGTCGTGCAGGCGATCGAGCTGCGGCAGGTACCAGGCTTTCGCCAGTTCCATGTCGGCCGGCCAGGCAAGCTCGGCGTCGTTCAGTTTGGCGAACAGCGCGGCGAGTTGCGTCCACTCCTCCTTCGCCTGCGCCGGCGGCTCGAAGGACTGCAGCGCCGCGTGCGGATCGCCCGCTTCGCCCATCGCGTCGAGCAGCCGGGTGGCGGTGGCGGCGCCGATGCCCGGTACCAGCTGCGCGACGCGGAAACCCGCCATGCGCCCGCGCGGGTTCTGCGCGAAACGCAGCACCGCCATGATGTCCTTGACGTGCGAGGCTTCCAGGAATTTCAGGCCGCCGAACTTCACGAAGGGGATGTTGCGGCGCGCGAGTTCCAGCTCCAGCGCGGCGCTGTGGTGGCTGGTGCGGAACAGCACGGCCTGCGACTTCAGCACCGTGCCGCCTTCGCGCCGGCGCAGCACCTGGTCGGCCACCCAGCGGGCCTGCTGCGCCTCGTCGGGCACCAGCACGAGTTGCGCGCGCTGGCTGGAGGGCTGGTCGGAATACAGGTTCTTCGCGTGGCGCTCGCGCGCCGCGGCGATCACCGCATTGCTCGCTTCCAGGATCGGTTGCGTGCTGCGGTAGTTGCGCTCCAGCGTGACGATACGCACCGCTGGGCCGCCCCGAGGTGCGTGCGCCCCCTCGGGGGGTAGCGCAGCGGCTTCGGCCGCAAGCTTGGGGGCCCTGTTCTCCGGCTGCGTGAACTGGTGCGGGAAGTCGAGGATGTTGCGCACCGTGGCGCCGCGGAAGGAATAGATGCTCTGGGCATCGTCGCCCACCACGGTGACGCCCTGCCCCGTCGGCTTCATCCCGAGCAGGATCTCCGACTGCAGCTTGTTGGTGTCCTGGTATTCGTCGACCAGCAGGTGGTCGAAGCGCGCGCCGACCTCTTCGGCCAGCGCGGGCTCGGCCATCATGTCGGCCCAGAAGGACAGCAGGTCGTCGTAATCGAGCACGTTCTGCTGCTGCTTGGCCTCGACGTAGGCGCCGAACAGCTTCTTGAGCTCGTCTTCCCACTGCGTGCACCACGGGTAGACCGACTGCAGCACCAGGTGCAGCGGGTCGCGCGTGTTCAGCACGCGCGAGTAGATGCCCAGGCAGGTGCCCTTGAGCGGGAAGCGCTTTTTCGTATCCGAGAGGCCGATCTCGTGGCGCACCAGGCCCATCAGGTCCTCGGCGTCGCCGCGGTCGTGGATGGTGAAGGTCTCCTCCAGGCCGATGCGCGGGGCGTACTCGCGCAGCAGCCGCGCGCCGATGCCGTGGAAGGTGCCGCTCCAGGGCAGGTTGGGCAGCGACTGCGTGCCTTGCAGGCCGAGCGCCTTCTGCAGCACGCCGCCGACGCGCCGCTCCATCTCCTGCGCCGCGCGGCGGCTGAAGGTGAGCAGCATCATGCGCTGCGGATCCGCGCCGTGGCGGATCAGGGTGGCCACGCGATGCGCCAGCGTGTTGGTCTTGCCCGAGCCCGCACCCGCGATCACCAGCAGCGGGCGGGTGTCGCCGGCCGTGTCGCCGGTGCCATGGGTGGCGGCTTCGCGCTGCTGCGGGTTGAGGGATTCCAGCGGATCGGGGTACAGCATGGCTGTATATTAATACAGTGATCGAAAACATCCTGGTCGGCTCCGCCTCCTGGACCGACAAGAGCCTGATCGGCTGCGGCCGCTTCTATCCGCCGTCCTGCAAGACGGCCGAACAGCGCCTGCGCTTCTATGCGACGCAGTTCCCGATGGTGGAGGTGGATTCGAGCTACTACGCCATGCCGACGCCGCAGAACGCGCAGCTGTGGGCCGAGCGAACGCCGGAGCACTTCACCTTCAACGTCAAGGCCTTCCGCCTGTTCACCGGCCACCAGACGCTGGTCACCGCGCTGCACCGCGACCTCCAGAAGGCGCTGGGACCCGACGTCCCGCGCACGCTGTATTACGAGGATGTGCCGGGCGAACTCCGCGACGAACTCTGGCGCCGCTTCCACGAAGCGCTCGCGCCCCTGAAAAACGCGGGCAAGCTGGGCGCGGTGCACTTCCAGTTCGCGCCCTGGCTGCTGCGCAACCGCGCCGGCATGGCGCACGTGGAGCACTGCGCCGAAAGGATGCATGGCCACGTCGTCGCCGCTGAATTCCGCCACGCCACCTGGTTCTTCGGCGAGCACCTGGAGCAGACGATCGAATGGGAGCGCGAACTGGCCCTCGTGCACACGGTCGTGGATTCGCCGCAGGGCTTCGCCAACTGCGTTCCCTGCGTCTGGGACGTGACGAACCCGAAACTCGCGATCGTGCGGCTGCATGGCCGCAACAAGGAGACCTGGAACAAGAAGGGCCTCGCCGCCTCGTCCGCGCGCTTCGACTACCGCTACAGCGCCGACGAACTCGCGGCGATGGTGCCCGAGCTGAAGCACCTCGCGACGCTGGCGGACGCCGTGCACGTGGTGTTCAACACCAATTACGAGGACCAGGGCCAGGCGAACGCGCGGCTGATGCGCGAAATGCTGCGCGTAAACGCGGGGTAAAAGCTTGTACGCCGGCAGGAGCCCCGGGGCGACCGGCTAGACTGCGCCCAGACCGATGTGAGTACCAAACGATGAACTTGAATTTCCGCCTCACGCTGCTGGCCCTGGGCCTCGCCGCCTCGAGCTTCACGGCGCAAGCGCAGCTCAAGCCGCCCAAGGCCGAATCCGCGCCGCGCGCGGCCGCTCCCGCCGCGCAGGCGCAGCCCGCCGCCGACGGCGCGATCGCCAACCCCGAG
>NZ_DASVNN010000122.1:0-27724 GCF_036383835.1 Ramlibacter sp.
GGCCTCCCTTGTAGGTCGGGGTGAGCGGCGAAGCCCGAACCCCGACGCCTCAACTCACGGCAGCAGCGACAACGCCTGCATGTACCGCGGCTCCGTCATCAGCGCATCCCACGACGACGCCGGACCGCAAGGCAGCAGCGCATGCCGCCGCTGCTCGCTCACCTCGTTGGCGCGCCACTCGCCGCGCGATTGCGCCTCGGCCAGCCCGTCGAGCATCTCGTCGATCGCGCGGCCGCCTTCGCTGTTCACCGATTCGTTGCACAGCAGCACCATGTCGCAGCCCGCATTGAGCGCGACCACCGCCGCTTCGGTGTAGCTCACCTCGCGGCCTTCGATCTTGCGCGCACCTTCCATGCTCAGGTCGTCGCTGAAGATCGCGCCCTGGAACTGCAGCTGGTCGCGCAGGATGTCGTTGAGCCACTTCGGCGAGAAGCCGGCCGGGCGCGGGTCCACCTTGCTGTAGATCACGTGGGCGGGCATCACGCTGGTGAGCGTGGTGGCCAGCCACCCGAAGGGGATGGCGTCGTCCTGCAGGATCGCCTTCAGCGGGCGGGCATCCACCGGGATTTCCAGGTGCGAATCGGCGCGCACGAAGCCGTGTCCCGGGAAGTGCTTGCCGCAGTTCGCCACGCCGGCCTGCAGCAGTCCGTGCATCAGCGCCTTGGCGAGCAGCGTGGCGATGCGCGGGTCGCGGTGGAAGGCGCGGTCGCCGATCACGCTGCTCTCGCCGAAGTCGAGGTCCAGCACCGGGGTGAAGCTGAAGTCCACGTTGCAGGCGCGCAGTTCGGCGCCGAGCACGTAGCCGGCGGCCGTCGCCGCGGCCATCGCGCGCATCGCGCCCGAACCCTCGCGGCCCCTGGCGTCCTTCATCCACGCCTCGCCGAAGCGGCGCATCGGCGGCAGGTGGGTGAAGCCGTCGGTGCGGAAGCGCTGCACGCGGCCGCCTTCGTGGTCGACGCAGACCAGCAGGTCGCCGCGCACCTGCTTGATCTCCGCGCACAGGGCGGACAGCTGCTCGCGGTCCTGCCAGTTGCGGCCGAACAGGATCATGCCGCCCACCAGCGGGTGGGCGAGGCGGCGGCGGTCGTCGTCGCTCAGGGTGAGGCCGGCGACGTCGATGATCACCGGGGCGTGGTCGCTCATGGTTGTTGCTCTTTCTTCTGTTCCACCACCACGAAGCTGGCGGCGTAATCGCTCTCGTCGGTGACGCTCACCTGGGCCGACAGGCCGCGGGCTTCGCACCATTCCTTCAATGCTCCGTGCAGCACGATCACCGGCTTGCCGCTCGCGAGCTTGCCCACTTCGCAGGAGCGCCAGGTCATGGGCATGCGCATGCCCATGCCGACCGCCTTGCTGAAGGCTTCCTTGGCGGAAAAGCGCGTGGCGAGAAAGCGGACGCCGCGCTCGGGCCAGCGCGCGCTGCGCGCCTTCCAGGTCGCGAACTCGGCGTCGCTCAGGATCTTGTGCGCGAAGCGGTCGCCGTGCTTCTCGAGCGAAGCCCGGATGCGACGCACGTCGCAGATGTCCGTGCCGATCCCGTAGATCATGCGCCGCGAGCGATCGCCGCGAGGTAGTCGCGGATCGTGGCCGTGTAGCCCAGCTCCAGCGCGTCGGCGATCAGCGCATGGCCGATCGACACTTCCTGCACGCCGGGGACCGCCCGCAGGAAGTCCGGCAGGTTGTGGCGGTTCAGGTCGTGGCCGGCATTGATGCCGAGACCGGCGGCCTGGGCTGCCCGGGCCGCGGCGGCGAAGCGGCGCAGCTGCTCGTCCTGCGCCGGCGTGCCCCACGCGGCCGCGTACGGTTCGGTATAGAGCTCGATGCGGTCGGCGCCCAGCGCTTTCGCCAGGGGCATCTGTTCCGGCTCCGCGTCCATGAACAGGCTCACCCGCACGCCCAGCTTCTTCGCCTCGGCGATCAGCGGCCGCACCCGCTCGCCGTCGGCGCGCAAGTTCCAGCCGTGGTCGCTGGTGAACTGGCCCTCGCTGTCCGGAACGAAGGTGCACTGCTGCGGGCGCAGCTCGCGCACGAAGTCCATCAGGTTGTGGAAGGGGTTGCCCTCGATGTTGAACTCGGCTTGCGGCCAGTCCGTCTTCAGCAGCGCGTGCAGCTCGCGCACGTCGTCGGCGCGGATGTGGCGCGCATCGGGCCGCGGATGCACCGTGATGCCATGCGCGCCGGCCTGCAGGCACAGCGTCGCCGCGCGGGTGACGCTCGGGATGCCCAGGTGGCGCGTGTTGCGCACCAGCGCGACCTTGTTCAGGTTCACGGACAGCGCGGTGGAGTTCATAGGCCCTGCAGGTCCATCATCAGTTGGCGGGTGCGCAGCGTGGAGACGCCGCAATGGTAGTGCAGCAGCGCGCGCAGCTGTGGCTTGAGTTCGCCCATCGCGGCGGCCGCGCGCAGCGCCGCATGGAAGGGCGCGGCGTCGTCCAGCGCGGCCTGCATCGCGACCCACTGCTCGCCCGTGAGGCCGCCGCGTCCCTCGGCATCGGGCCACTCGACGAGTCCACCCTCGGCTCGCAGGGCGTAGCGCTCCAGAGGAACCAGGGGCGCCAGGGTCGCGGTCTGCATGTCCAGGGAAGGCAGCAGGCCGATCTCGCGCAGCAGCAGCAGTTCGAAGGCGCGCAGCGCCGGCTGCAGTATTTCCGGCTCGTCGGCCGCCAGCACGCGCACCGCCGCCGCGTAGACGTCGAACAGTGCCGGATGCGGATCGTCACGCGCCAGCAGGCGGATCAACAGCTCGTTGAGGTAGTAGCCGGAGAGCAGTGCCTCGCCCGTGGGCATCACCTGCCCGCCCAGCCACTCGGCGGATTTCAGCGTGCGGATCTCGGCGTCGCCGCCGAAGGCCACGTGCAGGGGCTGCAGCGGCAGCAGCACGGGCCGGAAGTTGGAGCTGGGCTTCTTGGCCCCCTTGGCGACCACCGCGATGCGGCCATGGTGCCGGGTGAGCAGCTCCAGGATCAGGCTGGACTCGCTCCAGTCGTAGCGGTGCAGGACGAAGGCGGGTTCGTCGGCGATGCGCTTCGCCATGGGGCGCCGCGCCTATTCGTAGCCGAAGCTACGCACCCGGGCTTCGTCGTCGGCCCACCCCGAACGCACCTTCACGAACAGCTGCAGGAACACCTTGGCGTCGAACAGCTGCTCCAGTTCCTGGCGCGCCTCGGTGCCGATGCGTTTGAGCTTCTCGCCGCCCTCGCCGATCACGATGGCCTTGTGGCCCTCGCGCTCCACGACGATGGTGGCGGCGATGCGCACCATGCGCTTGAATTTCGGGCTGGGCTCTTCCTCGAACTTCTCGATGACGACGGTGGAGGTGTAGGGCAGCTCCTCGCCCGTGAGGCGGAACAGCTTCTCCCGGATCATCTCGCCGGCCATGAAGCGCTCGCTCTTGTCGGTGAGTTCGTCCTCGCCGTACCACCAGGGCTGTTCGGGGAGATATTTCGCGCAGACCTGCAGCACCCGCTCGATGTCCTTCGGGTTCTTCGCCGAGACCGGCATGAACTCCGTGAAGGGGTGGCGCTGCTGCATGTCGCGCAGCCAGGGCGCGAGCTCGCCGCGGCGGTGCACCAGGTCCAGCTTGTTGGCCACGAGGATCGCCGGGATGCCGGGCTTCAGCAGCGACAGCACCTTGGCATCGGCCAGGGCGAAGTTGCCCGCTTCCACCACGAACAGGACCACGTCGACGTCGCCGACCACGCCGGTGACGGCGCGATTGAGCGAGCGGTTCAGGGCCGAGCTGTGGCGGGTCTGGAAGCCGGGCGTGTCGACGAACACGAACTGCGTGCTGCCCTCGGTGCGCACGCCGGTGATCCGGTGGCGCGTGGTCTGCGCCTTGCGCGAGGTGATGCTGATCTTCTGCCCGACGAGCGCGTTGAGCAGCGTCGACTTGCCCACGTTGGGCTTGCCGACGATCGCCACCAGCCCGCAGCGCTGGCCGCCCTGCAATGCCTCATCGCCCGGCGCGTTGCCGGGCACTTCGCCTTCAGTACTCATTTCAACCTGGATTTCAGAACCAGGAGCATAGCCTGTGCGGCGGCCTGTTCGCCGGCCCGCCGCGACGCGCCGATGCCCCGCTCCACAAGGCCGAGCTCGCTGACTTCGCACTCGACGTCGAAGGTCTGCTTGTGCGCCGCACCGAGGGTGCCGACCACCCGGTAGACGGGCAGGTGCATCTTGCGGCCCTGCAGCTGCTCCTGCAGCTCGGTCTTGGGGTCCTTGGCGGCGGCCGACATCTCCGGCTTGATCTCGACCTGGGCGAACAGGCGGTGCACCAGCTGTTCGGCCGCCGGATAGCCGGCATCGAGGTAGACGGCGCCGATCACCGCTTCGAGCGCATCGGCGAGGATCGACGGCCTCTTGTGGCCGCCCGAGCGCGCCTCGCCCTCGCCCAGCTTGATCAGCCCCGGCAAGCCCAGGCCGACCGCCAGGGCATGCAGGGTGTCCTGCTTGACCAGGTTGGCGCGCACGCGCGACAGGTCCCCCTCGGGCAGGTCCTTCAGGCGCTGGTACAGCAGTGCCGCGACCGCGAGGTTCAGCACGGAGTCGCCGAGGAACTCGAGCCGCTCGTTGTGCTCGGCGGAGAAACTGCGATGCGTGAGGGCCCGCGCCAGCAGCCGGGAATCCTGGAAGCGGTGCTGCAGGCGTTCCTGCAGTGCCGCGAGCGCGTCAGCCACGGAAAGACTTCATCGGCCCCGGCGCGATTGCCCCTCGTACTTCAGCGTGAGCCAGGCCGGGCCGAACATATGGAACTCTTTCTCGTACGCGAAAGACACGACGGTCTGGTCGCCGTCCTTGGCGACGACGAGGTCCTTGCCGGTGATCGACGAGATGTTGTCGATCTGGGCCGCACGGTCGAATGCCTGGCGCACGCCGGCCGGCGTGCCTTCGTCCTTCGACCGGTTGACGGCCTTCAGCACCGCCTGGTACTCGACCACGGAAGGAAAGGCCTTGAGGCCGATGGCCCCGACCGCGGCCAATACCGCCAAAATGAAAATGAGCGTGATGATCGACATCCCACGCTGCCGCGACTTGCCTGCCATTGAACCCCTCCGTCCAGTCTTGCTATTCGAATGACCCGATGCGCCCGAGATTTCCGAAATTCATCCAGATCAGGAACGCCCTGCCGACGATGTTCTTGTCCGGCACGAAGCCCCAGTAGCGCGAGTCGAGCGAATTATCCCGGTTGTCGCCCATCATGAAATAGTGCCCCTCCGGCACCTTGCAGACGACCCCCTCGACACTGTAGCGGCAATTCTGGCGGAAGGCGAAGTCCTCCACGCCGGGGATGAAGGCGGGCCGCTGGTCGTCATTGAGCAGGTTGTGCGTCTTGTTCCCCAGCTTCTCCTGGTAGTGCTGGAAATAGCGCATCTGCTCCGGGTCGAAGTAATCCGGCAGTCGCTTCGCCTCGACCGGCTGTCCGTTGATGGTGAGCTTCTTGTTCAGGTAAGCCACCTCGTCGCCCGGAACGCCCACCACCCGCTTGATGTAGTCGAGGCTCGGCTTGGGCGGATAGCGGAACACCATCACGTCGCCGCGTTGCGGTTTCGTGCCTTCGGTGAGGCGCGTATTGAGCACCGGCAGCCGCAGGCCGTAGGTGAACTTGTTGACGAGGATGAGGTCTCCGACCAGCAGCGTCGGGATCATCGAGCCGGACGGGATCTTGAAGGGCTCGAACAGGAACGAGCGCAGCACGAACACGGCGATGATCACCGGGAACAGGCCCGCGGTCCAATCCAGCCACCAGGGCTGCGCCAGCACCCGCTGCTTGGCGGATTCCACGTCGCGGTGGTCGGCCGCGACGCCCTGCGCGTCGAAATGGGCGCCGCGCTGGGTGGCGCGCGCTTCCAGTTCGGCGGCGGCGCGGCGGCGGCGCGGGAGGTACCAGAGGCGCTCGGCGATCCAGTACAGCCCGGTGACGACCGTCGCCAGGAACAGCAGGAGCGCGAAGTTGCCTTCGACGAGCTCGAAGTACCACGCGCCGGCATAACCGACGAAGGCCGCGAGGACCGCGGCCGTGAGGAGAGGCATCATTATTCTTCGACCTGGAGGATGGCCAGGAACGCTTCCTGAGGCACTTCGACGGCGCCGATCTGCTTCATGCGCTTCTTGCCAGCCTTTTGTTTTTCGAGGAGCTTGCGCTTGCGGGTGATATCGCCGCCGTAGCATTTTGCCAGCACGTTCTTGCGCAGGGCCTTGACGGTCTCCCGGGCGATCACGTTGGCGCCGATCGCCGCCTGGATGGCGACGTCGAACATCTGCCGGCTGATGATCTCGCGCATCTTCGCCACCACCGCCCGGCCGCGGTACTGCGCCTGGGTGCGGTGCACGATGATGGACAGGGCGTCGACCTTGTCGCCGTTCAGCAGGATGTCGACCTTCACGACGTCGGAGGCGCGGTACTCCTTGAACTCGTAGTCCATGGAGGCGTAGCCGCGGCTCACCGACTTCAGCTTGTCGAAGAAGTCGAGCACGATCTCGCCGAGCGGCAGCTCGTACGTCAGCATCACCTGGCGCCCGTGGTAGGCCATGTTCATCTGCACGCCGCGCTTCTGGTTGGCCAGGGTCATCACCGCGCCGACGTATTCCTGCGGCATGTACAGGTGCACGGTGACGATCGGCTCGCGGATCTCCTGCATGCGGCCCTGCTCCGGCATCTTGGCGGGGTTCTCCACCATCATGACCTCGCCGTCGGCCTTGAGCACCTCGTAGACCACGCTCGGCGCGGTCGTGATCAGGTCCTGGTCGAACTCGCGCTCCAGCCGCTCCTGCACGATGTCCATGTGCAGCAGGCCGAGGAAGCCGCAGCGGAAGCCGAAGCCGAGCGCCTGGCTCACCTCGGGCTCGTAGTGCAGCGAGGCGTCGTTGAGCTTGAGCTTCTCCAGGCTGTCGCGCAGCGAGTCGTACTGGTTCGCCTCCACCGGGTAGAGGCCGGCGAACACCTGCGGCTGGATCTCCTTGAAGCCGGGCAGCGGCTCGGTGGCGGTGAACGCGGCGCCGCCGGAGCCCGCCTTGATCAGCGTGACCGTGTCGCCGACCTTCGCGGCCTGCAGTTCCTTGATGCCGGCGATGATGTAGCCCACCTCGCCCGCTTCCAGCGATTCGCGCGGCGAGTTGCCCGGCGTGAAGACGCCGAGCTGCGTCGTCTCGTAGCTGGCGTCGGTCGCCATCAGCTTGATGCGGTCGCCCTTGGCGAGCCGTCCGTCGACCACGCGCACCAGCATCACCACGCCGACGTAGCTGTCGAACCAGCTGTCGATGATCATGGCGCGCAGCGCGCCATCGGGGTTGCCCTTCGGCGCGGGGATGCGCGCGACGATCGCCTCCAGGATCTCGTCGACGCCCATGCCGGTCTTCGCGGAGCACGGGATCGCATCGGTGGCGTCGATGCCGATCACGTCCTCGATCTCCTCCTTCGCGCGCTCGGGATCGGCCTGCGGCAGGTCCATCTTGTTCAGGACCGGCACGACGTCGACGCCGAGATCGAGCGCGGTGTAGCAGTTGGCGACGGTCTGCGCTTCGACACCCTGGCTCGCATCCACCACCAGCAGCGCGCCTTCGCACGTGGAGAGCGAGCGCGAGACCTCGTACGAGAAGTCGACGTGGCCCGGCGTGTCGATCAGATTGAGGTTGTAGACCTGTCCGTCGCGCGCCTTGTACGTGAGCGCAGCGGTCTGCGCCTTGATGGTTATCCCACGCTCCTTTTCGAGATCCATCGAGTCCAGGACCTGCTCTTCCATCTCGCGATCGGACAAGCCGCCGCAACGCTGGATCAGGCGGTCAGCGAGCGTCGACTTGCCGTGATCGATGTGCGCGATGATCGAAAAGTTTCTGATGTGATTCATCAACGGGAACGTTCAAGTGATTGATTCGAAAGGGAGCGCACAAAGAAAAAAGGGCGCGCCAGAAGGTGACGCGCCCTGAACCAACAATCTATGGCAACTGCGATAGTTGGAGCTTCATTGTAGGCAAAACGGACCGGGCGTACATCCGCGAGGTCTTCCTTCCCCGGCCGTTGCAGGCCTGCAACTCGCATCTTATTCACAGCTTTTCAACAATTGCCGGCGAGGTTCGGGGGGACAACATGTGGGCGATCTGTGGATCGGGGCGGCGCGTCCTGCTGCCCATCCCGCATGGTGGTGTGCCGCCATGCGATATGCCTCGAATGGCCGCTGGCTGACCGGAATTCTACCCAATCCGGTTCTTAGCCCGGACCCGAAGTTAGCAGGCGCCAACCGTCGAGCGTGGGGAAAACGTCGCTAAAAAACTTTTCCCGCCTGTCTGTTTTTGCCAAACGGCCCAGCAAAAAGCCCCAAGCCCGACCAAGGGCTTGGGGCCTGGCCCCACTTCCGTGTTATCCGCGGGCGGGGCGGATCAGCAGGTAGCTGGCCAGCTCGCCGCGGCGCAGCAGCACCGGCACGACCTTGCTCTTGTCCACCTTGGAGACGGCCGCCTCGAACTCGCGCACGTTGTTGATCTCGATGTTGCCGATGGCCACGATGACGTCGCCCTCGCGGATGCCGGCGCGCTGCGCGGCCTCCGTGGCGGCGTCGACCTTCACGCCGCCCTTGACCTTCGCCTCGCGTTTCTGCTCCGCGGTGAGCTCGCTCACCGTCAGGCCCAGCGTGGCGCTCGCCGGGGCCGCGGCACGCGCCGTGCTCTCCGAGGGGGCGCTGCCGCCGCGTCGCGGGGTCGCGGCCGCGGTGCGCTCCTGCTCGAACTCGGCGACCGTGACGCTCAGGTCGCGGGACTGGCCGCGGCGGTACACCGTGAGGTTCACGCGGCTGCCCGGCTTGGTGTTGCCCACCAGGCGCGGCAGTTCGGTGGCGCGATCGATCGCCTGGCCGTTGAACTTGGTGATGATGTCGCCCGCCTCGATGCCGGCCTGCGCCGCCGGGGAGCCGCCCTCCACGCTGCGCACCAGGGCGCCCTGCGGGCGGCCGAGGCCGATGGATTCGGCGACGTCGCGCGTCACCTGGTCGATCTGCACGCCGATGCGGCCGCGCGACACGCGTCCGACCGTGCGCAACTGTTCGGCCACGCGGGTGGCCTCGTCGATCGGGATCGCGAAGGAGATGCCCATGAAGCCGCCGGAACGCGAATAGATCTGGCTGTTGATGCCCACCACCTCGCCGTGCATGTTGATCAGCGGCCCGCCGGAGTTGCCGGGGTTGATCGCCACGTCGGTCTGGATGAAGGGCAGGTAGTCGCCGGTGTCGCGGCCCTTGGCGCTCACGATGCCCGCGGTGACGGTGTTGTCCAGGCCGAAGGGCGAGCCGATGGCCATCACCCATTCGCCGACCTTCAGCTTGCTCACGTCGCCCGTGCGCACGAACGGCAGGCCGGTGGCGTCGATCTTCACCACGGCGACGTCGCTGCGCTTGTCGGCGCCGATGATGCGTGCCTTGAACTCGCGGCGGTCCGACAGGGTCACCACCACTTCGGTCGCGTCCTCCACGACGTGGGCGTTGGTCATCACGTAGCCGTCGGGCGTCAGGATGAAGCCGGAGCCGACGCCCTTGGGCGCCTCTTCCTCGCCGCGGTCGCGCGGGGTGGGGTTGGGCCGCTGCTGGCGCGGCGTGTTGGGCATGGGCACGCCGAAGAAGCGGCGGAAGAACTCCTGCATCTCCTCGTCCATCTGCCCGTTGCTGGAGCTGCCGCCGGCACGCGACTTCTCGGTCGTGCGGATGTTCACGACCGCCGGACTCACTTGCTCGACGAGATCCGTGAAGTCCGGCAGCGAGCGGGGCTGCGGGGCCGACTGCGCGCTCGCGGGAACTTGCGGCAGGAGGGCGGCGGTGCCGCCGATCGCGAGCGCCACGGCCAAGCCGTAGCCACGCAGCTTCTTCCAATCCAAGCGGGACATACAGACCTCTCCAGAAGGGTCAGAACGATGGGCAATAGCTGAGAATAGTTCCAAGCGGCAAAGTTGCGCGTCAGCCGACGGCGCATGTGCGCCTTACGCCGGCTTCACGCGACCGGCGGCGGCAGCGGGAGGGGAGCTTACCGGCGGCGCTCAAGGCTTTGCGCGAAGGCCTTCAGCGTCTGCGGGGGCACCTCCCCGACGGCGGTCACCCACCAGTCCTGCACGCGGCGCGTGAACGTGTGCGTCGCGCCGCTGGCGAACACGCCTTCGTGCTGGTGGTGCTTCGGGTCGTACTGCTCCACGAACAGCGAGACCGAGGCCAGCCCATCCGAGAAGATCCACTGCAGCACGCCCTCGGCGGGCCGCTTGTACGTGCTCATGGACTTGAAGCCGGCCACCGGGGCCTTGAGCGCCCAGCCTTCGGCCGCCGCCGTGGTCCGCACGGCATCGGGCTTCTCGACGCGCCAGCCGTCGGGGACCGCCATCATCTGCGAAAGCCGGTCCATGCGAACGGGCGCGTCGAGCTGCAACTCCGAGAACGCGGCCTGCTCGAGCACGCGGCCGGCATCGTCGAGCGTCTGCAGCTTCACCATCAGCCCGCTCTTCTTCTCGCTCCAGATGCGATAGCCGAAGCGCAGGCCGTCCTTGGGCAGCACCTGCACGATGTCGGCGTCGAAGCCGGCCACGCGGTCGGCGCCCACGCGGTGGGCCGAATAGAACTCGGGGATGACGCTGTCGTTCGGCTTGAGCAGTTCGGGGAACAGCCCCAGCGCCTCGCGCCGTTCGCTGCGCACCGTCTTCGATTCCGGCAGGAAGGTGAGGACTTCGTCGTCCCGGCGGAAGGTCGACCGGCGGGCACCCGACAGCGATTCGATCCGTTCCACCTGCCGCTGGCCGTCGCAGGCATGCCAGATGCGGGCGCTGGACATCTGCCCGGCGTTCGACATGACGACGAAGGTGCCGATGTAGTTGCGCTGGCGCGAGGCTTCGTGCATGCGCGTGAGCCACTCGCTCACGGTGCGCTCGCCGCGGCCTTCGGGCCGCGGGTCCGGCACCGATCGCGGACCGGCTTCGGCCGCCAGCCCGAAAACCGCGACCGCCCAGAAAGCGAGCAGGCCGTGAAGGCGGGATCGGGCGAGGGCGGGAGCGGTTCGCGTCATGCGGCGGGGGCTCAGCGGGCGGGACCTTCGAAGGCCGCGTTGTGCAGGAATCCCGAGGTGGTGCCCAGGGCGGTGCCGCCGCCGAACTGGCGGTGCGCCTGCAGCAGCTGGTCCAGCCGCGCGTCGCGGATCATCGCCGGCGTGGCGTTCGCCTCGGCCGACACCGTGACCACGCCCGGCGTTCCGCCGCCCGCGGCCAGTTGCGTGGAAGCGCCGCTGCCGGCGCCCCACAGGTTCCAGCCCACGGCGCCGAAGGCGGCCACCGAGGCCACGCCGGCCACCAGCTTCCAGGCCCAGTCGTTGGCGGCCGGCCGGCCGGCCTTGGCCACGGCCTGGAGCTCGGGCGCCCGCGCCCCGGTCGGTTCCTCGCGCAGCCGCTGCTGCAGTTTCGCCAGGAAGGTTTCCGGCGCGGTACCCCCGTTGGAGCGCCCGGTCCGCAGGACCTCGCCCACGACGTGGTACGCGCACCAGGCTTCGCGCGCGCGCGCGTCGGCCGCCGCCACCTGCACGGCCCGCGCGAGGTCCTCCCCGCGCAGTTGTCCGTCGGCCAGCGCCGAAATCATTTCCTGGTTGTCCATCTTGTCCATCGTCGTCTTCATGATGCGCCTCACCAGCGCTTGCCCGACTGGTTCTCCAGCAGGGGCTTCACCTTCGCCGAAATCGCCTCGCGGGCCCGGAAGATGCGCGATCGCACCGTGCCGATCGGGCAGTTCATCACCTCCGCGATCTCCTCGTAGCTCAGGCCCTCGATCTCGCGCAGCGTGACCGCCTGGCGCAATTCCTCGGGCAGCGCTTCCATGGCAGAGTTCACCGTGGCGGCGATTTCCTTGGCCGCGAGCACCGTTTCCGGCGTTTCAGCGCTGGTTAGTTCGTTCTCGACGCCAGAAGTTTCTTCCTCATCATCGCCACCGCGCAATGCGCTTTCGGAAACGACGGGATCCCGCTTGAGGTCGACCAGGGCTTTTTTCGCGGTGTTGACAGCAATCCGGTACAGCCAGGTGTAGAACTGCGCGTCGCCGCGGAACTGCGCGAGCGCCCGGTAGGCGCGGATGAAGGTTTCCTGCGCGATGTCCTCGATGAGGTCGGTATCGCGCACCATGCGTCCGATCAGGCGTTCGATGCGGCGCTGGTACTTCAGGACCAGGAGTTCGTAGGCCTTCTGGTCGCCCGCCACGGTGCGCTGCACCAGGATCAGGTCGGTGTCGCCGGGGGAAGCTGCGGGAGCGGCGGGAGCGGCAGGAGGCGTCTTGGTCATTGTTCTGCCGCGGGCGGCTGGCGGCCCGCGGGCGGCACGGGCCCCTTCCCCCTCCGGGGGAAGGTCGGGATGGGGGCGCTGGCGCGGGAATATACCGCACGGCGCAGCGCTTCCCAGTGGGACACGTCCGACGTCGCCTCCATCCAGAGCCACAGCGTGCGGCCGGCCGCGGCGCGCCAGTGCAGCAGCAGCCGCGACTGCAGGTCCAGGGCCAGTTCCACTTCACCGGGCCAGGCCTGGGAGCCTTGCTGCCATTGCCACTCGGCGCCGTCCCAGCGCAGCACGCCTTGCGGGGAGCGCCACCAGGAAGCGAGCGCGATGCCGCTGCAGGCCGCGACCGCAGCGAATGCGAGCGCCTGGCGCCAGGCCAAGGCCTGGGCCTGCAGGGTCCATGCGAGCGCCCCCAGGAGACCCAGGAGCGCCAGCAGCAGGATCACGCAGCCGGCGAAAGCGCTGCGCCCCACCGGGTAACTGACCGATGGGGCGGCATGCATGGGGGAGGGGCGGCGGGGGCCGCCTCAGAGGCGCTTGAAGACCAGCGAACCGTTGGTGCCGCCGAAGCCGAAGTTGTTCTTCAGCGCGGCATCGATCTTCAGGTCCCGCGCCGTGTTGGCGCAGTAGTCCAGGTCGCACTCGGGATCCTGGTTGAAGATGTTGATGGTGGGCGGGCTCTTCTGGTGGTGGATGGCCAGCACGGTGAAGACCGACTCGATGCCGCCGGCGCCGCCCAGCAGGTGGCCGGTCATCGACTTGGTGGAGTTCACCACCAGCTTCCCGGCATGCGCGCCGAACGTGTTCTTGATCGCGTTGGTCTCGTTGACGTCGCCCAGGGGCGTCGAGGTGCCGTGCGCGTTCAGGTACTGGATCTGGTCGGGGTTGATCCCGGCGTTCTTCAGCGCCGCGGTCATCGAGCGGCGCGGGCCGTCGACGTTGGGCGCCGTCATGTGGTACGCGTCGGCGCTCATGCCGAAGCCGGCGACCTCCGCGTAGATCTTCGCGCCGCGCTTCTTCGCGTGCTCGTATTCCTCGAGCACCATCACGCCGCCGCCCTCGCCCAGCACGAAGCCGTCGCGGTCCTTGTCCCAGGGGCGGGAGGCCGTCTTCGGGTCGTCGTTGCGGGTGGACAGCGCGCGGGCCGCGGCGAAGCCGCCGATGCCCAGGGGCGACACGCAGGATTCGGCGCCGCCGGCGACCATCACGTCCGCGTCGCCGCTCTCGATCATGCGGGCAGAAATGCCGATCGCGTGCAGGCCGGTCGTGCAGGCCGTCACCACCGCGATGTTGGGACCCTGGTAGCCGTAGCGGATCGATACGTGGCCGGAGATCATGTTGATGATCGACGCCGGCACGAAGAAGGGCGAGATGCGGCGCGGGCCGCGGTTCACCATCTCCGAATGCGTCTCCTCGATCATCGGCAGGCCGCCGATGCCGGAGCCGATGTTCACGCCGATGCGCGTGGCGAGTTCGGGATCCAGCGCCTCGCCGGTGGGCAGGCCGGAATCCACGACCGCCTGGTGGGCGGCGGCCAGTCCGAGGTGGATGAAGCGGTCCATGTGGCGCGCTTCCTTCTCGGGCATGTAGTCGGCCACGTTGAAGCCCTTGACCTCGCCGGCGAACTTCACCGCGAGGTTGGCCGGATCGAAGGACTTGACCAGGTCGATGCCGCTCTGGCCGGCCAGCAGGTTGGCCCACGATTCGGCAACGGTGTTTCCCACCGGGCTCACGCAGCCCAGTCCGGTCACGACGACACGGCGACGCATCTTCGATCAGGCCTTCTGGTGCTGGTTGGCGTAGTCGATGGCGTTCTGCACCGTGGTGATCTTCTCGGCGTCTTCGTCCGGGATCTCGATGCCGAACTCGTCCTCGAGGGCCATGACCAGTTCCACCGTGTCCAGAGAGTCCGCGCCGAGGTCCGCCACGAAGGCTTTCTCGTTGGTGACCTGGGACTCTTCGACGCCGAGCTGCTCGGCGATGATTTTCTTGACACGTGCTTCGATATCGCTCATGGGTTCCCTCTAAGGGTTGGTATTGAATCCGCGATTTTATGCCGGGCGGAGGGTCCGGCTGGGTTAGGGTCCTTCACGAAGAATTCGCCGAGGCGAATTCTTCGTGGTCTAGTCAGTGTGGAGGTGCCCGGCAAAGCCGGATCACCTCCACAGGCGCGACCGGCTGCGCGATGCTCCGCTCGGTCCGGTGCCGCTGCGCGGAGGAAATCCCCGCGCGTACTCACACACATGGACCGCGTGGAATAACATGCAACGCGGTCCCCCTTGTGAAGAGGATCCGGCTTTGCCGGGCCTCTTCACACTGATCAGCAACTCTGAAAAATCGCCTCGGCGATTTTTTAGAGTTATCACCCTCAGGCCATGAACATCCCGCCGTTGACGTGGATTTCCTGGCCGCTGACGTATCCGGCCTGCGGGGAAACGAGCCACGCAACGGCATGGGCGATGTCCGCCGGCTTGCCGAGGTGGCCCAGGGGAATCTGGCCCAGCAGCGCCTTCTGTTGTTCTTCAGGCAGCGCCGCCGTCATGTCCGTTTCGATGAAGCCGGGCGCCACGCAATTCACCGTGATGCCGCGGCTGCCGAGTTCGCGGGCCAGCGCCCGCGTCATGCCGGCCACGCCGGCCTTGGCCGCCGCGTAGTTCGCCTGGCCCGGATTGCCGGAAGCGCCCACCACGCTGGTGATGCTGACGATGCGGCCGTAGCGCTGCTTCATCATCGTGCGCATCACGGCGCGGCTCATCCGGAACACCGCCTTCAGGTTGGTATCCAGCACGGCGTCCCACTCCTCGTCCTTCATGCGCATGGACAGGTTGTCCCGGGTGATGCCGGCATTGTTGATCAGGGCGTGCAGGCCGCCGTTGTCCCTGGCGATCGTGTCGACCAGCGCCTCGGCGGCCTTGGCGTCGTTCACGTCCAGCTTCACGCCGCGGCAGTCCGCGTGCTGCGACAGGGCCTGGGTGATCTTCTCCGCGCCTTCGTCGGTGGTGGCGGTGCCGATCACCTTCATGCCGCGGGCGGCGAGTTCGTGGGCGATCGCCTGGCCGATGCCGCGCGAAGCGCCGGTGACCAGGGCGACCTGCCCGTGCATGTCCACGTGTGCGCTCATGCCAGCATCCCCTTGGCTTCGGCCAGCGTGGCCGGATCGTAAATGGAGGCGGCGTTCAGCGAGCCGTCGATGCGCTTGGCGAGGCCGGCCAGCACCTTGCCGGGGCCGCACTCGACGATCGTGTCGATGCCGCGCGCCTGGATCGCTTTCACGCACTCGACCCAGCGCACCGGGCCGAAAGCCTGCTCGTAGAGCGCGCCGCGGATGCGGTCGGGATCGGTCTCGACCTGCACCTCGATGTTGTTCACCACCGGGATGCGGGGCGCCTGGATCGCGGTCGCGGCGAGCCGCTGCCTGAGCTTCTCGGCGGCCGGCTTCATCAGGCTGGAGTGGAACGGCGCCGACACCGGCAGCGGCAGCGCGCGCTTGGCGCCCGAAGCCTTCAGCAGCTCGCAGGCCTTGTCGACGGCGGCCTTGCTGCCGGCGATCACGGTCTGCGCCGGGTCGTTGAAGTTCACGGCTTCCACCACCTCGTCGCTGTTGGGACCGAAAGTGCGCACGGCTTCGGCGCAGCCCTGGATCACCTTCTGCGCGTCGAGGCCCAGGATGGCCGCCATCGCGCCGGTGCCCACCGGCACGGCTTCCTGCATGGCCTGGGCGCGGAAGCGCACCAGCGGCGCGGCATCGGCCAGCGTCAGCGCGCCGGCCGCGACCAGCGCGGCGTACTCGCCCAGCGAGTGGCCAGCCACCGCGGCCGGCTCGGCGCCGCCTTCGGCACGCCAGGCACGGTAGGCGGCGACGCCCGCCACCAGCATCACCGGCTGCGTGTTGGTGGTGAGCGCCAGGGCTTCCTTGGGGCATTCCTTGATCAGGCGGCCGAGGTCCTCGCCCAGCGCGGACGAAGCTTCCTCCAGCGTCTGGGCGACGGCAGGGTGGTCGCCCCAGGCATCGAGCATGCCCACGGACTGCGAACCCTGGCCGGGAAAGACGAAAGCGAACGGTTTCATGGCTGTCTCTTGTGCTTGTGCGAAGCGCTGCGGGCTTCTAGAAGTCCAGCAGGACCGCGCCCCAGGTGAAGCCGCCGCCGACGCCTTCGAGCATCAGCGTGTCACCCTTCCTGACCTTGCCGCCGCGCACCGCGGCATCCAGCGCCAGCGGGATCGACGCGGCCGACGTGTTGCCGTGCTGGTCGACCGTCACCACCAGCTTGTCCAGCGGCAGCTTCAGCTTCCTGGCCGTGCCCTGCATGATGCGGATGTTGGCCTGGTGAGGGATCAGCCAGTCGACGTCGGCCTCGGTGCGGCCGGCCTTTTCCAGCACGGTCCGGGCGGCCTGTTCCAGCACGCCCACGGCCAGCTTGAACACCGCCTGGCCGTCCATGCGCAGCAGCGGGTTGCCGTGCACCTTGCCGCCGGACACCGTGCCGGGCACGCAGAGGATCTCGACGTGCTTGCCGTCGGCATGCAGGTCGCTCGCCAGGATGCCGGGCGTGTCGGACGCCTCCAGCACCACGGCGCCGGCGCCGTCGCCGAACAGCACGCAGGTCGTGCGGTCGTTGAAATCGAGGATCCGCGAGAACACTTCGGCGCCGATCACCAGCGCCTTGCTGGCCGCGCCGCTCTTGATCATCGAATCGGCGACGGTCAGCGCATAGACGAAGCCGCTGCACACGGCCTGCAGGTCGAACGCGGGACAGCCCGCGATGCCCAGCTTGTTCTGCAGGATGGTGGCGGACGACGGGAACACCATGTCCGGCGTCGAGGTCGCCACGATGATCAGGTCGATCTCGGAAGCCTGGCGGCCGGCGGCTTCGAGCGCGTTGCGCGCGGCCTGCAAGCCGAGGTCACTGGTGGCGACGTCGGGTTCGGCGAAGTGGCGCGCCCGGATGCCGGTGCGCTCCACGATCCAGTCGTCGGAAGTCTCGATGCCGCGCTCGCCAAGCTGCGCCGCCAGATCCGCATTGGTCACGCGCCTGGGGGGCAGGAAACTGCCGGTGCCCGTGATCCGGGAATATCTCGTCATGCTGTCGTGGTAACCGTTTCCTGCGGGGCATCCGCGTCGCCGACCAGCAAGGGCCGGGCGTGCGCGATCCGGGCCTGGACACGGTCGAGCAGATTGTTTCGGGCCGCATCATACGCGCGGTTCAGGGCCTGCTCGAACGCGAGCTCGTCCGCGGAACCATGGCTCTTGAACACCAGGCCGCGCAGTCCCAACAGGGCCGCGCCGTTGTAGCGGCGGTAGTCCACGCGCTTTTTGAGCGCAGATAGGACCGGATAGGCTGCGATCGCTGCGAGTTTCGTCAGCGGATTGCGTGCGAACTCTTCCTTCAGGAAGCCGCTGATGAGGGACGCGACCCCTTCGCTGGTCTTCAGTGCCACGTTGCCGACGAAGCCGTCGCACACGACGATGTCGGTCGTGCCCTTGAAGATGTCGTTGCCTTCCACGTTGCCGAAGAAGTTCAGGTCGCCGGAGGCCCCGGCGGCGCGCAGCAGTTCGCCGGCCCGCTTGATCACCTCGTTGCCCTTGATGACCTCCTCGCCGATGTTCAGGAGGCCGACGCTGGGGTTGCCCTCGCCGGAAAGCGCGGACACGAGCGCCGAGCCCATCACCGCGAACTGCAGCAGGTGCTGCTCGGTGCAGTCCACGTTGGCGCCCAGGTCCAGCACCGTCGTGGCGCCGCCCTTCGCATTGGGCAGGTGCGTCGCGATGGCGGGACGGTCGATGCCGTCCTCGGTCTTGAGCAGGTAGCGGGCCAGCGCCATCAGCGCGCCGGTGTTGCCGGCGGAGATGGCGACCTGCGCGCTGCCGTCCTTCACCTGCTGGATCGCCACGCGCATGGACGAATCCTTCTTCTTGCGCAGGGCGACTTCGACCGCGTCGTCCATGGCCACGACTTCGGTGGCGGGCACGACGCGGGCGCGCGGATGTTGCAGGGGCTCGAGCGCGGCCGGCGCACCCACCAGGAGAAGCTGCGCATCGGCATGCGCCTCCAGGAAGTGCCGGCAGGCGGCGAGCGTGACGCGGGGGCCGTGGTCGCCCCCCATGCAATCGACTGCCAGGGTGGTCGTCATGGCCTCAACTGTAGAGCCAAATGGGGAGCGTTCCGGAGGGAACGATCGCGCAAGGGTAACCAAGAAAAAAGCCCGGCCTGCGCAAGGCAGCCGGGCCTTCGTGTCCAGGCGGGATCAGGCGTCGTTCTTGGTCTTGACGACCTTGCGGCCACGATAGAAGCCGGTGGGGCTGATGTGGTGGCGCAGGTGCGTTTCGCCCGTGGTGGGCTCCACCGCGATGCCCGGAACGTTCAGGGCATTGTGCGAACGGTGCATGCCGCGCTTGGAAGGCGACTTCTTGTTTTGCTGGACGGCCATGGCGGGCTCCTGGAATCGGTGCGCCGCCCAGGGGGCAACGCGGGTTATCGGGTTGGACCGGGCCGGCGCCTGCCGCCGGACCGTTTCGCTGCGCGCGCGCTGGTCTGGCCGTATCCGCAGTAGCTGCGGCTGCCCGTCTGGCGCGAAGCCCGCGATTATAGCCCAAGTGCCCTCTCCTGCTACTTGCCGGTCTTCAGCCTGCCCAGCACGGCGAAGGGATGGACCTTCTCGGCACCGGCGGCTTCGAAGCCCGGGTCCTCGGCGGACATTTTCACGGCCTCGGGGCAGACGTCGTGCCGGGGCGACAGGGGCAGCTCCATCAGCAGTTCGTCCTCCACCAGTTCGACCAGGTCGAAACTGCGGCTCAGGGCCAGGAGGTCCTCTTCGGCCTCGTCGTCCTCGGCGGCCGCGGTGGCCTCGTCGGCCACGAAGCGGAAGGAGCGGTCCACCGACAGCGGAACGTCCACCGCCTGCAGGCAGCGCTGGCACACCAGCGGCACGCTCGCATCCGCCTCCACGTGCACCCACACCTCCGGCTGCACGTGGCGCGGATTCAGTATTTCGCCGCGCGCATGCCAGCGCACCTCGCGCGCGCGGCGCTCGGTTTCCACGGTTTCCTTCACGAGACGGGGGTACGTCCCCAGCGCGTCGCTCGCGTCCAGCTGCCCGCCTTCCTCGGCGAAGCGGCGGACGTCCAGGCGGCGCGGATCAAAGTCCTTTGCCATGAATTCAGTGTAAGAGAATCGCCGGATGCAACTTGCCTCTCGTGACTCTGCGGTGCGTCCGCTCGTCCTGGGTTCGACTTCGGCCTACCGCCGCGAACTGCTGTCGCGCCTGCGGCTGGAGTTCACCGTCGAGCCACCGCACGTCGACGAAACCCCGCGCGCCGGCGAAAGCCCCGAAGCGCTGGCGCGGCGGCTCGCCGCTGCCAAGGCGGCCGCCGTTGCACGGATGCATCCCTCCTCGGTGGTGATCGGCTCCGACCAGGTGGCCGACCTGGAGGGCGAGCCCCTCGGCAAGCCGGGCAACCATGCGAACGCCGTCGCCCAGCTGCTGAAGATGAGCGGCAGGACCGTGGTGTTCCAGACCGCCGTCACGGTGATGTGCCAGGACACGGGCTTCGCCCAGCACGACCTGGCGCCGGTGCGGGTGCGCTTTCGCACCCTCGCACGCGAGGAGATCGAGGCCTACCTGCGGGCCGAGCAACCCTATGACTGCGCCGGCAGCGCCAAGAGCGAGGGCCTGGGCATCGCGCTGCTGGAGGCGATCGACAGCGACGATCCCACCGCGCTCGTGGGCCTGCCCCTGATCCGCACCTGCCGCATGCTGCGCGCCGCGGGCCTGCGCGTCTTCTGATGGCAAGCGGCCGCCTCTACCTCGTCCCGGCGCCGCTGGATTTCGGCTGCGAGACGGCCGTTCCGGTGACGGAGGTGCTGCCCGCAGGGACCATCGCGGTCGCGGCCGGCCTCACGCACTGGGTCTGCGAGAACGCGAAAACGGCGCGGGCCTTCCTCAAGCGCATCGGCGAGCTGCAGCCGCTCGCCCTGCCCCTGCAGCAGCAGCAGATCGCCGAGCTGCCGCGCGAAGTCCACAAGAAGGGCGACCACGGTCCCGCCGCCTTCGATGCGAAGCCGCTGCTGCAGGCGGCCGTCGCGGGCCACGACGTCGGCTTGCTGAGCGAGGCCGGCATGCCGGCGATCGCCGATCCGGGGTCCTCGGTGGTGCGCGCGGCGCACGAGCTCGGGATCGAGGTGGTTCCGCTGGTCGGGCCGGTGTCGCTGCTGCTGGCGCTGGCGGCCAGCGGGCTGAACGGGCAGAACTTCGCGTTCGTGGGTTACCTGCCGCAGGATGGGGCGGCGCGCACGCAGCGGCTGCGCGATCTCGAAGCCTTCGCGGCGCGGACCGGGCAGACGCAGTTGTTCATCGAGACGCCCTACCGCAATGCGGCGCTGTGGCAGGCGATGGTGCAGGGATTGAAGCCGGCGACGCGGATCGCGGTGGCTTCAGGCTTGACCTTGCCGCAGGCGAAGTGCCGCAGTGCGAGCGTCGCCGCGTGGAAGAAGGAAGCGGCGCCGGTGGCGAACGACGTGCCGGCGGTGTTTGCGATCGGGGTGTGAGTCGGCGAGAACTCAGCGCATCGGCTGCACGTTGCGCAGCGCCTTCACCGCGCCCTCGCCCACCGCCGCGCCGAATCGCTTGGCCAGCCGCTGCGCCACGTTCTCGCGCCGCGTGTAATCGACCAGTTCTTCCGCCTTGATCACCTCGCGGGCGACGAAGTCGAGATTCCCGAGCTGGTCCGCCAGGCCGAGTTCCACCGCCTGCTGACCCGTCCAGAACAGCCCGCTGAACAGCTCCGGGCTGTCCGACTTCAGGCGCTTGCCGCGTCCGGTCTTCACGATGTCGATGAACTGCTTGTGCACCACGTCCAGCATCTGCTGGGCGTGCTGGCGATGCCGCTCGGTCTGCGGGCTGAAGGGATCGAGGAAGCCCTTGTTCTCGCCCGCGGTGAGCAGGCGCCGCTCGATGCCCAGCTTCTCCATCAGTCCGGTGAAGCCCCAGCCTTCCATCAGCACGCCGATGCTGCCGACGATGCTGGCCTTGTCGACGAAGATGCGGTCGGCCGACACGGCGATGTAGTAGGCCGCGGAAGCACAGGACTCCTCCACCACCGCGTACAGCGGCTTCTTGTGGATCGCCTTCAGGCGCCGCAGTTCGTCGTTGATGATGCCCGCCTGCACCGGGCTGCCGCCCGGCGAGTTGATCAGGAGCACCACGCCTTGCGCGCCCGGATCCTCGAAGGCGGCCTTGGCGGCGGCCACGATGAACTCCGCGCTCGCTTCCTGGTCCGGCCCGATCTCGCCCTGGATCTCGATCACCGCCGTGTGCGGCGAGGCCTTGTCGGTGGGCGGCGCGCCGCGGAAGCCGATCGTCCAGATCAGGAACAGGAAGAACAGCAGCCAGGCCGTACGCGTGAACGTGCGCCAGCGGCGTGCGGTGCGCTGTTCCTCCAGCGAGGCGAACAGCAGTTTCTCGAGGGTCGCGCGCTCCCAGCCGGGAGCTTGCGACGCAGTGGCGGCGGGCTGCGCAGGCGCCGGCGGAACCGGCGTGGCGGCAGGCGGCGGAACCGGGGCGTTCGGTTGCTCGTTCTCGTTCATTCGCGGATCAGAAGGAAACAGGTTGCAGGTTGAAGGCAGTATGCCAGTGCACCACGCCCTCGCGCTCCGTGAGCGCGATGCGCGTAAGGCTACCGCGGCAGGGGCCGCCGGCGCAGGCGCCGGTGTCGGGCTGGTAGGCCGCTCCGTGGGTGCTGCAAAGGAGCCAGCGGCCGGTGTCGTCGAAGAACTGGTCGGGCTGCCAGTCCATCTCCATCGCCACGTGGGTGCAGCGATTCAGGTAGGCGTGCACGCGTCCCTGGTAGCGGATGGCGAAGGCGCGGCAGGTCTGGCCGCCGAAGACCACGTCGAAGGGAACGGCCATGCCGCCGTCGACGAGCTCGCGCGCGCTGCACAGCGGGATCAGCTCGCCTTCGTCGGGCAAGGCGCTCATGCGTTCTCCAGCAGCCAGCCGTGCAGCTCGCCCACCGAGTGGACGATCGCCTGCGGCCGCAGCGCCGCGAAACCCTCGAAGGCGTGCGCGCCATAGCTCACCGCGACGCTCGGGCAGCTGGCGTTGAGCGCCAGCTGCAGGTCGTGCGTGGTGTCGCCGATCATGAGCGTGCGCTCCGGCTCGGTGCCGAACTCGCGCATGAGCTCGTGCAGCATGCGCGGATCGGGCTTGCCGGCCGTCTCGTCGGCCGTGCGCGAACCGTCGAACACGCCGGCGAGCTGAGCCGAGCGCAGCGCCTCGTCGAGGCCGCGGCGCGACTTGCCGGTGGCCACCGCCAGCCAGTGGTGCCGCTGGCGCAGCTGCGCGAGCATGGGCAGCACGCCGTCGAACAGGCTGATGTCGTCCTGGTGGTTCAGGTAATGCCGCCGGTAGGACGCGCCGAGCTCGGCGTAGCGCTCGCGCGGCACGTCCGGCGCGGCATGCGCCAGCGCTTCCATCAGCCCCATGCCGATCACGTAGGAGGCGGCTTCCTCGGTCGGCACGGCGCCGCCCACGTCGGCCACGGCGCGCTGGATGCAGCGCACGATGATCTTCGTGGAATCGAACAGCGTGCCGTCCCAGTCAAAGGCGATCAGGTCGAACCGGCGGGGGCGGGAGGCGGGCATGGTCGGTGAATTTCTGCAGCTCGGGCGGCAGCGGGGCTTGCAGGGCGATGCGCTCGCCCGTGGCGGGATGGTCGAACTGTAACCGCCACGCATGCAGGAACATGCGCTTGAGGCCCTGCCTCTGCAAGGCCTTGTTCAGCTCGAAGTCGCCGTACTTGTCGTCCCCGAGGATGGGATGGCCGGCGGAGGCGAGGTGGACGCGGATCTGGTGGGTGCGGCCGGTCTTGATGGTGACCTCGAGGAGGGTGGCTTCGCGAGCGCCCGCAGCGCCCCCACCCCGGCCCTCCCCCGGAGGGGGAGGGAGAAAGAGCTTTTCCGCCACTTTGACGAGCGTGATCGACCGCATCCCGTCCGGATCGTCCTTCGCCACCACCTTGACGCGGCGCTCGCCGTCGGCCTGCAGGTATTTGTGCAGCGGTTGGTCGATCACCTTCTTGTTGGCGGGCCAGGCGCCGGTGACCAGCGCCAGGTAGGTCTTGCCGGTTTCGCGGTCGCGGAACTGGTCCTGCAGTTTCGTGAGCGCCGAGCGCTTCCTGGCCACCAGCAGGATGCCCGAGGTCTCCCGGTCGAGCCGGTGCACCAGTTCCAGGAATTTCGCGGCCGGACGCGCCTGTCGCAACTGCTCGATCACGCCGAAGCTCACGCCGCTGCCGCCGTGCACGGCCACGCCGGCCGGCTTGTCGATGGCGAGCAGGTGCTCGTCCTCGAACAGCACGGGGAACTCCCGCGCGGGAGCCGGCTTTTCGGTCTCGGCGGACTGGGACACGCGCACCGGCGGCACCCGGACGACGTCGCCGTCCTGCACGCGGTCGTCGGCCGAAGCCCGGCCCTTGTTCACCCGGACTTCGCCGGAGCGGATGATGCGGTAGACGTGCGTCTTGGGCACGCCCTTGAGCACCCGGATGAGGAAATTGTCCAGTCGCTGCCCGGCCGACTCCTCCCCCACCGTCAGAAATCTCACCTCCGCGCTTGCAGGGGGCGGTCCGCCCCCTATAATCAGTTTCACCAGAGTTACGCCGTAAGTGGTTGATTTGGCTGGCAGTTTAGTCCACGCATCCCCACCCCGGCGCCCTGGCAGGTCGATGCCACCGGCATCGTCGCGCGCAGATTCCGGGCCAGAGCCCGTCGTGGCGCGGGCGATGCCGGCACGGTCCGGCTCTTCGAAACACTGAACGGAATACAAGGTCCGCAAGCCCTCCGGGCTCGCGGACGGATCAAAGCGAGACAATGGTGCTGATGGTTCTCCTCCTGGCATTCTGGCGCTGGCTGCTGCCCGCGCCCGCCATGCAGGTCCCATGGCCCCTCTTCGGCGCCCTTCCCACCGCTGCATTTGCGGTGCAGCGCCGTCGCCCGCTCGCCCCCATCCCTGTGCCCTTGCGACGGTTGCTGAGCTAGACAGCTCCGGCAGCCGCATCGCACTCCCGGCAATTCCATCCGTTTCGAAGCGTCCGTCCGGCATCTGTGGGCCCAACAGGCCCGAGTGCTTGAGAAGAAGAGGTAACGCTTTATGAAGCGGATGCTGATCAACGCCACGCAGGCGGAAGAACGCCGGCTGGCGATCGTCGACGGGCAGAAACTGCTCGACTACGAGATCGAGATCGAAGGGCGCGAACAGCGCAAAGGCAACATCTACAAGGCGGTCGTGACCCGCGTCGAGCCCTCGCTCGAGGCGTGTTTCGTCGACTACGGCGAGGACCGCCACGGCTTCCTGCCGTTCAAGGAGATCTCCAAGCAGTTCTTCGCGCCCGGCGTGCCGGTGTCGCAGGCCCGGATCAACGACGTGATCAAGGAAGGCCAGGAACTGCTGGTCCAGGTGGAGAAGGAAGAGCGCGGCAACAAGGGCGCGGCGCTCACCACCTTCATCTCGCTGGCCGGCCGCTACGTCGTGCTGATGCCCAACAACCCGCGCGGCGGCGGCGTCAGCCGGCGCATCGAGGGCGACGACCGGGCCGAGCTCAAGGAGGCGATGGACCAGCTGGAGTACCCGAACGGGATGTCCATCATCGCCCGCACGGCCGGCATCGGCCGCAGCGCGCCGGAACTGCAGTGGGACCTGAACTACCTGCTGAAGCTGTGGACCGCCATCGAGGGCGCGTCCAAAGGCGGCAAGGGCGCCTTCCTGATCTACCAGGAATCCAGCCTGGTCATCCGCGCGATCCGTGACTACTTCAATCACGACATCGGCGACATCCTCATCGACACCGACGACATCTACGAGCAGGCGCACCAGTTCATGGCGCACGTGATGCCGGAGCACGCGCAGCGCGTCAAGCGCTACCGCGACGACGCGGCGCTGTTCTCGCGCTTCCAGATCGAGCACCAGATCGAATCGGCCTACGCCCGCGAGGTGAAGCTGCCTTCCGGCGGCGTGATCGTGATCGACCACACCGAAGCGCTGGTGTCCATCGACGTCAACTCGGCGCGCGCCATCAAGGGCGGCGACATCGAGGAAACCGCGACCCGCACCAACCTGGAAGCCGCCGACGAAGTGGCCCGCCAGATGCGCCTGCGCGACCTCGGCGGCCTGATCGTCATCGACTTCATCGACATGGAAGAGTCGAAGAACCGCCGCGAGGTGGAAAACCGCCTGCGCGACGCGCTGCGGCAGGACCGCGCCCGCGTGCAGTTCGGCTCGATCAGCAAGTTCGGCCTGATGGAGATGAGCCGCCAGCGGCTGCGCCCGGCCCTGTCCGAAGGCGCGTCCATCCCCTGCCCGCGCTGCGGCGGCCACGGCCACATCCGCGACACGGAAAGCTCCGCGCTGCAGATCCTGCGCATCATCCAGGAAGAGTCCATGAAGGATTCGACCGCGGCGGTGCAGGTGCAGGTTCCGGTGGAAGTCGCCTCCTTCCTGCTGAACGAGAAGCGCACCGAGATCGCCAAGATCGAGCTGAAGCAGCGCATCAGCGTGCTCATGGTCCCCAACAAGACCCTGGAGACGCCCAACTACAAGCTGGAGCGCCTGAAGCACGACGACCCGCGCCTGGACAACCTCAAGGCCAGCTACCACATGGCCGAGGACTTCGACGAGGCCACGCAGGTCACGCGCCGCTCGCACGAGCGCGTGAACAAGCAGGAGCCGGTGATCAAGGGCGTGCTGCCCGACGCGCCGGCCCCGATGCCCGTGGCCAAGCCGCCGGTGCAGGAGCCCGTGGCCAAGGCCGCGCCGGCGCCCGCGCCCGTGCAGCAGCGCCCCGCGCCGGTGACGGCGCCGGCCGAAGGCGGTTTCTTCTCCTGGCTGAAGGGTGCGCTGGGCCTGGCGCCCGCCGCCGCGCCGGCGCCCGCGCCCGCGGTGGCCGAGCCCCGCAAGGAAGAGAGGCGCGAAGGCCGGGGTGACGGCCGCCGGGGCGATCGCCGCGACGGCCGTGGCGAGCGCGGCGACCGCGACCGCAACCGCCGGGGCGGCGAAGGCCGCCGCGACGGCGAGCGTGGCGAACGCCGCGACCGCGCGGTGGCGGAAGGCGCCGAGGGCGCGCAGCAGCGCCCCGAGGGCCAGCAGCAACGCGACCAGCAGCGCGGCGAAGGCCGGCGCGAGCGGGGCGAACGCGGCGAGCGTGGCGGTCGCGAGCAGCGCGAGGGCCGTGACCAGCGCGAGGGGCGCGAGCCGCGTGAAGGCCGCGAGCCGCGCGAAGCACGGGAACAGCGTGAAGGCCGTGAGCCGCGCGAGGCACGCGAGCCTCGCGAGGGTCGTGAGCCGCGCGAACAGCGCGAACCGCGGGAAGCGCGCGAGCAACGCGAAGGCCGTGAGCCGCGCGAAGGCCGCGACGACCGCGAGCCGCGCGAGAGCCGCGAACGGCACGAGGCGCGCCAGCGCCGCGAGGCCGAGCGCGCGTCGCGCGAGAGCCGCGAGTCGATCGATGCGCGCGGCAGCATGCCGGAAGGCATCGTGCCCGCGCCGCAGGAAGGCGCCGAAGGCGGCGACGAGCAGCAGCGCCAGGAGCGTCCGCCGCGCGGTGAGCGCGGTGAGCGGGGCGAACGCGGCGAACGTCGCGAGGGCCGTGGCGAAGGCCGCCGCGAGCGTGGCGAGCGCCGCGCCGAGGAAGGCCGTGACGGCATCCCGGCCGACGCCGGCACCGAAGCCATCGCACTGGCCGGCGCGGCCAGCTCGGTGGGCCAGGTGATGGAGTCGCCGGAGGCGCAACTGCCCCCCGGCGCCAATCCGGTGCTGGAGTCGCACACGCACTACGACGAGCGCCGCGTCGACGGCACCGACGGCGAAGGCCGCCGCGACCGCGACCGCCGTTCGCGCGACCGCTACGGCCGCGACCGCCGCGAGCGCGGTGACCGCGCCGAGCGTCCCGCCGACGCGATCGTCGCCACGGGCGCCGAAGTCTCGCCCGCCGAGATGGAAGTGTTCGCCGGCCACGCGCCGCTGCCGCAGGAGCACCACGCGGTGCGCGCGGAAGCCAAGGCCGCCCCGGCGCACGAGGAGCACGCGCATCGCGGTGCCGTGCCTCGCGTGCAGCCCTTCCAGCTGCCGGTCGACGAGCTGAAGAACGTCGCCGAAGGCTCGGGCCTGCATTGGGTGCTGTCGGACGCCGACAAGATCGCCGCCGCCCAGGCCGCGATCGCCGCCGAACCGAAGCCGGTGCGCGTGCCGCGCGAGCGGCCGCCGGTGGTGGTGGCGGACGAAGGTCCGCTGGTGCTGGTGGAGACCAAGCGCGACCTGCGCAACCTGCAGCTGCCGTTCTGACGGCGGGCTGGCCACGAAAAAGGGCGCCTTCGGGCGCCCTTTTTGTTGGCGTCGGGGTTCGCCTTCGGGCTCACCGCCGACCTACGGGGACCAGGATCGCGAAAAATGTAGGTCGGGGTG
>NZ_DASVNN010000123.1:0-18464 GCF_036383835.1 Ramlibacter sp.
AGACCCTTTACGGAGCCCTCGTCGCCACGTCCCTGATGGCCTTCGGCGGCCTGGCCCACGCGCAGCAGCTTCCGCCCAACGGCGACCTGGACCGCGACGGCATCGTGAACCGCCTGGACAACGACCGTGACGGCGACGGCATCGCGAACAAGAGCGACCCGCAGCCGAACATCTTCAACCGCACCCGCATCGCGCCGCACGCGCACGACATGGACGGCGACGGCATCGCCGACCGCAGCGACCGTGACCGCGACGGCGACGGCATCGCCAACGCGCGCGACCCGAACCCGAACGTGCCGAACCGCGTGGCGCGCGTGAACCGCGGCCACGGGCCCAACGGCGACATGGACCGCGACGGCGTCCGGAACCGCTACGACCGCGATCGCGACGGCGACGGCGTGGCGAATGCGCGGGACCGGTTCCCGGACAACTTCCGCCGGGCGTAACGTTGCACGTCATCCCCGCCTCCCCGTCATTCCCGCGGAGGCGGGAATCCAGAGCTTCCACGAACAAAGCGGCCGACGGCCGCTTTGTTTTTCAATGCCCTGGGTCCCCGCCTGCGCGGGGATGACGCTATAGCTTCTCCGTCTCCCCTGCCCTCGGCTGCCACTTCATCAGCCTACCCTCGATCCTCCCCACCAGCCCATCCAGCGCCAGCGCGAACGCCGTGAGCACCACGATGCCCGCGAACACCGTGTTCACGTCGAAGGTGCCTTCCGCCTGCAGGATCAGGTAGCCCACGCCGCGCGCCGACCCCAGGTACTCGCCCACCACCGCACCGACGAAGGCCAGCCCCACCGACGTGTGCAGGCTGGAGAACACCCAACTGGTCGCACTGGGCAGGTACACCGTGCGCAGCAGCTGCTTCCGGTTCGCGCCCAGCATGCGCGCATTGGCCAGCACCACCGGGCTCACCTCGCGCACGCCCTGGTAGACGTTGAAGAACACGATGAAGAACACCAGCGTCACCGCGAGGGCCACCTTGCTCCAGATGCCCAGGCCGAACCACAGCGCGAAGATCGGCGCCAGGATCACCCGCGGCATCGAGTTGAGTCCCTTGATGTAGGGATCGAAGATCGCGCTGGCCGTCGGCGCGAGCGCCAGCCACAGGCCCACGACGAGGCCCAGCACGGTGCCGATGGCGAAGGCGAGCAGCGTCTCCAGCAGCGTCACGCCCAGGTGCAGGTAGATGTCGGCGCGGCCCGGCAGGCCCTCGGGGAACAGGGCGTTGGCGGGCAGCTCCAGCGGCAGGAACCAGGACCACACACGCCCCGCCACCTTGACCGGCTCGCCGATGAAGAAGGCCGTCTGCTCGTTGCGCGACGCCGCGTGCCACAGCACCAGCACCACCATCAGCACGCCGATCTGCCATGCGCGCAGGTTGCGTTCGTTCGGGCGAAAGCTCATGCCGCCTTCTTCAGTTGCTGCGCGTAGCCTTCCAGGACTTCGTCGCGCAGCACCGACCAGATGCGGGAATGCAACTCCACGAAGCGCGGATCGCCGCGCACTTCGGCGACGTCCCGCGGCCGCGGCAGGTCGATCGCGAACTCGCCGATGGGACGCGTGGCCGGGCCGGCCGACAGCACGACGACGCGGTCGCTCATCGCGATCGCCTCGTCGAGGTCATGCGTGATGAACAGCACCGCCTTGCGCTTGGCCGCCCACAGCGCCAGCACTTCGTTCTCCATCAGCTGCCGCGTCTGGATGTCCAGCGCGCTGAAGGGTTCGTCCATGAGGATGATGTCGGGGTCGAGCGCGAGTGTCTGCGCCAGCGCCGTGCGCTTGCGCATGCCGCCCGAGAGCTGGTGCGGATAGCGGTCGCCGAATCCCGCGAGGCCCACGCGCTCCAGCCAGGACTGCGCCTGCTCGCGCGCTTCGGCGTCGGACACGCCGCGGTACTGCAGGCCCACCATCACGTTGTCGATCGCGCTGCGCCAGGGCATCAGCGCGTCGCTCTGGAACATGTAGCCGGCGCGCCGGTTGATGCCCGCGAGGAGTTCGCCGAACACGCGGACCTCGCCGGCCGAAGGCTGCAGCAGCCCGGCGCCGACGTTCAACAAAGTGGACTTGCCGCAGCCCGTGGGGCCGACCACCGAGACGAACTCGCCGGCGCCGACCTTCAGCGTCGTTTCGGCGACGGCGGTGTAGCGCTGCCCACGCTCCTCGCGGGAGCGGAAGGTGACGGTGACGTCATTGAGCTCGAGCGCGTGCACTCGAGA
This sequence comes from Ramlibacter sp., assembly GCF_036383835.1. Classification (GTDB taxonomy): domain Bacteria; phylum Pseudomonadota; class Gammaproteobacteria; order Burkholderiales; family Burkholderiaceae_C; genus Ramlibacter. The sequence goes on from NZ_DASVNN010000123.1 coordinate 2,220, forward strand.
CGCTCAAGCCTTGAACTTCTCTTTCGCGCGGCGCGCGAAGTCGTTGGTGAAGGTCCGGCCCAGCTCGATCTTGCCTTCCTTCACGCCGGGATCGAAGCTGGCCAGCGCGCGCAGCGCCGTCTTCGGGCCGTCGTCGGGCAGCAGGCCGTCGATGGCGATCGCTTCGCGGATCTTGGCGAAGGAAGCGAGGTACAGCGCGCGGTCGCCCAGCAGGTAGGACTCGGGCACCGTCTTGATGATGTCGCTCGGGCCGGCGGTCTGCAGCCACTTGAGGCCGTGCACGATCGCATTGGCCAGCGACTGGCAGGTGTTGGGGTGCTTCTGCACGTACTCCGCCGGCGCGTAGAGGCAGGCGGCGGGCATCGGGCCGCCGAACACTTCCTGCGTGCCCTTCAGCGTGCGCGTGTCGCTGATGATCTTCACGTCGCCCTTCTGCTCCAGCATGGTCATCACCGGGTCGGTGTTGCACATGGCGTCGATCTGGCCGGAGCGCAGCGCGGCCAGCGCGCCGGCGGAGGTGCCCACGCCGATGAAGCTGACGTCGCTGGCCTTCAGGCCGGCGCGCGAGAGCACCAGGTTGGCCACCATGTTGGTCGACGAGCCGGGGGCCGTCACGCCGATCTTCCTGCCGCGCAGGTCCGCCACGCCGCGGTAGCCCGGCATGCCCTTCGTGGAGACGCCCATCGCGATCTGCGGTGCGCGCCCCTGCAGCACGAAGGACTGGAACATCTGGTTCTTGCTTTGCAGGTTGATGGTGTGCTCGTAGGCGCCGCTCACCACGTCGGCGGAGCCGCCCACCACCGCCTGCAGCGCACGCGAGCCGCCGGCGAAGTCCGAGATCTCGACGTCGAGGCCTTCCGCCTTGAAGTAGCCGAGCTGTTCCGCGATGGTCAGCGGCAGGTAGTAGAACGCCGCCTTGCCGCCGACGGCGATCGACACCTTCGTCTTCTCCGGCTTGCCCTGGGCGCGCAGCGACGGCGCGGCAACCGCCGCGGCCGCCAGCAGCGTGAACTGCCGCCGGCTCAGGGATGCTCTCGTCATCTGTGGACCTCTCTTTTCGTCTTGTTCTCGGGATGAGGAGAGGTTAGTGGGCGTGTTGCGCCGCCGCATCGGGACGATCCCGTGCGGGTTTCCACGTAACGCGAGAGGAGGAAGCGTGTCGGGACGCTACCAGCGCACGGCGCTGAGGAAGATGCCGAGGTTCGCGAGCAGCGCGAGGGTCCACATGGCGGAGCGCACGGTGCCGAGGCCCGCGACGTACATCGCGATGTAGATGATGCGCAGCGTGATGAACAGCACCGCCAGGATGTCGAGCCGCGTCTGCGGCGCGCCCAGCTGGTGGGCGATGATCACCGCGCCGATGAAGAAGGGCAGCGCCTCGAAGCTGTTGGCCTGCGCCGCGTCCGCCCGCGCCTTCCAGCCCTGCTGCCGCCCGAGCCAGGCGCGCGGCTCGTCGTTGTCGAAGCCGCCCTTGCTGCGCGGCTTGCCGAAGTCCTGGTGCTTGGCCAGCCACGAGCACACGAAAGGCAGCAGCGCCGCGATCAGCACGCACCAGTACGCCACCGTCATGCGCGCGTAAGTCATCGTCATTTACCTCGTCCTCCTGTCCACCAGCGCGTGCGCGATGGTCCCCAAGTCCACATATTCGAGTTCGCTGCCGGCCGGCACGCCGCGCGCGAGGCGCGTCACCTTCAGCCCGCGCTGCTTGAGCGCCTCCGCGATCACGTGCGCCGTGGCCTCACCCTCCGCGGTGAAGTTGGTGGCGAGGATCACCTCCTGCACCTCGCCGGCGGTGGCGCGCGCGAACAGCTTGTCCAGCCCGATGTCCTTCGGGCCGATGCCGTCCAGCGGGCTCAGCTTTCCCATCAGCACGAAATAGAGGCCGTTGAAGGCCTGCGTGCGCTCCAGCGCCGCCTGGTCGGCGGGCGTCTCCACCACGCACAGCTTGCTGCGGTCCCGCTGCGGACTGCGGCAGGTCGCGCACACCTCGTCTTCCGTGAAGGTGTGGCACTCGCGGCAATGGCGGATGTTGCCCGCCGCCTGCTCCAGCGCGCGCGCCAGCACGCGGGCGCCCTCGCGGTCGTGCTGCAGCATGTGGAAGGCCATGCGCGAAGCGGACTTGACGCCCACCCCGGGAAGGCGCCGCAGCGCCTCGATCAGTGCCTGGAGGGAAGGTTCTGCCAATGCTTCAGAAAGGCAGCTTCATGCCGGGGGGGAGACCCGCGGTCAGCTTGCCCATCTTCTCCTGGCTGGTCTCTTCGGCCTTGCGCACCGCGGCGTTGAACGCGGCGGCCACGAGGTCCTCCAGCATGTCCTTGTCCTCGCCCAGCAGGCTGGGGTCGATGGTGACGCGCTTGACGTCGTGCTTGCAGGTCATGACGACCTTCACGAGGCCGGCGCCGGATTCGCCGCTCACCTCGATGAGCGCCAGTTCCTCCTGCGCCTTCTTCAGGTTGTCCTGCATCGCCTGCGCCTGCTTCATCAGGCCGGCCAACTGTCCCTTGTTGAACATGGTGCTCTCTCAGTTCTCTCGCTGTTTCTCGACGGGTTTGATGCTGCCGGGGACGATTTTCGCCCCAAAGTCACGCTGCATCCGCTGCACGAAAGGATCGTTCAGGATGATCTGTTCTGCCGCACGCTGCCGCTCCGCCGCCGCGACGGCGTTGCGCCGCGCCGGACTATCGCTGATGGCGCCGACCTCGACCGAGATGTCGACGGCATGGCCCGCGGCGTGCAGGGCGGCCTTCAGCCGCTCGCGGCTGGTGGGCTGGTTCAGCGATTCGCGCTCCACCCGCAGCATCCAGTGGCCCTCGTCGCGGGCGACCAGCTGCGCCTGCAGCGCGAGTTCGCGCACGAGGGCGGTGATGGCTTCGCGTTCGACCAGTTGCTGCACGGTGGCCTGCCAGAAGTCGCCTTCGGGGGTGGGCGTGACGGTGGGGACCGTCGTGGTCGGCTCGCGTTGCGGCTCGGGCTGCACGCGCACGGGGACGCCCATGACGTCGCTCGTTTCGCGTGCAGGCACGTTGCGCGGAGGGGCCTGGCGCGGCTCCACGACGGGCAGGACGTGGCCGGGAGGGGCGGTGGGGCGTGGGGCGGGCGCCGTTGCGTCGGGGTTCGCCTTCGGGCTCACCGCCGACCTACGGGGCTCCATCTCCGCCGATTCGACATTCGTAGGTCGGGGTGACGCAGGAACCCCGACGCTCTGCGCAGGCTGGGGTGCAACCCCAGCGCCCTGGCCACTATTCAGAGTTTTTTTTTCAGCCTGCGGCTTGAACGCCAGCAACCGCAGCAACACCATCGTCAGCGCCGCGTATTCGTCCGGCGCCAATCCCAGCTCCGCCCGCCCGTGCAGGCAGATGCTGTAAAGCAGCTGCGTCTCGTCCGCCGGCATCAGCGCCGCCAGGCGCGCGATCGTGGCGCCCTCTTCGTCGCTGGTGTCCGCCGCATTCGGCACGGCCTGCAGCACCGCCATGCGCTGCAGCACCATGCTCATCTCCTCCAGCGCGGCGCCGGCCGACAGGCCATGTACGCGCAGCGCCTCGGAGGTGTCCACCACCGACTTGCCGTCGCCCTGCGCCAGCGCCTCGACGAGACGGAACACGTGGCTGCGGTCGACGCTTCCCAGCATCGTCCGCACCGCGGTCTCCTGCAGCTGGCCGCCGCCGAAGGCGATCGCCTGGTCGGTCAGCGACAGCGCATCGCGCATCGAACCGCGCGCCGCGCGCGACAGCAGCCGCAGCGCCTGCGCATCCGCGGGCACGGCTTCGGCTTCGAGCACGCGCGCGAGGTGCTCCTGCACGGTCTCGGGCGCCATCGGCCGCAGGTTGAACTGCAGGCAGCGGGACAGCACCGTCACCGGCACCTTCTGCGGATCGGTCGTGGCCAGCACGAACTTCAGGTATTCCGGCGGCTCCTCCAGCGTCTTCAGCATCGCGTTGAAGGCGTGGCCCGTGAGCATGTGCACTTCGTCGATCATGAAGACCTTGAAGCGGCCCTGCACCGGCTTGTAGACCGCCTGCTCCAGCAGCGACTGCACTTCGTCGACGCCGCGGTTGGACGCGGCATCGAGCTCGGTGTAGTCGACGAAGCGGCCGCTGTCGATGTCGGTGCAGGCCTGGCAGACGCCGCAGGGCGTGGAGGTGATGCCGCCCTGGCCGTCGGGGCCCTGGCAGTTGAGCGACTTGGCGAGGATGCGCGAGACGGTGGTCTTGCCCACGCCGCGCGTGCCGGTGAACAGGTAGGCGTGGTGCAGCCGCTGCTGCTCCAGCGCATTCGTCAGCGCCTGCACCACGTGCTCCTGGCCCACCATCTGGCTGAAGGTCCGGGGCCGGTACTTCCGGGCGAGCACGAGATACGACATTCCGTCGATTCTAAAGGCGCCCCCGCGCGAGCTCGGCCTTGCCCGCGTAGCCTACAATCCGCGGTGACGGGCCTCCCCGCATGGTGAAGCGGCCAAACGGGTCAGGTGGGGAACCAAGCAGCCCTAACTGTGGAGCCAGTGCCGGGGGTAAGGCTCGTCAACTTCCCTTCTTCCGATCGTTGCGCCGCGTCCCAGCCGCGCCTCTCCGCGCCCATTTGCGTGCGGTATTTGGCACTTCGTCCCCACGCGGAGGATTCCGAAGGTCGCAACATCCGCTTACATTCCTCGGGTAGGAGAGAGGAATCCCGTGAGCAAGTCCATCCATCCGGCAGCGATGCGGGACGAGGAGCGTGCGCTGGAAGTCGTCGAGAAGAACACCGACACGTCCTGGGCCATGTTCCAGACCATCACCCACCAGCAGGAGCGCGGCTTCGAGAAGACGCGTCCGACCGGTCTCGACGTGCAGAAACAGGGCGCCGATACGTCCGCCATCGCCACGCTCGACGAGGTGCTGGTGGAAGTGCGCCGCAACAACCGCGTGTGCCCCCTGCCCACGGTGTGGATGCGCGTCCACGCCCTGCTCCCGAACAAGCCGCCGCACCTGCCCGGCGTGCCGGCCACCCGCGAGGAGTGGTCCCGCACGCCGTCGCTGCAGAAGCGCGCGCGCCTGCGCGAACACATCGAGTGGGCCGCCAGCCAGGGCGTGCTGCCGCAGATCCACGAAGTGCTGCGCGCCTTGCCCGAGAACAAGTGGCACCACATGGGTGAATGAGCGCATCCCGCGCGTGCGTCGCCTGAACGGTAGAGCCAGCTTCCCTCCCCTTCCTCGCGTCTGACCGGTGTACGCCAACAGGCTGACGCCGGATCGCTTACTTCTTACAGATTTCGCGACCGCGATCCCACAAACTTCCAGCAATGGCCGCGCCTAGACTGCGCCCCATCACTGGGAGGTGAGCCATGGAGAAGCAGGTCGCAAGGGTCGGTGAAGTCGCCGGCCGTCATGCCAAGGCAATGGGTCCCTGGGCTGCACTGGCCCTCGCCGGCCTCGCCGCGTGTCCCGCGGCGTGGGCCGACGACACGGGCAGAGAACCCGCGGAAGCCCTCGTCGTCGCCGACGCCCGCACGGGGCAGCGTCCCGTGCGGGTCGAGGTGCAGACCAGCGCCCTGCCCCGGTTCGATGCGCAGGAAGGCGGCTTCCAGGCGCCGCGCGTGGACTTCTCGCTGTTTCCGAGCCAGCGCGCGCGCTTCGGCGCGGTGGTGGGCATGAGCGGCTTCGGCCCGCGCCAGCCGAACGGCCTCGGGTTCGCGCCGCAGTCGCCCAGCTTCGACCTCGGCGTGCGCTGGACGCACAAGCAGATCGACGTGACCGCCTGGCGGCGCGTCAACGCCGCCGACGACGCCTACTCCCAGATCATGGAGCAGCAGGCCGTGTACGGCGCGCGCGTGGAGATGAACATCAAGCCCGCATCGCCTTCGCTGTTCGGGATCGACAAGGGCTTCCTCGGCGTGCAGCTGGAAAGCGGCGCGCGCATCAGCGTCAAGCGCAAGAACGGCGGCCCGATGATCTACTACCGCCAGACCTTCTGAAGCGCGCTGCCCGCTCTTCTCCCTCGCGGCCAGGTCCCGGGACCTGGCCTTTTTCATGCCTCAACCGGCCAGCGCGGGGAGCTCGAAGAAGAACTCGGTGCGCACGTCGGGCTCGCTCGTGAAGGCGAGCTTGCCGCCGTGCGCCTCGACGATGCTGCGGCAGATCGCGAGGCCCAGGCCGGTGCCGCCCTTGGCGCGCCGGTCCGATGCGTCCGCCTGGGCGAAGCGCTGGAACATGCGGTCGCGGAACTCCGGCGGCACGCCGGGCCCGGTGTCCGCCACGCCCACGCGCGCGAGGCCGTCGTGCTCCTGCAGCGTGACCTGCACCACCGCTCCCTTCGGCGAGAACTTCGCCGCGTTCGACAGCAGGTTCACGCACACCTGCACGATGCGATCGGCGTCGGCATGCACGCGCGGCTCGGCCCCAGCCTGCAGCTCGATGCGCACGCGCAGGCCCTCGGCATAGGCCTGCGTGTCCCGGATGGCCTGCTCCACCAGCGCGCGCAGCGGCTGCGGCTGCATGCGGTATTCGATCTTGCCGGAGGCGATCTTCTCCAGGTCCAGCATGTCGTTGATCAGGCGCACCAGGCGGTCGGTGCTTTCGTGCGAGATCGCGAGCAGCTGCTTCGCCTCCTCCGGCAGTTCGCCCGCCATGCCGGACGTCAGCAGGTTCAGCGATCCGTAGATCGCGGTGAGCGGCGTGCGCAGTTCGTGCGAGACGGTGGAGACGAACTCGTCCTTCATCCGCTCGACTTCCTTGCGGTGCGAAATGTCGTGGATGAAGGCGGTCAGGAAGCGCTCGTCGCCGGTGTTCACGAGGCCGATGCGCAGTTCGACCGGGATCTCGCGCCCGCTGCGGTCCACCAGCACCCGTTCGATGCCGTGCTCCATGGAGCCCGAAACACCGGTGCGCTGGTACTGTTCCAGCGCCGCCCCGAAGCTGTCGGCGAAGCGCTCCGGCACCAGCAGTTCGCCCGCGTTGCGGCCGATCGCCTCCTCGCGCGCCCAGCCGAAGACCGCCTCGGCGCGGGTGCTCCAGTCGGTGACCCGCCCCTGCAGGTCGATGCCCACGAAGGGATCGAGCGCGCTTTCGATGATGGTCTGGGTGCGCTGCTCGCTATGGCGCACGCGCTCGAAGGCTTCCCGCAGTTCCGCGGTGCGCTGTTCCACGCGCTGCTCCAGGCCCGCGTTCAGCTCGCGCAGCGCCTCGGACTGCTCGCGCAGCTTGCCGACCATGCCGTCCAGCGCGGAGCCGAGCACCTCCACCTCGCGGTACGCATGGGAAGGCCGCACCGCGACGGACTCGCCCTGCTCGAGGCGCCGCGCGGTGTCCGCCAGCTCCAGCAGCGGGCGCGTGACCGCCCGCGACGCCAGCCAGCCGATCAGCGAGAACAGCACCGCCAGCGTCGCGCCCCAGGCGAGCACCTGCGCCTGGATGCGGCGCAGCGGCGCGTAGGCCACTTCCAGCGGCTGCCGCACCAGCACGCGCCAGCCGAGGCCGGGCGAGGACAGGTAGCCCTTGCTGGCCGCGTAGCCCGCCAGGTAGCGCTTGCCGTCGGGCCACATCTCGACGTTGTGGCCGCGGGCGTTGCCGGCGCGATCGAGGCTGGCCAGCACGAGCCGGCCTCCCTCCATCTGGGGGGGCCCGAGGAGCACATAGCCGTCGGTGTTGACGATCAGCACCTCCACTTCGCTGCTCGATCCGAAGATCGCCTGGCGCACGTCCTTGGCCCAGTCCCACGACACGTGCGCGCCCAGCACGCCGGTGGGGCCGGTGCCGCCACGCAGCGGGAAGGCGACGTCGAAGAAGCGCTGCGGCTCGCCGTCGGCGCCGGGCGGCACCAGCTTGGCCAGCAGCACGGCCTCGTGCACGTCGCCGAGGTGGATGCCGGAATGGGCGTTGGCGAACCAGGGGCGCTGCGACACGTCCTGTCCCTTGAGCAGGCCGCCGCTGGCCGCCCGCACGGTGCCGCGTGCATCGGCGACGCCGAGCCAGGCATAGAAGCGGTAGGTCTCCTTCGCCGCGTCGAGCTCGGCCTGCACCTCCTCCCAGCTTCCCAGGCGCGCCAGGCGCGAGGACATCAGCTGGATCTCGCGGTAGCGCTCGAACATCGCGCGGTCCAGCCGGTTGGCGGTCTGCGCGGCGCGTTCGGCGAGGCCGGTGCCGATCGATGCGGCGACGCCCTCGCTGGCGGTGCGCTCGATCACCATGATCATCAGGACGGTCAGCAGGATGGTGAGCGCGGAGGAGGCCAGCGCGAGGTACTTGCCCAGCGCCCACAGTCCTTCGGAGGATCGTTTCATGCCAGCACCACCATGGCTCCGTCCGCGGTGAGGAAGGCGGCGCGCACCGGCGCCCCGCCATGGGCGGCGGCGATGGCCTCGCGGTAGCGGCGCATCTGCGCCACCAGCTGCGGCTGGCGCTGCGGCTGGGCGGCGGACTTGAAGTCCAGCACCCACCACTCGCCGCTGTCGCGCCTGCGCACCAGCCGGTCCAGGCGCAGCAGCTCGCCCTCGAAATGCAGCTCCACCTCGTTGCCCTGCCAGTCGACGTGCGCGGGGTCCCAGGTCCAGGAGCCCTCGCCGTGCAGGATGCGCTGCGCCATCGCCGCGGCCTGCTGCACCCCGGCCGCATCGAGCGCGAAGCTGCGCTCGACCTCGCGCAGTTGCGCTGGCCCGAGCCCGGTGCGCGGCTGCCAGGTTTCCAGCAGGCGGTGCATGGCTTCGCCGAGGCGGGACCTGTCGCTGCCTTCCGGCGCCGCCGGACGCAGCCTCTCGATGGTGGCCGGCTGCGCGGCCCCGGGCACCACGCGCAGCGTGAAGCTGTCGTCGCCGAGGGCCGCATCGACGAAAGGCTGCGCCTGCGCGGGCATCTCCAGCGGCACGGCACAGGGCAGCAGGCGCTGCCACCAGGTCGGCGCCTGCGGGGCGCCCGAGGGCACCACCGAGGAGATCACCAGCTGGCGTTCGGCGCGCGTCATCGCCACGTACAGCGCGTTGAGTTCCTCGCGGGCGCGGGCCACCTGCTCCACCGCGAGCGCCTCGGCGCTGCAGGCCGGCGGCCGGGTCTCGCTCGCCAGGAAGGCGAAGCGCCAGGGCGCCGGCGCCTCGCCGGGCCATTCGCACAGCGCGCCCATGCTTTCGGGCCGCGAAGGGGCGCCGTCGGTGTCCAGCAGCAGCACGATGTGCGCTTCCAGGCCCTTGGCGCCGTGCACGGTGAGCAGCCGCACCACGTTCTCGGCCGCGATCGCCGGCCCGCGGATGCCGCCGGCCTTGAGCGCGCGCACGAAGGCATAGGGCGTGAGGTAGCGGCCGCCGCCCACCTGCAGGGCCGCGCCCAGCAGCGCGTGCAGGTTGGCGAGCACGCTCGCGCGCAGCGCCGGCGGCGCGCTGCGGGCGAAGCGGGCCAGCACGTCGCCGTCGTCGTAGATCGCCTGCAGCGCGTCGTGCGGCGGCAGCGCCTGCACCCAGCGCTGCCAGCGGCGCAGCGTCACGGCGATCTCCGGCAGCGGCTGCGGCAGGTCCTCGCCCTGTTGCAGCAACTCGAACCAGGCGCGCGGCGGACCGTCCTGCGCGGCCGCGCGGGCCCGCAGGGCGAGTTCCACCAGCGTGTCGTCCTCGCAGGAGAACAGGGGCGAGCGCAGCACGCGCGCCAGGGACAGGTCGTGCCCCGGGGAGACCAGCACGTCCAGCAGCGCGGCGAGGTCCTGCACCTCCGGCGCCTCGCACAGGTCGGTCTTCTCCGGCTGCTGCGCGGGGATGTGCAGCGCGCGCAGCTCTTCCTCCATCGCGGACAGCCGTTCGCGCCGGCGCGCCATCACCATCACGTCGCCCGCCTTCACGCCGGCCCGCAGCCGGGTGGCGATCCACGCGGCGGCCTGGCGGCATTCCAGCGAGACGAGCCGCTCCTCGGGCAGCTCGCGCGGCACGGTCAGGCTGTCGCGCCAGACCAGGCCGGCATCGGCGATCGCTTCGGGCGTCGGCCGCGGGATCGGCGGCAGCGCCAGCACGGCGCCGCTCGCCTGCGACTCGGTCGTGTGCGCGCGGAAGTCGGCATAGGCGCCCTCGCCCTGCGCCGCCAGCATCACCGTGTTGACGGCCTGCAGCACGCCCGGCGCGTTGCGGTGCGTGTGGTCGCAGCTGAGGCGGTCGCCGCCCAGCGCGCCGGTGATGAAGTCCTGCGCGGCCCGGAACACCAGCGGTTCGGCGCGGCGGAAACGGTAGATGCTCTGCTTGGGGTCGCCGACGATGAACACGCTGGGACCTTCGCCGCCCGCGCCCGCGTAGCTCGCGAGCCAGGCGTGCAGGGCCTGCCATTGCAGCGCGTTGGTGTCCTGGAATTCGTCGATCAGCAGATGGCGCACCTGCTGGTCGAGCCGCTCCTGCACCCAGCCGGCCAGCACCGGGTCGGACAGCAGCACGTGCGCGGTGCGCTCCACGTCGCTCATGTCCACCCAGCCCTGCTCGCGCTTGAGCGCCCCATAGTTCTCCACCAGCAGCCGGGCCAGCCGCGCGATGCGCCTGTGGTGCAGCCAGGCCTCGTGCTGGTGGAGCGCGGCGCACAGGCGCTGCGCCAGCGCCTGCGCCGTGCGCACGTCCTCGATGCCGGCCAGCTTGTCGTTGAACTTGCGCGGCTCCTGCCTGGCCGTGAGCAGCGCCGAGGCGGCATCGGCGAAACGGCCCGCCGTGACCGCCTCTTCGAGCTCGCGCCCCTTGGCCGAGAAGGTGGGGGCCGAGGCGCGTCCGAGTGCCTGCGACGCCGCATACATCGCCTCGCGCACCCAGGCCTGTCCCAATGCATGTTCCGGGTGTTCGAGGCCCTGGAACTCCTCGAAGGCCGCACCGAAGGGCTGGACCGAATCCTCGACCACGCCGTGCGCATCGGCCATCGCGAACTCGACGCGCTTGGACAACGCCGATTCCAGCGCCTTCAGCGTGTTGAAGCGGCCGTGCGCGGCCACGGAGCCTTCGTAGTCGGCGCGCGCCGCCGGCTCGCGCTCCACGGCCGCATGGAAGCGGCGCCACACCCGCGCCACCGCTTCCTTGTCATCCTCCAGCAGCTCGAAGCGGGTGGGCAGTCCCAGCGACTGCAGCACCGCCACCGGCGCGCCGCGCAGCAAGGCCGCGAACCAGCTGTGGAAGGTGCGGATCTGCACGGGCCGGCCGGCCTGCAGCAGCTGCGCGTAGAGGCCGCGCAGCGCCGCGCGCACCTGCGCATCGGCCTGCGGCAGGCCGCGGGCGGCGAGTTCGCGCGCCAGCAATTCGTCGGGCGCCCCGCTCCATTTCGAGAGCCACTCCTGCAGGCGCTGCCGCATCTCCCCGGCCGCCTTGCGGGTGAAGGTGATGGCGAGGATCTCGTGCGGCTGCGCGCCCGCGAGCAGCGCCCGCAGGATGCGCGAGACCAGCATCCACGTCTTGCCCGCGCCCGCGCAGGCTTCCACCGCGACGTGCCGCCGCGGGTCGCAGGCGATGGCATAGAACCGCTCGCGCGTGACGACGCGGCCGTTGTGTTCGTAGGCTGGGCCCACCGGAATCTGCATCCCCTCACTCACTCCATTGGTCCCTGCGGCAGAGGCCGCGCGCGGCGCAGTAGTCGCATACCCGGCCTTCGCCGAGCGCCGGCAGGGGCGCCCCTTGACCGATGCGCAGCATCTCCGTTTCGATCGCTTCCTTCAGCAGGTGCGCGCCCAGGGCGAGCTCCTCGTGGTCCACCCGCTTCACTTCGCCGCGCTCGCTGATGTTCAGGTAGGCCGCCTGCAACTCGCGCCCGGGCAGCAGCACCGCATAGAACGCGAGCTGCGTGTCCTCCAGCGGCTGCTCCATGCGGTTGCGGGTCGCCTGCAGGCTCTCCGTCTTGTAGTCCATCACCAGCGAGGCGCCGCCGGGAAGCCGGTCGATGCGGTCGATCCGGCCTTCCAGCTTCCACGGGCCCAGCTCCACGCGGTGCTCGCTCTCCGCCGTTTCGAACACGGCGCCGGCGGCTTCGTGCTGCGCGAGCCATTCGAGGTAGCCGTCGCGCACCGCGGGCCAGCCCGCCGCGAAAGGCAGGAACTCGCCTTCGCCCAGGCGCTGGCCGGCGATGCCTTCGCGGGCGATCGCATCGAGCAGCGCGGCGCGTTCGTGGTCCGGCACGGAGCGATCGCGCAAGGTCTCGTGGAAGATCTTCAGCACGTTGTGCAGCCAGGTGCCGAAATCGCGCTTGTCGACTTCGGCCTCCACTTCGTCCGCTTCCTTCAGTCCGAGCATGCGCAAGGCGAAGAAACGGTACGGGCAGCGGCGCAGGTCCTCGTAGCTGCTCGCGGAGAGCTGCCCCGGCACCAGTTGCGGCGCCTTCCCCGCGGGACGCGGGACCGGGTGGCCGGATTCGATCCGTGCGGGCCGTGGATCGTCGGCCCCCTGGCCCAGTCCCTGCACGGCGAGCGCCTGCACCAGCGGGCTGGGCAGGCTGCGCTCGCCGGTGTCGTCGCTCGCGCGCCAGAGCACGTCGGCCCTGGGCGTCTGCAAGGCGTATTGCCAGGCGGCGCGCTGGCTGGCTTCCAGCTCCTCGCGCGCAGGCAATCCCAGCAGCCGGCGCTGCGCCTGCGTCCAGCCGGTGGGCAGTTCGGGCGACGCGGGCAGGCTGCGCTCGTCGCAACCGGGCAGCACCAGCGCCGCGAACGGATGGCCCAGCAACTGGCTCATGGGCAGCACGACGACCTGTTCGTCGCCCGCGTGCGGCGGCACGAAGCTGGCGCTCTCCAGCACGTCGTTGACCCAGGCCGTGAATTCGCGCAGGGTCATGCGGCGCTGGGCCTGCGGCCACGCGGTCCACTCGGCAGCGGCGCCGGCGTCCAGGCGCAGCGCCTCCAGCGTCTTGAGGCCCGCGGCGTCGCTGCGCAACAAATCCCATTGGCCCGACTGCCGCAGCAGTTCGCGCAACGACGGCAGCCATTCCAGCAGCGGGCGCGTCGGCTGCGATGCTTCGCGTGCGGCGGCCACGCGCTGCGCCGCACCGAGCAGCGCCTCGGAGGGGCCCCAGTCGCCATCGCGCAGCATGCGCCATTCGCGCAGGCCGGCACGGCGCACGCGGCGCTCGATGGCCTGCACGAGTCCGGAGCCCATCGCGGGAGAGTTCTTCAGCCAGTCGATCACGGCGTCGGTCGGCGCGTCCCACGCGCAGGCCCGCAGGGCCGTCACCACGTGCGCCGCGGCCCGCGTGGTCGAGAGTTTCCACCCGGTCTCGTCGCGCACGCGCACGCCGCGGGTGAACAGCAGCGCGCCGATGCGGCGCGTCAGCACGCGGTCGGTCGCCCCCAGGGCGACGGGCACGCGGCCTTCCTGCAGGTGGCGCAGCACGCAGGCCGCGGCGCGTTCCGCCTCCTCCGAAGCATCGGTCGCGGCATGCAGCGCGATCGCGCCGGGCGGCGCCTCGTGCGGCAAGGGCCAGGCCAGGCCGCGCTCGCCGAGCTGTTCGAGCAGCGCGCGGGGCACGGGCTCCGACTGGAAGCCCTGCAACACGACGAGCAGGTCGATGTCCTGCGTGAGCGTCCCGTCCAGCATGGGGTCGGTCGCATAGGCCGAGGCCGCCGCCCACTCGAAGGCGATGCGGGCGATCGCCGCCTCGGTGGCCAGCGCGGGCGCTTCCATGCCCTGCAGCCACTGCGGACGCAGGCGCGCGGCCCACGCGGCGCGGTGCGCGGGCGCAACGGCACGCGCGGCTTCGGCGGCCTGCCAGGCGGCTTCCACCAGCAGTCCCGCCAGCGCATCGGCCTGGGCGCGCAAACCGCCCTGCTCCAGCCAGCCGCGCGCCGCCAGCAGGTCGCGGCCGATCTCGAAGGACAGATCGAGCTCGCCGGCCTGCCAGGGACGCTGCCGCGCCCAGTTCAGGGTCGTCTCGAAGCGCGGCGCGAAGCCGGTGGGGGCCAGGCGGACCCAGAACTGCCGCGCCAGCGGCATCAGCTGCGCATAGGGCAGCAGCACGACGGTGCGGGCCGGATGCGCGCCGCGGCCGGCCATGGCCTGCCGCAGGGCCCGCATGAGCTCCTGCCAGTGCCGCGCGGACGGATGGGAAAGTGCTATCGCATCCATAGCAATCGCCCGCCGTTCCCGCACCGGCGGGGGGTCTTGGTTTCTGTCACAATGCCCTGACTGTAGCTGTAGCGGGAAGGAACCCGCCCCCGAGAGGAACACATGGCCAGCGACCTGATCAAGCACATCTCCGACGCCTCCTTCGAATCCGACGTCCTCCAGTCCTCCAAGCCGGTGCTGGTGGATTACTGGGCGGAATGGTGCGGTCCCTGCAAGATGATCGCGCCGATCCTCGACGAGGTCTCCGAGACCTACAAGGACAAGCTGCAGATCGCCAAGATGAACGTCGACGAGAACCGGGACGTCCCGGCCAAGTTCGGCATCCGCGGCATCCCCACCCTGATGCTGTTCAAGGGCGGCCAGCTCGCCGCCACCAAGGTGGGCGCCATGAGCAAGGCGCAGCTGACCGCCTTCCTGGACCAGCAGCTGGCATAAGCCACCGCGATCGTCGACGGGGCCCCGGGCCCCGTTTTCTTTTTTTTGCTGCATAATCCGCCTCATCGCTGATCCGCCGCTGGCAGGCGGGCAGACCGATACCCGGTTCGCAGGGCAACTCTCGCTCCGCACGGAACCTTCCCCCAGACCTTCAAAGAACATCCCCCAAGGGGTCCCTCCATGCACCTGAACGAACTCAAGGCGCTGCACGTCTCGGAAGTCCTCAAGCAGGCCGAAGAGCTCGAGATCGAGAACACCGGCCGCATGCGCAAGCAGGAGCTGATGTTCGCCATCATCAAGAAGCGCGCCCGCGCGGGCGAGCAGGTCTTCGCCGACGGCGTGCTCGAGATCCTGCCCGACGGCTTCGGCTTCCTGCGCAGCCCGGACACCAGCTACACGGCGAGCACGGACGACATCTACATCTCGCCTTCGCAGGTGCGCCGCTTCAACCTGCACACCGGCGACATGATCGAGGGCGAGGTCCGCACGCCCAAGGACGGCGAGCGCTACTTCGCGCTGACCAAGCTGGACTCTGTCAACGGCGGCCCGCCCGAGCAGAACAAGCACAAGGTGATGTTCGAGAACCTGACGCCGCTGTTCCCCAGGGAGCAGATGCGCCTGGAGCGCGACAACTTCAAGGGCGAGGAGAACATCACCAGCCGCATCATCGACATCATCGCGCCCATCGGCAAGGGCCAGCGCGCGCTGCTCGTCGCGCCGCCCAAGAGCGGCAAGACGGTGATGATGCAGCACATCGCGCACGCCATCGCGGCCAACTTCCCCGACAGCTACATGATGGTGCTGCTGGTGGACGAGCGCCCCGAGGAAGTGACCGACATGCAGCGTTCGGTCAAGGGCGAGGTCATCGCCTCCACCTTCGACGAGCCGGCCGCGCGCCACGTGCACGTCGCCGAGATGGTGATCGAGCGCGCCAAGCGCCTGGTGGAACTGAAGAAGGACGTGGTGATCCTGCTGGACTCGATCACCCGCCTCGCCCGTGCCTACAACAACGTCGTGCCCTCGTCCGGCAAGGTGCTGACCGGCGGCGTCGACGCCAACGCGCTGCAGCGCCCGAAGCGCTTCCTGGGCGCCGCGCGCAACGTGGAGGAAGGCGGCTCGCTGACCATCATCGCCACCGCGCTGATCGACACCGGCTCGCGCATGGACGAAGTGATCTTCGAGGAGTTCAAGGGCACCGGCAACAGCGAAATCCACCTGGATCGCCGCCTGTACGAGAAGCGCGTGTTCCCCTCGATCCAGCTCAATCGCTCCGGCACGCGCCGCGAGGAACTGCTGCTGGCCCCCGAGATCCTGCAGAAGACCCGCATCCTGCGCCAGTTCATGTACAACATGGACGAGATCGAGTCGATGGAGATGGTGCTGAAGTCGATGAAGGCCACGAAGACCAACGTGGAGTTCTTCGACATGATGCGCCGCGGCGGATAGCCGACGCGGACGGGCATGGAGTGTATAAAAGCGGCGCAGGAATGCGCCGCTTTTTGTTGCGCGTTGGCCTGCCCGCAGGCCTGCTCGGCTTGCCCACCGTGACGGCCACGATGGATCGGTGGGCGCACCCTAAGGCAGTGCAACGGATTGGTCCATCGCCGCTCTGCCCCGCTGCCAGCCCCCGTGCGGGCGGGGCCGGGGTCGCGCATGAAGGCATGGCGCCTGCGAGGACCGGGCAGGCGGCCCAGCGTGGCTACGAGAGCGCGTAGCGCGTATCGAGCCACGCGCACGTTTCACTCTCGCGGTACCGGTGTCTGAGCGGAGTGTTTGCCCGTGCGCGGGCAAACACG
>NZ_DASVNN010000124.1:0-17337 GCF_036383835.1 Ramlibacter sp.
CACGCCCGCCGGCTGGCCATCCGCGCCTCGATTGGCGAGGATCGGATTGCCGTAGTTGATGGCGGCGCGCAGCTTGCCGGTGGCGCCCAGCTCCGCGATCGCCGCGGCGGGCGGCGCCGCGGGGCGCGTGGCGCACCCACCGAGTGCAAGTGCGGCCGCGGCCGCGCAGAAAGTGCGGCGGTCGGCCATCAGAAGTCGTACTTCTGGCCCGGCTCGGGCACCAGCACGCGCGGGCCGGCGCCACCGAGCGCCTGGATCAGTTCGGCCGGCGTGCCGCGCAGCTGCGGCGTCGTGCCGTAGTGGATCGGGATCGCATAACGCGGCTTGATCATGTCGCGCACCGCCATCGCGGCGTCCTGCGGGCTCATCACGAAGTGGTTGCCGATCGGCATCAGCACGACGTCGGGACGGTACATCTCGCCGATCAGGCGCATGTCGCCGAACACGCCCGTATCGCCCATGTGCCAGACCTTGAAGCCGTTCTCCATCTCCACGATGAAGCCCTGCGGTTCGCCGCCGGGCAGCACGATGTCCTTGCCCGCGGCGTCCTTCCATCCGAGTTCGGAGGAGTGTTCGGCACGCACGGCGGTGATCTTCGGGCCGGTGGGGCCCCAGGGCAGGATGGTGCCGCCCTTGCCGAAGCGCGGAGCGAGGTTGGCGGGCAGGATGCCGTAGGTGGCCACCGTCTGGCCCAGGCCGGCCGGGCCGTACATCGGGGCGTTGTGCATCTTCGCGAGCTCGGGCGCGTCGGCGAAATGGTCGAAGTGGGCGTGCGTGACCAGGATGGCATCGATCTTGCCCAGCGCGGCGAGGTCCTTCCAGTTCGCCGGTGTCTTCGGGTTCGTCTTGAGCCAGGGGTCGATCATGATCACCTTGCCGCCCGGCGTGGTGATGCGCACGCTGGCCTGCCCGAGCCAGAGCACTTCGGTCTTGCCGGCCGGGATCGGCGTGCCGCCCGGCAGCGCCTGCAGCACCGGGGCCTGGGCGCCGCCGCCCATGGGCTGGTGGGCACAGCCGGCCAGGGCCAGCACCGTCGCCGCGAGGAGAAGGAATCGCTTGTTCATCGCCATCACTCCTTGTCTTGTTCGCATGCCAACCAACAGTGGCGGCACCGGGGCGGATTGGAACGTCGGGGCCGCGGGCCGTCAATCGGGCGCGCCACTACACTCCGGCGCGTGCACGACCGTCCGTCCCCCCGCCGCCACGACCGCATCGACGCCCTGCGCGGCGCCGCCATCGCCTGGATGACGGCGTACCACTTCTTCTTCGACCTGAACCACTTCCGGTTCCTCCGCGAGGACTTCTACCGCGACCCGTTCTGGACCTGGCAGCGGACCGCGATCGTGAGCCTGTTCCTGTTCTGCGCCGGCCTGGGGCAGGCCGTGGCCACGCAACAGGGGCAGGGCTGGCCACGCTTCTGGCGGCGCTGGCTGCAGGTCGCGGGCTGCGCGCTGCTCGTGACGGCGGGTTCCTGGCTGATGTTCCCGCGCAGCTTCATCTACTTCGGCGTGCTGCACGGCATCGCGGCGATGCTGGTGGTCGTGCGGCTCACGGCCGGCGGGGGGCGCTGGTTGTGGCTCGCGGGGGCGCTGGCCATCGCGGCGCCGTTCGCGGCCAGGGCGATGCCGGTCTTCGAGATCATGAACACTCCGATCCTCAACTGGCTGGGGTGGATCTCGCGCAAGCCGGTGACCGAGGACTACGTGCCGCTGCTGCCCTGGCTGGGAGTGATGTGGTGGGGCATGGCGGCGGGGCAGTGGCTGCTGCGTGAGCAGCCCGGCCTGGTACAGGGCGCGATCCCGCGAGCCGCGAAGCCGCTGGCGTGGATGGGGCGGTGGAGCCTTACGTGGTACATGCTCCACCAGCCGGTGATGATCGGTGCAGTCATGCTGCTGACTCTCGTCAGGTAGCCGTCATTCCCGCGCAGGCGGGAATCCAGGGCGTCCAAGAAAAAAAGCGGCCGACCGGCCGCTTTTTTCAATGCCCTGGGCCCCCGCCTCCGCGGGGGTGACGTCATTCGATCTTCGCGTTCTTGCGCAGGTTCTCCTGGAACGCCGCCAGCTTCTGCTGCTGCAGCTGCTGCGCGATCTGCGGCTTGACTTCTTCCAGCTTGGGCAGCTGCGCGTCGCGGATGTCGTCGACGCGGATGACGTGCCAGCCGAAGTTGGACTTCACCGGCTCCTGGGTCATCTCGCCCTTCTTCAGCTTGATCATCGCCTGGGCGAACTCAGGCACGTAGCTGGCGGCGTTGGCCCAGTCGAGGTCGCCGCCGTTGGCGCCGGAACCCGGGTCCTTGGAGCGCTGCTTGGCGAGCGCCTCGAACTTGGCGCCCTTCTTCAGGTCGGCGATGGCCTTCCTGGCTTCCGCCTCGGTGGGCACCAGGATGTGGCGCGCCCGGTATTCCTTGCCGCCGTTGGCCTCGACGAACTTGTCGTATTCGGCCTTGATCTCGGCGTCGGTCACCGGGTTGGTCTTCTGGTAGTCGGCGAACAGCTCGCGGATCAGGAGGGTCTGGCGCGCCAGTTCCATCTGCGACTTGAAATCGTCGGAGGCGTCCAGGCCGCGCTTTTGCGCCTCCTGCATGAAGATCTCGCGCGCGATCACTTCGTCCTTCAGCTGGCCCTGCATTTCCGGGCTGACCGGGCGGCCGGACTTGGCGAGCTGCTGCGTGAGCATGTCCACCCGCGCCTTGGGCACCGGCTTGCCGTTCACGATGGCGAGGTTCTGCGCCGCGACGGGCAGGGCGATGCCGAGGGTGGCCGCGGCCAGCGCGGTCAGGAGCACTTTCTTCATGGGAGTCCCTTGGGAAGCGAGATGAGCGAGATCAGTGGTCAGAGCGTTTCGATCGCCAGAGCGTGGATGCCGCGTTCGCGGTCCATATAGTCGCGCAGGGCATCATACACAAGGCGATGGCAGGCCACCTTGGGGCGGCCCTGGAAGGCTGGCGAGGCGATGCGGATGCGGAAATGCGTGCCGGCACCCGTGCCGTCCTGGCCCGCGTGGCCGAGGTGGGCAGCGCTCTCGTCCAGCACTTCGAGGCGGGTCGGCGCCAGGCGTTCCGTCAGGCGCTCGTGCAGCGCCTCCGCGGTGATTCCGGTCCCCGGCGCGCTCACGAGTCCCTCGCCCCGGCTTCCTTGGTGTCCTTCATGTAGCGGCTGAGGTACAGCGCCTGCCCGACGACGAACAGCGCCATCAGCCCGAGGCCGCCGAACAGCTTGAAGTTCACCCAGGTGTTGGTGTCGAAGTGGAACGCGACCCAGAGATTGAGCACGCCCATGACGGCGAAGAAGGCGACCCAGCTCCAGTTCATGGTGCGCCAGGCCGCCTCGGGCAGTTCGAGCTGGGCGCCCATGAGCGACTTGAGCAGGTTCTTGCGGAAGACCAGCAGGCCCACCGCGAGCGCGCCGCCCATCAGCCAGTAGAGCACCGTCGGCTTCCACTTGATGAAGGTCTCGTCGTGCGCCAGGATCGTCGCCCCGCCGAACAGCACGATGATGCCCAGGCTCAGCCATTGCATGGGTTCGATCCTGCCGGTGCTGTATTTGAGCCAGGCGATCTGGGCGATCGTGGCGGCGATCGCCACGCCGGTGGCGACGTAGATGCCCCAGACCTTGAAGGCCGCGAAGAACAGGACGATCGGGAAGAAGTCGAGGAGCAGTTTCATCAGTCTTTCTTGTCTTCGGGCTGGAAGTCGAGGGAGGCGGAGTTCATGCAGTAGCGCAGGCCGGTGGGCCCCGGGCCGTCCGGGAACACGTGGCCCAGGTGGGCGCCGCACTGCGCGCAGACGGTTTCGGTGCGGACCATGCCGTGGCTGGCGTCGCGGATCTCCCGGATCGCGCCGGGCACCGCCAGCGAGAAGCTCGGCCAGCCGCAACCGGCGTCGAACTTGGTGTCGGAGTCGAACAGCTTGGCGCCGCAGCAGATGCAGTGGTAGCTGCCGTCGGCCCAGACCCGCTCGTACTTGCCGGTGAAGGGGCGCTCGGTGGCGGCGTGGCGGGTGACCTGGAAGGCGCCGGGCTCCGCGCCCTTGCGGGCGAGGAGCTCCTTCCATTCGGCCTCGGACTTGCGGACAGGGAAGTCGTCGTTCATGAAGAGCAGCTGATCTCGATGTGCTGGGCCCAGTCGGGCGGGAAGCCGGCCTTGTCCTCGTGCGCCGGATGCTCGTCGAACGGCGCCTGGACCAGGCTCAGCAGTTCTTCGACACCGGAAAAGTCGCCGAGTTTCGCCTGCCGGATCGCCAGCTCGCACAGGTGGTTGCGCAGCACGAATTTCGGGTTCGTGCGCAGCATGGCGGAGGCGGCTCCGGTGCGGCTGGCGGACAGGCGCGATTCGTATTGTGCGACCCAGCCGTCAAAGCCTGTCCGGTCCAGGAACAGGTCGCGCACCGGGGCGATGTCGGCACCGCCCACGAAATGCGAGAGCCGGCGCCAGAAGACCGGATAGTCGACGCGGTCGGCGGCCAGCAGCTGCAGGATCCGCTCGACCAGCTCGCGGTCGCCCGGCTGTTCGTCGCCCAGCCCGAGCTTGGCACGCATGCGCGCTTCCAGCTCGCGCGGGAAGACGGTCTTGTACGGCTCCAGCGCGGCCAGCGCGAGCTCCTGGTCCGCGATCAGCGGCAGCAGGGCCTGCCCGAGGCAGAACAGGTTCCAGTAGGCGACGTTGGGCTGCCGGTTGTACGCATAGCGGCCGGTCTCGTCGCTATGGTTGCAGACGTGGTTGGGGACGAAGGCATCGAGGAACTGGAAGGGGCCGTAGTCGATGGTGAGGCCCAGGATGCTCATGTTGTCCGTGTTCATCACGCCGTGGCAGAAGCCGGCGGCCTGCCATTGGGCCACCATCGCCGCCGTCCGCTCGCTCACCCGTTCCAGCAGGCAGGCATAGGGGTTGCCGCCGAATTGATCGGTGCCGCGGCATTCCGGGTAGAACCGGTCGATGACGTAGTCCGCCAGCTGCCGCAGTTCGGCCTCCATCCCGCGGGCGGAGAAGTGCTCGAAATGGCCGAAGCGGATGAAGCTGGGCGCCACGCGCGTGACCACTGCGGCCGTTTCGATCTCTTCGCGGCGCACCGGCTGCGGCGAACCGGTGACGACCAGCGCGCGGGTGGTCGGGATGCCCAGGCCGTGGATGGCTTCCGAGCACAGGTACTCGCGTATGCTGGAACGCAACACCGCGCGGCCGTCGCCCATGCGCGAGTAGGGCGTGCGGCCGGCCCCCTTCAACTGCAGCTCCTGCACGCCGGCGGGGGTCTCGATGCCCCCCAGCAGGATCGCGCGCCCGTCGCCCAGCTGCCCCGCCCAGACACCGAACTGGTGGCCGCTGTAGACGCCGGCGAGCGGCCGGCTGCCCTGCAAGGCGATGTTGCCGGTGAAGGCTTCCACGCCCTCCGGCCCGGCGATCCGGGCCGGATCCAGGCCCAGTTCACGCGCGAGCGCCGCGTTCACCGAGACCAGGTGCGCATCGGCCAGGGGCGTGGGGCGCAGCTCCGTGAAGAAGGCCGGGCCCAGTTCCGCGAAGCCGTGGCGCCAGGGCCGTCCCAGCTCCAGGGCCGCCGGGACCGCAAGGGTTTCAGTCATCCCGGGATTGTCCTTGTTCGCGCGAGACCGCAGCACCGCCAGGGGGGATTAAGAAAATCCCTTCATGCCCGCGTCGCCGTTTCCTGATATTTTGACCGTCGAGCTCGCCCTCGGGATGAGGGCCGTCGGGAGAAAAAGAACGATGAGTCATCCAGCGGTTGTCATGCGCCCGGGCCACATGGCCATTGCGGCACGGCTTGCCGGCCGGGCCTTGCCCGGCGTGCGCCGCGTGCTGGCGCACCTGCGCGGGGACCGCGCGCGTCCTGCATGGCATCGTCCGCCCCACCCGCAAGCCGCGCCCCTGTTGCCGGCACGGCATCCGATCCAGGTGGGCGAGATCCGCTTCCGCCGTCTCGCCACCCCCGCGGACATCGCCTGTGTCCTGCCGCTGCGCCGCGAGATCAACCTGCCGCAGGCGCAGGATGCCGGCTTTGCCGCACTCGAAAAAAAAGAGATGCGTGCAGCTTTGTCGGCGCCTTCGAGTGGCGTGGACAAATCATAGGTACGATCCGCTTCGTGCCCATGGGCCGCGGCCTCGCTCCTTGTGAGGAGCTCGTGGCCCGTGCCGGTTTGCCGCCGGAGATGCACACTGACGGCTGGGAAGTCGGCCGGCTGGTGGTGGCGCCCGAATACCGCAGCAATGCCGAGGTCCTGAAGACCTGCCTCATGCTCACCTTCATCGGTTTCCTGGAAGTCACGAAAAAGGCCAACGCCTATGCGACCTGCACCCCGGTGCTGGGCCGCCTGTACCGCCGTTTCGGCTTCCAGGTGGTCCAGAAGGAGGCGGTGCTGAAGGATGGCGAGCCGTATTCCCTGATCCACGGCACCGTGGAATCGGTGCGCCAGGCGGTGCTGGCCGCGCGGGCCGAACCGCAGCAGTCCGTCGCGCCGCAGCCGGCAGTCCGCCGGATCGTGTTCGCGCCGCAGGGGGTGCCCGCATGATCGCCCTGTGGAAGCGGCTCTACGAGCATTACCGCGACTACCACGAGTACGGGCCGCCGCGCCTGAAGTACATCGGCTACGTCGGCCTGATCTCGATGCTGGGCCTGTACCTGGTGCGTTTCACCCGGCCCAACCCGCACCTGTTCGACGACATTGTGCCGCGCGCCATCGGCATCGTGCTGCTGGTGCTGCTGATCGTGCGCGACTTCTGGCCGGAGCGCCTGCGCAAGTACTACATCGGCTACTCGTACGCCACCATGGTGTACTGCCTGCCTTTCTTCACGGTGCTGGTGGCGCTGCAGCGCGGAGGCGGCATGCCTTCGGTGTCCAACGCCTTCATCGTGCTGTGTTTCCTGGTGATGCTCACCGACTGGCGCAACACGCTGGTGATGCTGGCGATCGGCACCGGGCTGGCCTCGCTGGTCTATGCGCTCACCGCCCCGGATCCGCACGTGCCCATGGACATGGTGGCGCAGTTGCCCGCCTACGCCATGATCGTCATCGGCGGCAACCTGTTCAAGTTCTCCACCGAGCAGATCGACGCCGAGCGCAAGCTGCGCGCCACCCAGGCGCTGGCCGGCTCCATCGCGCACGAGATGCGCCATCCGCTGGCCCAGCTGAAGCACAGCCTGGAAGGCATCCAGGAACTGCTGCCGCCGCCCGGCGGCGGGCAGCAGGCGGCGCTGGAGTCGCCGCAGGTGCAGGGCCTGTACCGGCACCTCGCGCACGGCGAGCAGGCGGTCAGGCGCGGGCTGCAGGTGATCACCATGACGCTCGACGAGGTGAGCGCGCGGCCGATCGACACCTCGCGCTTCCGCTTCCTGTCGGCGGCGGAGGTGGTGCAGCAGGCGGTGGAGGAATACGGCTACGACACCGACGAGGCACGCGACAAGGTGGAAGTGGAGGTGCTGAACGACTTCACCTTCCGCGGCGACGAGACGGCCTACCTGTTCGTGCTGTTCAACCTGATCAAGAACGCTCTTTACTACCTGAAGCCGTTCCCGCACACGCGGGTGACGATCACGGTGGGCGAGCAGCAGGTGAAGGTGCGCGACAACGGCCCCGGCATCGCGCCCGAGGTGCTGCTCACGCTGTTCGAGCCGTTCCGCTCCGTCGGCAAGTCCGGCGGCACCGGGCTGGGACTCGCGTACTGCCAGCGCGTGATGCGCGCCTTCGGCGGCGAGATCGGTTGCGCCTCCAGCCCGGGCCTGTTCACCGAATTCACCATGCGCTTCCCGCCGATCAGCGCGGAGGAGCGCGAGCAGCACCGGCTGTCCGCGGTGGCGCAGGCGCGCACCGTGCTGGCGGGCAAGCGGCTGCTGATCGTGGAGGACGACCCGGTGCAGCGCGTCGCCACGCGGCAGAAGCTCGGCCCCCTGGCGCTCACGACCGATATGGACGAAGCGCCCGACGGGCAGGTGGCGCTGGAGATGCTGGCCCGCCGGCCCTACGACATCGTGCTGCTGGACCTGCGCATGCCCGGTCTCGACGGCTATGCGGTGGCCGAGAAGATCCGGCGCGAGGCCGGCCCGAACCGCGCGGTGCGCATCGTGGCCTACACCAGCGAGCCGGCGCACCTGGCGCGCGCCAAGGCGCTCAAGTGCGGCATCGACGGTTTCGTCAGCAAGCCCTGCGCGCAGCTGCCGCTGCTGGCCGCCCTCCAGCAGGCCGTGCAGCAGCACGCCAGCACCAGCAAGGGGATCGCGGGCCGGCTGGCCGGCCGCCGCATCCTGCTGGCCGACGACAGCGCGTTCAACCGCAAGGCGATCGCGGCCTACCTGCGCAACGCCGCAGCCATCGTGATCGAGGTGGAGCACGGCGAGGCGGTGCTGGAGCAGCTGCAGGTCCAGGAAGGCATCGATGCGGTGGTCGTCGACCTGCACATGCCCGGCATGGACGGCCTGGAGACGACCCGTGCGATCCGCACGGCCGTGGAGCGCTGGTCGGCGGTGCCGGTCATCGCGCTCACCGCGCGCTCCGACGAACCCGCGGTGGCCGCCGCCACCGCCGCCGGGATGAACGCCTTCCTGGTGAAACCGGTCGACGCGGTGCTGCTGTACGAGACGCTCGCGCGCCTCGTGGGTGCCGGCGTGGCGCCCGCGCCGGTGACGCAGCCGGCGTTTCCGCCCGAGCCGCCGCCGCTGCAGGACGGCCTGCTGAACATCCAGCGGCTGGAGAGCTATCGCCGCCTGGGCATGCTGGACGAACTGCTGAACGACTACGTGCCGGAAATGGGCCGCCTGGTCGAACGCCTGCGGGACGCCGTGGACGGCGGCGACGTGCAGGGCAGCATCGACGCGCTGCATTCGCTGCTTGGCATGAGCGGCGAAGCCGGCGCGCAGGCGCTGTACCAGCAGGTGCGCCAGCTCTACGTGCCGCTGCTGGAAGAGGGCCACTGGCCCACGGGCAGCACCTGGCTGCCGCAGCTGCAGGAACTGGCCGCCCAGACGGAGCTGGCGCTCAAGGCATACTGCGCCCAGGTGTCGCGCTCGGGCGCGGCCTGAGGAAACCATGCAGTTGCCAGACCTGTCGGGGGATGCCCCGGCGATCCTCTTCGTCGACGACGAAACCACGTCGCGCAAGTGGTTCGCGCTCGAGTTCGGGGACGAATTCCGGGTGGTGACCGCGGGCGGCGCGGACGAAGCGCTGGCCATCCTGTCCGAACGCAGCGCCGAATTCGGCGTGCTGGTCACCGACTACCGCATGCCCGAGCGCGACGGCATGAAGCTGCTGCGCGCCGTGCAGCGCGACTTCCGCCACGTGGTCCGCCTGCTGGCCACCGCGTATGCCGAGAAGGACGTCGCGATCGCCGCCGTCAACCAGGGCAAGGTGCTGCGCATCCTGGAGAAGCCGCTCGATGGGGACGCCACCCGCGAGGCCCTGCGCGAGGCGCTGTCGCTCTACCGGGCACAGGCGCTGGAACGCGTCGTCAACGAGGGCCGCGTGGCCGCCCTGCGCGAGGCGCTCGGTTTCCTGGCGCACGAATTGAACACGCCGCTGGCCACGGTGCGCGGCTACGTGAGTTCCGTCGCCGCGCGCTACGTGCCGCCGGACGCGAATGGCTGGAAGGGCGTGGCCTGCTTCTCCGAGGAGCACGCGGGCGAGCTGCTCACCGCGCTGGAGCGCGCCGAGCGCCGCGCCCTCTATTGCCAGTCGCTCGTCTCCACCTTCGTGCAGTCGGCGCGCGACGCCTACCCCGATGCCGTGCCGCAGTCGGTTTCGGCAAGCAGCCTGGTGGAGGCCTTGCTCGACGAGTTCCCCTTCGAGGAAAACGAGCGCGCCTGTGCCTCCGTGGACGTGCAGCGCGACTTCCGCCTGCCGGGCCGGCGCGACCTGCTGTATCTCGTCCTGTGCACGCTCGCCAAGAATGCGCTGCTCGCGCTGCGCGGCCGGCCGCAGCCGAAGCTGTGCCTCGAGGTGGAGTACGTGCCCGAAGCGCCGGCCGGCGAGCGCGCCTGCATCCGCGTGCGCGACAACGGCCCCGGCATCCCGCCCGAGGTGCTCGCCAGGCTGACCCGGGAGCCGGTGACCACGCGCGCGGGTTCCGGCGGCAGCGGCATGGGCCTCATGTTCTGCCAGCGCGTGATGCAGGCGATCAACGGGTCGATCCGGGTCGAATCGACGCTGGGCGAAGGCACCCTGGTGACCCTGTTCTTCCAGCCACAGGGCAGTCCCTCTCCCTGAGCCGCGGGCGTCGGGTTTAGCATCGCGCCTCGGAACCCACAACCCGAGGAGTACAACGATGTTGGGCCTGATGCAGAACCAGCCCCTGCTGATCTCGTCCCTGATCCGGCATGCCGAGCGCCACCATGGCGACGGCGAGATCGTCTCGCGCCGCACCGAGGGCGACATCCACCGCTACCAGTGGAAGGACGTCGCGCGGCGCGCGCGGCAGGTGGCCAACGCGCTGGACGGCATGCAGCTGCCGTTCTCCGACCGCGTCGCCACGCTGGCCTGGAACGGATACCGCCACCTCGAGTTGTACTTCGGCGTCAGCGGCTCCGGCCGCGTGCTGCACACCATCAATCCGCGGCTGCATCCGGACCAGATCGCCTGGATCGCCAACCACGCGGAAGACCAGGTGCTGTGCTTCGACCTGACGTTCCTGCCGCTGGTGCAGGCGGTGCACGCGAAGTGCCCGCAGATCAGGCAATACGTCGCGCTGTGCGATGGCGACCGGCTGCCGAAGGACAGCGGCATCCCGAACCTCGTGAGCTACGAGTCCTGGATCGGCGGCCAGCCGCTCGATTACCAGTGGCCCACCTTCGACGAGAACTCCGCCTCGAGCATGTGCTACACGAGCGGCACCACGGGCAACCCCAAGGCGGCGCTCTACAGCCATCGCTCCACGGTGCTGCATGCCTACGCCGCGGCGCTGCCCGACGTGATGGCGCTGTCGGCGCGCGACTCCGTGCTGCCGGTGGTGCCCATGTTCCACGTCAACGCCTGGGGGATCCCGTATTCGGCGGCGCTCACCGGCTGCAAGCTGGTGTTTCCCGGCGCCGCGCTCGACGGCAAGTCGGTCTACGAACTGATCGAGGCCGAGAAGGTGACCTTCGCCGCCGGCGTGCCCACGGTGTGGCAGATGCTCCTGGGCCACATGAAGCCCGGCGGCCTGCGCTTCTCGGCGCTGAACCGCACGGTGATCGGCGGCTCCGCCTGCCCGCCCGCCATGATCGACGCCTTCCGCGAGGACTACGGCGTGGACGTGCTGCATGCCTGGGGCATGACCGAGATGAGCCCGCTCGGCACGCTGTGCACGCTGAAGAACAAGCACCTGCAGCTGCCACCCGACGAGCAGATGAAGATCCGCCTGAAGCAGGGCCGCGCGATCTACGGGGTCGACATGAAGATCGTCGGCGACGACGGCGGGGAACTGCCCTGGGACGGCAAGACCTTCGGCGACCTGTACGTGAAGGGCCCGTGGATCGTGCGCGAGTACGTCAAGGGCGAGGGCGGCGACCCTCTGGTGGACGGCTGGTTCCCGACCGGCGACGTCGCGACCATCGACGCCGACGGCTACATGCAGATCACCGACCGCAGCAAGGACGTCATCAAGTCCGGCGGCGAGTGGATCAGCTCGATCGACATCGAGAACATCGCCATGTCGCATCCGGCGGTGCAGATGGCCGCCTGCGTCGGCATGAAGCATCCGAAGTGGGACGAGCGCCCGATCGTCGCCGTGGTGAAGAAGCCGGGCAGCGACGTCACGCGCGAGGAACTGCTGAAGTTCTACGAAGGCAAGATCGCCAAGTGGCAGATCCCCGACGACGTGGTGTTCGTCGAGAGCATCCCGCTGGGCGCGACCGGCAAGATGCTGAAGACCCGGCTGCGCGAGCAGTTGAAGGACTACCGGCTGCCGACGGCCTGACGCGGAGCGCGCGGGGGTGTCGCGTGCGCGATAGGGAGGCCCGGGTTTCAGGGCATTCCCTGAGCGAGCGGGCCCCCGCGAAAAGCGACACTGCCCTGGTGTTGCAAAGGAGCCTTCCCGTGAAATTCGCTGCTACCGCCGTCGCCCTTTCGACGATGCTCGCCTGCGCGGCCGCGCAGGCGCAAGCCACCAAGGCCCCGGCGGCCGCCGCGCCCGCCGCCGCCGCCCCCGCGGCCACGAAGGGCAAGGTCGTGAAGATGATGTGGATCGACCCGCTGACCGGCCTGATGGGCCCGGTCGGCACGAACCAGCTCAAGAGCGTGCAGTTCCTGGCCGAGAAGTGGAACGCCGGCAACCCCGCCGGCGTGAAGTTCGAGGTGCAGGGGATCGACAACAAGCTGAGCCCGGCCGAAAGCCTGAACGCGCTGAAGGCCGCCATCGACCAGGGCGTGCGCTACGTGCTGCAGGGCAACGGTTCCTCCGTGGCCGGCGCGCTGATCGATGCGATCGACAAGCACAACGCACGCAATCCCGGCCAGGAGGTCGTGTACCTGAACTACGCCGCGGTCGACCCGGACTTCACCAACAGCAAGTGCAACTACTGGCACTTCCGCTTCGACGCCGACACCTCCATGAAGATGGAGGCGATGACGACCTTCATGAAGGACAAGCCGGAGGTCAAGAAGGTCTACCTGCTGAACCAGAACTACTCGCACGGCCACCAGGTCGCCAAGTACGCCAAGGAGATCCTGGCGCGCAAGCGTCCCGACGTGCAGGTCGTCGGCGAGGACCTCCACCCGCTCGCCCAGGTCCGCGATTTCGCGCCCTACATCGCCAAGATCAAGGCCTCGGGCGCCGACACCGTGATCACCGGCAACTGGGGGTCCGACCTCTCGCTGCTGATCAAGGCCGCCAACGAGGCGGGCTACAACGGCCAGTTCTTCACCTACTACACCAGCGTGACCGGCACCCCCACGGCGCTGGGCACCAACGGCGGCGGCCGCGTGTACCAGGTGGGCTACGGCCATCCGAACATGACCGGCCAGATCCAGAAGTACGCCGACGAGTTCAACGTCAAGTTCAAGGACGACCTGTACACGCTGGCGTTCAACCACGTGTTCGCCGCCCTGAGCAATGCCATGGCGAAGGCCGGTTCGACCGATCCCGTGAAGGTTGCCTCCGCGCTCGAAGGCCTGAAGTTCCAGAGCTTCAACGGCGAAGTCGAGATGCGCAAGGCCGACCACCAGCTGCAGCAGCCGCTGTACATGACCGTGTGGCAGAAGGCCGGCGGCAAGTACGCGTACAGCCCGGAGAAGACGGGCATGACGCTCGTGCCGGTCAAGGAGTACCCGAGCTACGTTTCCAGCACGCCGACCACTTGCCAGATGAAGCGCCCGGGTTAAGCTCGGCGCGTACCGACTCCGGGGCCCCCCGCGGCGACGTGGCGGGGCCCTTTCTCTTCGATGGGCGCCGCGCGCGCCAGGCGGACAACGACGGACTCGATGGAACTCCTGGTCATCTCGACACTGAACGGCCTGAGCTACGGGCTGCTGCTTTTCCTGCTGAGCTCCGGGCTCACGCTGATCTTCAGCATGATGGGCGTGCTCAATTTCGCGCACGCCAGCTTCTACATGGTGGGCGCGTACGTGGGCTACACGATCGCGCGCCTCGCGGGTTTCTGGCCCGCGCTGTTCATCGCTCCGCTGGTCGTCGGATTGCTCGGCGCCGCTTTCGAGCGCACCTGCCTGCGCAAGGTGCACAAGTACGGGCACGTGCCCGAACTGCTGATCACCTTCGGCCTGTCGTACGTGCTGCTCGAGCTGGTGCAGCTCGTCTGGGGCCGCACGGCGGTCGAGTTCCGGCCGCCCGAGGCGCTGCAGGGTGCGGCCTTCACGCTGGTGCAGCATTCCGCGGAAGGCATCCGCCTGGTCTGGGGACAGGCGCCCGCGGCGATGTGCGCGGCAGCCGATGCCGGCATGCGCGTGGTGTGTTCGCCGTTCCCGGCCACGCGCGGCTTCATGATGCTGACCGCGATCCTGATGCTCGCGGCGCTGGCGCTGCTGCTTGCCAAGACGCGGATCGGCCTGGTGATCCAGGCCGCGCTCACGCATCCGCAGACGGTGGAGGCGCTGGGCCACAACGTGCCGCGCGTTTTCATGCTGGTGTTCGGCGCCGGCGCCGCGCTGGCCGGGCTGGCGGGCGTGATCGGCGGCAGCACCTTCGTCACGGAACCGAACATGGCGTTGACGGTCGGCTCGATCATCTTCGTGGTGGTGGTCGTGGGCGGCATGGGCTCGCTGGCCGGCGCCTTCCTCGCATCGCTGCTGATCGGCCTGGTGCAGACCTTCGCGGTCCAGCTGGACAACTCCATGGGCTCGTTGCTCCAGGGAGTGGGCCTGACCCTCAGCCCGCAGGCGCTGAACACCACGCTGCTGAAGCTGACGATCTCGCAGGTGGCGCCCATCCTGCCCTACCTGTTCCTGGTGCTGATCCTGGTCTTCCGGCCCCGCGGGCTGCTCGGAACGCGGGAAGGCTGAACATGACGACCCTGTCGAACATCGAGCCCGCGTCCGAAGCCGAAGTCGGGAACCGCCGCATCGGCGTGCCCATGGGGCTGCCTGCGGCGAGCGCCACGCCGATTCCCGCGGGCAAGCGGAAGCGCCAGGCCTATTACGAGTTCCGGCCCTGGAACGTGGCGCGCTTCGTGATCTGGACGGCGTTCGCGCTGGTCCTGCTGGTCGCGCCGCTGCTGTTCACCAGCGGACTGGGCATCACCATCCTCTCGCAGATCGGCATCGCGATCATCGCCTGCCTCTCGTACAACATGCTGCTGGGGCAGGGCGGCATGCTCAGTTTCGGGCACGCGGTGTACACCGGCCTGGGCACGTACTGCGCCATCCACGCCCTGAACGCGGTCACGCGCGGACAGCTCGGCATCCCGGTCAGCATGCTGCCGCTGGTGGGCGGACTGGGCGGCATGGCGACCGCGGTCGTCTTGGGCTACGTGACGACCAAGAAATCCGGCACGCCCTTCGCCATGATCACGCTGGGCATCGCGGAACTGATCTTCGCGATGTCGCTGATGTTCTCCGAGTTCTTCGGCGGCGAGGCCGGCATCTCCGCCAACCGCGTGGTCGGCAAGCCCGTTCTCGGCATCAGCTTCGGCCCGCCGATCCAGGTGTACTACCTGATCGCGTTCTACACCTTCGCCTGCGTCGCGGCCATGTACGCCTTCACGCGCACGCCGCTGGGACGCATCCTGAACGCGGTGCGCGACAACCCGGAGCGGGTGGAGTTCATCGGCTACGACACCCAGCGCGTGCGCTACATCGTGTTCATCCTCGCGGGCTTCTTCGCCGGGATCTCCGGCGGGCTGGCGGCGCTGAACTTCGAGATCGCGACCGCCGAAGTCGTGGGGCCCGCGCGCTCGGGCGGCTACCTGCTGTTCACATTCCTGGGCGGCGCCACCTTCTTCTTCGGTCCCATCATCGGCGCGGTGCTGATGGTGCTCGCCTTCGTGCTGTTCTCGGAATTCACCAAGGCCTGGCTGCTGTACCTGGGCCTGATCTTCATGTTCATGGTCATGTACGCGCCGGGCGGCATTGCGAGCCTGCTGATGATGAACCTGCGCGTGGCGGCCTTCGGACGCCTGCGCCGGCTCTGGGTGAGCTACCTCGCGCTGGGGGCCACGGCACTGCTGGTGCTGGTGGGCGCCGCGGCGATGATCGAGATGGTCTACCAGCTGCAGCTGAACGTGGTGCTCGGGGACGAAGTGAAGTTCCTGGGCGCCACGCTGCACACCAAGAGCGTCGACACCTGGTTCGGCGCCGGCTTCGTGCTGTTGACCGGACTGGGCCTGTTCGAACTGACGCGCCGCCACTTCCTGCGCGAGTGGGGCGAGACGCAGGCGTTCATCGAGAGCGAGACGAAGAAGAGGGAAACGCTGTGACGACCCGTCCCGCCCTGGAACTGAAGGACCTGCGCAAGAGTTTCGGCAAGACGGAGATCATCCGCGGCTGCAGCCTGCAGGTGAACCCGGGCGAGCGCGTCGCCGTGATCGGCCCCAACGGCGCCGGCAAGTCCACGCTGTTCAACCTCATCAGCGGCCGCTTCGCGCCCACCGGCGGCGAGGTGCTGCTCCATGGCCACCGCATCGACGGCCGCAAGCCCTTCGAGATCAACCGGCTGGGCCTCTCGCGCAGCTTCCAGATCACCAACATCTTCCCCAAGCTGTCGGTGTTCGAGAACCTGCGCTGCAGCGTGCTCTGGAGCCTGGGCTACCGGTACACCTTCTTCAAGTTCCTGGCCAACCTGGACGACGCCAACGCGCGCGCCGAGGAACTGATGGAGCAGATCCGGCTGCACAAGAAGCGCGACGTGCTGGCGACGAACCTGACGTACGCGGAGCAGCGGGCGCTGGAGGTCGGCATCACCATCGCCGGCGGCGCCAACGTGATCCTGCTGGACGAACCGACCGCCGGCATGAGCCGCGAGGAGACCCGCCGCTTCATCGAGCTGATCAAGCAGGTGACCGTGGGCAAGACCCTGCTCACGGTGGAACACGACATGGGCGTGGTGTTCGGCCTCGCCGACAAGATCGCGGTGGTGGTGTACGGCGAAATCATCGCCTACGACACGCCGGAGAACGTGCGGGCCAACCAGCGGGTGCAGGAGGCCTATCTCGGCTCCGTCATCGCATCGCAGCAGGCAGGGGCCCACTGAAAATGCTGCACATCGAAAACCTCCACGCCTACTACGGCAAGAGCCACGTGCTGCACGGCGTGCACTTCGGGGTGGGCGAGGGCGAGATCGTGGCGCTCCTGGGCCGCAACGGCTCCGGCCGCTCCACCACCGCCAAGGCGGTCATGGGCATGGTGGAGAGCACCGGCGACGTGGTCTGGAAGGGGCAGCACATCGGCGGCCGCAAGCCCTACGAGATCGCGCACCTGGGCCTGGGTTACGTGCCGGAGAACCGCGACATCTTTCCCAAGCTCACGGTGCACCAGAACCTGATGCTCGGCCAGAAGAGTGCGAAGCAGAAGGGAC
Source organism: Ramlibacter sp. (assembly GCF_036383835.1). Taxonomy (GTDB): domain Bacteria; phylum Pseudomonadota; class Gammaproteobacteria; order Burkholderiales; family Burkholderiaceae_C; genus Ramlibacter. The sequence continues at coordinate 16,933 of NZ_DASVNN010000124.1, forward strand.
GCTGGGGCTTCGACGACATGTACGGCATGTTCCCGCGCCTGAAGGAGCGGCAGCACACGGAAGCCGGCGTGCTGTCCGGGGGCGAGCAGCAGATGCTGACGCTGTGCCGCACGCTCATGGGCGATCCCCAGCTCATCATCATCGACGAGCCGACCGAGGGCCTGGCGCCGAAGATTGTCGAGCTGGTCGGCGAATACCTGAAGACGCTCAAGTCGCGCGGCGTGTCGGTGCTGCTGATCGAACAGAAGCTCACGATCGCGCTGTCGATCTCCGATCGCGCGCTGGTGATGGGGCACGGGAGCATCGTGTTCCAGGGCACGCCGGCGACGCTCAAGCAGGATGCGTACATACGCAAGGAATGGCTGGAAGTCTGAGGACGCAAACTCCTCGTGACACCATGTCTCC
>NZ_DASVNN010000125.1:0-26794 GCF_036383835.1 Ramlibacter sp.
CGATCTCGTTGATCGCGATCGAGATGCCGAGCCCGACGCCGACGTTCGTGCCGCTGGAGCTCACCGAGATGTTCAGGCCGACGGAACCGGCCAGCGCCTCGATCATGCTCGCATCGCTGGCACTGACGTTCACGTCGGTGCCGGCGGTGACGGTGGAGTGGACCACCACCGCCTCGATGCTGTTGTCGACCACGTTGCCCGACCCGGAGCCGGCACCGGCCAGGGCCAGCGCGCCGTTGCTGCCGCCGTTCGCCACGGCGCCAGCGATACCGAGGGACAGCGCGTGGATGTCGGAGGTGGACAGCGCGGACACGGTCACGGCGCCGCCTGCCGTGAGGGTCGTGTCCTCGATCGCGGCCCGCGTCGTGGTCGCGATGTCGTTGGTCGCGGCCGCCGCGCCCGCTGCGATGCCGTTGACGGCATCCGTGCCGCCGGTGACGACCGTGATCGCCGCCGACGCGGCGTCGGCCGTGATCGAGTTGTGGTCGGTGGCGGACACCGTCACGTCGCCCGCGACCGTGAGCGTGCTCGGGTCGATCGCGGCCTCGATGACCGCGTCGATGTCGTTGCCGGAACCGGAGCCGGCGCCGCCGAAAGCGGTGCCGCCGGAGGAGGACACGTCGAAGGCGCCCGCCAGCGTCAGCGCGCTGATCTCCTGCGCGCTCACCGCCGTGAGCGACACGCTGCCGGCATCCACGGTGCTTTCGGTGACCTTGGCCCGCACCACGGCGTCCACGGCGTTGATCGAGATCGCCAGGCCCACGGCCACGGGCGTGCCGCCGTCGGAGGTGGAGATGGCGATCGCCGCGCCGCCCGCGTCCACGTTCAGCACGGTGTCGTCGCCGGCCGCCAGCACCAGCGCGCCGCCGGCGAGCACGTCGCCGCCGGTGCGGATCTCGGCGAGGGTCGAGTTGTCGACCGTGTTGCCGGAGCCGCTGCCGGCCCCGGTGAAGTCGGTGTTCTTGCTGCCGCCCGAATTGCTTTCGGCGCCGGTGTCGAGGACGCCGGCCACGCCGATCGCGAGCGAGTCGATGGTGCCGTGGGTCTGGGCGGACAGCGTCACGTCGCCCGCGGCCTGGATCGTGTTGCCGCCGCGTGCCAGCGCCTCGACGTCGTTCTCGACGATCGCCACGGTGATGGCGCCGCCGATGGCCGTCTCGGTGGCGATCGCCAGGCCGCCCGCCACGGACTGGATGTCGGTGGTGTCGGCGGCGCGCACCAGCACGCCCTGCGCGGCGTTGGCGCCGGTGTTGTCGGCATTGATGCTGGTGCCCTGCCCCACGTGGGCCAGGGTGTCGCCGCGGCTCACGTCGACCGTCACGGACAGGCCCACGCCCGCCTTGTCGTCCTCGATGGTGCCGCCGGCACCGATCGCCAGCAGGAAATGGTCCTCGAAGGAGCTCGCGGTGACCGCGAAGCCGCGCACGGATTCCGTGCCCTGGCTGCCGTTGGCGGCGTGCAGGCCGTCGCGCACGTCGACCGCCTTGTTGCCCAGCGCGGTGACGGAGGCGTCGTCGCCGACGAAGGCGCTCGTGTGGTCCAGGTCCACCAGGATCGCCACGGAAGCGCCGTAGCCGTCGTTGGCGAGGGACACGCCCGCGCTGCCGGCCGCGAGGTCGACGCTCGTCGTGCTATCCGCACCGATGGCGACGCTGCCCTGCGCATCGATGTCGACGCTGCCCGCCGCCGGCGTACTTGCCTGCGGGTCGCGGCCCGCGTAGGCGCGCGTGTCCGTGTCGAGCCAGTGGACGATCAGGCCGCCGGCACCGGCCGGCGCGTCCTTGTCCTCGTCGCCGCCGCCGCCGAGGGCCAGCCCGATATTGACGCTCAGCGCGAAAATGTCCTCGTCGCTGTCCGCATCCACCACGACGTTGCCGCCGGCCGTGACGTGCGTGGGCGTTCCCGCATCCTCCGACGCGGCGATGAAGGCTTCGGTGTCCTTCAGGACCACGCTGACGTCCAGGCTGACGCCGACGGCCTTGCCTTCCTTGCTGCCCGCCAGCGCGCCGACGACGTCGGTGATCGTGGTCTTGTCGGTGGCGCGGACTTCGACGTCGTCGCCCGCCGTGACATTGGCACCGGCGCCGATCGATGCATGCGTCTCGCCCTGCACGATGTTGACGGCCGCCGAGCCCGCGGCGGACCAGCCGGCGGCGTTGCCTTCGCCGCTGCTGCTCGCGCCGATCGCGGCGCCGATCACCAGGTTGGAGATCTCGATGTCCGGTTCGTCGATCAGCGGGATGTCCGGGATGTCGATGGGAGCCGCGGCCGTCACGGCATCCGCCACCACCTTGACGTCGCCCGAGGCCGTCACGTCGGCACCCGCGCCGATCGACGCATGGGTGTCCATCTCGACCCAGTTGAAGCCGATGGCCAGGCCGATGCTCTTGTCGTTGCTGCCGCTGTTGCCCATCGTGAGGGCGCCGCCGCCCGCGATGTTCTGCACGCCGACGTGGCGGCGCGCCGTGAGGTCGACGTCGCCGCTGGACGCGGTCACGCTGGCGCCGTCGCCGATCGAGGCGCGCGTATGGGCGACCACGATGTTGACGCCGGCCGCGCCTGCGGCGGAGGTCTTGCTCTCGCCGGAGCCACCGCCTCCACCTCCGCCTCCACCACCGCCCCCGGCCTGTTCTTCCTGCGCGGCGCCGCCGCCGGCCAGCGCGATCGTCTGCACGTTGCTCTGCTGCCCCGCGGTGGTGCCCGCCTCGACCTGCACCGCGCCGGCGCTGATCACGACGTTCTCGCCGATCTCGGCGATGTCGGTCATGTTCACGTAGTTCACGGCCACGGCGGCGCCGACGCCGGTCTTGGCGTCCTTGGCGTACGCGAGGCCCGTGGCCAGCGTGGACACGTCGGTGTCGCTCGTCGCCGCCACGCGGACGGTGCCGCTCGCGTCGATGGACACGCCGTCGGCGATGCTGGCCTTCGTTTCGGGCTGCACCACGGCGGCGCCGAGGGCGCCCGCGACGCGCACCGTGCCGCCCTTCTGCTGGGTGCTGGCGTTCTGGGCCGAACCGCCCTGCTCGCCGGGATTGCCGGTCTGGGTCTCCGCGGTCGTGTTCGCGGTGTCGGCCTGCTCGCCCGCCTTGGGCGCCTCGAGGTTGCCGCCGGATTTCTTCTTCGCCGTGTCGGTCTTGGCCGTGCTTTCCTGGTCGGCCGTCTTGCCGCCCTCGCCTTCCTTGCGGCCCCCCTCGGCGCTGCCGCTCACGGAGGTGGCAACGGCCGTCGAGGACGCCGCGGCGAGCGTCACGTCGTCCGCTTCGGCCGCGCCGCCCGATACGTCGCGCGCCAGCACGACATCCGGGTCGTCGACGATCCAGCCCAGTCCGATGGCGATGCCCACGCCGGTGGCCGCGCCCTTGGTGTCGGCATCCGCCTCGGTGCGGACGTTCTCCGAACCCGTGGCCGTGATGGACAGGTCGCCATCCACTTCGAACGCGCCGACGGTGACGTCGGTCGTGTCGTCCTCGCCCGCGATCGTCGTGCGGGTGTTGTTCAGCGCGACGTTCAGCGCCACTGCGCCCGCATACGCGCCGCCGTCTCGCGCCGCCTGCCCGCCGGCCTTCGCCTGCGCTGCCATCGCATACGCCGCGTTGCTGGTGAACTGCACGTCGTCGGCACCCGCGATGCCGGCGCTCTCGGCCATGGTGACGAGCGTGTCGGTGGCCGACACGTTGACCGCGAACGAGAGTCCCAGGCCCAGCGCCTTGCCGGAGGCGGGCTCCGCCTTCGGCGTGGCGCCCGCGAAGTTGTAGGTGGACTGGTCGGCCCGCACCACGATCGCACCGATGGCGGTGTCGACATCCGAACCGTCGCGCGACGTGAGGACCGCGCCGTCGCCCAGCCGGGCCTCCACCGTGCCGGTGGCAAGGTTCCCGGCCAACGAACCCGCCACGCCGTATTTGCCCGCGCCCGCCCCCGAGACGGCCATCGCGCCGCCGCCGTGCACGCTTTCCTTGAGCTTGCCGGCCGTCCCGCCGCCGATGTCGATCTCCACGGCCTTGCCCGCGAGTGCATCCTCGCGCGAGGCCGCCAGCTGGAAGGTGCCACCGGTGCCGGGCGGCGCGGTGATCACGAAGTAGGTCGTGCCGCTGGTGAGCTTCTTGCTGCCGGTGCCGATGTCCGGGTTGCCGTCGTTGTCGTACACCACGGCGTCGCCGGTGACCCAGGCGACGTCGTCGGACAGCTTCAACTCGACCCGCTTCTTGTCGGGGTCGAAGGTGATGTCGTTGTCGCTGCCCGCGCGGTCGATCTTGTGCGAGTCGCCGGCGCCCTGGTCCTTCAGGTCGATCTGCTTGCCGTCCTTCGCATCCTGCAGCGAGGCGGCCAGCTGGATCTTGCCGCCGTCCAGCTTGATGACGTAGTACTTGGTGGTGCCGCCGTCGTCGGTGAGCCCGTCGATGCTGGTGCCGCCGCCGTTGCCGTAGGTGACCTCCTCGCCGGTCGTGAGGCCGTCCGCGTCGCCGACGTAGATCGTGTCCTTGTCCACGTCCACGGTCTGCGGCTCGGACGCCGTGAGGCCCACGCTGCGTTCCAGCATGCGCGTCTCGACGACGATGCCGTCCGCCGTGACGTTCGCCCCGGAGATCTCGGCGCGCTGGTCGGCGTCCGACCAGTTCAGGGCGATCGCGGCGCCGACGGCGGTGCCGCTCTCGCTCGTGACCGCGCTGCCGTCGGCATAGGCCGCGGCATTCATGTTCGCTTCGCTGCGCACGGTGACCGTGCCCTGCACGACCAGCGTGACGTCGCCGCCCAGGGCGGCGGAGGTGCTGGCCTGCGCCATGTCGAGGGCGAAGGCCCCGGCCACCGCGATGGCGCCGTTCTTCTCCTGGCCCTGGTCGCTCGTCTCGCCCTTGTTCAGATCGGTTTCGGACGTCGGCCTCTTGACCTCGATCTCGCTCGGCGGATCCTGCTCGGTCACGCTGGCCGGTTTGCTGTAGACCACGGACAGCTCGACGCGCCGGTTGGGGCCGTTCTCGTCGTCGGGCCCGGTCGGCACCTCGAGGTCGGATTCGCCGAACCACACCACGCGCAGCTGCCTGCGGTCGACGCCCAGTTCGTTCACCAGGTAGTTCGCCGTGATCTTGGCGCGCCGCTCGGACAGGCCGAGGTTGTGTTCCGGCGTGAACTTGCTGCTGGTGTGGCCGGCGACCGTGCCGAACGCGTCGCGGTGCTCGTTGAGGATCGCCGCGAAGGCTTCCAGTTCGGCGATGTTGGCCGGATCCCATTCGAGGTCGGCGTAGGCCGGCCCGTCGATGTCGTCGCCCGCGAGCGGCTGGTCGACGTCGAACTGGATGTTCTGCGCGAAGTCCTCGGAATCGGGCCCGTGGATCTGGATCTCGACGCGGCGGTTCTTGACCTCGCTCGCGGTGGTCTTGATCGCGAGATTGGTCTCGCCGTACCAGAGCATCCGGATCTGCGAGTCCAGCACGCCCTTGCCCTTGAGGTAGTCGACGACCGTCTGCGCCCGGTCCCTCGCGAGCTTCAGGTTGTCGAGGTAGTCGTCCACCGCATCGGTGAAGCCGGACACCGTGACGCGCGCGCCTTCGGTGCCCGAAGACTGGTGCTGCACCAGGTAGGCGGCATAGCGGTCGAGCATGTCCCGCTCTTCCTGCTGCAGTTCGCCGAGATCGGACTTGGCGCTCTCGAAATGCACATAGCCGGCTTCCGGCGGCGCTGGCAGTTCGCGGCGGCGCGTCGCGCCCTCCACCTTCTTCTTGTCGGTCGCTTCCCCCGTCTCCTTCTCGACCTTCTCGTCCGTGTTCTTGCTGCTGTTGTCCGTCGTGGTGTCGCGGGCGCCGGAGGCCGTGGCCTTCGCGTCGGCGCTGGCGTCGTGCATGCCCTTCGCGTTCACCAGCACGTTGCCGCCGACGGTGAGCGAGCGTTCCAGGAAGGCGCGCGTCTGTTCGTCGGTGTGGGTCACGGCGACCGAAATGCCGACGGCCGCGTCCTGCGAGTCGGCGGAACCGGCCGCGTGGCTCTCCACGTTGCCGGTGTGGTCGGCGGTGATCGACAGGTTGCCGGTGAAGCTGCCGCTGCCGGCGGACAGCGTTCCCAGGCGCGCGACGGTGTAGGTGTCCACCAGGGCCACGGCGACGACGGGTGCGAACACCGCATCGCCTTCGACGCCGGCCTGCGACGTCGCGTCGACGTCGAGGTTCGATTTCGCCAGCAGGGTGACGTCCTTCGCGCCGTCAATGAGGGCGTCGTCCTCGACTTCGGCCGTCACTTCGTGGGTGGCGATCGCGAAGGTGACCGAGGCACCGAGGCCGAAGCTGCCTTCGGCGTTGACGGTCGGTTCGGCCCTGGCCGTGTTCCTCGAGTCTTCGGTCGCGCTGACCTTGACCTCGCCCGCGTCGGAACCGGCGTCGCTGCCGTCCGCCACGGTGATCGTGCCGCCGGTGGCGACCGCGGCCCGCGTGTCGCTGGTGGAGATGGTCAGGCCCAAGGCGCCGGCCAGCGAGACGGCGTCCTTCGAGCCGGCACCGGACTTGGCGTCCGAAGCACTGCTGTGCTTCGTGTCGCCATCGACGTCCAGCATGCCGGACTCGATGGTCACGCCGTCGGCGGCGATGGAGCCGCCGGACTGGACTTCGCTCAGCGTGATCACGTCGGTGCGCGTGATGGCGACCGCCGCGCCGGCGCCGGCCGCATCCTTGGCGACCGCCTGGCCGTCCGCCCCGGTGCTGCTGTCCTGGTTGGACAGCGCGCTGAGCGTCACCGTGCCGTTCGCGGCCGTGATCGTGCCGCCGAGGGTGGTGCTCACGCTGCTGTTGTTGACGCTGTAGCTCACCGCGGCGGCGATGGCGATCGCGCCGTCCGAGGTTTCGGCGTTCGGCGTGCCGCTGGCGGCACCCTGTCCGCCCTGGTTCTTCGCGGCCTGCTGCTGCGCGTCGCCCTGCTGGTCGACGGTCTGCCCGCTGTCGTTGTCGGAGGCACCGCTCGCGTTGGCGGTGGTTTTCGTCTCGTTCCTGCCCTGGCCCTTGGCCTTGATGCCGACGTTGCCGCCGCTGGTGATGGTGCCCAGGGCGCGGGCAGAGACCGCGTCGCCGGTGCTGGTGTAGGCGAACACGGCGCCGAGGGCCAACGTCTTGTCGGCCTCGGCGTCGCCCTTGCCCTCCGTCGTGATCTCGACCGCCTGGGTGGCCTCGGCGTCCACGTTGCCGGTGGCCTGCAGGGTGGAACCGGTGTCCAGCAGGACGCCGGTGGCGTTGTTGGAGAACGTGAGCGCGGCCACCGGCGTGGCCGCGGAACCGCCGCCGGCGCTCATGGACGCCGTCGTGTCGAGCTTGTGCGTGCCTTGCGCCAGGATCGTGGCCGTCGACGCGCCGTTCACGGCGGCACCGTTGCCGACCAGCACCTGCGTGCCGTTGTCGACGACGTTGAGCGCGAAGGAGGCGCCGAGGCCCAGGCTCTCGCCGCTGACGGCGTCTTCCTGCGGCTTGGCTTCGACGCTGCTGCGCGTGTCGCTGGTGGCGGTCAGCGTCAGCGCGGCCCCGTTCAGGTTCAGCACCGCGCCGTTCGCCACCGAGGCCCGCACCGAGGTGGTGACCCAGTTGACGGCGAAGGCGCCGGCCGCGCCGATGCCGTCGCTGGAGCCCGCGCCCGAGATCGCCTGCGACCTGAAGGTCTCGTCGGCATCCATCACGGCGCTGACCTTCACCGCCGGCGTGGTGGCGTTCAGCGTGCCGCCGAGGCCCGCGTCGACCTGGAGATCGACGATGTTGAGCGCGGCCGCGACCGCGATGCCGGGGTCCGAGGACTCCACGTCCACCGACGCGTCGGCCAGCACGGCCACGGAGTCCTTCGATTCCGCGCCGACCTTCAGCTCGGTGGTGGCGGTCACGGTGACCGCGTTGCCGGCACCCGAGTCGACGGTGGCACTCGTCGAGCCCGCGGTGTGGCTGACCGCGATGGCCGCGGCGATGGTGAGATCGTCGTCACCGGTCTGCGCGTTGTTCTGCTGCAGCGCCTCCTCGCCTTCGGTCTGCGTGGCGGCGTCGTTGTCGTCGCGCACCCCGCCGGGCGTGCCCTTGGCCGTGGTGGTGACATTGCGCGTGGTGCTCGCGAGCACTTCGACGGTCGGCGCCGTGATCGCCGCATTGCCGGTCAGGGTGGCCGTGGTGTCCGAATCGATGAAGGTCAGCGCCAGCACGCCGCCGAAGGTGTCGGCGACGCCGCCGTCGGCCGTGTTGAGCACGGTGATCGCGTCGGTGGCCTTGAAGCTGGCGCTGTTGGTCGCGGCGATCACCGCCGCGCCGCCGACGAACATGTCGGCGCCGCTCGTGAAGCCGCCGGGCACGATCACGGGGATGCCGACGTCGACCACGTTGACATTGCTGATCGCGGCGTCGGCCGTATGCGAAGTGGCGTTGGCGCTGTCCGGCCTGGCCTCGGCCTTGATGTTGACGTCGCTCTTCGCCTCGGCGGTGAGCTTGTCGGAAACGTTGATGGTGGTGGTGCCCGCGACGTTCGCGTCGCCGATGGTGACCCGCGCATCGCCCGCGGCCCAGACGGTGAGGACCTTGATGTCGACGTTGTCGGATTCGACGCTCGCCTCGATGTCGGTATCGATCTCGGCCAGCACGTTCAGCACGGACGCATTGATCGTCGTGGCGCCCACGATGTCCACCTTGGCGGTGGAGAAGCTGGTGACGACGGTCCCCGCGACCGTGTCGAAGTAGGTGTCGCCCTTCTCCGCCTTGTCGCCGGTAGCATCCACGCGGCCACGCGCGGTGACGTTGATCGTGCCCTGCGTGGTTCCGTCGGTGGCGTTGAGCGTGGTGCCGTTCAGCGTCACGGTGCCCGTGGCGTTGGCGAGGATGCCGCGCACCAGCGGCGAGCCGGTGTTGTCCGCCGTCAGCGTGATGTTCGCCGCGGTGACGGACGTGCCGGATCCCAGGACGATCTTCGAGTCGGACTGGAGCGTGAGGTCGCCGGTCATGTTGACCGTGACGGTTCCCCCGGCGCCCGGCGCGGTGCCCGGCACGGTGCCGGTGATGTCCGAGGTGCTGTGGATCTGCACGTCGCCCGTGCCGGCGGTGCCCGTCCCGTTGCCGGACAGCACCAGCTGGTCGTCCAGCAGGGTGAGTGGGCTCGGGAGCACCACGCCGAAGATCTGGCCGAGGTCGAGGTCCTTGCCGCCATCGAAGTCGATGTCGACCGCGGTGCCCGCGAACTTGCCGTTCAACAGCGCCAGGCTGTCCATGTCGACCGTGATCCGGTCGCCGACGAAGTCGTCGAAGTCCAGGCCGCTGCCGCCGATGTCGGTCAGGCCGAGGTTGTCGCGCTTGATGTTGACGTCGAGGTCGGTCGCGTCGTCGATCAGCTCCTCGTCCACCGCGAGCTGCAGGCTGCCCGGAATGGGCAGCACGTCCGTGCCCGCCGCATAGAGCCGCCAGTACAGGTCGCTGCCGTCCTGCTCGACCCGCAAGGTGTAGCTGGTCGAGGCGATGTCCTCCACGTACGCCGCGATGCCGGCGAAGTCGGTGATCGAGGGCGGATCGTCGTAGTCGCCATAGAGCAGGTCGGCCGACAGCATCAGCCGCGGCTCCATCGCCTCCATGACGTAGCCGCCGGGTCGCCGGGTCTTCCGGCCCCGGGGGGCGGCCGGGGCCGGTCCGGGTGCCGGCGCAGGGCGTTCGGCAAAAGCAGAGCTGATCGCGTTCACGAGCCACGAACGGGCGAACGCGGTGCGGACGGTGCGAAGTGTCGACATGACACGCCCCTCGGCGGGCACGCACTGGGTGCCCGTGGCAATCCTGAGCTGGGCGGACGACTCCCGTATTCGCCCGTGCTGGTCGGCCGTTCGGGCCGAAAAGCGTGGTTTATAGGGCGTGCGTCAGGACAGGACAACGCATGCGGCGACGGAAAAACCGCACTGGTTGCCCTCTCCCACTCAGGCGATGCGGAATGCGTGGGGCGGGCAAAAGGAGCGTGCAGCGGTCCGGCGGATGACAGCTACACACACGTGGGAGCCTTACGCAACAAGCACTTACAGTGCTTCCCTCACGAAATGGCTCAGGTCACGACGAGTGGCTGATCTGTGGCGCCGAACGGACTCGGCCTTTGTATCCAGCCAGACAATTGCAGAGATATCGTTACCCACGGTTGCGTCTGGTCAACCAGAGAAGTAAGAAGGAAGAATTGGTCGGAGCGATAGGATTCGAACCTACGACCCTCTGGTCCCAAACCAGATGCGCTACCAGACTGCGCTACGCTCCGACGCGGTCCGCATTCTAAGCGCGCGGCCGGTCGGACCACCCGCACCCTTGCAGCAACCGTCCGGCGGCGTACCTTGTTGCACGGCAGCAAATCACGGCCGGCACGAAAGGCGCGTGCTACCTTGGACCGCATTACAACCGGTTGCAAGTCGCGCGCATGACCTTCCAGTTCACGATCTCCCGCAAGCTCCTGGCGCTGGGCACCCTGGCCCTCGCGTTCGTCATCGGCGTGGGCGCCACGGGCGTGCTGGCCGCCCGCCTGCTGACGACCGCCACCCAGGACATCCTGAGGGACGCGTCGGCGCTGAAACAGCAGATGACGGCCGACCAGGCCCACGACGCCATGCGCGGCGACGTCCTCTCGGCCCTGCAGGTGGGCCAGCGTGACAGCGCCGACGCCGAGAAACAGCGGCAGGCCGTGCGTGCCGACCTCGATGCGCACGGCAACCAGTTCCAGGGCGCATTGCAGCAGCTCGAGATGATGCATCTCGATGCGGACACCCGCCAGGCCCTGGAGCAACTGCGGCCGGCACTGGACGAGTACCTGGTGCACGCGACCAGCGTGGTGTCGGTCGCCTTCAACGACAAGCAGGAGGCCCTCAAGCGCATGGAGGCCTTCAATGCGTCCTTCCACAAGGTGGAGAAGGACATGGGCGAACTGGCCGAGCGGATCGCGCGCCGCTCGCAGGCGGTGCAGGCCGGGAGCGAAGCCGCCGCCCGCCGTGCGAACGTCGCCATCGTGGCGGTCGCCGCGCTCTCCGCGGCGGTGCTGCTGGCGGTGTGCCTGGCGATCAGCCGCAGCATCGTCTCGCGCCTGCGCCGCGCCGTGCAGGTGGCGGAAAGCGTGGCCATGGGCGACCTGCGCTCGCGCATCGAGGTGCGCGGCAGCGACGAGGCGGCGCAGCTGCTGGCGGCGCTGGCGCGCATGAACGACAGCCTGGTGCACCTGGTGGGCACGGTGCGCCAATCCAGCGACAGCATCGCCACGGGCAGCGGCCAGATCGCGGTGGGCAGCCAGGACCTGAGCCAGCGCACCGAGGAACAGGCGGGCAACCTGCAGCAGACCGCGGCATCCATGGAGCAGATCAGCGCCACGGTGCGCGCCAACGCCGACACGACGCGGCAGGCAAGCGACATGGCGGCCGCGGCCAGCCGGTCGGCCGAACGCAGCGGCGGCGCGGTGCAGCAGCTGGTGGAGACCATGGGCGAGATCACGCAGGCCAGCCGCCGCATCACCGACATCATCGGCGTGATCGACGGCATCGCCTTCCAGACCAACCTGCTGGCGCTGAACGCCGCGGTGGAAGCCGCGCGCGCCGGCGAACAGGGCCGCGGCTTCGCGGTGGTGGCCTCGGAGGTGCGCAACCTGGCCCAGCGCAGCGCGGGCGCGGCCAAGGAGATCAAGGCGCTGATCGACGCCAGCGTCTCCAAGGTGGGCGACGGCGAACGGCACGCCGCCCATGCCGGCGAAAGCATGGGCGAAGTTCTCGCGCGGATGCAGGACATGAGCGTGCTGATCGCCGAGATCAGCGCCGCGACGGGCGAACAGACCAAGGGCGTCACCGAAGTGAGCCAGGCCGTCACGCAGATCGACCACGTCACCCAGAGCAATGCATCCCTCGTCGAGGAATCCGCCGCCGCGGCGGAAAGCCTCAACCGCGAGGCGGCGCGGCTGGTGCAGGCGGTGTCGCTGTTCCGGCTCGACGAGCGCGGTCAGTTGCCCGCCGTGGCTTGACCCTCCGTAGGGTGGGCAAGCTCGCTTGCCCACCGTTCGCACGATCGGGCGCATGGTGGGCAAGCGGAGCTTGCCCACCCTACACGTCGACGATCAGAGCTTCACGTACTCGTACTCCACCGCTTGCGCATTGATGCCGCGGTCCGGAGGGGCGATCCACGCGGCCATCTTGCCCGGCTCGGTGACGCGCTGCATCAGGCTCTTGACGAAATCCACGTCGGCTTCGGTCGGCAGCCAGTCGTCCTTCTTCGCGTCGAACTCCGCCTGCGCGATCGGCTGGCCTTCCGGCGTGGTGGGAATGTTGGCCCACATGCCGACCTGGCGGCGGAAGCGCGTGGACGGCAGTTTCAGCTCAAAGGGCACGCCGGCGCGCTTGACGCCCAAGTTCCAGCGCGTCACGCCCACGTTGCAGTCCTTCACGTACTCCAGGCGCGTGATCTCGTTGATGCCGTTGCGCACCGAGACCTTGTCTTCCTTCACGCCGCCCTTGCCGTCCGGCACGTGGAGGGTCATCTCGGTGCCGGCTTCCACGTGGTCGGCGAACTTGGCCTCGTCCGGCCGGCCCTTGATGCCGTTGGCGAAGTAGTTGGCGGCGTTGGAGGACGCCTCGGAGCCGAACAGGTCCAGCGAGCTCGTGAACCAGAAGTTCATGAACTTCTGGAGGGTGGGCAGGTCGACGGCGCCGGCCTCGCGCACCTTCTTCCAGTCGTCGGTGTCCAGTTCCTTCATCACCTCCAGCGTGCGCTTGATCACGCGGCCGACGCCCGTCTCGCCCACGAACATGTGGTGCGCTTCCTCGGTCAGCATGAAGCGCGTGGTGCGCGCCAGCGGGTCGAAGGCCGATTCGGCGAACGACTTCAGCTGGAACTTGCCGTCGCGGTCGGTGAAGTAGGTGAACATGAAGAAGGACAGCCAGTTGTCCATGGGCTCGTTGAAGGTGCCCAGGATGCGCGGCTTGTCGGCGTCGCCGCTGTGGCGCATCAGCAGTTCTTCCGCCTCCTCGCGGCCGTCGCGGCCGAAGTGCGCGTGCAGCAGGTAGACCATGGCCCACAGGTGGCGGCCCTCTTCCACGTTGACCTGGAACAAATTGCGCAGGTCGTAGAGCGAAGGCGCGGTGTGGCCCAGGAGGCGCTGCTGTTCGACGGACGCCGGTTCGGTGTCGCCCTGCGTCACGATCAGGCGGCGGAAAGTGGAGCGGTACTCGCCGGGCACGTCCTGCCAGACGTCCTCGCCCATGTGGTCGCCGAAGCCGATCTTGCGGCCCTCTTCCCGGTCCGCCAGGAAGATGCCCCAGCGGTAGTCGGGCATCGGCGTGTAGCCGTACTGCGCCCAGCCCTGCGCGTCCACGCCGATGGCGGTGCGCAGGTACACCTCCTTGGCCTTGAAGTCGCTCGGGCCCATCTCGTCCCACCAGTTCAGGAAGGCGGGCTGCCAGTGTTCCAGCGCGCGCTGCAGCTGGCGGTTGTCGGCCAGGCTGACGTTGTTGGGGATCTTGGCCTGCAGGTCGATGGTGCTCATGTCTCTTTGCTCCGTTCCCGTCATCCCCGCGCAGGCGGGGATCCAGGGCATTCAAAAGGGCGGAAGCCCTGGGTTCCCGCCTCCGCGGGAATGACGAACCTCAAACGCGCTTCCAGTCGAATTTCGCCTTCTTGCCGGTGCCGAACAGCTTGAGGGCCCCCTCCTCGCCCACGGCGTTGGGACGGATGAAGATCCAGTTCTGCCACGCGGACAGGCGCCCGAACACGCGCGTCTCCATCGTCTCCCTGCCCGGAAAGCGCAGCGAGGCTTCCATGCCGGTGAGCGCATCGGGCGACAGCGAAGCGCGCTCCTCCAGCATGAGGCGGATCTCGTCGTCCCAGTCGATGTCGTCGGGCGTGAGCGTCACGAGGCCCAGCTCCAGCGCCTGGTCGGCGCGCAGCGGGCTGTCCTGCAGGTCGTGCAGCTGCCGCACCGTGGACGCATCCTCGTTGAAGCGGGTCTGCAGGCGCGTGAGGCCGTTCACTTCCGGATAGCGGCCGAAGTTGGCCTCGTTCAGGCGCAGCGCCGGCGCGGCGTCGGGCGCATCGGGCAGGTCCAGCATGTAGATGCGGTCGCAGGCGAGCGCCAGTTCGTACAGCGTGCCGGCGAAGGCGGAGCCCTCGTCCACCAGGGCGATCAGCGAACGGCTGGTGACGTCCAGGCGGGCCAGCGTGCGGCGCAGGGCGCCGAGGGTCTCGCGCACCAGCCAGTGCGACTTCAGCTTCTCCAGCGTCGCGTCGGCCAGCATCACGAGGTTGGCGTCGCCGCGGGTCTTGATCACCCAGGTGCCGATCTCCAGCTCGTTGGTGCGCAGGTTCAGGATCGCGTCGTCCAGCTCGCGGGCGAGCTGCAGCGGCCACCACTTCACGCCGGCCGCGACGATCGCTTCGGGCGTGGACTCGACGTGCGCCTTCGGCGCCTGCACGGTCAGCGTGGCGATGCGCGCGGCGCGGTCGACCTGCACGTCCACCACGTCGTAGTGGTAGCCCTGCTCGTCGATCTTCGCCTGCACCGGCGTGAGGGCGATGCCCTGCTCCGGGCCGCTGCGGCCGGACTGCGCACGCAGCGCCGCGACCTCGTGGTCCACCAGCGCGCCGAAGGCCTGCGGCTTGGCGTGGCCGTCGATCAGCTTCCAGTCCCTGGCGCGGTCGGCCCGCACGCCTTCGCTGGTGGTGCAGAAGATGTCGGCGAGATCGCGACGGACCTTGCGCTTGTCGGTCACGCGCGTCAGGCCGCCGGTGCCGGGCAGCACGCCCAGCAGCGGCACCTCGGGCAGGCTCACAGTGGAGGAGCGGTCGTCGACCATCACGATGCGGTCGCAAGCCAGCGCCAGTTCATAGCCGCCGCCGGCACAGGCGCCGGTCACCGCCGCGATCGATTTCAGGCCCTCGTTGCGCGAGGCGTCTTCCAGGCCGTTGCGCGTCTCGTTGGTGAACTTGCAGAAGTTCACCTTCCAGGCGTGGGTGGACAGGCCCAGCATGTAGATGTTGGCGCCGGAGCACCAGATGCGGTCCTTGCCGCTTTCGAACACCACCACCTTCACCGCCGGATGCTCGAAGCGGATGCGGTTGAGCGCGTCATGCAGCTCGATGTCCACGCCCAGGTCGTAGCTGTTCAACTTGAGCTTGTAGCCGGGCTTGATGCCGCCGTCCTCGTCGATGTCCAGCTTCAGGCGCGCGACGTCGCCTTCGACGGAAAGCTTCCAGTGGCGGTAGCGCGAGGGATGGGTCGCGAAGCTCACGAGCTCGCGCTCTTCGCCGGCCAGCACCTGCTTGAACAGCAGGGGTTCGGTCATCGCATTCATCGGGTCTCCAGGGTCGTGGGCTGCGGGGCGGGCACGGCCCGCTCCAGGTCTCTGAGGGATTGCTTGACCGTGCGCGCGGAGGTGTCAACCACCGCATCGGCATGGGCATACAGGGATTCACGGCTCGCGAGAATGCGGCGGATGTCCTCCAGCGCCTCGCCCATGGCGTTCTCGCCGTGCGCCGCGGTGAAGGGCCGCATGTCGCCCTGGGCGACCACGCGGCTCATGTGCTCCTCGGGGCTGGCCTTCACCCACACGCAATGGAAGTGGCTTTGCAGGAGGTCGAAGGTCTCGCGCTCGCTCACGATGCTGCCGCCGGTGGTCATCACCACGCCGTCGGCGTGCTCTTCGGCGATGCGCAGCAGCGCGCGGCGTTCGTAGCGGCGATAGCCGGCCTGCCCGTGCAGCAGCAGGATCTCGTTCATGCTGGTGCCGGCCTCGCGCTCGATCTCGCGATCCAGTTCGATGAAGGGAATCCCGCGCTGGGCGGCGAGTTGCGCACCCAGCGTGGTCTTGCCGGCGCCGCGCAGGCCGACCAGGGCGATGCGCTGCTCGCGGCCCTGCGCATCGGCGAGGCCGAAGGTCGCGGCGAGAAGGGAATGCGCCTGGTCCAGCTGCGCATCCTCGAGCCGCGACACGAGGCCATGGATGCGCGCGAGCGCCGGACGCGGCGCGTCCTGCAGCAGGTCGAGGATGGTGATGTTCAGCGCGCGCGCCGCGGCTTCGAGCGAATTGATCGAGACGTTGCCCTTGCCGCTTTCGACGTCGGCCAGGAAACGCTCGGACAGGCCGGAGTCCGCGGCCAGTTGCTTGCGCGTCATGCCGCGCCGTGCGCGCCAGGCGCGGACCCGCCCTCCCAGCTCGGCGAGGGTGGCGCGGTTGTCGGTGTCGCTCATGAGCTGCATGGTGGGCGGTGCTTCTGCGGAAACCTTGCGCTGGATCAAGATTGCAGTATACTTCCTGAACTCGCAACGTCAAGCAGTTTACTGCAGGTGAACGGAAACCGCATGAAGCTCAGGATCCTCGTCGGCACCATGACCAGCACGGCCGACTACGTCGCCCAGGCCATCCAGATGGACTGCGCCGATCTCGTGGACGAGATCGAGGTCGTGCTGATGGACGGCCAGGACATCGGCGTGTTCGACGAGGATGCGCTATATCTCATCTGCTCGTCCACCTACGGCTCCGGCGACGTCCCCGACAACGCCCGCGCGCTGTACGACTCGCTGGACCTCCAACCGAAGTTCCTTGGCCACGTCCGCTACGGCGTGATCGCGCTGGGCGACCGCACTTACGCGCAGACTTTCTGCTTCGGCGGCAAGAAATTCGACGAGCGCCTGCAGGGCCTCGGCGCCCAGCGCATCGGCGAGGTGTGGTGCCACGATGCGAGCGCCGGCACGATGCCGGAAGAACTGGGCACGGCCTGGTGCCGCGAGTGGCTGGAGAAGGAAGCGATTCCGGCGCTGCAGAAGGTCACCGCATAACCTGTCGTCCCGGCCTCCGAGCCGGGACCCATGGATCCCGGGTCAAGCCCGGGATGACAACTCCGGGGGACGCGCCCGGGACGACAAAGATCAAGGGGCACGAGGAGACAACAGATGCACCTGAGCCACGCCGACCACTCCACCACGCCGCCGCACGTGGACATCCCGCGCGACTACAACGCGGCCCACGACCTCCTGCAGCGCAACGCCACGCGCTTCGACAAGGTTGCCTACATCGACACGGCGAGCGGCCAGACCCTCACCTACGGGCAGCTGGCCGAACAATCGCGGCGCTTCGCCTCCGCCTTGCGCAAGAAGGGCTTCGCGCCCGAGACGCGGGTGATGCTGGTGATGCTCGACACGCTCGAGTGGCCCGTCGTGTTCCTCGGCTGCATCCTGGCCGGCGTGGTGCCGATCGCGGCCAACACGCTGCTCACCACCAGGGATTTCGAGTTCATGCTGCGCGATTCGCGCGCGCAGGCCCTGTGCGTCTCGAAGCCGCTGCTGCCCGCCTTCGAAACGCTGGTGGGCAAGGTCTCGACGCTGAAGCAGGTGATCGTGGCCGGCGACACGGGCGAACACTCCGTGGCGCATCTCGTCGCCTTCGGCAGCGACGGCAACGAAGTCGCCGGCACCTCCAGCGACGACGCCTGCTTCTGGCTGTACTCCAGCGGCTCCACCGGCACGCCCAAGGGCACGGTGCACCTGCACAGCCACCTGATCCAGACGGCCGAACTCTATGGCCGCGCCGTGCTGGGCATCCGCGAGAACGACCTCGTGTTCTCCGCCGCCAAGCTGTTCTTCGCCTACGGTCTCGGCAACGCCCTCACCTTCCCCATGAGCGTGGGCGCGACCACGCTGCTGCTGCCGTCGCGGCCGACGCCGGCCGACGTGTTCCGCGTCTTGAAGGAATTCAAGCCGACGATCTTCTACGGCGTGCCGACGCTCTATGCGGCGCTGCTCGCCGACGCGGGCCGCCCGAAGAAGCAGGAGCTGAAGCTTCGCGTGTGCACCAGCGCCGGCGAGGCGCTGCCGGCGGAGATCGGCCAGCGCTGGACCGCGGAGTACGGCTGCGAAATCCTGGACGGCATCGGCTCGACCGAGATGCTGCACATCTTCCTGTCCAACCGGCCGGGCAAGGTGCGCTACGGCACCACCGGCCAGGCGGTGCCCGGCTACGAGCTGCGCATCGTCGGCGACGACGGCCGCGAGTGCGGCCCCGGCGAGATCGGCGAGCTGCAGATCAACGGCCCGAGCGCCGCGATCATGTACTGGAACAGCCGCGCGAAGACCAAGGCGACCTTCGCCGGCGACTGGACGCGCAGCGGCGACAAGTACACGCGCGACGCCGACGGCTACTACACCTACGGCGGCCGCAGCGACGACATGCTCAAGGTCGGCGGCATCTACGTCTCGCCCTTCGAGGTGGAAGCCTGCCTGATGACGCATGCCAGCGTGCTCGAGGCCGCGGTGATCGGCGTCGCCGAC
This sequence comes from Ramlibacter sp., assembly GCF_036383835.1. Taxonomy (GTDB): domain Bacteria; phylum Pseudomonadota; class Gammaproteobacteria; order Burkholderiales; family Burkholderiaceae_C; genus Ramlibacter. Next base: position 18,253 of record NZ_DASVNN010000125.1, read on the forward strand.
CAGGACGGCCTCGTCAAGCCCAAGGCTTACGTCGTGCTGAAGACCGGACAGCAGGCGTCGGCGGAAGACCTGCAGGCGCACGTGAAGACGCGGCTCGCGCCCTACAAGTACCCGCGCTGGATCGCCTTCGTGCCGGAGTTGCCGAAAACGGCGACGGGCAAGATCCAGCGCTTCAAGTTGCGGGCGGCACAATCCTGAGGGAAAGCCATGTGGCGAGCGCCCGCCACGTGCAAGCACAATCCGACGATCAGAAAAACCCGCCCGAGCCTCCGTGCCCCGGCGACCCAAAGAAGGAGCCTCCATGACCACTCGCCGCCTCGTTCTCTCCCGCGGTGCCGCCTTCGTCGGCGCGGCATCCACCGGGCTGCTGCTGCCGGAGATCGTGCGCGCCCAGTCCAACAAGATCCGCGTGGGCTTCATGCTGCCCTACACGGGCACCTTCGCGCAGCTGGGCGTGGCCATCGAGAACGGCGTGCGCATGGCGATCGCCGAGAAGGGCGGCAAGCTCGGGGGCCGCGAGATCGAGTGGTTCAAGGTCGACGACGAGTCGGAGCCGTCCAAGGGCGTCGAGAACGCCAACCGCCTGGTCCAGCGTGACAAGGTCGACGTGCTGATCGGAACGGTGCACTCGGGCGTGCAGATGGGCATCCAGCGCGTGGCGCGCGAATCCGGCGTGCTGAACCTGATCCCGAACGCGGGCGTGCATGCGGCGACGCGCGCGCTGTGCGCCCCCAACGTGTTCCGCACCTCGTTCACCAACAGCCAGCCGACGCTCGCGCTCGGCAAGCCGATGATGGACAAGGGCCTCAAGCGCACCGTCTGGATCACCTGGAAGTACGCGGCGGGCGACGAGGCCTTCGAGGGTTTCAAGGACAGCTACACCAAGGCCGGCGGCACCATCGTCAAGGAACTGGGCCTGCCCTTCCCCAACGTCGAATTCCAGGCGCTGCTCACCGAGATCGCCTCGCTGCGGCCCGACGCCGTGGCCTGCTTCTTCGCCGGCGGCGGCGCGGCCAAGTTCATCCGCGACTACGCGGCGGCCGGCCTCAAGGACAAGATCCCGCTGTGGGGATCGGGCTTCCTCACCGAGGGCGTGCTCGAAGCGGCCGGTCCCGCCGCCGAGGGCATCATGACCACGATGCACTATGCGGACTCGCTGGACACGCCGCGCAACAAGCAGTTCCGCACTGCCTACGCCAGCGGCTTCAAGATGCAGCCGGACGTGTATGCCGTGCAGGGCTACGACACCGGCCTGCTGCTGGCGCAGGGCCTGGCCGCCGTGAAGGGCGACATCGGCAACAAGCAGGCGCTGTACAAGGCCCTGGAAACCCAGACGATCGACAGCCCGCGCGGCAAGTGGAGCATGAGCAAGGCCCACAATCCGATCCAGGACATCTACCTGCGCCGCGTCGAGAACAAGGACAACAAGGTGATCGGCATCGCCGCCAAGGCGCTGGCGGATTCCGGCGCGGGCTGCAAGCTGGCCTAAGGGCCACGGGCGCCACCCTTTGTCATGCCGGGCCTGACCCGGCATCCACGTTTGCACGCAGCAATGGATCCCGGGTCAAGCCCGGGATGACAATCCCCGTTCCATGGATTTCGCCAACTTCCTGATCCAGCTGCTGAACAGCGTGCAGTACGGACTGTTGCTGTTCATGCTGGCCGCCGGCCTGACCCTGATCTTCGGGATCATGGGCGTGGTCAACCTCGCGCACGGCAGCTTCTACATGCTGGGGGCCTACCTCGCCTGGTCGCTGGCCGCGAAGACCGGCAACCTCCTGCTCGCCATCGTGCTCGGCACCGCCATCGCGGTCCTCTTCGGGCTGGTGCTGGAACGCATCCTGTTCCGCCACTTCTACCACCGCGACCACCTGGACCAGGTGCTCCTCACGTTCGGCCTGATCTACATCTTCGAGGAGATGCGCTCCATCCTGTGGGGCGACGAAGTGCACGGCGTGCAGGTGCCGGACCTGCTCTCGGCCTCGATCCCGCTCACCGACACGCTGTCCTATCCCGTGTACCGGCTGTTCATGTCGGGCCTGTGCGTCCTGCTCGCCATCGGCCTCTACCTCCTGATCTCCAGGACGCGCCTGGGCATGAAGATCCGCGCCGGCGCCTTCAACCACCAGATGACCGAGGCGCTGGGCGTCAACGTCAAGCTCATTCACGCCATCGTGTTCGCGCTGGGCGTGGGCCTTGCGAGCGTCGCCGGCATGATCGCCTCGCCGATCTCCAGCGTGTACCCCAACATGGGCTCGCAGGTGCTGATAATGTGCTTCGTGGTGGTGGTGATCGGCGGCATCGGCTCGGTGCGCGGCGCGCTGATCTCCGCGCTGCTGGTCGGCCTGGTCGACACCTTCGGCAAGGTGCTGCTGCCGCACGTCGCGGGCATGCTGGTGTACATGCTGATGGCGATCGTGCTGCTGTGGAAGCCGGAAGGGCTGTTCAAGGCATGAGCGCGCCGAAAGCAAACTTAGAGAGGCTGCCACTCGGGCTGCAGGTGGGGCTGGCCCTCGCCGTCGTGGCGCTCGCCGCCTTCCCCTTCATGGCGACCGATTTCTACACGCAGATGGTCGCGCGCATGATGATCCTGGCGATCTTCGCCATGAGCCTCGACCTGCTGCAGGGCGTGACGGGCCTCGTCTCGCTGGGTCATGCCGCGTTCTTCGGCATCGCCGGCTACGCCCTCGCCTTCCTCACGCCGCCGGACACGCCGGTGAGCCTGTGGTGGACCCTGCCGGCGGCGATGGCCGCCTCCGCGCTCGCCGCCCTGGTGATCGGCTTCCTCGTGGTGCGCACCCACGGCATCTACTTCATCATGGTGACGATGGCGTTCGCCCAGATGCTGTTCTACCTGTTCTTCGACAACAAGGCGCTGGGCGGCTCCGACGGCGTGTACATCAACTTCAAGCCGGCGGCGGTGCTGTTCGACCTGGAGGACAAGCGCGTCTTCTACTTCTTCACCCTGGCCGTGCTGCTGCTGGTGTACTTCTTCCTGCGCCGGCTCCTCTTCAGCCCGTTCGGCCGCGCGCTGGCGGGCATCCGCGTCAACGAGCACCGCATGCGCGCGATGGGCTTCGGCACCTTCGGCTACAAGCTCGCCGCCTTCACGCTCGCCGGCGCGCTGGCCGGCCTGGCGGGTTACCTGTGGGGCGCGCAGACCGGCTTCATCAATCCCGAGCTGATGGGATTCCACATGAGCGCGCACGCGATCATGATGGTGATCCTGGGCGGCATGGGCAACTTCGCCGGCGCCATCCTCGGCGCCTTCGCCTTCGAGTTCCTGCTGCACGAATTCAAGGACCTGCCCACCATCGGCACGTTCAATGCGGGCAAGCACTGGATGCTGTGGATGGGCCTGTTCATCGTGTTCGTGGTGGCTTTCGCGCCGCGCGGGCTGCTGGGACTCCTGGACCGCGTGATGCGTCGCAAGGACAAGCACCTTGGCTGAAGCCCTGCTCTCCGCGCGCCAGCTCACCAAGCGCTTCGGCGGCCTTGCTGCCGTCAACGACGTGACGCTCGACCTCTGGCGCGAGCGCATCCACGCGGTGATCGGGCCCAACGGCGCCGGCAAATCCACGCTCACCAACCTGCTGTCCGGCGACATCGTGCCCACCGGGGGCAGCGTGACGCTCGCCGGCCGCGACGTCACCGGCTGGAGCCCGGAGCGCATCTCGCGCACCGGTCTCGGCCGCAGCTACCAGAAGACCAACATCTTCCTGCCCTTCACGGTGTGGGAGAACATCCGGCTCGCCGCGCAGTCGCGCACCCCGCATCCGGCGCGCTGGCTCGGACTCGCAGCGAATGTGCGCGCCGCCAACGAACGCGCGGAGCGCGCGCTGGAGCTCGCCGGACTGCAGTCACGACGCCACGCCATCGCCGGTGCCGCGAGCCACGGCGAACAGCGCCAGCTGGAGATCGCGATGACGCTCGCAACCGATCCCCAGGTGCTGCTGCTCGACGAACCGCTCGCCGGCATGGGCACGGCCGAAGCGGAACGCATGGTCGCACTGCTGCTGCGCCTGAAGAAGGAGCACGCGATGATGCTGGTGGAGCACGACATGGATGCCGTGTTCGCGCTGGCCGACCACCTCACGGTGATGGTGAACGGCCAGGTGATCGCCAGCGGGACGCCGGCGCAGGTGCGCGCCGACGCCAACGTGCAGTCGGCGTACCTGGGAGAAGAGCATGCCTGAGCGTCTCGTCAGCGCGCGCGGGCTGCACACGTATTACGGCGCGAGCCACATCCTGCGCGGCGTCGACTTCCACGTCGATCGCGGCGAGACCATCGGCCTCATGGGCCGCAACGGCATGGGCAAGAGCACCCTGCTCAAGACGCTGATGGCGATCGTGCGGCCGCGCGAAGGCATCGTCGAGATCAAGGGCCGCGACATGGCCGGCCGCGCCGCCTACGAAGTCGCGCAGCTCGGCGTGGCCTACGTGCCGGAAGGCCGCGGCATCTTCGGCAACCTGAGCGTCCGGGAGAACCTCGTCATGGCCGCGCGCGCCGGAACCTCCGGGCAGCGCGACTGGACGTACGATCGCGTGCTCGACACCTTCCCGCGCCTGAAGGAACGCCTCGGCCACGGCGGCCAGCAACTCTCCGGCGGGGAGCAGCAGATGCTCACCATCGGCCGCGCGCTGATGACCAATCCCGACGTGCTCATCCTCGACGAAGCCACGGAAGGACTCGCGCCCCTGATCGCGCGCGAGATCTGGCGCATCTGCGGCGTGATCCGCGCGAGCGGCGTCTCCAGCGTCATCGTCGACAAGGCCTGGAAGCACGTGACGCAGGTGACCGACCGCAACGTCATCCTCGTCAAGGGCGAAATCGTGTTCCAGGGAAGCTCTGCGGAACTGCAGTCGCAGCCCCGTTTGCTCGAGCAATACCTCGGCGTCTGAGCCTCCGCTCGGCGTCTGACGCAACCGATCTCGGCGTCGGTGCAACGCGTACGCGCGACTGACCGCGCTTGTCCTGTGCGCGTGTAGGTTCCGACCTACGACGCTTGCTCTGCGCTTCCTTCAAGCGCGGCGAACGCGCTCTCCCAGAATGGCCCGCTCAGAACGACGAAGGCCATGAAGCCCCATTTGCCCGAAGAGGAGAGCAGCTCTCCAGTGAGCACGCGCACGGAGGCCCCCACGCAGCGCCACGCGAGCCACCACCACCGACAGTTCGAAGTGATGGGTGCCCATCCGACCGAGCGGGGCACCTGGTTCACCGTCTGGGCACCGAATGCCCGCAACGCGGGCGTGATCGGCGCCTTCAACGGCTGGCACTGCGAGCCCCTGCATCGCATCGACGACGGCAGCGGCCGCTGGAGCGGCTTCATCGAGAACGCCCGGCCCGGCCAGTGCTACAAGTTCCGGCTGCAGGACGCGCACGGCCACTGGATGGACAAGGCGGATCCCTACGCCTTCCGCATGGAGCATCCGCCGGGCACCGCCTCCCAGATCTGGGACCTGTCGTACGAGTGGCACGACGAGGAGTGGATGCGCACGCGGCGGCACCGCCAGTCGCACGACTGCCCGATCTCCATCTATGAAGTGCACCTCGGGTCCTGGCAGCGCGAGGAAGACGGCCGGTTCCTGAACTACCGCGAACTGGCGCAGCGACTCGCGGTGCACTGCCACAACATGGGCTTCACGCACGTGGAGCTGATGCCGATCTGCGAGCATCCGTTCTACGGCTCCTGGGGCTACCAGACCACCGGCTATTTCGCGGCGAGCTCGCGCTACGGCACGCCTCAGGACCTGATGGCCTTCGTCGACACGCTGCACCAGCAGGGCATCGGCGTGTTCCTCGACTGGGTGCCTTCGCACTTCCCGTCCGACCCGCACGCGCTCGCGCGCTTCGACGGCACGGCGCTGTACGAGCACGAGGACCCGCGCCTGGGCTTCCACCCCGAGTGGAACAGCCTGATCTTCAACTACGGCCGCTACGAGGTCCGCGACTTCCTGATCAGCAACGCGATCTTCTGGCTGGAGAAGTACCACTTCGACGGCCTGCGCGTGGACGCCGTCGCCTCGATGCTGTACCTGGACTACGGCCGCCGCCACGGCGAATGGATCCCCAACGCGCACGGCGGCAACCAGAACCACGAGGCGGTGGGCTTCCTGCAGGACCTGAACAAGGCGGTCTACGCGCGCTTCTCCGACGTGCACATGATCGCGGAGGAATCCACCGCCTGGCCCGCGGTGTCGCGCCCGGTGCACTGGGGCGGCCTCGGCTTCGGCATGAAGTGGAACATGGGCTGGATGAACGACACGCTGCGCTATTCCTCGCGGCCGCACTTTTACCGGCACTGGCACGGCGACGACATCCGCTTCTCCGCCGTCTACGCTTTCCACGAGAACTTCGTCCTGCCGCTGTCGCACGACGAAGTCGTCTACGGCAAGGGCAGCCTGCTCGGACGCCAGCCCGGTGACGAGTGGCAGCGCTTCGCGGGCCTGCGCAACCTGTTCGGCCTGATGTGGACGCACCCGGGCAAGAAGCTGCTGTTCATGGGCGGCGAGTTCGGGCAACTGGAGGAATGGCACCACGAGCGCACGCTCGACTGGTATCTCTGGGCGCGCCCTGACCACGCGGGTGTCGCGCGCTGGCTCGCCGACCTCAATGGCTTCTATCGTTCCACGCCGGCTCTGTACGTCCACGATTTCGACAGCGAGGGCTTCAGCTGGCTGCCCTGCGAGCGGCACGAGCCCACGATCCTCAGCTTCCTGCGTCGCGGCCGTTCCGGCGACGCGCAGGTGGTCGCCATCGTCAACATGACGCCGGAGCCACGCACCGCGCTGCGGGTGGCGATGCCCGAGACGGGCGCCTGGCACGAACTCCTCAACAGCGACGCTGCCTTCTACGGCGGCAGCGGCATCGGCAATCTCGGGCGCGTGCAGGCCACCGCCCATCCAGTGGGCGGCTGGCCGGCCAGCGCCCTCGTCACGGTGCCGCCGCTCGGCACCGTGATCCTCTGCAACCGCCCCATCGCATCGACAGACAGCAACGAGGAAGTACCCCATGCCCGCCAATAGAAACGTCCTGGCCTTCGTGATGGCCGGAGGCGAAGGTTCGCGCCTGCACCCGCTGACCGCCAACCGCTGCAAGCCGGCGGTGCCGTTCAACGGCAAGCACCGCATCGTCGACTTCGTGCTCTCCAACCTGGTGAATTCGGAGATCTACTCGACCTACCTGCTCGTGCAGTACAAGTCGCAGTCGCTGATCGAGCACGTGCGGCAGTCCTGGACGATGGCGCGCTTCATCCCGCAGCACTTCATCACGGTGGTGCCGCCGCAGATGCGGCACGGCCCGGCGTGGTTCCAGGGCACGGCCGACGCCGTGTACCAGAACATCCACCTGATCGAGAGCATGCAGCCGGACATCGTGGCCGTGTTCGGGGCCGACCACATCTACCGCATGGACATCCGGCAGATGATCGACGTCCACATCAGGTCGAACGCCCATGCGAGCGTGGCGACCATCCCGGTGGACGTGCGCGAGTGCGACCAGTTCGGCATCGTGGAGATCGACGACAACCACCGCATCACGGACTTCAAGGAAAAGCCCAAGTCCGCCAAGCCGATGCCCGGGAGCCGCACGCATGCCCTGGCCTCCATGGGCAACTACATCTTCAACGCGGAGGTCCTGCTGCGCCAGTTGAAGCGCATGCACGAGAGCGGCGAGACCGACTTCGGCAAGCACATCCTGCCGTCCATGGTGAAGACGCACAAGCTGGTCGCCTACGACTTCGCCACCAACACCATCGAAGGCACCGAGCCCTACGAGGAGCACGCCTACTGGCGCGACGTCGGCACCATCGACGCGTACTTCCAGGCGCACTTCGACACGCTCGGCGCCCAGCCCAAGTTCCGCATGACCAACCGCCACTGGCCGATCTACGCCAGCCCGGACCAGGCGGAATCGGCGCAGATCGAGAACGGCGTGATCAACCGCTCGGTGGTCGGCTCCGGCAGCATCGTCGACGGCGCCACGCTGGACCACGCCATGTTGCGCCGCTCGGTGCTGGTGGAGCGCGGCGCGCGCCTGGAGCACTGCATCGTGATGGAGCGCTCGCGCATCGGCCGCGGCGCACAGGTGCGGCGCGCGATCGTCGACCAGGACAACGACATCCCGGCCGACGCGCGCATCGGCTTCGACCTGGAGCAGGACCGCAAGCGTTTCCACGTCACGCCCTCGGGCATCGTGGTCGTGCCGGCCGGCACCTTCCCGGCGCGCCGCATGGCGTGGTCGCCGTCCGCCGCCTCGATGAGCGAGCTCGCGATCGGCCAGGCGGCCCCGGGGATGGAAGTGGCTGCATGACGGCGCAAGCCGTCAGCAGGACCTCCGCGCACCGCGTCAGCAGCCCCCCGGCCGACGCCGGACCACCGGCCACGTGCCTTCAAGGCAGCCCGTGGCCCCTCGGAGCCACGCTTCGGGACGGCGGCGTCAACTTCGCCGTCTTCGCCAGTTCCGCCGAGCGGGTGGAGATCTGCCTGTTCGATGCGGAAGGCCTGGGCGAAGAGCGGCGCATCGCCCTGTCCGGCTGCACGG
>NZ_DASVNN010000126.1:0-26980 GCF_036383835.1 Ramlibacter sp.
CCCGCCCATCGGCGCCCCGCGGCGCGCGCCGGCGCTTTCCACCGTGGCACACGAGTGGTCGAAGACGTCCATGTAGCTGCAGGGGCCGGAGGCCAGCGACGCCGTCGCGCGCACCTCGGCGCCGCGCGGGCGGATGCGAGAGAAGTCGTAGCCGACGCCCCCGCCGCGCCGCATCGTTTCGGCTGCTTCACGCAGCGCTTCGTAGATGCCCGGATAGCCTTCCTCGTCGCGGCCCTGGATCGAGTCGCCCACCGGTTGCACGAAGCAGTTGATCAGGGTCGCTTCGAGGCCGGACCCCGCCGCGCTCATGATGCGGCCGGCGCCGATCGCGCCCGCCTCGAGGTTGCGCAGGAAGCGCTCTTCCCAGTCGGCCCGCAGCGGCTCGGCCTCGACCGAGGCGAGCGCCTTCGCCACGCGGCGCAGCAGGTCGGCCTCGGTGGATTCGCCGGCCTTGAGGTACTTCTCGCGCAGCACGTCGTGGCTGATCGGCTGCGCGGGCAGCTGCGGCAGTTCGGCAGGGGACGGGTCGCGCTTCATGCGGCTGCTTCCTCCATGGGTGCGGGCACCAGGCGGCCGACCAGCCACTGCAGCAGGTCGCGCACCGGGCGGATCTGGTTGCCGAAAGGCAGGCGCCCCGCACCCCTGAAGAATAGGCCTTTCCGGACATCCCCGGCGTGCGCATGGCCGAGGACCTTGTCGATGCAGAACTGGCCCCAGGCGGCATTGCCGTCGCGCAAGCCGCAATGCGCCAGGCAGTCGAACCACAGGGTGCAGTGGCCCTTCGCGTGGGCCGCCTTCTGCATGCGTTCCTGCAGGCGCAGGTACTTGTCCAGCCACGGGGTGCGCACGGCGCGGGCGGGCAGGCCGGCGACGCTGGTGAACTCCACCAGGTCTTCGGGCTTCGCGCCCGCCAGCACCTGCTTGAAGGCCTCGCTGGCGTCGCTTTCGCAGGTGACGGCGAAAGCGGTGCCCAGTTGCACGGCGGAGGCGCCGAGGGCCTGCAGCCGCAGGATGTCGTCGCGGCTGGAGATGCCGCCGGCGGCGACCAGCGGGATGCGGTCTTCGAGTCCGGCCTGGCGGAAGAACGCCAGCGTGTCGGGCAGCACCACGTCGAAGTCGAATCTGCGGTCGCCCAGGTCGGCGATCTTCGCGGCGCCGAGATGGCCGCCGGCCAGCCGCGGATGCTCGATCACGATCGCGTCGGGCAGGCGGCCTTTCTTCTCCCACTTGCGCACCAGCAGCTGCACGCCGCGGGCGTCGGACAGGATCGGGATCAGCGCCACCTGCGGAAAGTCCTTCGCCAGCTCCGGCAGGTCCAGCGGCAGGCCGGCGCCGACGGCCAGCGCATCGGCGCCGCTTTCGAGCGCCTGCCGCACGTAGCTCTCGTACTGGTCCAGCGCCTTCATCACGTTGACGGCGATCAGGCCGCGGCCCTGCGACAGGTCACGGGCGCGGGCGATCTCGCGCTGCAGCGCCTCGCGATTGGCGGCGTCGATCTGCGCCTTCGCTTCCGGGCCTTCGAGCGAGCCGGTGCGCTCCATCAGGTCCGGGTGCAGCCGCCGCAGGTCCACCGAGGAGATCGTGCCGATGGCGCCGAAGGAGGCGACGGTGCCGGCGAGGCGGCCGGCGGAGACGCCGACCCCCATGCCGCCCTGAACGACGGGCAGCAGCGTTCGTCCGCGGAAGTTCCACATCGCGATGGGTGAGTTGTCCATTGACTTCGTCGTTCTGCGTTTTCTGCGTAGGGTGGGCAAGCTTGCTTGCCCACCATTTGGGGCGCGGGCGGTGGGCAAGCGAGCTTGCCCACCCTACGACCATGACCAGGATTCGCGGCGTCAGGCCCTCAGTGCGCCATGTTCCCCATCGGCTTGTCCGACGCCTTGTACACGGCCGCATCGGCCTTGCCGGTCACTTCCAGTGCCCCGACCAGGCCCTTGCCCGCGCGCGACAGCGCGTGGTCCACCAGCAGGTACTTGCCGGGATACTGCACCTTGAAGTCGACGATGGTCGCGCCGCCGGCGGGCACCAGCGTGGTCTGCACGTTGTGCTTGACCGTGTTGGTCGAGCCTTCGCTGTAGACCTTGTCGAGGATCTCGCCGATCACGTGGAAGGAGGAGACCTTGTTGGGGCCGCCGACGCCGAAGTACACGCGCACCGTCTCGCCGACCTTGGCGCCCATCCTGTGCTCCCTGGTGAGCGCGCCGACCGAGCCGTTGAAGGTGTAGTAGGTGGGCAGTTCGTCCGCCGCGCGGTCGGGGCTGTACTCGTGGTGGCCCTTGGTGCCGAAGGCATGCGTGGTGTACAGGTCGCCCTGCATCACGTAGAACTCCTTGTCCACCTTCGGCAGGCCGCCCTTCGGTTCCACCAGGATCAGGCCGTACATGCCGGCCGAGATGTGGTGCGCCACCGAAGGCGTCGCGCAGTGGTAGACGTACAGGCCGGGGTTGAGCGCCTTGAAGGTGATCGTCTTGGTCTGGCCGGGCGCGACCTGCGTGCTTTCGCCGCCGCCGAGCCCGCCGGTCGCCGCGTGCAGGTCGATCGAATGCACCGCCTTGCTGTTCGGGTTGTTGGTGAGCGCCACTTCCACGGTGTCGCCTTCCTTCACGCGCAGCATCGGGCCGGGCACTTTCTTCGCGAAGGTCCAGTAGGTGAAGGTGGTGCCGTCGTCGAGCTTGCCGTCCAGTTCGACGGTCTCGATCGCGTACTTCACGAACTTCGGCGCGCGGTCGCCCAGCGGCTTCGGCACGTCGTTGGGGTCCATGGAGATGCTCACCGCATTTGGCGACGCGGGTGCGATGGGGCCGCCGGCGGCCGCCGCGCCGACCACGGCGGTCGCGGGCTTCACCGGGGGCTTCGCGGCCGCAGAAGCGTCGGCCGGGCCGGTCACTTCCAGCACGCCTTCCATGCCGATCTGGCGATGGCCGGGCACCGAGCAGTAGTAGGTGAACCTGCCCGACTGCGTGAGCTTGAACACCAGCTTCGTGGGCGCGCTCTTGCCGTCGAACATCGGCGACCGGACGCCGAGGCCTTCGAACACGATGTCGTGCTGCGCGCCTTCGCCGCTGCCGATGGTGATCTCGACCGTGTCGCCCACCTTGCCGCGGAGGACGGGGTTCGCGTTCCCCTTCTCGTCCAGGTAGACCATCTTGCCGCCGGCCATGCCGGTCTTCAGCACGATCCTGTGCACCGTGCCCTGGGTGGCAGGCGCGGTGGCCGCGGGCGCCGCGGCGGGCTTGCCGGCGGCGTTCTTCGCGACGGCGGTGGCGCCGACGGAGCCGATCAGCGGGGCCGAGACGAACAGCACGGCGACGGCGAACGGGATGGGGGCGAAGAGGCGTGACATGTCGGGACCTGGCTTTCTTCTCGTCGCGGGTGGGGCCCCCGCGGGACCAACGATCTCGTTTGTGGAACCGTCGAATCCACTGTAGGGACGGGGCGGCCCGCGCGGGTTGATGCAGCGCAAGGGGAAGATGCACGCCGGATGGACCCTTGATCCAGCGCAAGCCGGCGCGCCCGCCGGCCGGGGGGCGCGGCTTTCAGGGGCCGGCGGCGGGCGCCGGCGCGGCGGCCTTCTGCAGCAGCGGCGCGACGATGTCCAGCGGCAGCGGAAAGACGATGGTGGAGTTCTTGTCGGCCGCGATCACCGTCAGCGTCTCGAGGTAGCGCAGTTGCAGCGCCTGCGGCTGGCGCGCGAGCACCTCCGCCGCCTGCGCCAGCATCTCCGAGGCCTGCAGCTCGCCTTCGGCGTGGATCACCTTGGCGCGCCGTTCGCGTTCGGCCTCGGCCTGGCGCGCGATCGCGCGGATCATGGTGTCGTTCAGGTCGACGTGCTTGATCTCCACGTTGGTCACCTTGATCCCCCAGGCGTCCGTCTGCGCGTCGAGGATTTTCTGCACGTCGAGGTTGAGGCTCTCGCGCTCGGAAAGCATGTCGTCGAGTTCGTGCTTGCCGAGCACGGCGCGCAGCGTGGTCTGCGCGAGCTGGCTGGTCGCCTCCAGGAAGCGTTCCACCTGCAGGATCGCGCGCGCGGGGTCCACCACGCGGAAGTACAGCACCGCGCTCACCTTCACCGAAACGTTGTCGCGCGAGATCACGTCCTGGCTCGGCACGTCCATCACCACCACGCGCAGGTCCACCCGTACCATCTGCTGGATGCCGGGGATGAGCAGCACCAGGCCGGGCCCCTTCACCTTCCAGAAGCGGCCCAGCTGGAACACCACGCCGCGCTCGTATTCGCGCAGGATGCGCACCGCGCTGGCGAGGAACAGCAGCATCAGGATCAGCAGCGTTGCGCCGCCCAGGGCTCCGGCCATGTCGTCCTCCTTGCACGCCGCCTCAGGCGGCCGCCACTTCCACCACTCCCTCGGCAAGCGCCGTCACGCGCACCCGGTCGCCGGCGCGCAGCTGCGCCGGCCCGCGCACCTTCCAGTGTTCGCCTCGCAGCAGGGCCCAGCCCTCGCCATCGGCGTATTCGACGAGATCGCCCTCGGCGCCGACCAGCGTGTGCACCCCGGCAACCACCGGCCGCTTGCGTGCCCGCGCGGCCATCGCACCCAACAGCAGCAGGAAGCCGACGGAGGCCAGGGCCAGCACCGCGATGAACGGCAAGGGAATGCCCCAGCCCGGCGACTCGCTGTCGATCAGCATCACGGCGCCGAACGCGAAGGCCACGAGCCCGCCGAGGCCGAGCGCGCCGTAGCTCGGCAGGAAGGCCTCCGCCACCAGGAAGGCGATCCCGAGCAGCAGCAGCGCGAGCCCGACGTAGCTGACGGGCAGCATCTGCAGCGCGAACAGCGCGAGCAGCAGGCAGATGCCGCCGATCACGCCGGGTGCCACCATGCCGGGCGTGGTGAACTCGAAGATGAGGCCGTACACGCCCACCATGAGCAGCAGCAACGCCAGGCTCGGGTGGGTGATCGCGGACAGCAGCCGGCTGCGCCAGTCCTCGTCGAACGGCACGATCGGTGCGCCGCGCGTGTGCAGCACCTGCATGCGGTCGCCGACGCGCAGCTCCCGCCCATCGAGCTGTTCCAGCAGGTCGGGCACGTCGCGGGCCACCACGTCGGCCACGTGCATCCCGAGCGCTTCCGCCGCCGACAGGCTCACCGCTTCGCGCACGGCGCGTTCGGCCCATTCGCCGTTGCGCCCGCGCAGCTGGGCCAGGCTGCGGATGTACGCGGCCGCATCGGCGATGCGCTTGGCGGTCATCGCGTCGCCCGGTTCGGCGGCAGCGGCAGCGCTGCCGGCGGCGGAGGCGGGCCTGGCCGGCGGCAAGGGGTTGGCAGGCTGCGGACCGACCGGCATCCCCACCGCGACCGGCGTCGCCGCGCCGAGGTTGCTGGCGGGTGTCATGGCCGCGACATGGCTGGCATAGAGGATGTAGGTGCCGGCGCTTGCGGCCCGCGCGCCGCCCGGCGCGACGAAGCTCGCGACCGGCAGCGGGGCGGCGAGGATCTCCTTGATGATGCTGCGCATCGAAGCGTCCAGACCGCCGGGCGTGTCGATCTGCAGCACCAGCAGTTGCGCGCGCTGCCGGTGTGCCGCGGCCAGGCCGCGCTTCAGGTAGTCGGTCGTCGCGGGACCGATGGGGCCGTCCACCTGCAGCACGACCACCGGCGCGGGGGCGGCAGCATCCGCCCCGGGCCCCGGCATGGCGAGCAGGAGGGCCAGAAGGCAGAGCAGGCGGCACGCGGCGCGGCTCATGCGTGGAGTCTAGGCCGCGCGGCGCCGCAGTCCAAGTACCCAGATGCGCACGGCGCGGCCTAAGATGACGCCCGCGCCGGGGGGATTGCCATGCACTCCGTCCTGATCATCGACGACCACGACATCGTTCGGCTCGGGCTCGAGACGCTGCTCGCACACGTCCCGCGCGTGAGCGTGGTCGGCTCGGCCGCAAGCCTGCGCGAAGGGCTCGCGCTGGTGGAGCGCCACCGCCCCGATCTCGTGATCAGCGACATGGGCCTGGGCGATTCGGAAGGGCTGGACACGGTGCGTGCGCTGGCGCAGGCGCAGGCGGGCCGCTGGCTGCTGGTCCTGACGATGCAGGACGAGATGCTCTATGGCGAGCAGGCCCTCGCGCTCGGCGCCGACGGTTTCCTGATGAAGAACGCGGTGCAGGAACAGCTGCGGCCGGCGGTGCTCGCGGTGCTGCAGGGCGGCAGCTGGGTCAGCCCGAACCTGAATGCGCGCCTGATGAACCGCCACCTGCGGCGCAATGCCGCCGGCCGCAAGCCGATCGGGGTGGCCGCGGATGCGTCCCTCAGCCTGCGCGAACTGCAGGTGCTGGAGCTGCTGCGCGCCGGGCGGACGACCAAGCAGATCGCCGCCACGCTGCACCTGAGCGTGCGCACGGTGGACATCCATCGCGCCAACCTGAAAAGGAAGCTGGGATTGCGCAGCGGCGCCGAACTGATCGCGTTCGCCTCGAACCGGGTCGCGGCGCGCGGGCACGGGACCGACGACCGCTAGGTATAACTACATAGTTGTACCGGCTCGGCCGTGCCGATCATCGGCCGTTCATTCACGAATCTGCCGCGCGAACGCGCAGGCGGACCGAGGGGAGTAGTCGCATGATGTTCCACGCCGGCCCGCGCGAAGCGGCGGGCCCGACCGCGGTGTCCGCGCCGCCGGCCAGCGCCAGCCTTTGCCTGAACTGCCGCGTGCACCGCAGCTGCATCGGCAGCATCGCGGCGGAGGCGGGCACCACGCACCTGCAGGGCGTGCTGTCCGGACGCCAGGCGCTGCAGTCCGGCGAAGTGCTGCGGCGGGACACCTCGGATCGCGCCTTTTTCGTGGTGCGCAGCGGTTGCCTCAAGTCCGTGCAGGCGCAGACGGATGGCGCGCGGGTGCTGGGCTTCCACCTTCCCGGCGACCTGCTCGCGGCGGATGCGCCGCAGGTCACCTTCACGGCGGTCGTGGCGACCGAACTCTGCGCGATGCGCTACCCGCCGGGCGCCGGCGTGGATGCCGACACCCGCGCGCTCCTCGGCCGCCTGTGGGACATGCGCAGCTGCGAGCTGCTGCGCGAGCATGCGCAGCGCTCCTGGTTCGCCACGCTGGCGGCGCACCAGCGCGTCGCCGCCTTCCTCTCCACGATCGCCAGCCGCCTGCGTGCGCGCGGCGAATCCACCGCCGACTTCCGCCTGCGCTTCTCGATCGGCGACATCGCGGGCTACCTGCGCCTGCCCTCCGAACCGGTCGGCGAAACCCTCGCGTCCTTCGTGCGCCGCGGCCTGCTGCAAGGCGGCCCGGGCCAGCTGCGCGTGGTGGATGCACCGGCGCTGCAGCGGGAAGCGCACATGCGTCGGCCGCTTTAAGCGAAGATTTCACACATCCCGTAGGGTGGGCAAGCTTGCTTGCCCACCATGCCCGGCCTACCTTGGCCGGACATGCCCCGCTACATCCGCGCCGCCATCCCCGGCGCCGCCTACTTCTTCACCGTCACCCTCGCCGACCGTTCGAGCGACCTGCTGGTGCGCGAGATCGGGCGGCTCCGGCGTGCCTACGCCGGCGTGCAGCGCCGGCTGCCCTTCGAAACCGTGGCGGTGTGCGTCCTGCCGGATCACCTGCATGCGATCTGGCGATTGCCGGAAGGTGACAGCGCCTTCGCGATGCGTTGGCAGCAGATCAAGCGCGCGTTCTCGGTGGGTGTTGAAACCGGTTCGGCGTTGAGTCCCAGTCAGAGCAGCAAGCGCGAACGGGGAATCTGGCAGCGCCGCTATTGGGAACACCTGGTCCGCGACGACGACGATCTCGCGCGTCACGTCGATTACATCCACTTCAACCCGGTGAAGCATGGCCATGTCGCGCGCGTGCAGGATTGGCCGTACAGCAGTTTTCATCGGTGGGTGGCGGATGGCCGATTGCCCGCAGCGTGGGGGTTGGTGGAGAGCCCGGGAGAAGGGCGGTTTGGGGAGTGACATGGTGGGCAAGCGGAGCTTGCCCACCCTACGACCGATCGTGGGACGGTTCCCATAACGTGGCGTAGGGTGGGCAAGCTCTGCTTGCCCACCATCCCCCACGCCATCACCCCGCCTTCCCATCCAACCGCGGCCGCGTCAACACGTTCCAATACCTCACGGCATACAAACCGAAGCCCGCCGACCAGAGGACGCCCGAAACGAGGACCGCTTCCAGCATCCCCGCCGGCCACAGCAGCGGCACGAGCACCCGAACCAACGCCGCCAGCGCCACCAGCCCATAACAGGCCACATCCCACCGATCCGCCCGCAGCGGCCGCGCCGTGTGCCCGCGTGCCGTGCGCGTCATCATGCCGATCACCAGGCCGCCGATCGCCCCGACGGTCAGTGCGTGCGTCGCGGCGGACGAGGGAAGCCACCCGATCGCGGCCAAGGCGCGCAGCGCAAGATGGACCGGGATCCAGGCATACGCGAGATGCAGCACCCACACCAGCGGCGTGCGCAGCGTCGTCCAGGGTTGCCACAGCAGCCAGCGCGCGAGGTGGGCCGCGGCTGCGACAGCGGCCACGGCGGCGACCAGCCAGGGCAACTGCAGCAGGTCCGCCGCCGGCAGCACCAGTACCGACCCGAGCGCGAGCTTCTCCACCACCGGGTGCCGCTTCGCATCGGCCCAGGGGATGGCGTTGCTCGTGAACATGGGGATCACGCGCCCGCCCATCACGCACAGGATGAACAAAACGACGTCCAATGCGGGCTGGATGCCGGCCCAGGCCGGGACCGCGATCGTGCCGAGCTGGTGCAGGTGCACGGCGAAGCTGGCGGCGCCGAGCAGAAGAAGCAGCGCGGGAAAGAAGTAGTTGCGACGGTTCTTCGCGCGCGCGAAGGGGATCGCCAGCGCGATGGCGGACGCGACCGGAAAGGCCGCATTCGCGATCGCGGACGTCCAGGCCCAGGGCGTCAATACCAGCACGCGGCCCGCCACCCACAGGGCCGCCAAGGCGGCGAGCGGCCATCCGGTGGGCGTCGGCAGTCCCGTCCAGTTGCGGCCGGCCGTGAACAGGAAGCCCACCACCACCGCCAGCGTGAAGCCGAACAGCATCTCGTGCGCATGCCATACCGGCGCGGGCAGGTAGGAAGCCGGCAGCCGCCCGGTGAACTGCAGCGACCAGAGCACGATGGACAGCGCGGCGAACACGCTCGCGAGCAGGTAGAAGGGCCGGAAGCCGAGCCGCCACAGCGCGAAGCCGCGCGGCGGCGCCGGCCGGTCCGGTTCTTCGAGACGAAGGAAGGCCGTCATGCGGAAGTCCTCGAAATGCGTCCGCCATGGCGGCGGCGCCAGGCGATCGCCGCGCCCGCCGCGGTGAGGGCGAAAAGAGCGATGGCGAGCGCGTTGAGCAGCGCGCCCTGGGCGCGCCACGGGAAGTTCGCGAAGCCCGCTCCCAGCCGCAGCAGCAGCGAGGCATGCAGGGCCGCGAGCGGAACGTAGAAGAAGCCTCCGAACAGCAGCTTGACGCGGGCGATCGCCGGCAGGATCACCGGCGCATGGCCCATCATCATGCTGACGATGAAGCCGAGGCCCAGCGCGTGCAGGGCCGCGTCGCGCGCCGGGAGGCCGAGGGCGGTGGCCGCCCACGCCAGTCCGCCGACCGCGAGCCAGGCGTAGCCTCCGAGCAGGCACACCGCCATGTAGCGAGACAGGCCCTCGGCGCGCACGGTGCGGCGCGCGATGTCGAAGGCGAACAGCCAGCCGGCGAGCGCCAGCAGCGCAGCGCCGAACACCACCCCGCCGGCCGCGGTCGAGAACGCCGACCACGCCGCGCCCGCCGCGAGCGATGCGAGGATCGCCACCAGCGAAGCCTGCGCGCCGGGCCGCCGCCGCATGAGCCGCGTCATCTCCAGCCGCTCCGCCGCGATCGTCATCACCAGGAACGCGAACCACCAGGGCAGCACCGCCGTCCCCTCCGCGCCGATCGCGAACAGCAGGTTGCCGATCCACCAGGCAACCGCGCTGGCCAGCAGCAAGGCGGTGTGCGGCGCCGCCTGCCGTTTCCACAGCAGCACGTTGACGGCGACGAACAGGGAAGCCGCGGCCAGCAGCAGGCCGCCGCCGAGCGCGCCATGCCCCGCCAGCAAGGCCACCCCGGCCAGCCCCGACGCCAGCGGCGCGAGCCATGCCGTGGGCCGCTTCGCCGCCACCGCGCGCTCGACGCCGATCACGGTCCCGAGGAAGCCGCACATCACCAGCGCCGCATGCGCCAGCGCGCCGCGCCCCAGCCACGCCGCATCGGCCGTGGACGGCAGCGCCATGCCGACGCGCAGCAGTCCGCCGAGAATGCCGCCCAGCAGCGAGGCGACGACGCACGCCGCCAACGCCACGCCGACCACGGCGCGCGCGCTCACCACCCCATGAAGAGGCGGGCCCTGGCGCTCATGCGCTCCGGCGTCCATGGCGGCTCCCAGACCAGTTCGACGTGGATCTTCAGGTTCCCGGGCAGGGACTGGTCCAGCTGGAATTCGATGTCCTCCACGATGACGTCGGCCACCGGGCAGGCGGCCGACGTCATCGTGACGTTCACATCGACGCGATCCTCGGCGACGTGCACGCCGTACACCAGGCCGACGTCGACGATGTCCAGCGCCACCTCGGGATCGATCACGCGGTGCAGCGCCGCTTCGATCGCCGGCAGCAGGCCCGGCGGCCCTTCGTAGGCGAAGCGCGTTGCGCTCATGCGACCGCTCCCGCCGTCCGGCGATCGAAGAACAGCACGCGCGCGAGCTCCTGCCGGTTGCGCACCAGGTCCGAGAGCGTGTAGCGATCCAGCACCGCGTGAAAGGCCGCGACGGCCTCGGCCAGCACGCCGCGCAGGCGGCACTCGGGCGCGATCCGGCAGTCGCCGCCGGTCTCGCCGAAGCATTCGGCCACCTGGGCCGATCCTTCGGTGGCGCGCACCACGCGGCCGACGACGATGTCCTGCGGCTGTTCGCCCAGTTCCAGTCCGCCGCCCTTGCCGCGCACGTTCGAGAGCCAGCCCTGCTTGCCGAGGAAATGCACGACCTTCACGAGGTGGTGTTCCGAGACGTCGAAGGCGGTCGCGATCTGCGCGATGGTGGCGCGCTGCCCGGGTTGCGCCGCGAGGTAGATCAGCACCCGCAGGGCGTAGTCGGTGAAGGCGGTGAGTTTCATGATGGGACCTTCGGAACGAAGAAGGCCGGCTCGCGCCGGCCTTGCCCATGCAGGATCAGGTCCTGGCAGGCGCCGTGCCCGTAGCGGGCACCGATGCGCGCGTCCTGCCGCCAAGCAGCAGCTTCAGCGCATACAGCGCGAGGAAGCCCGAACCGATCGCGAACACGATGTCACCCGGAACGCGCAGCCACACCAGCGTTTCCATCACGCCCGAGTGGATGACTTCCGCCGAGCGGGCGTACCACAGCCCCTGCGTGATCGCCGCGTACGCCTGGTAGATGCCGGCGGGCAGCAGCGACAGGAACACCATCATCGCCAGGCCGATGTTCAGGCCCCAGTACGCGGGCTTGAGAAGGCCATCCGCATGCAGGCCGCGCGCGAACAGGTTGCGCAGGCAGAACAGCATCAGGCCGATGCCCAGCATGCCGTACACACCGAAGAGGGCGGCGTGGCCGTGGGCCGCCGTCATGTTGAGGCCCTGCACGTAGTACAGCGAAGCCGGCGGGTTGATGGCGAAGCCGAGGAGGCCGGCGCCCACCGTGTTCCAGAAGCCCACCGCGACGAAGCACAGCACGGGCCACTTGTAGGCGGCGAGCCAGGGCGTGCCCTGCGAGCGCTTCCAGGTCTGCAGCGCTTCCAGGCCGATCAGCGTGAGCGGCACCACTTCCAGCGCGGAGAACACGGCGCCGACGGCGATCACCGAAGTGGGCGTGCCCGTCCAGTACAGGTGGTGCAGCGTGCCCAGGATGCCGCCGAACAGGAACACGATGGTCTCGGCGATGATGGCGCGGTTGGCGCTCGCGGGGCGCACCAGGCCCAGCTTGGTGAAGATCAGCGCGATCACCGCGGTGGCGAACACTTCGAAGAAGCCTTCGACCCACAGGTGCACCAGCCACCACCTCCAGTACTCCACCATCGAATAGTGGGTGTTCTGGCCCCAGGCGAGCGAGGTCGCGTAGAAGCCGCCGATGCAGGTGGCCGACAGGAACACCATGGCGATCAGGCCGCGGCTTTCCGAGGGCTTCTTCAGCGCCGGCCACAGCGCGCGGCCCAGGAGCAGGGCCCACAGCAGGAGACCCACGAACAGCAGGTACTGCCACACGCGGCCCATCGAGGTGAACTCGAGGCCCTGGTTGCCGATCCAGAAGCTGAAGTCGGTGCCCTGGCGCTGCAGGTTGCCCAGCCAGCCGGTGGCGGTGGAGCCGACCACGATCACGAGCAGTGCGTAGAACAGGAAGTCCGTTCCGAGCTTCTGGAACTTCGGCTCCTTGCCCCCGAGCAGCGGCGCGATGTACAGGCCGGTGGCCAGCCACGCGGTGGCGATCCAGAAGATGCCCACCTGCGTGTGCACGGTGCGGCTGGTCACGTAGGGCAGTACCTCGGCCAGCGGGAAGCCGAAGAAGGACTGGCCTTCCACCGCGTAGTGCGCGGTGACCACGCCCATCGCGATCTGCAGCAGCATCAGGCCCACGACCACGAAGAAGTACTTGCGCGTCGCCTTCATCGAAGGCGTGGCGGTGGCGCCGATCAGCGGATCGGCCCTGGGCGGCTGCGCTTCTTCCTCGTGCTTGCCGGCGCCGTGCAGCCACAGCATCGCGGCGATGCCCGCGAGCAGCAGGATGACCGACACCATCGACCACATCGCGGCCGACGTCGTCATGGTGTTGCCCACCAGCGGCTCGTGCGGCCAGTTGCTGGTGTACGAGAGGCCCGCTTCGCCCGGGCGGTCGGTCGCGGCGGCCCACGAGGTCCAGAAGAAGAACGCGGTGAGCGCTTCGCGGTCGGCGGCGCGCGGCACGGTGGCTTCGACCATCGCGTACTGCTCGCGCAGCTTGCCAAGCTGCAGCTCGCTGCCGAACAGGCCGTCGTAGTGGGCGGCGGTCTGCCGGATCGCCGTGGCGCGGATCGGCGACACGGTCACGGTGCCGCTCGCGGCGTCGTAGGTGTTGTGCCGCATTTCTTCCTTCACGGCCGCGTCGATCGCGCCGCGTTCGGACGCCTTCAGCGCCGCGGGGTCGCTCACGATCGCCTTGGCGCGCAGCGTCTGCAGCGCCACCGCTTCACGGTGCAGCCAGTCGGCCGACCAGTCGGGCGCGAGGTAGGCGCCGTGGCCCCACACGCTGCCTTGCTGCTGGCCGCCGGCGGCGAGCCAGACCTGCTGGCCGCGCTGGATCTGTTCGCCCGTGAAGAGCACCTGGCCCTCGCTGGTGGCGACGGCCTTGGGGATCGGCGGAGCCGACAGGTAGATCTGGTACCCGAGGTACCCGAGGGCGCCGAACGACAGCACGAAGACCAGTGCCAGCCAGCGCCAGAGGATGTGGTTTCTCATGATCCTGTTTTCCTTGCAAAGCGATGGGGTTCAGGCGCCGCCGCGGCCGCCCATGGACTCGTCCTGCGCGAGCTGGCCGAAGGTGGAGAAGATCAGCGGGTGGCGGTCGCGCGGCGCGACGGCGCGCACGTCGATGCGGGATGCGTTCTGGGGCATGCGGACTCCTCTGGATGAAAGGTGTATTTCGAATACACCTCATGGTAGGAATCCGGGCCTCGCGGGCGTTTGCGCTGGATCAAGGTTCCTGCGAAGAGGCCCGGCCGCCGCGCATGCCCTGCGTGGCCACCACCGCCGCCTGCAGGCGCGAGCTCACGCCCAGCTTGCGCAGGATGTGCTGCACGTGGATCTTCACGGTGGTCTCGGCGATGCCCAGGGCCTGCGCGACCTCCCGGTTGCTCGCGCCGCGCGCGATGTGCCCCAGCACGTCCTGCTCGCGCGGGGACAGCTGCGCGATGGGGTCGTTTGCGCCGCGGGTGGCGATCGCCGGCGGGTCTCCCGGTGCGGGCGCCTGGAACGCGGCGACCAGCCTGGCGATCGCCTCGGGGCTCATCACCGGTTCGCCGTGCATCACGCGCTGGATCGCCGTGCAGAGGGCATCGCCCTCGATCGACTTGAGCAGGTAGCCGCTGGCGCCGCCGCGCAGCGCCGCGTGCAGGTCGCTCTCGTCCACGCCGGCGGCCAGCAGCACGATGCGCGCGGCCGGCGCGGCCTGCTTCAGGTCGGCCAGCGCCTGGGCGACGGTCGTGCCGCGCAGGCGGTCGCCCAGCAGGATCACGTCGGGCCGCAGCGCCTGCGCCTTGCGCACGGCATCGGCCGCATCCGCCGCCTCGCCGGCGACCTGCAGTCGAGGGTCGGCCGCGAGCAGGCCGGCGAGGCCGCGGCGGGAAAGGGCGTGGTCGTCGACGACGAGCAGGCGGACGGGAGGATCTCGGTCCTTCATGGGGCAGGCATTGGGGGAATGCCTGCCAGCTTAGGGGTCGGTGTCGCGCCGTCGCTTGATGTACGTCAACGCGGCTGGGTGGGAGCAAGGGAGATGGTGGGCAAGCGAAGCTTGCCCACCCTACAGGGGACGAGAGGCTGGCGTAGGGTGGGCAAGCTCCGCTTGCCCACCATCGACGATCGCCTCAACGCGGCGCTTCGGGATGCGCCCCCACGATCGCGCGGCTCGCGTAATACCGGGCGGCGGCGTCGATCTCCTGCGGCTTCATCTGCCGCGCGACATTGCGCATCACGCCGTGCGGGTCGTTGCGGCGCGCGCCGCTGGCGTACTGCCGCATCTGCGCGGCCAGGTAGGCCTGCGGCATGCCTTCCAGCCAGGGGCTGCCCGGCTTGCGGTCGATGCCGCCATGGCAGGACGCGCAGGGCGCGATGTTGCGCAGCGGGTCGCCCACGCTCACCACCGCGGGCACAGCCACCGACTCGGGCGCCGGCGCGGGCCGCGGCAGCTGCGCGTAGAAGGCGGCCAGGTCGCGCAGGTCCTGGTCCGAGAGGTTCTCCGACAGCGCCTGCATCAGCGCATGCGCGCGATGGGCGTTCTTGTAGTCGAGCAACTGCTTGTGCACGACTTCCGGATACTGGCCCGCGAGATTGGGCACGTCCGAGGCGCTGACGCCGCGCGCGCCGTGGCACATGGTGCAGCGCAGGGCCAGCGTGCCGCCGCGGCCGACGTCGCCGCCGGCGTAGGTCGCCGGCAGCGGCACCATCGCGACGCGCGTCGCGTCGCGGTCTTCCTGCGACAGCGAGGGGGTCGACCAGGAGGAAGGCACGCCCGCGGCGCGGCAGATCGCGTCCCACAGGCCACCCTGCATGAAGTCCGGCTGCACCCTCGGCAGCCACAGGAAGCCGACCAGCGCCGACAGGACGGTCATCGCCGCGAGCGCGGCCAGCGCCAGCTTCACGCCGCGCGAGGCGAAGCGCGGCGCCGTCTTCATCGCGGACCTCCTACCGGCAGCACCGGCACGGAGGTGCCTTCCAGCAGCGCGAGCTGCACGATCGGGAAGCCGTAGTTCACGACGGTGAGGCCGACCATGAGCCCGACCCACAGCGTGAAGGTGTTGAGCGCCGCGGGCACTGGCTGCACATGCACCGGGATGCTGAAGGTGTAGGGCGGCGGCTCGGCGAGCGCAGCGCGCCGCGCCGTCGCCAGGATCCAGAGGAACAGGAAACCGGAGACCACCAGCAGCAGCCCGCCGATGGAGGAGATCACCACCGTGATCGCCTGCGGCTGCAGCGCCGGATGGCTGTAGTCGAAGTAGGCCATGCGCCGCGGCATCCCCAGCAGGCCGGTGAAGTGCCACGGAATGGTGGTGATCATCATGCCGAGGAACCAGAGCCACAGCTGCCAGCGCATCAGGCGCGGCGACAGCGGCGCGCAGCGCAGCAGCTGCGGCCAGAGGTCGTAGGCGATCACGAAATACATGCTGACGATCGCGCCGGCGAAGATCAGGTGGAAGTGGCCGGTGATCCACTGCGTGTTGTGGATCGTTTCGTTGAGCTGGTAGCTCATGTTGATGATGCCGCCGGCGCCGCCGAAGCCGAGCATGACGAAGGCGAAGGCGACGGCCAGCATGTACGGGTTGTCCCAGGGCAGCGCCTTCACCCAGCCGAAAGCGCCCGTGCCGCCGCGCAAGCGTGCCGCGATCTCCACCGAGGCGCAGATGGTGAAGACGGTCAGCAGCGTCGGCACCGACACCATCGCCGTGAACGCCGCATGCAGGAACTTGAAGCCGGCGCCCACCTGCGGATCGGCGAACAGGTGGTGGATGCCGATCGGCATCGAGAACACCAGGAACAGCACGAAGGCGACGCGGCCCATGGTGTCGCTGTAGAGGCGGCCGCCGATGGCGCGCGGGATGATCGTGTAGAAGGCGATGTAGGCCGGCATCAGCCAGAAGTAGACGATGGCGTGCAGCGTCCAGGAGAACAGCACGCGGGCGAGGCCTGCATCGATGGTGTCCCTCCAGCCGAAGGCGGCGGGGAGGATCAGCAGCAGCACTTCCGAGGCGGCGCCCACCGAAGTCCAGGCCCAGAGGTAGGCGCCGGTCACGTTGCCGAACATCGCGAGCGGCACGGTCTCGCCGGGGTTGTCCTGGCGCCAGCGGTGCAGGTTCCAGGACGTGAGGCCCACCCAGATCCAGGAGCCGGCCACCACCACGACGATGCCCAGGTAGTAGAAGACGTTGCCGATCATCGGCGGGTAGAAGGTGTACAGCACCGACGCCATGCCCAGCGCGACCGGCGTGGCCGCCATCACGGTGCCGATCACCACCAGCCAGAAGCCGGCCCACGCCCAGCGCACGCCCAGCAGCGGCCGCTTGAGCGACAGCTCGGTGAGCGCGTAGCCGAAGCCCATCGCCACCAGCGTCGGCAGCACGTAGGCCATCACGGTGCCGTGGCCGGTGACCGAGCGGTAGTACACCTCGGGGTTGCTCACCCACGGATGCAGCGGGCTGCGCGCCACCATCTGCCACTCGCCCAGCACCAGCGCCGCGGCGAAGGCGACGAACGCCACCCAGAAGTGGGCGAGGACCAGGCGTCTAGCGAGGAACACAGCTCAGGGCCTTTCCGCCCTGCGCGTCGCGCAGGAAGGTGTCGCGGTCCACCACCTGCACGCGGGCCCACATGCCCTCGTGCCCGGTGCCGCAGTATTCGTGGCAGGGCATCAGCTGCTCGCCGGCCTTGGGGAAGGTCGTGGTGAAGGTGGAGACGAAGCCGGGGATCAGCATCACGTTGGCGTTGGTGCGGCCGACGACGAAGCCGTGCACCGCGTCGCTGGCCGTGCCGCGGAAGGTCACCGGCATGCCGGCCGGCACCACGATGCACTGCGGCGTGAAGGAGTACTGCTGGGCGACCAGCCGCACGGTGACGCGGCCCTGCGCATCCACCGCCGTGCCCAGGTTGGCTTCGACGAACTCGCCGCGCACGTGCAGCGTACGCGGATCGACGACTTCGACGCGCGACGGCGGCATCGCCGCCCAGTGCAGGCCGGTGAACACCATCATCGCGACCAGCACGAAGATGATCAGCCCCACGATCACGGCCCAGCGCTTCTCCGCGCGCTCGGCCGCTGCGGCGGCGGACGAATGCATCACGGCGCTCATTGCACGGCTCCCCGCGGCAGGTAAGCCAGGAAATAGAACAGCACGTAGATCAGCACCACCAGAAACGTCGCCAATCCTGCGACCGCCCAGGTCCCCTTCGGGCCCTCACTGGCTATGCGTTCAACGGCCTCCTCCGCTCCCTCCCCCTCCGGGGGAGGGTTGGGGTGGGGGCGCTCCCCGCTGCTGATCGGATCCATCGCTCGCCTCACTCCAGCGGCACCGACCGCAACGCATTCGCCTGCGCCGCCGTCACCGGCGTCCCGCCATTCCCCCACGCCACCCGCACGTAGGTCACCACCGCCGCCACCTCCTGGTCGTTCAGCAGGTGCGCGAACGGTGGCATGCCGTAGGGCCGCGGGTTCTTCCGCGTCGCCGGCGCGTAGCCGCCGTTGAGCACCATGCGGATCGGGTTCACCGGCGACGCCATCTCGATCGACTGGTTGTTGGCCAGCGGCGGGAAACCGGGCGGGAAGCCCTGGCCCTCGTCGCCGTGGCACATCGCGCATTGCGCCGCGTAGATGCGCCGGCCCAGCTCCATGGTGGCGGGCGCGACGAGCTGCGCCTGCGAGGTGGGCTGCGCTTCGTCCTTGGGCGGCAGCGACTTCAGGTACACCGCCATCGCCTTTACGTCGCCGTCGTTCATGTACTGCAGGCTGTGGTAAGTCACCTCCGCCATCGGGCCGTACACCGCGCCGCGCTTGGACACGCCGGCCTGCAGCAAGTCGGTGATCTCCTGGATCTCCCATTCGCCCAGGCCCGCTTCGCGATTGGAGGTGAGCGAGGGCGCATACCAGTTCTGGTTGGGGATCATCCCGCCGCTGAAGGCCTGCTGGTCGCGCGAACCGCCCAGCGCCGACACGGCGGTGTGGCACATCGAGCAGTGGCCCAGGCCCTGCACCAGATAGGCGCCACGATTCCATTCGACGCTCTGCCTGGGGTCCGGCTGGTACTCGCCCTGCTGGAAATACAGCGTGCGCCAGCCGAGGAGCAGTTCGCGCTGGTTGAAGGGGAAGCCCAGTTCGTGCGGCCGGTTCGGCAGCTTCACCGGCGCCACCGACATGAGGTAGGCGTAGATCGCGTCGGAGTCGGCGCGCGTGACCTTGGTGTAGTTGGCGAAGGGCATCGCCGGATAGAGCAGCTCGCCGTTCTTCGACACGCCCGTGTGCATCATCCGGTAGAAGTCGTCGGCGGTCCAGCGGCCGATGCCGGTCTCGTCGTCCGGCGTGATGTTGGACGTGTACAGGTTGCCGAAGGGCGTGGCCATGGCGCGCTGGCCCGCGAACTCGCGTCCGCCCGGCGCGGTGTGGCACGCGACGCAATCGCCCACGCGTGCCAGGTACTCCCCGCGCGACAGGATGTCGCTGCCCACCGTGCCGCCCTGGAGCGTGCTCGGTTCCAGCTTCTGCCACGGCTTCGCCTGCCAGAGCAGCAGGCCGGCGGCCGCCGCGACGGCGAGCGCCAGCAGCACCAGCGCGATCGCGAACGGCCGCCTCATTGCTGGCTCCCGCAGGCGACGGGCATGCGGACGATGTCGCGCGGATCCGGCGCCGGATCGGAGGGCGCCGCCATGGCGCCGAGATAGGCCGCCACCGCCTGGATGTCGTTGTCGCCCAGCCGGCTCGCGATGCGCTGCATGCAGTCGGGCGCGGCGGCGCGGCGCTCGCCGGTGCGCCAGCGGGTGAGCTGCGCGGCGATGTAGTTGGGACGCAGGCCGACGAGGCCCGGGATGCCCGGCACCATTCCCGTGAGCTTCGGTCCGTGGCAGGCCATGCACGCGGGGATCTGCCGGCTGGCGTCGCCGTCTTGCAGCAGCGTGCGTCCGCGTTCGATCCCCTGCGGCGGCAACGCCGCGGGCTGCGGCGGCGCGAAGGGCGGACGCAAGGCGGCGTAGTACTCCGCCAGTTCCTTCAGGTAGTCGTCGGAGAGATACGCCACCAGGTAATTCATGGGCGCGTAGCGCCGGCTGCCGTCACGGAAGGCGCGCAGCTGGTTGTACAGGTAGCCCGCGGGCTTGCCGGCGATGCGCGGGAAATAGTCGTTGCTGGTGCCCTGTCCCTGCTGGCCGTGGCAGGTGACGCATCCTTGCGCCCGCGCCTCCATCGAGTCGAGCTTGCGGAAGGCGGGGACGGCCGCCGGATCGGCCGGGGTCTGGGCTGCCGCGGCGCCGGCCACGAAGACCAACGCGGCCGCGGTGAGTTCAAGTCTGCTTCTCGTTCTGTGCATCATCGGCGGAGAGCGATGATGCTTTCGGCGCGGCGGTGCGTCTGTAGGAGCAGGCCGTCGACCGTGTCGTCGGCGCCTAGTTCCGAAGGACTAGGTCGAGCAGGACGAACTCGATCCCGGCCTGCGCCGGGATGACATCGCTTCTCGCGATGTCATTTGACCATCAGGACCGGGATCTCGCAGTCGGTGAGCACGTTCTGCGCCACGCTGCCCAGCAGCGCACGGCCGAGGATGCCGTGGCCGTGCGTGCCCATCACGATCAGGTTGGCCTTCTCCTTGCGCGCGGCCTTGAGGATCTCTTCGCCGGGGCGGCCCACGGTCCAGCGGGTCGTGTACGCGATGTCGTGGCGCTGCAGGAACTTCTCGATCGGCTTGAGCACCTTCTGCGCCTCCTCGGCGTGGTACTCGTTGACGGCGGTCGCGCCCACCATGCTCTTCACGCGCGGCGGCATGGCCGGCTGCACGTTGACGACCACGATGTGGCCGTCGCTGCCGGCGATCTCCGTGTGCGTCATGAGGAACGCGAGCGCCTTCTTCGTGTAGCTGCTGCCGTCGGCGGCGAGGACGATCTTCATGGCTTCTTCTTTCTTCGGTTGCGGTTGAGGTGGGATCAGCGCAGGACCAGCACCGGGATATTGCCATGCGTGAGCACGTGCTGCGTCTCGCTGCCCAGCAGCAGGCGCTTGAGGCCCCTGCGGCCGTGCGAGGCCATCACGACCAGGTCGCACTTGTTCTTCTTCGCGGCGGCGAGGATCGCCTCGGCGACCAGGTCGGAGCGCACCGTCACGGCGCGGGCCTTCACGCCCGACTTCCCGGCGATGGAAGTCACGGCCTCGGCGAGCGACTGGCCGTGTTCGGCCCACTGCTTCTCCACGCGCGCCACTTCGCTCGTCGACAAGGACACGCCGCCTTCGAAATAGGAGGTGGGATAGCGCGGCACCACATTCAGCGCGACGACCTCGGCGCCCACGGTGGAGGCGAGTTCGACGGCGCTCTTCACGGCCTTCTTCGACAGCGCGGAGCCGTCGGTGGGGACGAGGATGCGTTGGTACATGGTGGTTCTCCTGCGATGCGGTCAGCTTACGCAGCGGTATCCGGATCCGGTTGATCCAGGTCAACCGCGGCCCGGGTGCCGGGGCCGAGACTTGCGGCATGCACAGTGCGACCCTCTCCGTCACCCCCGCGCAGGCGGGGGGCCAGGGCGTTCTTCCCCTGGACGTCCTGGGTCCCCGCCTTCGCGGGGATGGCGGGGAAGTGCGCGGGGATGACGGGGAAGTGCGCGGGGATGACGAAGACTCCGCGGTCGACGAGCCCTCGGAGTGGCAAGCCTTCAGTCGCGAGCTGAAGGGCCGCCCGGGCGTGTGGGAGAGCTATCTCGCCATCGAGGGCATCTACTGCGCCGGTTGCTCGCTCACGATCGAGCAGGCGCTCACGGGACTGCCGGGCGTGGCGAGCGTCGAAGTGAACGGCGCGACGGCCACCGCGCGCATCGTGTGGTCGCCGGCGCGGAGCCGGCCTTCGCACTGGCTGCGCGCGCTGGAACGCGCGGGTTACCGCGGACTGCCGGCGGGCGACCAGCTCGCCGCGGCGCCGCGGCGGCAGGCGCAGCGCCTGCTGCTGTGGCGCTGGCTGGTGGCGGGCTTCTGCATGATGCAGGTGATGATGTACGCGGTGCCCGCGTACGTTTCCGAGCCGGGCGACATGACGGACGACGTCGCGGCGCTGCTGCGCTGGGCCGCATGGCTGCTGACGCTGCCGGTGCTGCTGTTCTCCTGCCGCCCGTTCTTCTTTTCGGCCTGGCGCGACCTGCGCAACCGGACCGTCGGCATGGACGTGCCGGTGGCCCTCGGCATCCTGATCGCGTTCGTGGCGAGCACGGCGGCGACCTTCGATCCCAAGGGACCGCTCGGCGGCGAGGTCTGGTACGACTCGGTCACCATGTTCGTGTTCTTCCTGCTGTCCGGCCGCCTGCTGGAGCAGCGGCTGCGAGATCGCACCGCCGGCGCGCTGGAAGCGCTGATGCGGCGGCTGCCGGAGACGGTGGAGCGCGTGGCGGCCGAGGGCCGTTCGGAGCGCATCCCGGTGCGCCAGGTCGCAGTGGGCGACGTGCTGCGCATCGTCGCCGGCGAAGTCTTCCCCGCCGACGGCCGCGTGCTGGAAGGCACGACGCAGGTCGACGAAGCGCTGCTCACCGGCGAGTCGACGCCGCTGCAGCGCGCGGCCGGCGATGCCGTGGTGGCGGGCAGCGCCAACCTGTCCGGCACCGTGCTGGTGGCCGTGGAGCGCACCGGCGACGCCACCCGCTTCGGCGAGATCGTGCAGTTGATGGAGCGGTCTTCGGTGGAAAAGCCGGCGGCGGCGAAGCTCGCGGATCGCATCGCTTCGCCCTTCCTGCTCGCCGTGCTGCTGGCCGCGGCCGGTGCCGCCTGGTGGTGGTGGCCGCAAGGACCGGGGCATGCGCTGGGCATCGCGGTCGCGATCCTGATCGTGACCTGTCCCTGCGCACTGTCGCTCGCCACGCCCGCCGCGACGCTCGCGGCCGCGGGCGCGCTGGCGCGGCGCGGCATCCTGGTGCGCAGGCTCGAGGCGCTGGAAGCGGGCGCGGCGGTGGACACCGTGGTGTTCGACAAGACCGGCACGCTCACCACCGACCGCATCGCGGTGCGGAAGATCCGCACTTGCGGCGACGTGGACTCGGAGCAGGCACTGTCGCTGGCGTCGGCCCTGGCCCGGCACTCGCTGCATCCGGCCTCGCGTGCGATCGCCGCGGCCGCGTGCGGCGTGGAACATCCGGCCCGCGACGTGCGGGAGCACGCGGGGCAGGGCGTCGAGGGCTGGGTGCCCGGCGCGCCGGGTGAAGCTCCACGCCGGCTGCGGCTCGGCTCCGCCGCCTTCTGCGGCATGCCTGCAGGCGAGTCGCAACTGGCGCAGGTGCACCTGGCCGACGACCACGGCTGGGTTGCCACCTTCGACCTCGACGAGACGCTGCGTCCGGGCACGCTGGAGGCGGTGCAGGGACTGCGCCAGCTCGGCCTCGACCTGCAGGTGCTGTCGGGCGACCAGGCCTCGGCCGTGCAACGCCTCGCCGGGCGCGCCGGCGTGCCGCAGGCCTTCGGGCGGCAGGCACCGCAGGACAAGCTGGAACACGTCACGCGCCTGCAGCGCTCGGGCCATCGCGTGGCGATGGTGGGCGACGGCATGAACGACGGCCCGGTGCTCGCCCGCGCCGACATCTCCATCGCCATGGGCGAAGCGGTGCCGATCGCGCAGGCCCGCTCGGACTTCATCGTCCAGGGCGGCCGCCTCGACGGCGTCGCCGCGATCCTGCAGCAGGCGCGGCGCGCCCGCGCGGTGGTGCGGCAGAACCTGGCCTGGGCCGCGGGCTACAACGCGGTGTGCGTCCCGCTGGCGATCGCGGGCTTCATGCCGCCGTGGCTGGCGGGGCTGGGGATGGCGGCGAGTTCGTTGTTCGTGGTGTTGAATGCCGCCCGGCTGGCGCGGCTGCCCGCCACGACGCCGTCATCCCCGCGGAGGCGGGGATCCAGAGCATCCGCTCCGGCAACTCCTGAAAGCACTGGGTCCCCGCCTGCGCGGGGATGACGAAACCCATCATGGACATCCTCTTCCTCCTCATCCCCCTCTCCGTCGTCCTCGCCTTCGTCATCCTCGGCGCGCTCGCGTGGGCCGTCTGGCGCGGCCAGTTCGAAGGCGTCGAGGCCGAAGGCGAGCGCATTCTTCGCGGCGATTGAGCCGCGGTTGATATTCATCAACCGAGTCCACGCGGGCGAAAGGGACACTGGAAGCATCTGAAAACAAGGTGCTTCATGAACGAACCGAGCGTCCCTCCTGCCAGCTACGACGACACCGTCGTCCGGCAGTTCTCGCTGATGGCCGTCGCCTGGGGCGTGGTGGGCATGCTGGTCGGCGTGTTCATCGCGGCGCAGCTGGCCTGGCCCGAACTGAACCTGGGCATCCCGTGGCTCAGCTACGGGCGCCTGCGCCCGCTGCACACCAACGCCGTGATCTTCGCCTTCGGCGGCTGCGGCCTGTTCGCCACGAGCTACTACGTGGTGCAGCGCACCTGCCACACCGCGCTGTTCCTGCCGAAGCTCGCCTCCTTCACCTTCTGGGGCTGGCAGGCGGTGATCGTCGCCGCGGCGATCAGCCTGCCCCTCGGCTACACCTCCGGCAAGGAGTACGCCGAACTCGAGTGGCCGATCGACCTGCTGATCGCCGCCGTGTGGATCTCGTACGCGATCGTGTTCTTCGGCACCATCGGCATCCGCAGGATCAGGCACATCTACGTCGCCAACTGGTTCTTCGGCGCGTTCATCATCGCCGTGGCGCTGCTGCACATCGTCAACAGCGCGGCGATCCCGGCGGGCTGGATGAAGTCGTACTCGGTGTACGCCGGCGTGCAGGACGCGATGGTGCAGTGGTGGTACGGCCATAACGCCGTGGGCTTCTTCCTCACAGCTGGTTTCCTGGGGATGATGTACTACTACATCCCCAAGCAGGCCGAGCGGCCGGTGTACAGCTATCGCCTGTCCATCGTGCACTTCTGGGCGCTGATCTTCACCTACATGTGGGCGGGCCCGCACCACCTGCACTACACCGCGCTGCCGGACTGGACGCAATCGGTCGGCATGCTGTTCTCGCTGATCCTGCTGGCCCCGAGCTGGGGCGGGATGATCAACGGCATGATGACCCTGTCGGGCGCCTGGCACAAGCTGCGCGAGGATCCCGTGCTGCGCTTCCTGATCGTGGCCCTGTCGTTCTACGGCATGGCGACTTTCGAGGGCCCGATGATGTCGATCAAGACCGTCAACGCGCTCTCGCACTACACCGACTGGACGGTCGGCCACGTGCACGCCGGCGCGCTGGGCTGGGTGGGCCTGATCACCATGGGCTCGCTGTACTACCTGATCCCGCGCCTGTTCGGCCGGAAGAAGATGTACTCGGTCAACGCGATCGAAGTGCACTTCTGGACGGCCACCATCGGCATCGTGCTGTACATCGCCGCGATGTGGATCGCCGGCGTGATGCAGGGCCTGATGTGGCGCGCGGTCAACGCCGACGGCACGCTCACCTACACCTTCGTCGAATCGGTGAAGGCCACTTATCCCTTCTACGTGATCCGCATGCTGGGCGGCCTGCTGTACCTGGCCGGCATGGTGGTGATGGCCTGGAACACGTGGATGACGGTCGCCAGCGGCCGCGCGGTGCGGGTGAACGTGCCCGTTGCCATGGCCCACGCCTGACCGAAGAGGGAGTCCTGACATGAGCGACAACAACACCCGGGTGGCCACCTTCTCGCACGAGAAGATCGAGACCAGCAATTTCCTGATGATCGTGCTGATCCTGCTGGTGGTCGCCGTCGGCGGCCTGGTGGAGATCGTGCCGCTGTTCTTCCAGAAGTCCACCACCGAGCCGGTGCTGGGCGTGAAGCCCTACACCGCGCTGCAGGTGGCCGGCCGCGACATCTACCTGCGCGAGGGCTGCTACAACTGCCACTCGCAGATGATCCGGCCCTTCCGCGCGGAAACGCTGCGCTACGGCCACTACTCGGTAGCCGGCGAGTTCGTCTACGACCACCCCTTCCAGTGGGGCTCCAAGCGCACCGGCCCGGACCTGCATCGCGTGGGCGGCAAGTACTCGGACGAGTGGCACCGCATCCACCTGAACAACCCGCGCGACGTCGTGCCGGAATCGAACATGCCGGCGTACCCGTGGCTGGAGAAGAACGCCGCCGACGCGAAAACGATCGAGGCGCACATGAAGGCGCTGCGCACCGCCGGCGTGCCGTACAGCGACGAGGAGATCGCCAAGGCGCCCGCGGAGCTCAAGGGCAAGACGGAGATGGATGCGGTGGTCTCGTACCTGCAGTCCCTCGGTAGAGCGCTCAAGTAAGGAGAACGAGCATGAACGTGAATACCCTGCGCATCGTGGCCACGCTGGCCTCCTTCGCGACTTTCGTCGGCATCTGGGGCTGGGCCTGGGCCCGCTCCAACCGCGCCCGCTTCGAGGAAGCCGGCCGCATCCCTTTCGAACAGGACTGAGGACGAGACCATGAGCGATTTCACCAGCGGCTTCTGGTCCGTGTACGTGGCCACGGCCACCATCATCGGCATCGTCGCCTGCGGGCTGCTGCTGTGGGTGACCGCCCGCAAGAAGGTGGCGCCGCGCAGCGACAACACCACCGGCCACGTATGGGACGAGGACCTGACGGAGATGAACAACCCGCTGCCGATGTGGTGGGTGGGCCTGTTCATCCTGACCATCCTCTTCGCCGCGGCCTACCTGACCTTCTACCCCGGCCTGGGCACCTTCGAGGGCCAGCTGCAGTGGACGCAGAAGGGCGAGTACGACGCCGAGGTGGCGAAGGCGAAGGAGGAACTCGCGCCGCTGTATGCGCAGTTCACCGCCAGGTCGCCGGAGGAGCTGGCGGGCGACGCCCAGGCCATGGCGATCGGCGAGCGCCTGTTCATGAACAACTGCGCCCAGTGCCACGGGTCGGACGCGCGCGGCAGCAAGGGCTTCCCCAACCTGGCCGATGGCGACTGGCTCCACGGCGGCACGCCCGCCAGGATCGCCGAGACGATCGCCAAGGGCCGCATGGGGACCATGCCGCCGATGGCGGCGGCGGTGGGCAGCAGCGACGACGTGAAGAACGTGGCGCACTACGTCCTGAGCCTGT
The DNA here is from genome assembly GCF_036383835.1 of Ramlibacter sp. Taxonomy (GTDB): domain Bacteria; phylum Pseudomonadota; class Gammaproteobacteria; order Burkholderiales; family Burkholderiaceae_C; genus Ramlibacter. The sequence continues at coordinate 26,453 of NZ_DASVNN010000126.1, forward strand.
CCGATGCGCCGCACGACTCGCTGCGCGCCCAGTTGGGCAAGAGCAAGTTCATGGCCTGCGCGGCCTGCCACGGCGCCGACGGCAAGGGCAACCCGGCGATGGGCGCGCCGAACCTGACCGACGACATCTGGCTGCACGGCTATGGCGAGCAGGCGATCATCGCCATGATCAACAACGGCAAGACCAACGAGATGCCGGCCCAGAACGCCAAGCTCACCGAGGAGCAGATCCACGTGCTGGCGAGCTTCGTGTGGGGGCTGTCGAACAAGGTGCCGGCGAAGCCTTGATCTGTCATCCCCGCGCAGGCGGCCTCTTCGTCATCCCCGCGCAGGCGGGGATCCAGGGCTTTCTGTCTTTGAGCGGCTGCGCCGCTTTTTTTCCGCTTTTTCGCATCGCGCCGGCTGCCAGCCCCCGCACGGGCGGGGCCGGGGTCGCGCTGGCATGGCGTCCTTCGCGCCCTTCGGCGCTTCGGCAAACCTGCGAGGACCGGGCAGGCGGCCCCCGCGACCGAACTTGCTGCGTGTTTGC
>NZ_DASVNN010000127.1:0-20515 GCF_036383835.1 Ramlibacter sp.
AGGAAGTGGGCTAGGGAATGGGTCATCGTTCCAATCTACGGACGCGGGCCCTCGCGGTCAAAGGAATTGGCCGCACGCCCATTCCGATCCGGAATTCAGGCGGCCAGCAGGCGCGCCACGCGATCGGAGGTTGCCTGCGCCTGCGACAGCAGCCACTCCAGCAACTGCTCCCGCGCGGAGTTGCGGCCCGCGCCCGCCGCGATGACCGCGTAGTACGCCGAGGAGCCGGTCACGCATTCGCCGAGCGGGCGCACCAGTTCGCCGCGCTCCAGCGCATCGAGCACCAGGAACAGCGGGCAGACCGCGAGCCCGCAGCCGGCGATCACCGCCGGGATCAGCACGGAGAAGCCCTCGAACAGCAGCTCCGGCGACTGGCTCCGGTCCCAATCCGGCGCCGCGGACTCCGCCCATTCGTCCCAGCCATAGCCACGCTGCGCGCGTTGCAGCAGCGGCAAGCCGGAGAGGTCTTCCGCGCGCCGGATGCTGCGCCCCGCCAGCAGCTTCGGGCTCGCCACCAGGGCCATCTCGCGCCCGAGCAGGTAGGTGGCCTGCGCATCGGGCCAGCGGCCGCGACCCAGCCGGATCTCCAGGTCGAAGCGTTCCGTCGCCGGCGTGAAGTCCGGCAGGCGCGGACGCAGCAGCAGCCGCGTGGACGGTGCGACCGCGACGAACTGCGGCAGCAGCGGAATCAGCCAGTGCGCCGCGAACGCCGGCGAAGCCGAGAGTTCGACCGAGCCGCCGGCCTCCTCGCTGCCCGCGAGCTGCCGCGCGCGCGCCTCGCCCTCGGCCAGCGTGGCCAGCGCTTCCGATGCGTGGGCCAGGTAGGCACTGCCCGCGGGCGTGAGCGACAGTCCCTGCGGCGCGCGCCGCAGCAAACGCACGCCCACCTGCTGCTCCAGCAGCTGCACCTGCTTGCTCACGGCGCTCTGCGTCAGGCACAGCGTCTCGGCGGCCCGGGTGAAGCTTTGCCAGCGCGCGGTTTCGACGAAGGCGCGCAGGCAGGCGGTGGACGTGGTGGCTCGTGGGAGTTGCATGGCGGCGCCCATCATGCAACAGCCGGGCACTCCCTCCGGCTGCGCGCACGCTGCATGTTGCGGCAGCTGTTACGCGGCCCCGGGAACTGCTGACGTCGGCGTACGTCTACGATGCCTCCCCACCGTCTGGAGAACCCACGCATGAGCATCCGAAGCCTTCGCTTGTCCCGTGCATGGAGGCCTCTCCTCGCGTGCATCCTCTCCGCGTCGATGTCCTTGGCCAACGCCGGCCTGATCGGTCCCGAAGCCATGACGGCCCCGAGCCAGGCCGACCTCGACCGGGCGAAGGTCCAGTCCTTCATGGACCGCGCCACCGTCAAGGAGCGCCTGATCGCCATGGGCGTGGATGGCTTGTCGGCGCGCGACCGCGTGGCGTCGCTCACCGAGGCCGAAGCGCACACCCTGGCGCAGCGCATCGATGCGATGCCCGCGGGTGGCGCGCTGAGCAATCAGGACCTGATCATCATCCTGCTGGTGGCGATCCTGATCATCGTTGCGATTTGAAGGCGGGGAGATGAAGGCAGGAAGCCCTGGGTCCCCGCCTGCGCGGGGATGACGGGAGAGCCACGCCTCAATCCGCGGTCAGGTTGTTGTCGATGATCACGCGCGCGTAGCGCTTGCGGTCCGCGGCGATCAGCTGCACGAAGTCCGCCGGCGTGCCGCCCTTGGCCACCGCACCCTGCGCCAGCAGCTGATCCTTCACCTCGGGCATCGCCAGTACCTTCTGCAGGTCGCGCGAGGCCTTGTCGACCACCTCCTGCGGCGTGCCGGCCGGTGCCAGCAGGCCCAGCCACGAGCCGGACTCCGCGCCCTTCACGCCGCTTTCCTCCAGCGTGGGCACGTCCGGCAGCGCCGCGACGCGCTGCTTGCTGGTGATGGCCAGCGCCTTGAGCTTGCCGGACTTGATGTGCCCCGAGAGCTCCAGCACGGAGGCGAACAGCATGTGCACGTTGCCGCTCATGAGGTCGGTCATCGCCGCGCCGCCGCCCTTGTACGGCACGTGCAGGATCTTCGTGCCGGTCGCCTGCTTGAAGGTCTCCGCCGAGAGGTGGGGCGAGCCGCCGCTGCCGGAGCTCGCGTACGTGAGCTTGTCGGGCTGCGACTTCGCCAGCGCCACGAGTTCCTGCACGTTCTTCGCCGGCAGCGAGCTGGTCACGGCCAGCACGAAGGGCAGCTCGGCGAACAGGCCGATCGGCGTGAACGAGGTGTCGGGGTTGTACGTGAGCTTCTTGTACAGCGTGGGGTTGATCGACTGCGTGCCCACGTTGCCGGTGAGCAGCGTGTAGCCGTCCGGCTTTGCGCGCGACACGATGTCCAGCCCCAGGTTGCCGCCGGCGCCGCCGCGGTTGTCGACCACCACGGCCTGGCCCCACAGCTGCGAAAGCTTCTGCGCCACGATGCGGGTGCCGATGTCGGTGCCGCCGCCCGCCGCAAAGGGCACGACGATGGTGACCGGCTTGGCCGGCCAGGCCTGCGCGTGCACGGGGCCGGCGAGCGCGACCGCGCCTGCAGCAAAGACGGCCGCGCCGAACGCGCGGCGCGAAAGCGGGAAGGAACGGGGCATGAAGTCTCCTGGAATGGCGGCGTCGCTGCTGCACGCGCCGGCGCAGTGAAACACAAATATATTAGTGCGTCAATTTCGGGACGACCCGCATGGACGCCTCGCTCTCCCGCTCGGGGGGCTTGTGGGAAGCGGCGCCCTTTCCGATGATGGGGGCCGCAGGGAGGGACACCTATGCAAGCCCGATCCCGGTTCGTCCTCGGTGCGGCCGCCGCGTTGCTGGCCGCCGCGGCCCTGTTCGGGTGCGACAAGAACGACGCACCTGCGCCCGTGGCGGCTCCCGGCGCCACACCGCGCGCCGCCCTGCCGGCAGAAGTCACGCAGGCCAACAGCACCGATCCGCGCTGGGTGCGCGACCCGCGGCCCGACGCCAAGGCCGCCCTCGTGCTGGTGCATGGCCTCTTCGGCGACACCCTGGGCACCTGGACGAAGCCGGGCCGGAAGCCTCTGTACGACTACGTCCTCGCGCACGATGCGATCGGCAAGGCCGTCGACGTTTTTGCCTTCGGGTTCACGTCGAACCTGGTGGGGCCCGGGTCGCTGGACATCCGCGAGGCCGCCAACAAGCTGGACCAGTCGCTGCAGTTCCACGGGGTCTACAAGTACAAGCAGGTCGTGTTCGTCGCCCACAGCATGGGCGGCCTGGTCGTGCTCAAGCATCTGTTGGCCAGCCCCGAACTGCTGCCCCGCGTGCCCCTGGTCGTGCTGTACGCCACCCCGCAGGAGGGTGCGCAGATCGCGAACCTGGGAAAGTACCTGAGCGCCAATCCGGCCGTGGCGCAGATGGCCAGCGCCACCACCAACGCCCATCTGCAGCAGCTCGACGACGACTGGAAGGCGCTGCCCCGCAAGCCGGTGGTGATCTGCGGCTACGAGAAACTTCCCGCCTATGGGCTCGCCGTCGTCGTGCCGTGGGACAGCGCCACGCGCTTTTGCAAGGAGCGCGCCCCGGCCATGGAAGGCACGGACCACTTCAGCATCGTGAAGCCCGACCGCCCCGAGCACCCGGCGGTGGTGCTGCTGGTCAACGCGCTGAACAAGTACCTGCTGCCCACGCTGGATGCGCGCATCGACCTGCCGGACTTCGTCGTCAAGGGCAGCGAACACGTCTTCCGGCTCGCCGGCGACCGGGGCGACGCGCGCATCGTCAACGCGAGCGCGGCGCGCGTGCGCTACACCATCGGCGCGCTGGACGACCCCGGCCTGTACATCACGCCGGACGACACGCCGCGCGACCTCGACGCGCAGGCCGTGGCGCGGCTTCGCGTGATCCTCACCATGCGGGCGGAGCAGGAGCGTTACCGGTTCCGCATCGAGACCGACGTGCCGTCGCACACCGTCGTCACGGTGGAAGCGCCGGACGTGGCCAGCCTGCGCGCCGCGCACGCGAAGCAACGCGACAAGGCGCTCTCGGCCATCGGCGACTACCTGGACAACCCCGTGGTGGCGAGCGACCTGGCCCGGCTGCCCGCCGGCGGCAGCGAGGCGAGCGAGGCGATCGCCAAGGCCGCCGCCGATGCCTTGTGGAAGGACGAGGCCTCCCTGTCGCCCGGGGGCAAGTGGCTGCTGACGGCCGACGTGCTGAGCTCGATGTGGCCGGACGTCGGCGCCGTGGCGCTGCGCCAGTCGGAGCAGGTCGCCCCGCAGCTGGCCACTTCGCGCGTCGCCCAGAAGCTGGCCGGCGACATCGCGCGGCAGTCCGGGCAGACCAAGGTCTTCACCCATGCACCCACGCCGGCGCCCGCCCCGCCGGTCACCGCCAAGCCGTCGCCGGATGCCCGTCCTTCGATGACCGAACGCCGGATCCCCATGGCCCCCTCTCCCACCGAGCGGGTGCTGCGCGAGATCTTCCGGCCCGCTTCCACCGAGACGGACCTGAAGACCGCGCGCAAGATGCAGCAGATCCCGCAGCTGCGGTCCTATGGGCTGGCCCTCGAAGGCGATGCGCAGTTCGCCCGCGGCAATTACCTGGAGGCGCGCACGGCGTACACGCAGGCAGCGGTGCTCAAGAGCACCCCGAAACTCACCGAACGCGTGCGCGCGCTGGACGCCACGTACCGGCCGGGGAGCAACGCGGACGTGCGCCGGCCGGCCGCGCCGTCGCTCCAGCTACGGGACATGAACAAGAAGCCCGGCCCGGGCGTCCCTGGCTAGGCAGCGATCGGGGGGCTGTGCTCTTGGAGCGCGCTACCCCTTCGGCCGCGCCGACACCAGCACGGGCTGCTCGCGATAGAGCTGCGGCAGCATGGCCTTGAGGTTCGCGATCTTCGGCCGGTCGAAGGTGGCGATGTACGGCGAGCCCGGATGCAGCGTCGCGTAATCCTGGTGATAGGCCTCGGCCGGATAGAAGCCTGTGAGCGGACGCACTTCAGTCACGATGCGGGCGGGGAACACTTTCGCCGCACCCAGCTGCGCGATGTAGCTCTCCGTCACCCGCTTCTGTTCCTGGTCCCGGTAGAACACGGCGGACCGGTACTGCGGCCCGACGTCCGGCCCCTGCCGGTTCAGCGTGGTCGGGTCGTGCGCGACCGAAAAGTAGACCTGCAGCAGCGTCCCGAAGGACACCTGCTTCGGGTCGTACGTGACCTGGACCGATTCGGCGTGCCCGGTACGGCCGCTGCCCACCTGCTCGTAGCGCGCCGTCCCCTGGTCGCCTCCGGCATAGCCCGACACGGCGTTGAGGACGCCCCGGGTGTGCTGGAACACGGCCTGGACGCCCCAGAAGCAGCCGCCGGCGAACACGGCGGTTTCGGTGGCGGCCGTGGCATGCACGTCCTGGGTGGGCGCAGGCAGCTTCACCGCCTTCCCGGCGGCGAATCCGCTGCCCGGCAGGCTCCAGCCGGCAATGGCCAAGGCGACAGCGGCGATCAGCATCCTGTTCATGGGACCCCCGTGTGAAGCGTGCGTGGATCCGTTATAGCGCGAAGGCCGGCAGGGCGCGCGGCGTCTTTCGCGCTAGGAGCCTTGCCGCTTGGCAGGCGCCGCGCTGACTGCGATCGACGCGCGCAGGAATCCCGCGAACGCTTCCGCGGCCCGCGAGGTCGGCTGGCCCTGCGGAGTCAGCAGGGCCAGCTCGATCGGGATGTGCGGCGTGAACGGCCGCACCACGAGACCCGCCTGGGCCAGAGCGGGAATGACCAGCGGGCTCACCAGGCCCACGCCGACGCCTTGCAGCGCCAGCAGGCACACCGTGATGGCATAGGTCGTCTCGGCCACCCGCACCGGTTCGACGCCCTCGGCGGCCAGGGCCTTCTCGACGCTGTCGCGCAGGCCGTCGCCGCGGCCGGACGAGATCAAGGCCTGGCCCTGCAGGTCCTTGGCGCGGATCGTGCGCTTGCCCGCGAGCGGGTGGTGCGGCGACATCACGCACACCGCGTTGACGGTGGCCAGCGGCTCCACCTGCGTGCCCGCGGTGTCCACCGGTTTCATGACGATGCCCAGGTCCAGCCGGCCCGACGCCACGCTGTCGCGCACGAGGTTCGAGCCGACCGTATCGATGTGCACCTGCACGGCCGGGTGTTGCTGCGTGAACGCATGCACCACCTGCGGCAGCACCGCCATGCCCACCGACGGGATGCAGCCGACCTGGACCAGCCCCGCGTTGATGCCGCGCAGCTCCGCGATCGTGCGGCCGATCTGCTCCAGCCCGATGTAGCTGCGCTCGATCATGTTGAACAGCACGCGCGCCTCCGGCGTCGGCACCAGCCGGCTCTTGCGCAGCTCGAACAGCTTCAGGCCGCTGGTGGCCTGGAACCGGGAAATCAGCTTGCTGACCACCGGTTGCGACGTGTGCAGCATGGCCGCCGCCTCCGTCGCGGTGCCGCGGATCATGACCGCGCGGAAGGCCTCGATATGCCGGTGATTCAGGGCAAACGACATGTCCAGAGTATATCGATATGGAATACGGTAGGCGCAACAAAGTATTGGCCAGGCATGCCCTGCGCTCGCAGAATCGATCCGACTCCCTGGCTCGCCTCCCCGATTCACCTCCACCCGAACCAAGACCCCATGGCCACCTCCCGCTTCGACGCCATCACCCTCGAACTGCTCTGGGCGCGATTGATCTCCATCGTCGACGAAGCCGCCGTCGCGATGGTTCGAACCTCGTTTTCCACGAACGTGCGCGAGTCGAACGACTTCGCCTGCGTGCTGACCGACACCCGGGGCCACTCGATCGCACAGGCCACGCACAGCATCCCGTCGTTCCTGAACACGGTGCCGCAGACCATCCGCCACTTCATCGCGGAGTTTCCGGAAACCGACCTGTCGCCGGACGACGTGCTGATCACCAACGACATCTGGCAGGGCACGGGGCACCTGCCCGACATCACGGTGGCCAAGCCGATCTTCCACCTGGGCCGCATCGTCGGCTGGGCCGGCTCGGTGGCGCATGCGCCCGACATCGGCGGCCGGGTGCGCTCCGCCGACGCCCGCTCGGTCTTCGAGGAAGGCCTGCAGATCCCGATCATGAAGGTCCTGCACCAGGGCAGGATGGACCCGACCTTCGAGCGCATCCTGCGCAAGAACGTGCGCGTGCCGGACCAGGTGATCGGCGACCTGTACGCGCAGTTCACCGCGCTGCAGCGGATGGAAGCCGGCGTCCTGTCGCAGCTGCATGAATACGCACTCGATTCGCTGGACGGGCTGGCGCGCGAGATCCACGTACGCTCCGAGGCGGCGATGCGCGAGGCGATCCGCAAGGTCCCCGAGGGCGTGTATCGCCAGACGGCCGTCACCGACGGCATCGGCCAGCCGATCCGGCTGGAAATGACGATGACGGTCAAGGACGGCAGCATCAGCGTGGACTACAGCGGCACCGATCCGCAGGTGGCCGCATCGATCAACGTGTGCCTGGCCTACACCAAGGCGTACACCTGCTACGGCGTGCGCACCGTGCTGCTGCCCGACGTGGCCGGCAACGAAGGCGTGATCGCGCCGATCGAGGTCACGGCGCCGGCCGGAAGCATCCTGAATGCCTTGCCGCCGGCCGCCGGCGGCGCGCGCGCGCTCGTGGGCCACATGCTGCCGATGATGGTGGTGCAGGCGCTGGCCGAAGCGATGCCCGACCGCGTGATCGCCGGCGTCGGCTCGCCGCTGTGGTGCGCCAACGTGGCGGGCCAGCGCGACGACGGCAGCCAGTACGCGAGCATGTTCTTCATGAACGGCGGCTACGGCGCGTCGAGCCGGCGCGACGGCATCAACGTGCTCTCGTGGCCGAGCAACATCTCGTCGACGCCCGTCGAGATGATCGAGCAGCTGCTGCCGATCCGCGTCCATCACCGTGCCCTGCGCACCGACAGTGGCGGCGCCGGCACGTACCGGGGCGGCACCGGGCAGTCGATCAAGTTCGAGAACCTCGCGGCCGGGCCGATGACCGTGAGCTTCATGGCGGAGCGCACGCGCCCCGAAGCCGCCGCGCCCGGCCTGGCCGGCGGCGCCAGCGGCGCGCCGGGCCAGGTCCTGATCGACGGCAAGGCGTGCAGCAACCCGAAGCAGCAGCAGGTGATCGCTCCCGGCAGCATCGTCGAAATGAAGACGCCCGGCGGCGGTGGCTACGGGCCCGCGGCGAAGCGCGCCGAAGCGCACCGGGCCACCGACCTGCGCGACGGCTACGTGAAGGCGTAAGCGCGTGCCCCCAATCCTCCAGTCCCAGGAACACCAGATGTCCTCTTCCACCTATTCCCTCGGCATCGACATCGGCGGCACGTTCACCGACATCGTCGTCTTCGCGCACGACACCGGCCGCTCGTTCTCGCACAAGGAGCTCACCACGCCCAGTGCGCCCCACAAGGGCGTGATCGCCGGCGTGCGGCATCTCTTCGAGCGCGAAGGGCTGGCCTACGGCAGCGTCACGCGCGTGATCCACGCCACCACGCTGTTCACCAACGCGCTGATCGAGCGCAAGGGTGCGCCCACCGGCCTGATCACCACGGCCGGCTTCCGCGACACGCTGGAGATGGCGCGCGAGAACAAGTACGAGCTGTACGACCTGCACATCGAGCTGCCGAAGTCGCTGGTGCCGCGCCACCTGCGGCTCGAAGTGGGCGAGCGCATGGCGGCCGACGGCAGCGTCGTCACGCCGCTCGACGAGCAGGCGCTCGTGGCGCGCGCCGGCGAACTGTCGGCGGCGGGCATCCGCTCCGTCGCCATTGTGTTCCTGCACGCCTATGCCAACCCGGCGCATGAGCGCCTGGCGCGCGAACTGATCGCGCGGCACCATCCCGAGCTGTTCGTCTCGATCTCCTCCGAGGTCTCGCCGCAGATCCGGGAGTACGAGCGCAGCGTGACGACGGTGGCCAACGCCTACGTCAAGCCGCTGGCCGACGGCTACCTCGACCTGATGATCGGCGAGATCGGCCAGCTCGGCATCCGGGCGCCGCTCTTCATGATGCTGTCCAACGGCGGCCTCACACACGTGGATGAAGCCAAACGCGTGCCGATCCAGCTGCTCGAATCGGGCCCGGCCGCCGGCGCCCTCGCCGGCGCCTTCTTCGGCCAGCGCTCCGGCATCGCCGACGTGCTCGCCTTCGACATGGGCGGGACCACGGCCAAGCTGGCCATCGTCGACGACGGCCAGCCGCTGATCGCGCATCAATTCGAAGCGAGCCGCGAGAAGCGCCTCACCGAAGGCAGCGGCCTGCCCATCTCGATCTCGACGATCGAGCTGATCGAGATCGGCGCGGGCGGCGGCAGCCTGGCCCAGCTCGACTCGCTCGGTCTGCTCAAGGTCGGCCCCGAGAGCGCGGCGTCGGACCCGGGCCCGGCGTGCTACGGCCGGGGCGGCAAGCAGCCGACGGTGACCGACGCCAACCTGGTGCTCGGCTATCTCGACCCCGCTTCGTTCGCGGGCGGCACGATCAAGCTCGACGTGGCGGCGGCCGAGGCTGCCATCGCGCCGCTCGCCACGCGCGCCGGCGTCTCGCTGCCTGAGTTCGCCTGGGGCATCCATTCCGTCGTCAACGAGAACATGGCCGGGGCCGCGCGCGTGCACGTCGCCGAGCGCGGCCACAACGTGACGGGCTTCGCGATGCTGCTCACCGGCGGCGGCGGTCCGCTGCACGGCTGCGAAGTGGCGCGCCGCCTCGGCACGCGCCGCGTGGTGTGCCCGCCCGGCGCCGGCGTGGCCTCCGCCCTGGGACTGCTGATGGCACCGGCGCGGGTGGACCGCACGGCCACGATCTCGCGCCCCCTGTCGCGCGTCGACTGGAACAAGCTGGAGGCGACCTATGCGGCGCTCGAGGCGGACGCGCTGTCGGTGATCCGCGCGACGCTGCCGGAGCACGGTGCCAGGCCGCGCATGCAGCGCTCGGCGGACCTGCGTTTCGTGGGCCAGGGCTTCGAAGTCACGACCGAGCTGCCCGCCGGTCCGTACGACGCGTCCATCGCGAAGGTGATGACCGACGCCTTCACCACGCTGTACGTGCAGACCTTCCGCCAGCAGCCGCCCCAGGGCGAAGTGGAGATCGTGAACATCCGCATCGCGGCTTCGGCGGAGGCGACGACGTCCGAGCTCGCTTCGGCCGCGCTCACCGGCGCGCGCCAGCCGGCCGCCGCCGGCAAGCGGCGCGTCTGGGTCGGCGGCAGCAAGCGCTACGAAGAGGTGCCCGTGTACCTGCGCGAGGCCTTGCCGGCCGGATTCGAGATCGCGGGCCCTGCCCTGGTGCAGGAACCTTCGTCCACGCTGGTCCTGCCGGCCGGCTCGCGCACGCGCGTCGACGCGGCGGGCAGCCTGATCATCGACCTGGCCGACCCCGCCTCGGCAGCCAGCCAGTCCTCTGGCGACCTGCGCGAGGAAGAAGAACAAGCCGCCTGAAGCGGCGGCCGGCCATCGCCTTCCCTCAACCCTGGAGACAAACCATGAAATTCCTGACGCTGCTCTTTCCCTTTCTCGCCGCCGCTGCCGTGAACACGGCGGCAGTGGCGGCAGATGCCTGGCCTTCGAAGCCGATCCGCCTGGTCGTTCCGTTCACGGCCGGCGGCTCCGCCGACGCGCTGGGCCGCATCGTGGCCAAGGAACTCTCGCAGAAGTACGGCCAGCCGGTCGTGGTCGAGAACCGCCCCGGCGTGGCCGGCCACATCGGCGCGGAGGGGGTGGCCAATTCGGAACCCGACGGCTACACGATGGTGCTCGGGACCACCGCCATGCATGCGGCCTACACGCTGTATCCCAAGCTGCGCTACCACCCCGAAACGTCGCTGCAGCCGGTGACGATCATCGGCGAGTTCCCGAACCTGCTGGTGGTCAGCAACACGGTGCAGGCCAAGAGCGTCAACGAGCTGCTCGCCTACGCGAGGCAGAACCCGGGCGCGGTCTTCTTCGGTTCCGCCGGCAACGGATCGTCGACCCACCTCGCGGCGGAACTGTTCAAGTACCTCGGCGCCGTCAACATCAAGCATGTGCCCTACCGCGGCAGTTCCGCGGCGGTGAACGACCTGATGGGTGGCCAGATCCACATGATGGTCGAGAACCTGCCGACCATCGTGCCGATGGTGCAGAGCGGCCGCGTGCGCGCGCTGGGGATCACGAGCCGGACCCGCTCCGACGCGCTGCCCAACGTGCCGACGATCGCGGAAGCGGGCCTCAAGGACTACGAGTTCACCGCCTGGTACACGCTGGCCGTGCCGTCCAAGACGCCCAAGGCGGTCGTCGAGAAGCTGAACGCCGACATCAACGAGATCGTGCATTCGAAGCAGCTCGCGGCCAAGTGGAAGGAGCTCGGCGTCACGCCCGTCGGCGGCACGCTCAAGGAAAACGCCGCGTTCATCGCGGCGGAGCAGAAGAAGTTCGACGCGTTCATCAAGGCGGCGCGCCTGGAAGTCAACGACTGAATCATGACGACAAGCACTCCTGAAATCGTGGCCCGCAAATCCGACGGGATCGGCTGGCTGATCTTCAACAACCCGGCCAAGCACAACGCGATCTCGGTGGCGATGGCGACCGCCGTGCCCGAGGTGATGGCCGACTTCGACGCCGACCCGGAAGTCCGCGTCATCGTGGTCACCGGGATGGGCGAGCGCGCCTTCGCCGCCGGCTCGAACATCTCCGGTTTCGGCGACGTGCGCAAGGATCCCGAGCAGAACCGCCGGTACAACGAGATGAACGAGGCCTCGTACGACGCGGTCTACGCCTCGCCCAAGCCGACGATCGCGATGATCCACGGCTACTGCATCGGCGGCGGCCTCGACTTCGCGACCAGCTGCGACATCCGCATCTGCGACGACAAGGCGACCTTCGCCATTCCGGCGGTGCGCCTGGGCCTCGGCTACGGCTGGGGCGGGCAGGTCCGGCTGCTGCGCGTGATGGGGGCGGCGCAGGCGCGCGACCTGTTCTTCACCGGCCGCCGCTACGACGCCCAGGACGCCCTGCGCACCGGCCTGGTCCACCAGGTGGTGGCGCCGGAAGCGCTGAAGGACACGGTGGTGCAGTACGCGCGGAACATGGCGCGCAACGCGCCGCTCACCGTCAAGGCGCTCAAGCGCGGCTTCCTCGAGCTGGAGAAGCCCGAGTCCACCCGCGAGATGGCGGCGGCGCAGCAGCTGATCGACGCCTGCTTCGAGAGCCAGGACTACCTGGAGGGCCGCGCCGCCTTCGCGGCCAAGCGCGAGCCGCAATTCAAGGGAGAGTAACCGTGGACATGAGTGAAGTGAACGCGCAACGCGAGACGGTTGCGCGCAAGGGCCCGCTCGCCCATTTCAAGGTGCTGGACCTCACGCGGGTGCGCGCCGGCCCGACGGCCGTGCGCCAGTTCGCCGACTGGGGCGCGGACGTGATCAAGATCGAAAGCCCGCAGCACATGGAGGTGAGCGACGGCTGGGGCGGCCTGCGGGACGGACCGGACTTCCAGAACCTGCATCGCAACAAGCGTTCGCTGGCCATCAACCTGAAGGATCCGCGCGGCATCGCGATCCTGCGGCGGCTGGTGGAGACCGCCGACGTGGTGGCGGAGAATTTCCGGCCCGACGTGAAGTTCCGCCTCGGCATCGACTACGAGTCGCTCGCGAAGATCAACCCGGGCATCGTGTACGCCAGCATCTCCGGCTTCGGCCAGGATGGCCCCTACGCGAAGCGGCCCGGCTTCGACCACATCGTGCAGGGCATGGGCGGCATGATGTCGATCAACGGCCATGCCGACAAAGGCCCGACGCGCGTGGGCATCGCGGTGGCCGACGTGGCGGCCGGCCTGTTCACCGGGCTGGCGGTGATGACGGCGCTGCTCGAACGCCAGGTGTCCGGCAAGGGCCAGTGGGTGCAGGTCTCGCTGCTGGAAGCGATGATCGCCATGCTCGACTTCCAGGCGGCGCGCTGGCTGTTCAACCGCGAAATCCCGGGGCAGCCGGGCAACGACCACCCGACCTCGATCCCGACCGGCGTGTATCCCACGCAGGATGGCCACATCACCATCGCGGCCGGCGAGCAGGCCATGTTCAAGCGCCTCGTCGTGGCCATGGGCTGCGAGGAGCTGATGGACATGGAGCCGTTCTCCACCGAGGAAGGCCGCTCGAAGAACCGCGTGGAGCTGAACGCGGAGCTGTCGCGCCGCACCCGCGAGCACACTTCGGCCCACTGGCTGGAAGTGTTCGAGCGCGGCAGCGTGGCGGCGGGCCCGATCAACAGCATGGACGCGGTGTTCGCCGATCCGCAGGTGCAGCACCTGGGCGTGGCGCAGCCGCTCGTTCATCCGACGCTCGGCCCGGTGTCGGTGGTGGGGCAGGGGTTCAAGATGAGCCGCACGCCTTCGCAGATGCGCAGCACGGCGCCCACCCGCGGCGAACACACCGACGAGATCCTGCGCGAAGCGGGCTACTCGGACGGCGAGATCGCCGCCTTCCATACCGACGGCGTCGTGTGATGCTGAAGCTGGTCGACGACGGCTCCCCGCCCGGCCCCGTGCTGTTCGAAGCCGTGCTGCCGGTGCGCTGGGGCGACCTGGACGCCGACGGCCACGTGAACAACACGGTGATGCTGCGCTATGCCGAAGAGGCACGGATGCAATGGGCGGCCGCGCTGAAGCTGCAAGCGGAAGCGCCCGACCGCATGCCGGTCGTCGCGGCGATCGCCTGCAGCTTCCATGCGCCGGTCCACCATCCGGCCACGCTGCGCATCCGCGTGTCCTGCTCGCGCGTGGGCCGCAGCAGCCTCGACCTGACGTTCGCCATCGACGCCCTGGAGGCGAACGCCGCGCGTTCCTGCGCCACTGCGTACGCCGTCTGGGTCTGGGTCGACCAGGCCACCCGCAAGTCCGTTCCCATCCCCGCGCCGCTGCGCGCCTTGTGCGAAACCCCTCTTCCTGCCTGAACCCAAGATGATTTCGATCGAAAGCAAATTCACCCGTCTAGCCACCGACGATGCGCCGGGCCAGGAAGTCCGGCAAAACACCGAGCACCTGAAGGGCCTGCTGCGCGGCGACAAGCTGCCGGGCACGCCCGTCGACTTCTCGCACGGCGACGTGAACGCCAACGCCTTCGCCCCGACGCCCGGTGCGCTGGGGGAGTTCGTGCGCGGAGTGGAGCGAGGCGGGGAGCAGGCCTACACCGAATACCGCGGCGGCGCGGAGCTGCGCGAACAACTGGCATCCCGGCTCGCCGGGTTCACCGGTGCTCCCTTGTCGGGTGCCAACGAAGTGATCATCACGCCCGGCACGCAGGGCGCGCTGTACCTGGCCCTCGCGGCCACCGTCTCGGCCGGCGACAAGGTGGCCATCGTGCGGCCCGACTACTTTGCCAACCGCAAGATCGTCGAGTTCCTCGGCGGCGTCCTCGTGCCCGTGGCCATGGACTACCTCGGCCGCACCGCCGAAGCGGGCCTGGACCTGGTCCAGCTCGAAGACGCGTTCAAGGCGGGTGTGAAGACCTTCCTGTTCTCCAATCCGAACAATCCGGCCGGCGTGATCTATTCGCGCACCGAGATCGAACGCATCGCGCAGCTGGCCAACAGCTACGGTGCGACGGTGATCGTCGACGAGCTGTATTCGCGGCTGCTGTACCCGGGCCGCGACTACACGCACCTGCGCGCCACCGGCATGGATCCGGCCAACGTCATCACGATCATGGGCCCGTCCAAGACCGAGTCGCTGAGCGGTTACCGGCTGGGCGTCGCGTTCGGCGCCGCGAAGATCATCGACCGCATGGAGAAGCTGCAGGCCATCGTCTCGCTGCGCGCGCCCGGCTACTGCCAGGCGGTGCTGCGCACCTGGTTCGCCGAACCGGACGGCTGGATGGCGCAGCGCATCGCGCAGCACCAGGCGATCCGCGACGACCTGCTGGAGGTGCTGGGCTCAGTGGAGGGGGTGGTGGCCCGTGCGCCGGAGGCCGGGAGCTATCTCTTCCCGCGGCTGCCGAAGTTGTGCGTGGACCTGCAAACCTTCGTGCGCATCCTGCGGCACCAGGCCAGCGTGACGGTGACGCCGGGGACGGAATTCAGCCCGGACGCCACCGACAGCATCCGGCTGAACTTCTCGCAGAATCACCGGGCCGCCGTGCAGGCCCTCGGGCGCGCGGCGGAACTCGTCGATCGCTACCGGGCTTGAAGGAAAGGAGCAACGCATGACGCGCCGCGTTTTCAGGAGTGACGTCGCCCCGCCGCCGGCGGGCACCTACAGCGTGGCAGTGCAGGCAGCCGGGCTCGTGTTCCTGGCGGGCCAGACGCCACGCGACCGCGAGAACGTGCGGCACGGCGACAAGCCG
This sequence comes from Ramlibacter sp., assembly GCF_036383835.1. Lineage (GTDB taxonomy): Bacteria > Pseudomonadota > Gammaproteobacteria > Burkholderiales > Burkholderiaceae_C > Ramlibacter. The sequence continues at coordinate 15,280 of NZ_DASVNN010000127.1, forward strand.
TTCGCCTTCCAGGCGAAGATGGCACTCGACAACCTCGAGGCCGCCGCGCAGGCGGCGGGCCTGTCGCTGAAGGATGCCGTCAAGGTCACCGTGTTGCTGAAGAACCCGGCCGACGCGAAGGAGTTCGACCGGATCTATGCCCCCTACGTCAGCGACCCGCCCCCGGCGCGGACGCTGTCGCAGTCGAACTTCATCGGCTTCGACATCGAGGTGGATGCGATCCTGCTGGCGAGGTCTTGATCCTGATACCGTTGGGACGGTAGATAGGCGAATCGGCAGTTGAATTGCTACGCAACCGACGCAGGCACTGGTAGCGCCGCTGCGCAGCGGGGGCGTACCCCTATAGCGAGATGGCTGCTTCGGGCCCGAGGCGGACTGCCACTCGGTTGCAACCGGGCAGAAACGACCTTTAGTTGCCGCTCCTAACAGCTGGCAAGTACGACTGCTTTGCAGCGGTTGCGGTCGGTCGCCGCGAAGCCCCAATTTGCGGTCTCGGCTCCAATGCAGTCATTGAGCCACGGGAGTGACCTGCAGAAGCGCGAACGACGCGAGGGGTCGTCGATTTCGGGAAACTTCGCTCGCTCGCCCCTTTTGCGCTTCCTGACCAATTCCTCTACCAGCTGACTGTTGAACCAGTAGGGATTGAGTTCGTCCGCGGCACTTCGTCCATTGATGCGACCAGTCAACGCGAGCACAATCGCTTCAATCAGCGTCGACTTACCCGACTCATTGGCCCCCCTCCAGTTCGGGGCGCGCCACTCTCGATCTCTCAGGTCTTCCTGGTGCGACTTGCGGCTTCGTACCGCTCCGCTTGCTGCGGAATCAAAGTGGCTGTGTACGCTCTGCGGTCGACCAATAGCAGGAAGTCGTACTCGTGCCCTGCGTCCGGGGTCATCGTACCGTCCGCATTCTGAACTACCGCGACTCCGAAGTTCTGACATGCCGCCTCAAGAAGCCCTCTGTTGATCTGTGACAAATCGGTGCGTGACCGCACGGCGGCAAGAAGACGCGCCGCACGAGGGTGCTTCGATGCGTAGGCAGAGATCTTCGTCATATCGAGATAGGTGACGGCTGCGGCCACTGCGGTGGCGTTGGCCGCCGCAGCCTGAAGCATCTGGCCGTGGACGTTCGTGGTGAATTCAAAGCCACTATGCCTCAGAACGTAGATCGTCGCTGCGTCCACTAGGTAGTCGAAGTCGTTGTCCAATCTGAAGATGTTTCCCTCCACCATGGTCAAGAGGCCATTGTTGATAAACGCCAGCTTCGACTTGGCCACGCCCTTGAATGTTCCGGCCCGGCGAAACGCCCAGAGGTTGCGATTCTGCGCATCGGTGAAAACCGCGTAGTAGTACTGGAGTTCATCGATAGCCTGCAATGCGTTCGTGTCGCTTGGCAAGTTTTGCAGCGCCACCACTGCAGCAAGGTCCGCCATGTACGGAGTGCTCAATAGGAGCTTGCACGGCTCTTCTCCGGCGTACTTCTCTGCCGGACTGAACTGAGGCAGTTGAAGCGCCAACTGGGGCAGTCCCAGCTTCAAAAGAGTCACGTCAAGCATCGCTTCCAGCTCTTCTTGCACCTCCGGAGCGATCGGTATCTGAACATGCCTTTGGTTCGGTCCACCTGGTCCCTCGAAGTACCCCACCAAGGTGACCAACGTGACATTCATCGGATCGAAATCGAACACTCCTTCTCCTTCTTGTGGCTAGTTGTCAAACAGCAGGAAATCGGTGATCCGAAGCGGGGTGAGCTGGAGTTGCGTCGGAAGGGTTTTTCGTTTGGTTATCAGTACGTGCGACACACCGAACTGGCCAACCCCAGTTATCGAGATGATCCTGAACCCAAAGAAAGCTAGGAAGAAGTTCATGTAGTACAGCTCCATATGACCGAATATATAGATCACTATGAGCGTCGCCGCGAGAGCTGCGTACAAGTCGTTCTCAGTCGAAACTCCCGATTGGAACAGTGGCAGGAGCATCGCGAAGACGTACGTTATGAGCTGTTCACGATTGTCTGATGCGGCGTACACCGTGATGCGCTTCCTATCGTTAAGCCTCCGTGCCTGCCACATTCGAAATGCCAGGTAAATGTTGGGAATCACTGCAAGACCTACAAAAGTAGGGAAATACCACTCCCATGGAACCAAGCCGACACCTCGGATCGCCATGAGAATGAATAGGGGTGCCATGCAGGCCAGCACCAGGATGAATCGGATTCCGTCCATGTCCCATCCTGTATGAAAATACAGTATTCTATCGTCTTGCCTTCATTGTTCAACCTAGCGACGCGGTTCGCTCGGCGAACACTCGATCTACGCTGACGGCTTGCCAGTACGCTACATACAGAGCACTCGACCTGACAGGGGAAAAGAATGCAAAGCAACGAGTTCAAAGGCTTGGATGATGCCTTCGAAAAGGTGCGGGCGCTCCATGCGGACTTCGGGCTTCCAATCACTAATCGCCCTGGTCAACTGAGTGCCTCACGGGTCGCGGCACGTGTGAACTGGATGCGCGAAGAACTTGCAGAACTCCTGACCGCGGGCGACCTCCAGGAACAAGTCGATGCAGTGTCGGACTTGATGTATTTAGCACTCGGATGCCTCGTCGAGATGGGAGTCCGCCCCGGCATTCCTTTTGCACAAGTCCATCGTACAAACCTTGAGAAGAGATGGCCCGATGGAGAGATTCGGGTAAATGCCGAAGGAAAACTTCTTAAGCCGCCAGGCTGGATAGGACCTAAGCGTGCGATCTCCCAATATCTAACTGAATTGCAGACGCACCGCATCTCCCAGCAGGAGGATGACGAACAGTAGATTAATGTAAGCGAAGCAGATACATTCCATCGGTGCACTCATTCCTTGGCGCACCCGCCTTATTGTTGTTATTGAGTGGAGCGGTAGGAGGCGGAAAGACTTCCGTGGCCCAAGCTCTCTTGGGTGAGCACCACTTCCGCAAGGTGAGTACGAGCACCTACCTTTCGGGGCTTGCGGCTAGCCAGGGCCTGGCCAATGAAAGGGAGATCCTCCAGCGTCTCGGGGACGATCTGGACTTGGCTACCGACTTTCTGTGGCCGGTACGAATTGCCGTCAGCCAAGTGGAGGCTAGTAACGCGCCAGCGACGCAGATGTGGCTGCTAGATGCCGTCAGAAAGCCGCAGCAGATCGCCCACTTTCGAGCCGCTTTTCCCCGAGTCCTCCACGTCCATGTCACTGCACCGGAGGAAGTTCTCCGTACACGGTACGAACAGCGGCAACGGCTACCGGGCAGCCGTGACTTCCACAGTACATACGACCAGTTGATCTCGCATCCAAACGAGATCGCATCGCGGGGTTTGGCAAGCCTCGCCGACGCTTTCTATGACTCAAACAAGTTGACAGCGCGGGAGATTGCTGCCGACATAGTTCGTAGGGCAAGGGAGTTGCGACATGGACCAAGTGGTGCTGATTAGTGGTCACCTGGGCGCCGGGAAGAGCGGGCTCGCGCGTTTACTTGAGGAGGAGTTTGAGTACCACCGATTTAGTAGCAGCGACTTTCTGAAGCAGGAGGCCACACGCCGTGGCCTCCGTGCCGATCGCCGGTCGCTGCAGGGCCTCGGAGACCTGCTTGACATCGAGACCGGTGATCAGTGGCTGTACCAGGCAGTGCGTCAGCGAGCTCAGACATTGGCACCAGCGGCACGAATCGTGGTTGACAGCGTTAGGACCCGGAAGCAGCTGGATCACTTCCGGAAGGACCATTACCTGCCGTGTCTGCATGTCCACCTCTTCGGCAAAACGCTCGCACTCCAAAAGAGGTTCGATCAGCGGCCTAATCACGACGCAGATCATGAGGAGTACGTGAAGGCTGACTTGATCAAGAGTGAGCAAGACATTGAGGGTTTCAAGAACGACGCAGACCTGAGAGTCAACACAACCAGAAATGACAGCAGAGATACGCTAGCTCGCTTAGCTGCAAGCCTCGGGCTCGTCTCCGCTCCTGATGTGCGCTGCGTGGACGTCCTTGTCGGCGGGCAGTACGGCAGCGAAGGCAAGGGGCACGTTGTAGCGTACCTTGCAAAGGAGTATGACGTACTGATTCGTGTAGGCGGCCCTAACGCAGGACACACAGTCCTAGGGCCGACCGGCCAGTACACGTACCACTACCTTCCTTCGGGCTCAAAGGACGCAAAGGCCAAGCTGTTGCTCGGTCCCGGGATGACGATATTTGTTCCAGGTCTTCTGGAGGAAATAGAACAGTGTGGCGTAGGTCCGGACCGATTGTTCATCGATCCCCAGGCAATGATCATTGAACAATTCGACAAGGATAATGAAGCAGGGGTGAAGAAATCGATCGCCTCCACGGCGAGTGGTAGTGGCGCCGCATCCGCCCGAAGGATCACAGACCGAGGACTGGGATCGGTTCGCCTAGCGAGGGATGTCCCCGAGCTGCGACCGTATGTGGGTGAGGCTGAGCCGTACCGAGGATCCACAAGCCGTCAACTGGAGATCGCATACAGGAAGAGACATTCCGTCTTCCTCGAAGGTACACAAGGGAGCGGCCTGAGCATTTTCCACGGGCGGTACCCTCACGTGACCTCCCGCGACACAAACGTTGCCGGTTGCTTAGCAGAGGCTGGGATTTCCCCAAGCCGAGTACGCAGGATCCTCATGCTTGTGCGACCGACACCAATCAGAGTCGCCAACCCGGACGGCAACCAGGGGGCGTCGTCCGGCCGTCTAAAGCATGAGACCACTTTCAGAGATATCGCTCTTGAGGTTGGGCTTGACCCAGACGAACTGGAGATGAATGAAAAGACCTCAACGACGAAGAGAAACCGAAGAGTGGGATGGTTCGAGTGGGAGCAGTTTCGCTCTGCCTGCGCATTGAACGCGCCCACCGACATCGTGCTCGCGTTCGCAGACTACGTGAGCGCAAAGAATCGCGAGGCGCGTCGATTCGAGCAACTCACCCCTGAGACAATCAAATTTGTCGAAGAACTCGAGAGAGTCGCCCAAGCGTCGGTATCGCTGATCAACACACGATTCCCCCGGGGACCCGAGGCAGATGGCGACATCCGCACGATCATTGATCGAAGAAATTGGACGGCACGTACGTCCTGACTAGGGAAGGTCTGAACAAGGCCGATTCGCACGCACTGCTGGCACGTTGATTCGGCACGTGACGCGAATTGCCACTCCGGATCCAGCGTTTTCAGGCAGTTTCGATCTCATTTTCTCGGCTCATGCTGTTTTCGGACGGAC
>NZ_DASVNN010000128.1:0-20149 GCF_036383835.1 Ramlibacter sp.
GTTGGTGCCGTACACGCGCACCTTGATGTCCTGGTCCCAGCGGACGAGCCGCGTGGCGGTGCCGCTCTGGTGCCACAGCACTTCCCACATGGTGTTCATGCCGTTCTCGAACGCGTCGCCCTGGGCAAAACCCGGGACAACCACCGCCGCCGCCAGCACCGCCGCCGCGTAGGACTTCCACATGTGAGCAACCCTCCTGAATGCCATGAACGCGGTAGGAGACCTCCTACGCCGGGGTAGTTCTGGCCCAGCCGCAAATGGAGGGGCTGATGCACGAAAAATCACGCTCTTGGGCGCGCTGAGCCAGGCTGCGAAGCGGCTCAGCCAGCCGTCCACCGGGTGTGGAACTTCCCCGCGCGGTCGAGCCGCTGGTAGGTGTGGGCGCCGAAGTAGTCGCGCTGCGCCTGCAGCAGGTTGGCCGGCAGCCGGCGCGAACGGTAGCTGTCGTAATAGGCCAGCGCGCTCATGAAGGCGGGCACCGCCACGCCGTTCTGCGCCGCCACCGCCACCACCTCGCGCAGCGCCTGGTGCGATTCGCCCATCACGCGGACGAACTCGCCGTCCACCAGCAGGTTGGCCAGCTGCCGGTCGCGCGCATAGGCGCGGCGGATGTCCTCCAGCAGGCTCGCGCGGATGATGCAGCCGGCGCGCCACAGGCCCGCGATCGTGCCGAAAGGCAGGTCCCAGCCGTACTCCTTGTCCGCCGCGGCCAGCAGCTGGAAGCCCTGCGCATAGGCGCAGATCTTGGCCGCCAGCAGCGCGCGCCGGACCTTCTCGACGAAAGCGTCGGGGTCGCCGCCGAAGGCCGGCTGCGGGCCGGCGAGCACCTCCGAGGCCACGGCGCGCTCGGCGCGCACCGCGCTCACCGTCCGCGCGAACACGGCATCGGCGATCGTCGGCGCGGTCACCCCCAGGTCCAGCGCCGCCTGGCTGGCCCACTTGCCCGTGCCTTTCTGTTCCGCGGTGTCGACGATCACGTCCACCAGCGGCTTGCCGGTCTCCGGATCGACGCGCGAGAGGATGTCCGCGGTGATGCCCACGAGGTAGCTCGAGAGTTCGCCGCGGTTCCAGCCGGCGAACACCTCGCTCATCTCGCGCGGCTGCATCTCGAGCAGCTGCTGCATCAGGAAATAAGCCTCGCAGATGGTCTGCATGTCGGCGTACTCGATGCCGTTGTGGACCATCTTCACGTAGTGGCCCGAGGCGCCGGGGCCGATCCAGTCGCAGCAGGGCTGGCCGTCTTCGGCCTTGGCGGCGATGGCCTGCAGGATGGGCTTGATGCGCGGCCAGGCATCGGCGTCGCCGCCCGGCATGATCGACGGCCCCTTGAGCGCGCCCTCCTCGCCGCCGCTCACGCCGGCGCCCACGTAGAGGATGCCGCTGCCGGTCAGCTCGGTCATGCGGCGCTGGGTGTCGGTGAAGCGGGTGTTGCCGCCGTCGATGACGACGTCGCCGGCGGCCAGCAGCGGCCGCAGTTCCGCGATCACCGTGTCCACCGCGGCGCCGGCCGGCACCATCAGCAGCAGCACGCGCGGGATGCGCAGGCCGTTCACCAGTTCCTGGAGGGAGCGCGGCGCGACCGCACCGGTGCGGTCGGCGAAGCTCGCGCGCTTGGGTTCTTCGAGGTCGTAACCGCTCACGGCGAAGCCGTTGCGATGCAGGTTCAGGGCGAGGTTCTCGCCCATGACACCGAGGCCGACGATGCCGATGTCGGAAGGTTTGCGGGAATTCATCGGCCGCGATTGTCCACGAGCCCGAAAGACAGAGCCGATGCCCAGCCATTTGGCCGGCAATGTGGCTCAGCCACAGCCAATCCGGGAACTCGTGCTTTTTTTCCATGCCGGGCATGTAAGACAACGGAACGTTCCATGTAGGACCAGTCATACAAGGTCGTTTTCGAGACAGCATGCACAAGAAGATCCATCTCTCCCTTTTCGTCGTCCTTGCCGCTGTGCTTGCCGCCGGCAACGCGCTGGCCGGCACTGCGCTGGATCCCGCCTCGCGCATCGCACTCTCGCGCTCGGCCGCCGAGCGCGCGCGCCTGCATGAGGTCGGCCTCGATTTCCGCGACGTGTACGGCGTGATCAACGCCGAGACCAGCTGGGTGCCGCGCACCGGCATGGGCAAGAACGGCGTCGCCAGCCACGGCCTCGCGCAGTTCGAGCCGGCCACGGCACGTGCCGTGGGCCTGCGCGACCCGAACAACCCGGTGGAAGCCGTGCACGCCGCCGCCCGCCTGCTGCGCGAAGCGGCCGTGTGGAGCAAGCAGCGCGTCGCGCGCCTGTCGCTCGCGCCGGAGCAGAAGGCCGCCAAGCTGCGCGAAGGCATCTCGATCTACTACAACCTGTCGTCCCGCGCGCGCGCCACCTGGAGCGGCCTCAACACGCAGGCCCTGCCGGTGGAGACCCTGCGCCACATCCGCAACGTGCGCGAAGGCGCGAAGCAGGCCGACCAGCTCAACGCCCGATTCGGCGGCGCGAGCCTGCCGCCCCTGCCCGCCGACGACGCGGTGCAGACGGCCGTCCTTGGCGGGCGCGCGGCAACGGCGCGCGCGAAGCCGTCCACGCCCCAGGCCCTCGGCACCATGGAGTGGTCCCGCACGGGTGAGGGCCGGCGCAGCTACGTCGTCTTCTCGGACGGCACGGTGAAGCCCGATGCGGGCAAGTCGCCGGCCGGCGCGATCCACTTCACGCAGCGCGCGAAGGAATGAGGAATCCCATGGCAGCAGCTCGCATCCCCGCCCCCGGGCCCGAAGCCGAAGACACCTTCTTCGCCGCCGCGAACGACCCCTTCAACGGCACCTGGATGCAGACATTGCCCCAGCCCGAAGTGGTCGAGGGCGGCGAATCGATGTGGGCGCAGTGGCAGGAAGCCGAGCGCGAGATCGAGGCCCAGTTCGGCCCGACGCTCCCCAGCAGCGCCGCGCCGCTGGCGGCCGGCGCGCGGCCCGCGCCCGCGCGGCGCGAGCCGGTGGAAAGCGCCGACCAGCTGATGGTGCGTGCGCGCCGCAACAACCGCGTGTGCCCGTGCCCGCCGAAGTGGAGCCAGCTCTATCGGGAACTCGGCGGCCCCCGCCACGCGGACCTGCCTCCGCCGCCCGTGGACTGGATCTGGACGAAGCTGTCCTCGCTGCAGAAGCGCCTGTTCTTCCGCGAGTACCTCGAATGGGCGCAGCAGCGCGGCGAGCTGCAGGCCGTGGCGCGGTTCATGGACACCTTGTCCGAGACGGACTGGGTGCACATGGGGGATTGAGGGAGCGGAGCGCCCTCACCCCAGCCCTCTCCCGGAGGGAGAGGGAGCCAGGCCCTGCGCCTGCCGCAGCAATTCGGCCGTGAGCGGCACGCACGGCCCCTGCAGCGATCGCACCACGCCCACGCGCCGCACCGGGACGTCGCCCGGCAGCTGCAGCCGCGCGATCTCCAGGCCGAAGCTCCAGAGCGTCGGCGAATCGGGCAGCAGCGACACCCCCAGTCCCTTGGCGACCAGCGCCGCGATCGCGAACACGCTGTCGATCTCCAGCCTTTGTCGCGGACGGACGCCGTTGTCCCGCAGGTAGCGATCGGCCTGCTGGCCGCCCAGCGATACGCGGTCATAACGGATGAAGGGTTCGCTGGCGAGCAGCGAGAGCGGGTCGCGTTCACGCAGGGAAGCGTGCGCCACCACGACCAGCCGCTCCTCGGTGAGCGGATGCCATTCGCAGGTCTTGGGCAGCACGAATTGCGGCTCGATCACCAGCGCGGCATCCAGCTCGCCGGCCGCGACGCGGCTGCAAAGCTTCACCGAGGTCCCCGGCTGAACGAACACCGACAGCCCCGGCACGGCGGCGTACATCCGCTGCAGCAGGGTCGGCAGCATGTCGACCAGCGCCGTGGGAAAGACGCCCAGCCGCAGCTCGCCGGGCAGGCTGGAATTGCCGGCGATGGCGCGCAGGTCGCGCACGTCGCGCAGCACCGAGCGCGCGCGCTCGAGGATCTTGGTGCCGGCGTCCGTGGGCCGCACCGAGCGGCCCGCGCGCTGGATCAGGGTGACGCCGAGTTCGTCTTCCAGCGCATGCAGGCGCGCGGCGACCGCCGCCGACGTCAGGTCCAGCCGGCGTGCCGCTTCGGCGAACGAGCCCGCCTCGACCACCGTCACGAAGCTATGGAGGAAATCGACGTTCATGGACGCCAGTATGGCGAACGCGCGGACGCCACCCGGGCAACCCCGGGTCGGGCGCGGGCCCCATCCTTGCTAGCATGCCCCGCACCAACAATTCCTGGAGTTCCCATGACGTTCCGTCCTTCCCGCATCGTCGCCGCGTGCGCCGTGCTGCTGTCCTTCGGCGCACTGGCGCAGGTGCCGCCCACGCTGGACAAGGTCAAGGCCTCGGGCACGATCTCCGTGGCCCACCGCGAGTCGTCGATCCCCTTCTCCTACCTGGGCGCCGAGGGCAAGCCCACGGGCTTCGGCTGGGAGATCTGCCAGCGCATCGTGGACAACGTGAAGAAGGCCACCGGCCGCGCCGACCTGAAGGTCGAGACGATGCCCGTCACCTCGCAGAACCGCATCCCGCTGGTGCAGAACGGCACCGTCGACATCGAGTGCGGCTCCACCACCAACAACTCCGATCGCGGCAAGCAGGTCGCCTTCGCGATCAACTACTTCTACACCGGCACCCGCTTCCTGGTGAAGTCGGACTCCGGCATCAAGGCGCTGTCGGACCTCAAGGGCAAGCGCGTCGTCACGACCGCGGGCACCACCAACTTCCAGGTGCTGCGCGCGGCCAACCAGCGCCAGCAACTGGGCTTCGACCTCCTGACCGCCAAGGACCACGCCGAGTCCGCGCTGCTGGTGGACGGCGGCCGCGCCGAAGCCTTCGGCATGGACGACATCCTGCTGTACGGCCTGCGCGCCGCGGCGGCCAACCCGGCCTCGCTGGCGGTGGTGGGCGAGCCGCTGCAGGTCGAGCCCTACGCGATCATGTTCCGCAAGGACGACCCGGCCTTCAAGAAGCTGGTGGACGACACCGTCTCCGGCCTGATGAAGAGCGGCGAGTTCGAGCAGCTTTACAAGAAGTGGTTCCAGTCGGCGATCCCGCCCAAGGGCGTGAACCTGAACGCGCCCATGAGCAAAGAGCTGCAGGACAACCTGAAGGCGCTGTCGGACAAGCCGGCGCTGTAAGTGGCCTCTCCGTAGGGTGGGCAAGCTTTGCTTGCCCACCATGGCGACCCGCGGGAAACGGTGGGCAAGCGAAGCTTGCCCACCCTACGGGACCTCACTGCGCGAGGAAGCCGCCGTCCACCGCCAGCACGTGCCCCGTCACCATCGAGGAGGCGGGGCACGCCAGGAACAGGATGGCCTGTGCGACTTCCATCGGCTGCGCCAGGCGCCCCAGGGGCGTCACGCGCTGGATCTCGCGCATCAGCTCGGGCGAGTTCTTCAGCGGGCCGATGAACTCCGTGTCCACCCAGGTCGGCGCCACGGCGTTCACGCGCAGGCCGCCCGGCGCCCATTCCACGGCCAGCGCGCGCGTCATGTTGACCACTGCGCCCTTGGTGGCCTGGTAGGAGATGTTGGGATAGAGCCCGCCGCCCGACAGGCCCATGATCGACGCCGTGTTGACGATGGTGCCGCTGCCGCGCGTGAGCATGTGCCTGGCCGCGGCACGTGCGCACAGGAAGACGCCTGTCATGTTGACGTCCACCACGCGCTGCCAGTCGGCGAGGGAAAGTTCGGTACTGGGGCGCCGCAGGGCCATGCCGGCGTTGTTCACGAGCACGTCGATGCGGCCCTGCGTGGACGCGATCTCGTCGAAGACGCGCGTCACGTCCGCTTCCGCCGACACGTCGAGCCGCAGCGATGAGGCCTGCGGGCCGAGCCGCGCGGCGGACTCGCGCGCCGCCGCCTCGTCGAGGTCCACCAGCACCGTACGCGCGCCGGCGGCCGTGAACAACCTCGCCGTCTCGTAGCCGATGCCACGCGCACCGCCGGTGATGACGGCGACGCGGCCGTCCAGGCGAAAGGCATCGAGCAGCGCTGCGTCTTCCTGCATTCCCGTTCCCTTCACAAGATGATGGCCTGGTCCTGCGGCGGCGGCATCGGCACGTCGGCGTCCCCGAGCAGCCCGCGCAGTTCGTATTCCAGCGTGCCGCAGATGCGCGAGATCGGCACGTCGTTGGCGTTGCCTTCGAAGGGATTCTCGGTGCTCTCGCCCACCTGGTCGAGCGCGAGGTACAGCCAGGCGACCAGCACGCCGAAGGGCACCGCGAACCAGGCCATGTGGCCGGCCAGCAGGCCACCCACGGATTCGTTCAGCCGCTCGAACTCGCGCACCAGGCACAGCGGCAGGATGGCGGCGAAGCACCAGACGAAGATCCGGTGGATCGCGGCGTACTGGCGCGGATAGGGAAAGTTCTTGATGCGATCGACCCGCCCTTGCTGGTCCAGCAGGTCCTTGAGCGTCTTCTGCATCTCGGTGTGGTGCAGCACCACGAGGTCCTGGTTCAGGTACAGCTCGCGGATCGCCCTGCTCTGCGCGGACAGCAGCCAGCCCGACTTGTCCTGCGCCGCCAGCACCTGCGGCACGTCCTCCTGCGGCAGCAGCCGGCGCAGCTCGTTTTCCAGCGGCACCTCGCGCTCGATCACGCGGTAGTTCCTCTTCTGGTATTCCACGTTCGAGCGCGAGCTGCTGCTCTCCCACACGCGCGGCTCGCGCGCGCCGTAGCGCAACACGGTGAGCCACGCGAGATGACGCCGAACGAGCGGCTCGAAGCCCTTGCCGTCCTTCGGGAAGTCGCGGCAGATCAAGCCCCAGTAGCGCGAGAGGACGCCGATCGCCGTCCACACCTGCTGCGCCTCCATGCTGCGCTGGTAGGTCTGCACGTTCTTGAAGCCGACGATGAAGGACGCCGCGGTGCCGAGCAGCGCGGCGACCGGCCAGGGAAAGGCCAGCCAGTGCAGCCCGAGGAGCTGGTACGCGGCGACCGACACGAACGCGAGCAGCAGCAGCACATAGCCGCGGCGGCGCGTCCAGTCGATGAACTCGGGCAGGGTGTAGGACTTGCCGATGTGCATGGCGGAGGATCTTATCGTCGCGTCGGCCGGCCGAAAGCCGCCGTTGCCCAGAATATTGGCGCGCCATATGACCAATATGACAGACAATTAAATGTCAAATATATTTGACTACCGGCCGCGCCCGTGACATCCTTGCCGCCATGCCACTACTCCGGGAACTCGGTAGCGCGGTGCGCGAGCGCCGGCAGGAAATGGGACTCACCCAGCAGCAGCTGGCAGGTCTCGTCGAACTCTCGCGCGCGACCGTCACCGACCTCGAGAACGGCAAGCTGAAGAACCTGAGCTCGACGCGCATCGAGCGGGTGGCCAACGCGCTGGGTTTTGCCGTCGGCCTCGTCGGAACGCGGCGGGCGAAGAGCAGGAGCGCCCTGGACGCCGCGGCCCGCCTCGCCAGCGTGCCGTACACGAGCGAGTTGCCGCCCGGCGTCCTCCTGGAATCCCTGCGGGAAGGCATCGTTCCGCCCGGCTACATCCCGCACCTGCGCACCTTGCTGCAGGAGGCCCCGGTCGCAGTGCTCGCGGACCTGGCCGAGGAACTGCACCAGTTGCACGACGTTCCCAGGCCGGACACGTGGAAGCGGATGCGCATCCTCGCCGCCGTCCTCAAGTGCGATCGTCGCCTATGGCAAGAAACGCCGACCTGACGAAGGCGGGCCCCTGGGCCGCGCTGTTCGCGTCCGCACTGGCGCTGACGGACCACCTGGCCACGGTGATGGCCAGGCCGATATGGACCTTCGGCGGCGGCACCGTGATCATGCTGCGCCTCGATCACCGACACAGCCGGGACGTCGACCTGTTCGTGCCCGACCCGCAATACCTCGGGCACGTCACGCCGCGGCTGTGCGACGTCGCCGAGCAGATCACGGCCGACTACGTCGAAGCCGCCGAATACGTCAAGCTGCTGCTGCCCACGGGCGAGATCGACATCGTCGTGGGCCAGCCGCTCACCAGCGAGCCGTGGGAGGTGGTCGAACACCGGGGACGCCGCATCCTGGTAGAGACCAACGCGGAAATCCTGGCCAAGAAGATGCATCACCGCGGCAACCAGGCCAAGGCGCGCGACCTGTTCGATCTCTGCGCCGTCGCCGACCTGGACCCGGCATCCATCGACGTGGCGGCGCCGTTCTTCGCGCGGCATGGCGACGCGTTCATCGCGCAGCTGAAGGCGAACGCAGGCTTCATCGAAGAGGAATTCGCCCAGATCCAGCGCATGGCCTACAAGCGCCCGTTCGAGGAATGCCTGACGCTGGCCGAGACCATCGTCGATGCGGCAATGGGGCGTGCCTAGGCGAGCAACGTTGCGGCGCAACCACCCAATCCCCGGCGGGACATCTTCGCCGCGCGAGGCCTTCCCGCGCCGCGTGACGTAATCTCGAAACACCGGGGACGACCCCGGCCCTGCACCACTGGGGACGGCCCCGTTCGAGGACTCCTCCATGGCATGGGCCATCCTGTTCGTCGCCGGCCTGTTCGAGGTCGGCTGGGCCATCGGCTTGAAGTACACGCACGGATTCACGCGTCTTTGGCCGAGCGTGGGCACGTTGACCGCGATGACGGTCAGCGTGCTCCTTCTCGCCATCGCGATGAAGCAGCTCCCCGTCGGAACGGCCTACGCGGTCTGGACCGGCGTGGGCGCGGTGGGAACCGCGGTGCTGGGCATCGTCCTGTTCGGGGATTCGGCCTCGCTGCCGCGGCTCATCTGCCTGGCGCTGATCGCGGCCGGGATCGTCGGCCTGAAGATCGTGTCCAGCAGTTGAACGGCATCACGCCGCCTGCAGCTCCTCCAGCGGCCCGAAGAACTCGTAGCGCAGGCGCTCGCGCGCCACGCCCAGTGCGAGGCCGTTGCGGTACACGGCCTGCATGAAGGGCTTCGGGCCGAGGAAGTAGACGTCCACGTTGCGGTCGGCCGGCAGCTGGCGCGCCAGCAGCTCCTGCGTCAGCAGGCCGGTGGCGTGCGGCTGGTCCCCGGGCCGCGGCTGGTCGTACACGTACAGCACTTCGACGTTCGCATGCCGTGCCGCCAGCGCATCGACGCGCGCGCGGAAGGCATGCACGCCGCCGTGCCGCGCGGCATGGATGAAGCGGATCGGGCGGCCGCTGGGTGCCGCGGCTTCCAGCATGCTCATCGCCGGCGTGATGCCGACGCCCCCGGTCACCAGCACCAGCGGACGCAGATCGTCGTTCGCGGCCGGCGCCAGCGTGAAGTCCCCGCAGGGCGCCTGCGCCTGCAAGACGGCGCCGACTTGCGCCTGCGCATGCAGCCAGTTGGACACGCGGCCGCCCTCCTCGCGCTTGACGCTGATGCGGTACCAGGACTTGCCCGGCGCATCGGACAGCGAGTAGTTGCGGCGCACCTCCTCGCCTTCGACCTGCAGCACGAGCGTGAGGTACTGGCCGGGCACGAAGTCCAGCAGCGGCTGTCCGTCCACCGGCTCCAGGTAGAACGAGGTGATGAGCTCGCTCTCGGCCTCGCGGCGCGCGATGCGGAAGGCGCGTGTGCCGCGCCAGCCACCCGCGCGGGCGGCATTGGCGGCGTACACCTGCTCCTCGGCGGCGATCAGGAGGTTCGCGAGCGCCTGGTAGGCCTCGCCCCAGGCCGCGACGATGTCGTCGGTGGCGGCGTCGCCCAGCACTTCCTTGATGGCGCGCAGCAGGCAGGCGCCGACGATCGGGTAGTGCTCGGGCAGCACGCCGAGGGCCGCGTGCTTCTGGATGATGCGCGGCAGCGCGCCGGCCAGTTCGTCGAGCCGGTCGATGTGGGCCGCATAGGCGAGCACCGCGCCCGCGAGCGCGCGCGCCTGGGTGCCGTGGGCTTGATGGGCCTCGTTGAAGAACGCCTTCACCTCCGGATGCTCGCGGAACATCAGCTGGTAGAAGTGCGTGGTGATCGCCTCGCCGTGCTGCTGCAGGACGGGCACGGTGGCCTGGATCAGGGAGATGGTCTTGGCGGTGAACATGCGCAATGCATCCCAAGATCCGTGCCAGCGCAGCGCCGCCCGCAAGTCCTTGTCACTGCAAGGAATTCGGGACGCGTGGTCCAATCGACAACAATGTCCGTTGTACCTGCGACCACCGGCGTGGTCGAAAGCACCACGCCCGCGCCCGCCTCCCTCGCCGAATCCGATCGCTACCTCGAGCTCCTCACGGCCGCCCGCCAGCTCGTGCCCTGCGACGCCCTCGCCCTGCTGCGCCTCGACGGTTCCGTGCTCACGCCGCTGGCCGTCGACGGCCTCAGCGTCGAGGCGCTCGGCCGCCGCTTCGTCGTCGCCGCGCATCCGCGCCTGGCGCGCCTGGTCGAAAGCCCCGGCGTGCTGCGCTTCGCGCCCGACTGCGGCCTGCCCGATCCCTACGACGGCATGGTCGCCGGCCAGCCCGCCATCCTGCCGGTGCACGACTGCCTGGGCGCGCCGCTGCGCGTGGACGGCGGCCTCTGGGGACTGCTGACCCTGGATGCGCTGCAGCCCGGCGCCTTCGACGATGTCGGCCCGCAGCAGCTCGAAGCGCTGGTGCGGCTCGTCGAATCCGGCGTGGAGGCGATCACCGCGCTGCAGGCGATGGCCCGAAAGACCGAGCGCGAACAGGCGGCCGCGCGCGAATGGCACGCCGTGCACGCCCCGGCACGCGAGCTGCTCGGCACCAGTCCCGCGATGCAGCGCCTGCGCACGGAGATCGATGCGGTGGCCGCCTCCGATCTCACCGTGCTGGTGCTCGGCGAAACCGGCGTCGGCAAGGACCTGGTTGCGCAACGCCTGCACACGGCCTCCGCGCGGCGCGCGCGACCGCTGGTGCAGGTGAACTGCGCCGCGCTGCCCGAGACGATCGCCGACAGCGAACTGTTCGGCCACGCCAAGGGCGCCTTCACCGGCGCCGTGCAGAACCGCCTGGGCAAGTTCGAACTGGCCGACGGCGGCACCCTCTTCCTCGACGAGGTCGGCGAGCTGCCGCTGGCGGTGCAGGCCAAGCTGCTGCGCGTGCTGCAAAGCGGCGAGGTGCAGCGCCCGGGCAGCGACCGGCTGCAGAAGGTGGACGTGCGCGTGGTCGCCGCCACCAACCGCGACCTGCGTTTGATGATCGCGCAGGGACGCTTCCGCGCCGACCTGTACCACCGGCTCGCGGTGTATCCCCTGCAGGTTCCGCCGCTGCGCGAGCGCGGGCGTGATGTGCTGTCGCTGGCGGGCAGCTTCCTGGAGGAGAACCAGCATCGGCTGGGTGCGCGCAACTTGCGCTTGAGTCCTGCTGCCAAGACGGCGTTGCTGCAGCATCGCTGGCCGGGGAATGTGCGCGAGCTGGAACACGTGCTGAGCCGCGCGGCGCTGAGGGCGTTTCACGAGCAGGGGCGCGGTGGAAGGTGGGTGGCGATCGAGCCGCGGCATGTGGCGCTGGAGGCGTTGGTGACGGCTGCGCCCGAGGTGGTTGCGCCGGTCGTGTCGGTGGTAGCTGGCCAGGGCCTGCGGGAGGCGACCGAGGAATTCCAGCGCCGCTGGCTGGAAGCCTGCATCGCGCGCAACGGTGGGCACTTGAGCCGGGCGGCTGCGGAAGCGGGGATGGATCGCAGCAACTTCCATCGGCTGGCGCGGAAGTTGGGGGTGATTGCTTCGGGTGGATAGCCCTTCACGAAGCCCTGGATCCCCGCCTGCGCGGGGATGACGACGGGGGGCGGCGCGATGACGACGGGGGGCGGCGCGATGACGATGGGGGGCGGAGCGATGACGGTGCGGGCTGGACCAGCGGCTTCTGCTCCAGCATCAACTCATACAGCGCCTGCGCCGCCGCCGACAGCGGATCCGTCTTCCTCCGCACCAGCAGGATCCTTCGCTTCAGCCCCTTGATCTCCAGCGGCCGCACGACCAGCGCCGGCCGATCGAAGTGGAACAGCGTCAGCGCCGGCACCACCGTGATGCCGATGCCAGCCTCCACCATGCCCGTCACCGTCGCCAGGTGCTCCACCTCCAGCACGGTCTGCATGGTCGTCGGATGAAACGCCGCCTCGAGGTGCTGCCGCACGCTGCTGTTGCGGGACAGGTGCACGAAGGGATACGCGGCCAGGTCGCGCAGGCGGATCTCTTTCTGCTTTGCCAGCGGATGGTCCTTGCGGCAGATCAGGTGGAAGTCGTCGCTGCACAGTTCGTCGGTGGCGAGGTCCGCGTCCTTGTCGCCCGCGGTGGCGAGCGCGAGGTCCACCTGCCCGCCGCGCACGGCGGCCAGGCATTGCTCCGACAGGCTGTCCTGCAGCGCGAGCTCCACGCCCGGATAGCGGCGGCGGTACTCGGCGAACACGCCCGGCAACCAGCCAGCCGCCAGCGACGGCAGTGCGGCGATCGAAACGCGCCCGCGCCGCTTCTGCGCATGGTCCTGGAAGTCGGCGACCATGCCGTCGAAGTCCGCCAGCACGCGCCGCGCCGACGCCTCGAACAACCGGCCCTCGGGCGTGACCACCACCGAGCGCGTCGTGCGGTCGAACAGGCGCGCGCCGAGCGCATCCTCCACCCCCTGGATCAGCGCGCTGAAGGCCGACTGCGACAGGTGCACCCGCTCCGCGGCGCGCGTGAAGTTGCGCTCCTCGATCAGGGCGAGCACCGCGCGCAGGTCGCGTGAAGACAGATTCATCTGCAATTCCGATGACTTGAGCGGAATTTTCCATTTTACGGATGCGTGGCGTCGCCCTACTCTCCGCCGACTGCCTGCGCACTTCGCAGGAACACAGCCCGACAGGAGACAGGACTTGAGTTCGAGCCCCCCCTCACGGAGCGACAGGCCCATGCTTCGCATCGGCTGCGGCGCCGGCTTCAGCGGCGACCGCTGGGATGCCGCCGTGCCGGTGGTGCGCACGCTCGCGGCCCTGGGCGGCCCCGCCGTGCTGATGTTCGAGACGCTCGCCGAGCGCACCCTCGCCCTGGCGCAGCTGCAGCGCCGCCAGAACCCCGACTCCGGCTGGGAGCCGAGCCTGGAGCGCTTCCTGCGGCCGGTGCTCGCCGACTGCGTGCGCGCCGGCATCCCCATCGTCGGCAACTTCGGCGCGGCCCATCCGCGCGGGGCCGCGGCGCGCGTGCAGCAGCTCGCCGCCACGCTGGGTCTGCCACCTTTGCGCGTCGCCGTCGTCGAAGGCGATGACCTCCTCGCGTCACTGCCGCCCGCCCGCATGCGCGAACTGCTGCCCGCCGAACTGCGGGACCGCCCCCTCGTGAGCGCCAACGCCTACCTCGGCGCGCAGCAGATCGCCGACGCCTTGCGCGCAGGCGCGCAGGTGGTGGTCACGGGCCGCGTCGCCGATCCTGCGCTGGCCCTCGGCCCGATGCTGGCGCACTTCGACTGGGCCGCCGACGACTGGGACCGGCTCGCCGCCGGCACCATGGCCGGCCACCTGCTGGAGTGCGGCGCGCAGGTCACCGGCGGCTACTTCGCCGACCCGGGCCGCAAGGACGTCCCCGATCTCGCCCACGTCGGCTTCCCCATCGTGGAGATGCACGCCGACGGCCGCTTCGTCGTCACCAAGGCCGCGGGCACCGGCGGCTGCGTCGACCGCCGCACCGTCACCGAACAGCTGCTGTACGAGATCCACGACCCCGCCGCGTACCTCACGCCCGACGTGGTCGCGGACATCACCCAAGTGGAACTGCATCCCGCGGGCCCCGATCGCGTCGAAGTGCGCGGCGTGCTCGGGCACCCCCGCCCCGCCACCCTGAAGGCGACCGTCTGCCACGAAGGCGGCTGGCTGGGCGAAGGCGAGATCTCCTATGCCGGCCCGAACGCCGCCGCACGCGCACGGCTCGCTGCCGACGTCGTGCGCGAGCGGCTGCGAACGCTCGGCCTCGGACACCTGCGCCTGCGCGCCGACCTGATCGGCATGGCCAGCGTCTTCGCCGACGACGCCGGCCGCTGGTGGGACCAGCACGCCGCACCCGAATCGGAAGACGTGCGGCTGCGCATCGCCGCCGCCTCCACCGACCGCGGCGACCTCGAACAGCTCACGCGCGAAGTGCTGGCCCTCTACACCTGCGGCCCCGCCGGCGGCGGCGGCGTGCGCACCTCGATCACGCCGCGGCTCGCGAGCGACTCGTGCTACGTGCCGCGCGACTGGCTGCACCCCGCCTGGAGCTTCGCCGCATGAAGACCGTCCTGCTGCATGCGATCGCGCACGCCCGCACCGGCGACAAGGGCAACCGGTCGTCCATCGCGCTCATCGCCTTCGATGCGGCGCACTGGCCGCTGCTGGTGGACCAGATCACGGAAGCGCGGGTCGCGGAGCTGTTCGGCTCGCGCCGGCCAGGCGCTGTGCATCGCTACCTGCTGCCCAGACTGCATGCCATGAACTTCGTGCTGGACGACGTCCTCGACGGCGGCGTCAACGGCTCCCTGAACCTGGACGCGCACGGCAAGAGCCTGTCCAGCCTGCTGCTCACCCTTCCCATCCAGATCGATTGAAAAAGGAGACAAACAAGATGCATTCGTCGACCCGACGTATCCTGCTCGCCGCTGGCGCACTGCTGGCCCTGCCCGCGCTGGCGCAGAACTATCCGGACAAGCCGATCACCTTCATCGTGCCCTTCGCCGCGGGCAGCGCCACCGACCAGCTCGCGCGCGCGCTCGGCCAGGCCGTGACGACCGAGACGAAGCAGTCGGTGGTCGTCGAGAACAAGCCCGGCGCCAACGCCTTCATCGGCGCGCAGGCCGCGGCCAAGGCACCCAAGGACGGCTACACGGTCCTGATCACGACCAACACCACGCACGCGGCCAACGAGCACCTGTTCAAGACGCTGCCGTACGACCCGGTGAAGGACTTCGAGCCGGTGACGCTGCTGTCCAAAGGCGGCCAGATCCTGGTGGTGAACAACGACCTGCCGGTCAAGAGCGTGCAGGACCTGGTGAAGCTCGCGAAGGCGCAGCCGGGCAAGCTGTCCTTCGGCTACGGCAGTTCGTCCAGCCGCATCGCCGGCGAGCTGTTCAAGCAGATGACGGGCAGCTACATCGTCGGCATCCCCTACCGCAGCAATCCCCCGGCGGTGACGGACCTGATCGGCGGGCAGATCCACTTCATGATCACCGACATGGCCACCGGCCTGCCGCAGGCGAAGGCGGGCAAGGTGAAGGCGCTGGCGGTCTCCACGTCGAAGCGCACGCCGCTCGCACCGGAACTCCCGACCATCAGCGAGGCCGGCGTGAAGGGCTACGACATGGGCTTCTGGTTCGCGGCGTACGTGCCGGCCGGCACACCTGCGCCGGTGGTCGCGCGGCTCAACGAGATCCTCGTGAAGGCGAACCGCCAGCAGAGCGTGGCGAACTTCTACGCGCAGAACGGCTTCGAGACGCTCGCGAGCACGCCGGAGGAATTGCGCAAGTTCCAGGCGGGGGAGTCGGACAAGTGGAAGAAGATCATCGGGGCAGCGGGGATCCAGAAGGAGTAACGGGACGCGCCGCCGCGGCCCCTCACGTATCCGGGTCCGGCTCCTTGAGAACGGCAGTGGCGTTCAGCAGCAAGTCGGCGGACCTGGATTCCCACAGGTCCAGCCACTCACCTGTTTCCGGCGCACACGTGGCCGGACTGGCAGCAGCCAGCCTCAGCTCGAACACGACCTTGCGCGCTGCCTCCCATTCGATGAAAGCCTGCGCCACTTCCATCGACACGGGAAACTGCTCCTGCACCAGCACCGCCCAACGCACCGCCTTGCGCATCAGAGCTTCCGCGCATTCTTCCAGTTGCATCAGCTTGGCTCCCCGGCCGGCAGCGGCAGGATCTCCGATGCGCCCCAAGCTGAACTCGGCATGCGCGACGGCGAATCGTCCCCACTCGGCCCAGACCGCGGGGACTCCGCGGGCCAGCTCACGGATCGAACCGAGGTATGCACCCACGGCCGACAGATGGGCTTTGTCGAGGGGATTCGCCCTCGCCGCGCGCACGGAAGCCGCATAGCTGGCTACGCATGTGGCCAGCTGCAGTGCAAGGCCCGGAACGAGACCGAAGTGAGCGGCTGACATGGGACAGGCGGATCGGGCCCATGCTATCCCAGTTTTGCCCCAGTTCCGGCCCTTTGGACGAGAACGTTGCCCGGCTCGGCGAAACTCTCACTCGACGTTGCGCTCCCTGCCTTCGTACAGCGAAGGCGTCACGCCGCCGCGTGCGAGGATCTCGCGCACGTGCATCAGCGCGCTCACGTCCAGCACATTGCTGTGGTGCGGGCGGTGCAGCACGCCCTCCATGCGATTGAGCTTCACACGGATCCGGGCGCCCGAGATCGGCTCCACGGACGCTCCGACATGCTTCAGCAGCGATTCGACTTCCCGCCAATGCACGTTGCCGCTGGGCGGGTCATGGAAGATGGTGCGCAGGAGGTTGGTGGTTCGGTGGCTCATCGGGTCCTCGCCAAAACGCCGTGAAAGCGCGCGCTACGCCCGCAATATGCGGCGGACGGGCGGGCCATGCAAGAGAGCAGACCTTCGAATTCAAGCTGTAATGGGTCAGCTGCAAGGAAACCGGAGGACGCCCCGTGGAGCAGAAACGGCAGGAACTCGCGTACGCCAAGCGCACGGCCGGCTTGCTGCTCGCCGCGGCGGCTGGCATTTTTGTCCTCACCATGCTGGTGCCGACGAACCCGTGGGTGCTCGCCATCCGCGCGATCACCGAGGCCGCGATGGTCGGCGGGCTGGCGGACTGGTTCGCGGTGAGCGCACTGTTCCGGCGCATCCCCACCGGCATTCCGTTCATCACGGCGCACACGGACGTGATCCCGCGCAGCAAGGACCGGATCGCCGACAACCTCTCGGCCTTCGTCCGCGAAAAGTTCCTGGCGCCGCACACGCTGGTGGCGCTGATCCGCGAGCACGATCCCTCGCGGTACGTTGCGCAGTGGCTGACCGATGCCGCCAACGCGCGGCGGATCGGCTCGTACCTGGCGCGCGCCACGGAGGGAGCACTGCACCTGGTGGAGGATGCCCGCATCGAGCAATTGCTGCGCGACGCCGCGCGCGAAGTGTTCAAGGGCGTGGATCTCGCCGGTTCGCTGCGCGGCCTGCTCGATACGCTGACCAGCGACGGCCGCCACGAGCAGCTGCTGGAACAGGGGCTGGACCGCGCGCTGCACCTGATCGATCGTCCGGAGACACGCGCGTGGATCGCGGCGCAGGTGATCGACTGGCTCGCCCAGGAGCACCCGCGCAAGCAGAAGGTGCTGCCCAGGCAATGGATCGCGCACAACGTGGCGGCCGCCATCGCCGACGCCGTCGTGCGCCGCCTGGAGAGCATCCGGGCGAATCCGGCGCACGCCTACCGGCAGCTGTTCGACCAGTGGATCCACGATTTCGTGCTGAGGCTCCAGTCGGACCCGGCATTGCAGGCGCGCGGCGAGGAGATCAAGCAGTACCTGCTGAACGACGACACGTTCGGCGCCTACGTCGGCACCCTCTGGCGGTCGTTGAAGACCTGGCTGGCGGACGACCTGCGCGACCCGCAGTCGATGTTCCACCAAGGCGTCGCCGCGGGCGCCACGTGGCTCGGCGAGCAGCTCTCGCAGGACGCGCAGCTGCGGCAGTCCCTGCGCTCCCAGCTCGAGGACGCCGCCCACCGGCTCGCGCCGGAGTTCGCGGAATTCCTGACCCGCCACGTGCGCGACACGGTCCGCGCGTGGGACGGGCGCGAGATGGCCGACCAGATCGAGCTGAACATCGGAAAGGACCTGCAGGCCATCCGCGTGAACGGAACGATCGTGGGTGGCGTGATCGGATTGGGGCTGCACCTGCTCACGTTGGCGGCAAGCATGTGAGGGCTGCGTACCTCCGACGCCGCCATTCCACCCCAGAATCCCCGATTCCAATCCATCGCTTGGATCGCCCCCGATCCCACTCCAGAATGGGGCAACCCCCCTACTGGAGTGAGACATGACCCGTCCCTTTCGTGCCCTGAAAGCCGCCCTCGGCGCCGCGGCCCTCGGCCTGGCGCTCGGCGCCCAGGCTGCCTATCCCGACAAGCCGGTTCGCATCGTGGTCCCCTACTCCCCGGGCGGCAGTTCGGACGTGATCGCGCGGGCGATCAGCGAGGAGCTCGCTCGCGAGCTCGGGCAGCCGGTGATCGTCGACAACCGGGCCGGCGCGGGTTCGATGCTCGGCACGCAGTACGTGGCCGGTGAAGCGCCCAATGGCTACACGCTGCTGCTCGCGGACGTGCCCTTCACTATCGTGCCGGCGCTCTATCGCGAACGCGCCAAGTACAACGCGGAGAAGAGTTTCGCGCCCGTGGCCGTGCTGGGGGTCGCGCCCATGTACCTGTTCGTCAACCAGACCTCGCCGCTGCGCACGGCCGCCGACCTCGTGCAGCAGGCGAAGTCCGCGCCGGGCAAGGTGTCCATCGCTTCCGGCGGCAACGGCTCGCTCACGCACCTGATGGCTGAACTGTTCATGATCCAGACCGGAACGCAGCTGGTGCACGTTCCCTACAAGGGCGCCGGGCCCGCGATGACTGACCTGGCGGCGGGCCAGGTGCAGGCCAGCTTCACCACCATGCCGACCGCCACCGCGCTGTATCAGGCAGGCCGGGTGCGCCCCATCGGCGTGAGCAGCCCGCAGCGCGCGAAGGAGACGCCCGACGTGTCCACCTTCCGCGAGCTGGGCTGGCCCGGGATGTCCGTGCAGAGCTGGTGGGGCCTGCTGGCGCCCGCGGGCACGCCGCCCGAAGTGGTCAACCGCGTGGCCGAGGCGACGCAGAAGGTGCTGCGTGATGCCAAGGTGCGCGCGCGCCTGCAGACCGTGGGCCTGACGATCCCCGACGACGTGGGCGCGCCCGCGCTGCAGAAGATGATCGCCGGCGATGCGGCGCGCTGGCACGACGTGATCCAGCGCGCAAAGATCACCGCCGACTGAGCGTCAGCGCCGCGCGAGCGCGGCGAGCTCCTCGCTCCTCGCGCCCAGCGCCGCCCACAGCAAGGCACCCGCGCAACGGGTTGCGTCGCGCATGGTCCCCTGCTCGACCAGCGCCCGCGTGTCGGCGGGCGTGAGCAGCAGGCGCAGCTTGCTTTCCGGTTCATCGAATCCCGCGAGCAGCCGCAACGCGGGAATGCCGGCGGCAGCGAAGTTCGCGTGGTCGCTGTTCGGCATCAGCGGCAGGTGGGTCGCCAGCGCATGACCGCCGGCCGTGGCGGCCTCCTGCAGGAAGGCGCCCAGCGCCGGGAAGCCCGACGTCAACGCGGTCAGCCGATCGGAGCCCGCCAGCGAATCGAGGTTCAGGTTCAGGCGGATGCGTGCGCGGCTTTCCGCATCCAGCCCCGCGATCCACGCGCGCGATCCCTGCAGCGCCCACTCCTCCGCGCTGAAGATGCACACCGTGAGGCCGCGCTCCATGCCTTGCATGAACGGCGCCGCGGCACGCGCGAGCGCCAGTGCCGCGGCGACGCCCGTGCCGTTGTCGATCGCGCTTTCCGCGAGCGGGTGGCCGTCGATGTGGGCCGAGACGACGACGCGTTCGGGGCCGCGCCCCGGCAAGTCCAGCACCAGCGCCTTGGTCTCCAGGCCCGGACGGTCCTCGCCCGCGAGGTGCATGCGCACGCGCGCACCGGGCCGCCGCAGCACCGCCGCCGCCTCGGCGGAGATGCCCATCGCCGGAATGCCGGCACCGCCGCCACGCCCCGAGGATCCCGACACCGGGCCTACGCCGGCTTCGGGCTGCGCGATCAGGAAAGCTGCCGCGCCCGCCTCCTGCGCGGCCGCGAGCTTCACGCGCCGGTGCACGGTGACGGAAGCGAAGGGGTACTCGTGCGCCACCAGCACCGCGCGGCCGCGGACGGCGTCGCCCGCCTGGCGGATCTGCTCCGGCGTGCCGCGGCCCAGGTCGATCACATCCAGCTCCAGGCCGTCCGCGGGCGTCGAGGCCGTCCCCAGCAGCGGCACGGCCGCGAGTCGCGCACCGGAGTTCGCGTCGAACAGCTCGGCACGATGGCAGGTCCAACCCGCATACGGCGTGGCGTCCTGGCGCGAACGCACGCCGGGGCTCACGGCATCGAGCCGTGTGGTGCACCAGGCCTGCGCCTGCGCCTCGCTGGGCGACCCCGCGAGGCGCCCGCCGAAGTCGCACAGCGCGAGGAAGTCCGTCCAGAGTGCGCCGTCCGCATCGAGC
>NZ_DASVNN010000129.1:0-7921 GCF_036383835.1 Ramlibacter sp.
AGGCCGAAGCTCGCCGGGAACGGCGGCTTGAAGCGCGGCTGGCCCTTCTTGCCTTCCAGCGATTCGAGCAGCGCGGTCTCTTCGCCGCAGATGTAGGCGCCGAAGCCGTGGAACGCGTGCAGCTGGAACGAGAAGTTCGAGCCCTGGATGTTGTTGCCCAGGTAGCCGGCCGCGCGCGCTTCTTCCAGCGCTTCCTCGAAGCGGTCGTAGGTCTGGAAGATCTCGCCGTGGATGTAGTTGTAGCCCACGGTGATGCCCATCGCGTAGGCGGCGATGATCATCCCCTCAATGACGATGTGCGGGTTGAACTGCAGGATGTCGCGGTCCTTGCAGGTGCCCGGCTCGCCTTCGTCGGAGTTGCACACCAGGTACTTCTGGCCCGGGAACTGGCGGGGCATGAAGCTCCACTTCAGGCCCGTGGGGAAGCCGGCGCCGCCGCGGCCGCGCAGGGCCGATTCCTTGACGGTGGCGATCACCTGGTCCTGCGTGAGGCCCTCGGACAGGATCTTCTTCAGCGCCTTGTAGCCGTCGCGCGCCTCGTAGTCCTTCAGGCGCCAGTTGGTGCCGTCGATGCCCGCGTAGATCTGCGGATTGATGTGGCGGTCGTGGAAGCAGGTCTGGACGCCGGTGGCCTGGAACTGCTCCAGCACTTGTTGCGCGTTCATCCCTTGGCTCCCTTGAGGCCGTCGACCAGCTGGTCCAGCTTCTCGTTGCTCATGAAGCTGCACATCGTGCGGTCGTTCACCAGCATCACCGGCGAGTCGGCGCAGGCGCCCAGGCACTCGCTCTGTTGCAGCGTGAACAGGCCGTCGGGCGTGGTCTCGCCCATGGCGATGCCCAGCTTCTTTTCCAGGTGCTGCAGCGCCTTCTGGCCGTCGCGCAGCTGGCAAGGCAGGTTGGTGCAGACGTTCAGCTTGTACTTGCCGACGCGTTGCTGGTTGTACATGTTGTAGAAGGTGGTGACTTCGTGCACCGCGATCGCCGCCATGCCGAGATACTCGGCGATGCCTTGTTCGCTTTCCTTCGTCACATGGCCCTGCTCCTGCTGCACGATGGCCAGGCACGCCATCACGGCGGACTGCTTCTGCTCGGGCGGGTACTTGGCGACTTCGCGGGCGAAGCGCTGCTTGGTGGTTTCAGAAATCATCGATCGATCTCTCCGAACACGATGTCCATCGTGCCGATGATGGCGACGGCGTCGGCGATCATGTGGCCGCGCGACATTTCGTCCATCGCCGCGAGGTGCGGGAAGCCCGGCGCGCGGATCTTCAGGCGGTACGGCTTGTTGGCGCCGTCGCTCACGATGTAGATGCCGAACTCGCCCTTGGGATGTTCCACCGCGGCGTAGGCCTCGCCCTCGGGAACGCGCATGCCTTCCGAGAAGAGCTTGAAGTGGTGGATCAGCTCCTCCATGTTGGTCTTCATGCTCTCGCGGTCCGGCGGCGCCACCTTGTGGTTGTCGGTGATCACCGGGCCGGGGTTGGCGCGCAGCCAGGCCACGCACTGCTTGATGATCTTGTTGGCCTCGCGCAGTTCCTGCACGCGCACCAGGTAGCGGTCGTACGAGTCGCCCGTCCGGCCCAGCGGGATGTCGAAGTCCATGCGGTCGTAGACCTCGTAGGGCTGCGTCTTGCGCAGGTCCCACAGCACGCCGGAGCCGCGCAGCATTGGGCCGCTGAAGCCCAGGTTCAGCGCGCGCTCGGGCGTGACCACGCCGATGCCCACGGTGCGCTGCTTCCAGATGCGGTTCTCGGTCAGCAGCGTCTCGTATTCGTCGACGTACTTCGGGAAGCGCTGGGTGAAGGCCTCGACGAAGTCCAGCAGGGAGCCCTGCCGGTCTTCGTTCATGCGGTCGATCTCGCGCTGGTTGCGGATCTTGCTCGCCTTGTACTGCGGCATGGAGTCCGGCAGGTCGCGGTAGACGCCGCCCGGACGGAAGTAGGCCGCGTGCATGCGCGCGCCCGACACCGCCTCGTACATGTCGAAGAGATCTTCCCGCTCGCGGAAGCAGTAGATCAGCATGTTCATCGCGCCGCAGTCGAGGCCGTGCGCGCCGAGCCACAGCAGGTGGTTCAGCAAGCGCGTGATCTCGGAAAACATGACGCGGATGTACTGCGCGCGGATCGGCACGTCCACGCCCAGCAGCTTTTCGACCGCGAGGCAGTAGGCGTGCTCGTTGGACATCATCGACACGTAGTCGAGGCGGTCCATGTAGGGCAGCGTCTGGATGTAGGTGCGGGTCTCGGCCAGTTTCTCGGTCGCGCGGTGCAGCAGGCCGATGTGCGGGTCGGCGCGCTGGATCACCTCGCCGTCGAGTTCCAGCACGAGGCGCAGCACTCCGTGCGCCGCCGGGTGCTGCGGGCCGAAGTTGAGCGTGTAGTTCTTGATTTCTGCCATTACTGGAGCCCGCCGTACTTTTCCTCGCGGATGATCCGCGGCGTGATCTCGCGCGGCTCGATCGTCACCGGCTGGTAGACCACGCGCTGGCGCTCGGCGTCGTAGATCATTTCCACGTGGCCGGAGACGGGGAAGTCCTTGCGGAAGGGATGGCCGATGAAGCCGTAGTCGGTGAGGATGCGGCGCAGGTCGGCGTGGCCGACGAACACGATGCCGTACAGGTCGAAGGCCTCGCGCTCGAACCAGTTGGCGGCGCTCCACACGCCGTCGATGGACTCGACTTCGGGCAGGTCGTCGTCGGGGCAGAACACGCGCACGCGCACGCGCTGGTTCAGCGCCACGGACAGCAGGTGCACGACGACGGCGTAGCGCGCGCCGTCCCAGTCGCCCATGCGGTACTCGGAATAGTCGACGCCGCACAGGTCGATCATCTGCTCGAAGCGGCACGTGGGCGCTTCCTTGAGGATGCGGCAGGCCTCGATGTAGTCCTGCGCAGTCACCGTGACGGTGATCTCGCCCAGCTTCAGGTCGACGCGCCTGGCCTTGTCGCCGAGCGCTGCGACGACGGCGTCGCGCACGGTTTCGGGTGCGGGGGAGACCGCAGCGAGGTTTCCTTCCATGCTCAGGCCCTCGCGATGGTTTGCGTGCGGCGGATCTTCTGCTGCAGCTGGATGATGCCGTACAGCAGCGCCTCGGCCGTCGGCGGGCAGCCGGGGACGTACACGTCCACGGGCACGATGCGGTCGCAGCCGCGCACCACGGAATAGCTGTAGTGGTAGTAGCCGCCGCCGTTGGCGCAGGTGCCCATGGAGAGCACCCAGCGCGGCTCGGCCATCTGGTCGTACACCTTGCGCAGCGCCGGCGCCATCTTGTTGCACAGCGTGCCGGCCACGATCATCAGGTCGGACTGGCGCGGGCTCGGGCGGAACAGCATGCCGAAGCGGTCGATGTCGTAGCGCGCGGCGCCCGCGTGCATCATCTCCACGGCGCAGCACGCGAGACCGAAGGTCATGGGCCACAGCGAGCCGGTCTTGGCCCAGTTGATGACCGTGTCCACGGTCGTGGTCACGACACCTTTTTCAAGAATGCCTTGGTTTGCCATCTCAAGCTTTCGGAAATTCTGCAGTGCGGCCCGGGATCATTCCCAGTCGAGCGCGCCCTTCTTCCATTCGTAGACGAATCCCACGACCAGGATGGCAAGGAACACCATCATGGCCCAGAAGCCGATCACGCCGATGTCCTTGAGCGCCACCGCCCAGGGGAAGAGGAAGGCGATCTCCAGGTCGAACAGGATGAAGAGGATCGCGACGAGGTAGTAGCGCACGTCGAACTTCATGCGCGCGTCCTCGAAGGCCTCGAAGCCGCATTCGTAGGGGGAATTCTTTGCCGTGCCGGGGTTGTGCACGCCGATGCCCTTGGCCAGGAACCAACCGAGCACCTGGGGGGCGACGCCGACGCCTACGCCGACGAGGATGAACAGGAGGACAGGGAGGTACTGGTCGAGGTTCATCTGGGGCTGCGTCCGCGGGGCATGTTGCCCGCCGGTGTCGTGCCCGGCGGGCTTTCTTGTGTGGTGCCGACGGCGAGACTCGAACTCGCACAGCTTTCGCCACTACCCCCTCAAGATAGCGTGTCTACCAATTTCACCACGTCGGCTTTTTGTGGCCGCCCGGAGCGCTTGCGAGGGTTGCGGCTCATTGGAGAACCGCGCGCATCCGGACAACCACGGAGTGTACTCCGAAACGGAGTCCCTACTGCCGTGCAGCAGGGGTTTTGATCAGATGGCGATCACTTCGTCGGGATCTGCGCAGCACCGGACGCGGGCGTCGCGGGCGCGGTGGCGGCCGGCGTGGTCGCCGCACCCTGGTTCGCGGGCACCGGCGTGCCGCCGCCGGGGATCTGGCTGGCGGGCGACGGCGGCGTGGCCGGGGCGGCGGGCGCCGTGGGGGCCGCGCGCTCCAGCACGCTGCTGCCGGAACTGGCCGGCGCGACGCTGTGGGTGAAGTACGCCAGCGCCAGCGTGCACACGAAGAACACGGCGGCGAGGACGGCGGTGGTGCGGGAAAGGAAGTTCGCGCTGCCGGTGGCGCCGAACAGGCTGCCCGAGGCGCCGCTGCCGAAGGCCGCGCCCATGTCCGCGCCCTTGCCGTGCTGCAGCAGGATGAGGCCGATCATGCCCAGCGCCGTCAGGATCTGCACGGCGAGCACGATGGTCAACAAAGCATTCATTCAATCACTCCTGGTTCTTTTGTTCTGCGGCCGCGCGCTTCAGGCGCACGCCGCGGCGATGATCTGCAGGAAATCGGGCGCCTTGAGGGACGCCCCGCCGATCAGTCCGCCGTCGATGTCGGGCTGCGCCAGCAAGGCGGCCGCATTGCCCGCGTTCATGCTGCCGCCGTAGAGGAGGTGCACGCGTTCGGCATGCTCCGTGGCGGCGGCGAGTTGCTTGCGCAGCAGCGCGTGCACCTGCTGCGCCTGTTCGGGCGAGGCGGTCCTGCCGGTGCCGATCGCCCAGACGGGTTCGTAGGCCACGACGATCTCGCTGATGCAGTGCCCGTTGACGTGGATCACCGCGGCCATCTGCCGCTTCACCACTTCCTCGGTGTGCCCTGCCTCGCGCTCGGCCAGCGTCTCGCCGACGCAGACGATCGGCGTGATGCCGTGCGCCAGCGCCGTCTTCGCCTTCTCGGCCACCAGCGTGTCGGTCTCGCCGTGGTACTGGCGCCGCTCCGAGTGGCCGACGATCGCGTAGCGCACGCCGAACTCGCGCAGCATGGGCGCCGACACCTCGCCGGTGTAGGCACCGCCCGCGTGCGGGGAGACGTCCTGCGCGCCGAGGTCCAGCGTGGAGCCGTGGCGCAGCATCTGCACCTGCGCCAGGTAAGGCGCCGGCACGCACACCGCGACCTGGCACTTCGCGTCCTTCATGCCGGCGACGAGCGAACGCACCAGGGCGTCGTTCGCCTCCAGGTTGCCGTTCATCTTCCAGTTGCCGGCAATCAGCTTCTTCTTGTCCGTCATTGCTTTACCACGTGAGGACGATCTTGCCCACGTGCTGGTTGGATTCCATCAGCGCATGCGCCTTCGCGGCGTCCGCTGCGGCGAAAGTGCTGTGGATCACGGGCTTGATCTTCCCCGCCTCGATCAGCGGCCACACGCTCTTCCGCAGCGCCTGCGCGATCGCGGCCTTGAAGGGCACGGGACGCGGACGCAGCGTGGAACCGGTGATCGTGATGCGACGGCGCAGCACCAGGCCGGCGTTGAACTCGCTCTTGGTCCCGCCCTGCACCGCGATGATCACGATGCGGCCGTCCTCGTTGACGCACTTGACCTCGCGGTCGACGTAGCTGCCGGCGACCATGTCGAGGATCACGTCCACGCCCTTGCCGCCGGTGAGCTTCTTCGCCTCTTCGGCGAAGTCCTGCGTCTTGTAGTTGATCGCGTGGTCGGCGCCGAGGTCGATGCAGGCCTTGCACTTGTCGTCGCTGCCGGCGGTGGCGATCACCGGGCCCGCGCCCATGGCCTTGGCCATCTGGATCGCGGTCACGCCGATGCCGCTGGTGCCGCCCTGCACCATGAACGCCTCGCCCGGCTGCAGCCGGCCGCGGTCGAACACGTTGCTCCACACGGTGAAGAAGGTCTCGGGCAGCGAGGCCGCCTCGACGTCCGACAGGCCCTTGGGCACCGGCAGGCACTGGCCCACCGGCGCGACGCAGAGTTCGGCATAGCCGCCGCCCGCGACCAGCGCGCAGACGCGGTCACCGGTCTTGAAGCCGGCCTGCGCCATCGCCTGGGCGTCGCCGCCCACGATGGTGCCCGCCACTTCCAGCCCGGGGATGTCGGACGCGCCCGGCGGCACGGGATAGTTGCCCATGCGCTGGAGCACGTCCGGGCGGTTGATACCGCTCGCGGTGACGCGGATCAGCACCTCGCCGGCAGCCGGCACGGGGTCCGGCCGCTCGCCGGCGCGCAGGACTTCCGGCGCGCCGTATTGCGTGATCTCGATCGCTCGCACGCCCGACCGCCTTATTGCTGCGGCTCGTTGCCGTTGTTGCCGGTGTTCTCCTGCGCCGGCGCCGGCTCACGCTGTTCGCGCGGCTCGCGGGGTTCACGCGGCTCGCGGAACTCGCGCGGGGGGCGGTCGCCACGGTCGCCGCGGTCACCACGATCGCCGCGGTATTCGCCACGGGGCGGACGGTCGCCACGCGGTTCGCGCTCCGGCATGCCTTCCGGACGCTCGGTCAGCGCCTTCATGGACAGCTTCACGCGGCCCTTCTCGTCGGTCTCGAGCACCTTCACGCGCACCACCTGGCCTTCGGACAGGTAGTCGGTGACCTTCTCGACGCGCTCGTGGGCGATCTGGCTGATGTGCAGCAGGCCGTCCTTGCCCGGGAGCAGGTTGACCAGCGCGCCGAAGTCCAGGATCTTGGTGATCGGGCCTTCGTAGACCTTGCCGACTTCGACCTCGGCCGTGATCTCCTCGATGCGCTTCTTGGCGTGCGCGGCGCGATCGGCGTCAGTCGACGCGATCGTGATCGTGCCGTCTTCCTCGATGTTGATCTGCGTGCCGGTCTCTTCCGTCAGCGCACGGATGGTGGCGCCGCCCTTGCCGATCACGTCGCGGATCTTCTCGGGGTTGATCTTCATCACGTACAGGCGCGGGGCGAATTCAGAGACCTCGGCGTTCGCGCCGGCGACGACCTCGACCATCTTGCCCAGGATGTGCAGGCGCGCTTCCTTGGCCTGCGCCAGCGCGACCTGCATGATTTCCTTGGTGATGCCCTGGATCTTGATGTCCATCTGCAGCGCGGTGATACCTTGGGTGGTACCGGCGACCTTGAAGTCCATGTCGCCCAGGTGATCCTCGTCGCCCAGGATGTCGGTCAGCACCGCGAAGCGCGCGCCTTCCTTGATCAGGCCCATGGCGATGCCGGCCACGTGCGCCTTCAGCGGCACGCCGGCGTCCATCAGCGACAGGCAGCCGCCGCACACGGAGGCCATCGACGACGAGCCGTTGGACTCGGTGATCTCCGAGACGACGCGCACCGAGTACGGGAACTCCTCCTTCGAGGGCAGCACGGCGACCAGCGCGCGCTTGGCGAGGCGGCCGTGGCCGATCTCGCGGCGCTTGGGCGAGCCGACGCGGCCCGTCTCGCCAGTGGCGAACGGGGGCATGTTGTAGTGCAGCATGAAGCGCTCGGAGTACTCGCCGGCCAGCGCGTCGATGGTCTGCGAGTCGCGCTCGGTGCCCAGCGTCGTGGCGACGACGGCCTGCGTCTCGCCCCGCGTGAAGATGGCCGAGCCGTGGGCGCGCGGCAGCACGCCGGTGCGGATCTCGATGGCACGCACGGTGCGCGTGTCGCGGCCGTCGATGCGCGGCTCGCCGGCCAGGATCTGGCCGCGGACGATCTTGGCCTCGATGTCGAACAGCATCGCGTCGACCTTGACCGAGTCGACCTTGGTGTCGCCTTCGGCGAGCGCGGCCTGCACTTCGGTCGTCGCCACGCGCAGCGCCTGCGTGCGC
>NZ_DASVNN010000130.1:0-30337 GCF_036383835.1 Ramlibacter sp.
GGCTTCGCCGCTCACCGCCGACCTACGAGACTACGAGACCGTGTAGGGCGGGGTGAGCGCGCGAAGCGCCGAACCCCGCCGCTGCACCGCGTGTTCCTCCACCGCGCGCGCGGACGCAGCGCCCAGCAGCAGCACCGCCGACGAGAAGTAGATCCACATCAGCAGCACGATCAGCGAGCCGGCGGCGCCGTAGGCCGACACCACCGCGGCACTGGAGAGATAGATCGCCATCAGCTGCCGGCCCAGCGTGAACAGGATGGCGCCCACGCAGGCGCCGAACACGAGGTGGCGCGTGCGCGGCTTCGGCCCGCCGGACAGGCGCATGAGGCCCAGGAACAAGGCGGCACCGAAGACGAAGCCGATCGCCTCGTTGAGCACCCGCGCCGCGATCTCCACCGGGATCCAGTCACCTGCCCAGCCGGAGAACATCGACAGCACCGTGGACACCACCAGCGACACCAGCAGCAGGAAGCCGAACACGAGGATGTAGCCGATGCCGCGCAGGCGCAGCGAGGCGATGTGCCAGAAGTTCTGTTTCGGCGCCGGGCCCCGGCCATGCGACCAGAGGCGCTCGAACGCGTTCTGCAGTTCGCCGAACACGCCGGTGGCCCCGAACAGCAGCACCACGAAGCCGGCGATGGTGGCCGCGATCCCCTGCTTCGGCTCCTGCGCGCTGTGCAGGGCCTCGGCGATCACCGCCGTGCCCTGCGCGCCGATGACCGATCCGATCTGCTGCAGCAGCCCCTTCTCCAGCACGGTGCGGTCCATCCACCACCCCAGCATGCCGACGATCGCCAGCAGCAGCGGCGCGAGGCTCAGGATGCCGTAGAAGGACATGGCCGCGCTCATGCGCATGCCGCCCGCTTCGCTCCACAGCTGGAAGGCGCGCGCGATCGGCCTGGCGGTCTGCAGCAGGCCGCGCAAGCGGCGGGGAACGCGGTCGGACAGCGCCATGCCGCTCAGCATGGCGCAGCGCTTCAGCCGCGCCTATCGGCGCGGCCTCGCTTCGACGGTAGGAGGATGACGACGCCCGGCAGGGCGCCGCGGGATCAGGAAGCGACGGCGACGATCGCCTTGCCGTTCACCTTGACGATGGAGCCGGACTTCCAGCCGGGAGCGGCTTCCTGCTCGAACTTGCGGATCGAGCCGTCGTGCATCTTCACCGTGGTGACGAACACTTCCTTGGACGTGACGTGCTTCTGCACTTCGTTGCCCGCGAAGCCGCCGGCCACGGCGCCGCCGACGGTCATGGCCGTCTTGCCGTTGCCCTTGCCGAACTGGTTGCCGAGCAGGCCGCCGGCCGCGGCGCCGGCCACGATGCCGACCGCGCCGCCTTCACCCTTGCGCTTTTCCTTCTTCACGCCCTGGACGTAACCGCAGTCGTCGCACGACTTCATCTTCTTGGCGATGCCGGGCGGGAAGCCGTGCGGGTTGTCGGCCATGGCGTTGAGGGCACCGAAAGCCAGCAGGCTGGCGATGACGAGTTTCTTCATGAGGTTTTCTCCTTCTCTGCCGTCATTCAACGGCAGAGCCAGGCTTCCGGCGTACCGCCGGCTTGTCATTCCGTGTAATGGTTCACAGATTCGGCGCGAGCAGGCGCTGCACATCCTCGATTGCGGCGCCTTTGCGACGCGCCATGTCCTGCAGCTGGTCGTCGCCGATGCGGCCGACGTTGAAGTAGGTGCTGTCCGGATGGCCCAGGTAGAAGCCGCTCACGCTGGCCGCCGGGCTCATCGCCAGGCTCTCGGTGATGCCCATGCCGATCTCATCCGGATGCAGAAGCGCGAACATGTCGCGCTTGATGCTGTGGTCGGGACAGGCGGGGTAACCGGGCGCGGGACGGATGCCGCTGTACTTCTCGCCGATCAGCTGCTCGTTGGACAGGGCCTCGTCGGCCGCGTAGCCCCACAGGTCCTTGCGCACGCGTTCGTGCAGCGCTTCGGCCAGCGCCTCGGCGAGGCGGTCGGCCAGCGCCTTGAGCATGATCGCGGAGTAGTCGTCGTGGTCGGCCAGGAAGTACTGCTCCTTCTTGTCGACGCCGATGCCGGCCGTCACCGCGAACACGCCGACGTAGTCGTCGGCCACGCCCTTGGGCGCGACGAAGTCGGCCAGGCAGCGGCTCGGGCGCATCACGCCGTCGATCACCTGCTTCTCGGTCTGCTGGCGCAGGCCGTACCAGGTGAGCACCGGCTGCTCGCGCTTTTCGTCGGCGTAGAGCTGGATGTCGTCGTCGTTCACCGTGTTCGCCGGCCAGAAACCCAGCACCGCGTTGGCGGTGATCCAGCGGCCCTCGATCAGGCGCTTGAGCATGCGCTGGCCATCCGAGAAGACGCGCACCGCTTCGGCGCCGACGACCTCGTCCTTCAGGATCGCGGGGAAGGGCCCGGCCAGGTCCCAGGTCTGGAAGAAGGGTCCCCAGTCGATGTAGCGCGCCAGTTCGGCCAGGTCGTAGTTCTTGAACACGCGCCGGCCGATGAACTTCGGCCTGGGCGGCACGCGGCTGAAGTCCACCGGCGTCTTGTTGGAGCGCGCCTTGGCCAGCGGCCACAGCGGCACCTGCTTCTTGTTGGCGTGCTGGTGGCGCACCTTCTCGTAATCCGCGTTGACGTCGGCGATGAACTTCGCCGCCTGGTCGGACAGCAGGTTCTGCGCCACGCTGACGCTGCGCGAGGCATCGGGCACGTAGACCACCGGGCCTTCGTAGTGCGGCGCGATCTTCACCGCCGTGTGCACGCGGCTGCAGGTGGCGCCGCCGATCAGCAGCGGGATCTTCTTCACGCGGAAGTGCTCGTCCTTCTGCATCTCGCCGGCGACGTACTGCATCTCCTCCAGCGAAGGCGTGATCAGGCCCGACAGGCCGACGATGTCCGCGCCCTCGACCTTGGCCCGGGCCAGGATCTCGTGGCACGGGACCATCACGCCCATGTTCACCACCTCGAAGTTGTTGCACTGGAGGACGACGGTGACGATGTTCTTGCCGATGTCGTGCACGTCGCCCTTCACGGTGGCGATGACGATCTTGCCCTTGGAGCGGACGTCCTCGCCGGCCGCTTCCTGCAGCCGCTTCTCTTCCTCGATGTAGGGAATGAGATGGGCCACCGCCTGCTTCATCACGCGGGCGGACTTCACCACCTGCGGCAGGAACATCTTGCCGGCGCCGAACAGGTCGCCGACGATGTTCATGCCGTCCATGAGCGGGCCTTCGATCACGTGCAGCGGGCGGCCGCCCCTGGCGACGACCTTCTGGTACATCTCCTCGGTGTCGGGGACGATGTGGTCGGTGATGCCGTGCACCAGTGCGTGCGCCAGGCGCTGCTCCACCGGGTTCTGCCGCCACTCGTTCTTCTTCGTATCGTCCTTGGCCGCGCCCTTGGCCTGCTCGGCGATCTCCACCAGCCGCTCGCCGGCGTCGGGACGGCGGTTCAGCACGACGTCCTCGACGCGCTCGCGCAGCTCGGGCTCGACGTCGTCGTACACGCCGACCATGCCGGCGTTGACGATGCCCATGTCCATGCCCGCCTTGATCGCATGGAACAGGAACACGGTGTGGATCGCCTCGCGCACCGGATCGTTGCCGCGGAAGGAGAAGCTCACGTTCGAGACGCCGCCGGAGACCTTCGCGCCCGGCAGGTTCTGCTTGATCCACTGGGTGGCTTCGATGAAGTCGACCGCGTAGTTGTTGTGCTCCTCGATGCCGGTGGCGATCGCGAAGATGTTCGGGTCGAAGATGATGTCCTCGGGCGCGAAACCGACCTCGTCCACCAGGACGCGGTAGGCGCGCTCGCAGATCTCGATCTTGCGCTGGTAGGTGTCGGCCTGGCCTTTCTCGTCGAAGGCCATCACCACGGCGGCGGCGCCGTAGCGCCTGACCAGCGTGGCCTGCCGCTTGAACTCGGCCTCGCCTTCCTTCATCGAGATCGAGTTGACGATGCCCTTGCCCTGGACGCAGCGCAGGCCCGCCTCGATCACCTCCCACTTGGAGGAGTCGATCATGATCGGCACGCGGGCGATGTCGGGCTCGCTGGCGATCAGGTTCAGGAAACGCACCATGGAGGCCTTGCTGTCCAGCATGGCCTCGTCCATGTTGATGTCGATCACCTGCGCGCCGTTCTCGACCTGCTGCCGCGCGACGGCGAGCGCCTGCTCGAACTGGCCGGCCAGGATCAGGCGGGCGAAGGCCTTGGAACCGGTGACGTTGGTGCGCTCGCCGATGTTGACGAACAGGCTGCCGGGGCCGATGGAGACGGGCTCCAGGCCGGACAGCTTCATGGGGGGAACGGAGGGCTGCTCTTGCATACTCACCTCGGGGTTGGATCCAAAGTGAGCGCGGTTGGGGTCCATCTCAAGCCTGACAGTCCACGGACTGCTGCAGCGCTCCTTGAGCAGATGGGGATTTTAGCAATGGTGGGCACGTCACCGTGCCCACCCTACGGATACCGGTTGGACCCGTAGGGTGGGCAGCTCCGCTGCCCACCATCACAAAGGCAGATCCGCCTTCTTCAAGGTCCTGAGCACGAACGACGACTTGCTGTGCCGGATCCCCTTGATCTTGTACAGCCTCTCGCGCAGCAGCCGCTCGTAGTCGCGCGTGTCCTTCACCGCCACCCGCAGCAGGTAGTCGTACTCGCCGGAGACCAGGTAGGCCTCGATCACCTCGGGGATCGTCGCCAGCACCTCGCCGAACTTCTCCAGCGTGTTGTCGGTGTGGCTGTCCAGCGTGAGCTGCACCAGCACCGTGTCGTTCAACTCCAGCGCCTGCGGATTCAGGCGCACGGTGTAGCCCTCGATCACGCCGGCCAGCTCCATCTTCTTGATCCGCTCCCAGCACGGCGAGGCGCTCAGCCCGACGGCGTGGCCGATCTGCTGCAGGCTGGCGCGGGCGTCCTGCTGCAGGACCTTGAGGATTTTGCGGTCGATCGCGTCCATGGCCCCCAGTCTATCGGCATCCAGGGGATTCGACAGAAGGATTTTCGTCCTCTTCCAAGGAAGTCCAGCAAAACAGCAAGACTTTCCGGCCCATCCCCGGCAAAGTTCATGGCGTGGGACGAACGCTTACCGGCCAAGTCCCACGGCGAGGGGCCGGCGGGTTATCGCCCGCCGGGCCCGGCGCTGACTCCGGTGACCGCCCTTGTTTTCCAGGGGCCGCCGCCCCATCTGGACTGCCTGGAGCCAGCATGGGTGCACGCGATCTCGACCTTCTCGATGCCTATTCGCGCACGGTGACGCAGGTCGCCGAGCAGGTGGGGCCCAGCGTGGCCGCCGTGCAGTTGCTCGACGGCGCCGGCCAGGCCGCCGGCAGCGGCTCGGGCTTCCTCTTCACGGCCGACGGCTACCTGCTCACCAACTCGCACGTGGTGCGCGCCGGCCAGGCGAAGCGGCCGGACGCCACGCGCCGCTTCCACGCCTCCTTCAGCGACGGCCGGCATTTCGTCGCGCGCTGGGTCGGCGACGACCCGCACACCGACCTCGCGCTGCTGCAGGTCGACGGCCTGTCGCAAGGCGCGCTGACCCCGGCGACGCTGGGCCGCTCGGCCGACGTGAAGCGCGGCGAGATCGCCGTCGCGATCGGCAATCCGCTCGGCTTCGAGCACACCGTGACCGCGGGCATCGTCAGCGCGCTGGGACGCAGCATGCGCGCGTCCACCGGGCGCCTGATCCCCGACGTGATCCAGACCGACGCCGCGCTCAATCCGGGCAACTCCGGCGGCCCGCTGCTCAATGCGCGCGGCGAGGTGATCGGGGTGAACACCGCCATCATCCCGCAGGCGCAGGCGATCTGCTTCGCGGTGGCGGTGGACATCGCGCACCTCGTGATCCCGGAGCTGCTGCGGCATGGCCGCGTGCGGCGTGGCTACCTCGGGGTCGGCGGCAGCACCACCCGGCTCGATCGTCGCATCGTGGTGCCGCTCGGACTGGAGCAGTCCAGCGCCGTGCACGTCCTCTCGGTGGAAGCGGGCAGCCCCGCCGAACGCGCGGGACTGCGCCCCGGCGACCTGCTGCTCGGCATCGACGGCCAGGCGATCGCTTCGGTCGACGCGCTGTACCAGGCCCTGAAGCCCGAGCGCGTCGGCCGCGACAGCGTCGTGAAGCTGCTGCGGCCGGGAAGCGCGCAGCCCCTGTACCTCACGGTACGGCCGCTGGAGGCGGCGGAGGGCTGACGCGTCCCGCGGGACTCAGGCGCGGCGTGCCCCCGCGGGCGTGCCGCCCTGTTTCGCGTTGCCGCCCAGGATTCCCAGCAGGTTCCAGGTCAGCACCACCAGCACCAGCCCCGCGACGCCGAACACCATCGGGATCAGGTCGCCGCCGATGGACCAATCGGGCGTGGACTGCTGCGCGATGCAGATGAAGTCCGCCGCCGCCATGCCCGTGTAGTGCATGGTGCAGACGGCGACGCCCATCACGAGCGCGGCGCCGATGCGGTGCGAGGTCTGGCGCACGTGGGAGGCGAGCCAGAGCGCGGCCGCCGCGGCTGTGATCGCGATCGCGACGGACGCGGCCACCGTGAGCAAGTCCAGCCGCATCTCGGCGCGCAGGTTCATGGCGTACATGCCCATGTAGTGCATGACGCAAACGCCCAGGCCGGCCAGCACGCTGCCGAACATCCAGCCGGTGCGGTTGAAGCGGCCGCCGCGGTTGGCAAGCAGCAGGGCGATGCCGGCGATGACGATGGCGGCCACGAGGGACGCCACCGTGAGCACGCCGTCGTAGACCACGGGCAGCGGCAGGCGATAGCCCATCACGCCCAGGAAATGCATGGTCCAGATGCCGATGCCGCCCAGCGCCACCGCGGCGCCGGTCACCATCGCCCAATTGAGCTTGCCGCCGCGCCCGTACATGAACTGCGCGTGATGCAGGCCCGCATACGAGCCCAGCACCGACACCACGTACGACACGAACACCACCGCCATGTCATGGCGGGCCTGGAGAATATCTCCCACTTGGATTTGCACTGCTTTTCTTCCCTGTTTGTTGAACACCCGTTGCCGTGGTTTGGTTCCACGACGAACGGCCGATCGAATCTACGGGTGGGCCCGCGAAACGGTCAACGAACGGGAAGCGAAGCGTGGCGCGGAAACCTTAGGCGATTTCCGTGTGCCGGGTGGGGTCCGCCCTATGCCTTACGCGGCGTCCTTATGGAAGTAATCCCGCCGCAGCGAACGGGTGGGCAGCGGCTGCACTGCCTGCCCGATCGCGGCGATGTGTTCCGGCGTGGTGCCGCAGCAGCCGCCGACGATGTTCACCAGCCCCTCGGCGGCGAACTCGCGCAGCAGGCGCGAGGTGTCTTCCGGCTTCTCGTCGAAGCCGGTGTCGCTCATGGGATTGGGCAGGCCCGCGTTGGGATAGCAGCTGATGAAGGTATCGTCGACGATCCGGCTCAGCTCCTGGATGTAGGGGCGCATCAGCGCCGCGCCCAGCGCGCAGTTCAGGCCGACCGCCAGCGGCTGCGCATGGCGCACGCTGTGCCAGAAGGCGGTGACGGTCTGGCCGCTCAGGATGCGGCCCGAGGCGTCGGTGACGGTGCCGCTGATGATGAGGGGCAGCCGCTCGCCGGTCTCGACGAATACTTCGTCGATCGCGAACAGCGCCGCCTTGGCGTTGAGCGTGTCGAAGATGGTTTCCACCAGCAGCAGGTCGCAGCCACCTTCCATGAGGCCTTCGACCTGCTCCTTGTAGGAGGCCCGCAGCTGCTCGAAATCCGTATTGCGCGCGCCCGGGTCGTTGACGTCCGGGCTGATGCTGGCGGTGCGCGGCGTCGGGCCGAGCGCGCCGGCCACGAAGCGCGGCTTGTCGGGCGTGGAGTACTTGTCGGCCGCGCCGCGGGCGAGCTTCGCCGCCGCCACGTTCATCTCGCGGGCGACGTGCGCCAGGCCGTAGTCCTCCTGGGCCACCGTGTTGGCGCCGAAGGTGTTGGTCTCGACGATGTCGGCGCCGGCGGCGAGGTAGCCCTCGTGGATGTCGCGGATCACGTCGGGACGCGTCAGCACCAGCAGGTCGCTGTTGTTCTTCACGTCCTTGGGGTGGTCGCGGAAGCGCTCGCGGCCACTTTCGGGGGCCGCCTGGGTGGTCCCGCGGAAATCGTCTTCGGTCAGCCTGAAGCGCTGGATCATGGTGCCCATCGCCCCATCCAGGATCAGGATGCGTTGCTTCAGCAACCCGGGCAGCGCCTGGGCGCGTGTATAGATCACAGGCTTCATGGTCGTCGAATTGTAGG
This sequence comes from Ramlibacter sp., assembly GCF_036383835.1. GTDB lineage: Bacteria > Pseudomonadota > Gammaproteobacteria > Burkholderiales > Burkholderiaceae_C > Ramlibacter. The sequence goes on from NZ_DASVNN010000130.1 coordinate 8,213, forward strand.
GACAAGGCGTTAGACCTGTAGCTTCCGGGACAATGCACGGCTTGGCTACCACTCCGCTCTCCCTCCTCAAGGACGTCTTCGGCTACGCCGCCTTCCGCGGCGCCCAGGCCGAGATCGTCGACCACGTCGTCGCCGGCGGCGACGCCCTGGTGCTCATGCCCACCGGCGGCGGCAAGTCGCTGTGCTACCAGATCCCCGCGCTGGCCCGCCAGCATGCCGGCCAGGGCGTCACGATCGTCGTGTCCCCCCTGATCGCGCTGATGCACGATCAGGTCGGCGCGCTGCACGAGGTCGGCGTGCAGGCCGCCTTCCTCAACTCCACCCTGAGCGGCGAGGAAGCCAACGCGGTCGAAAAGCGTCTGCTGCGCGGCGAGATCACCCTGCTCTATGCCGCGCCGGAGCGCGTGGCGACGCCTCGTTTCCTGTCGCTGCTCGACAGCCTGTACCAGAAGCGGCAGCTGGCGCTGTTCGCCATCGACGAGGCGCATTGCGTGAGCCAGTGGGGCCACGATTTCCGGCCGGAATACCGCGCGCTCGCCGTGTTCCACGAGCGCTATCCGGGCGTGCCGCGCATCGCGCTGACGGCCACGGCGGACGCCAACACCCGCGCCGACATCGTGCAGCACCTGCAGCTGGAAGAGGCGCGCCAGTTCGTCAGCAGCTTCGACCGCCCCAACATCCGCTACACGATCGCGGAGAAGAAGGATCCCACGCTGCAGCTGCTGCGCTTCATCGAGCGCGAGCACGCCGGCGAGGCCGGCATCGTCTACTGCCAGTCGCGCAAGCGGGTGGAGGAGATCGCCGAAGTCCTGTGCCGCGAGGGCATGGACGCCCTGCCCTATCACGCGGGGCTCGACGCCGAAGTGCGCCAGCGCCACCAGGACCGCTTCCTGCGCGAGGAAGGCGTGGTGATGACGGCCACCATCGCCTTCGGCATGGGCATCGACAAGCCGGACGTGCGCTTCGTCGCCCACCTCGATTTGCCGAAGAACATCGAAGGCTACTACCAGGAAACCGGGCGCGCCGGCCGCGACGGCCTGCCTTCCGACGCCTGGATGGCCTACGGCCTGCAGGACGTCGTGAACCAGCGCCGCATGATCGACGAGAGCCCCGCCGGCGAGGAATTCAAGCAGGCGCTGCGCGGCAAGCTCGATGCGCTGCTGGCGCTGGCCGAAGCCACCGACTGCCGCCGCGTGCGCCTGCTCGGCTACTTCGGCGAGCACGCCCAGCCCTGCGGCAATTGCGACAACTGCCTCACGCCGCCCGCCATGTGGGACGGCACGGAAGCGGCGCGCATGCTGCTGTCGACGATCTACCGCGTGCAGCAGGCCAACGGCCTGCACTTCGGCGCGGGGCACATCATGGACACCCTGCGCGGCAAGGACACCGAGAAGGTGCGCCAGTTCGGCCACCAGAAGCTGTCCACCTACGGCATCGGCTCGCAATATTCCGAGCAGCAGCTGCGTGGCGTGCTGCGCCAGCTGATCGCCACCGGCGCGCTAGAGGTGGATGCGGCGGCGTTCAATACGCTGCACCTCACCGAGAGTTCGCGCCTGGTGCTCAAGGGCGAGCGCGAGGTGCTGCTGCGCGAGTCGGTGAGCCAGCCGGCGGGCCGCTCACGCACGCGCGATCGCGGCGGTTCGAAGGCGACGCCCGCGGTCGCCGCGGCGCTGGACAGCGCGGGGCAGCAGCGCTTCGCGGCGCTGAAGTCGTGGCGCACGGAAGTGGCGAAGGCGCACAACCTGCCGGCGTACATCATCTTCCCCGACGCCACGCTCGCGGCGATCGCGGCACTGAACCCGGGCTCGCTCGACGACCTCACGCTGGTCAGCGGGATCGGCGCGAAGAAGCTGGAGAGCTATGGGGCGCAGGTGATGGATGTGTTGCAGGCGATGGCTTGAGCGGTCCGTCATTCCCGCGGAGGCGGGAACCCAGGGCGTCGAAAGCGGAAGCCCTGGATCCCCGCCTGCGCGGGGATGACGGCTACTGCAAGAACCCGATGCTCCGCGCCTCCCGCACCTCCGGCTTGATCCGGTGCTCCGCCTCCAGCTGCTCGAGGAACTCCTCCGGCGTGAGCTGCGCGGCGAGGATCTCCACCTGGCGCTTCACCGCGGCGAAGTCGCCGGGCGCGAGCTGGTCCAGCTTGGCGAGACGCGCGACAGCCTCGACCGACAGCTTCTCGCGGTCCCCCGCCAGCGCCTCGGTCACGAACATCTTCTCCCGCTGCGGCGCGGTGAGCGGCTTGAACCGGATCTTGAACGCGAAGCGGCGCAGCGCCGCCTGGTCGATGCGGTCCATCAGGTTGGTGGTGCAGATGAAGATGCCGGCGAAGCGCTCCATGCCCTGCAGCATCTCGTTGACTTCCGTCACCTCGTAGTTGCGCTGGGCGCCGCGGCGGTCCTGCAGGAAGCTGTCGGCTTCGTCCAGCAGCAGCACCGCCTTCTCGCTCTCCGCCTCGCGGAACATCGACGCCATGTTCTGCTCGGTCTCGCCGACGAACTTGCTCATGAGGTCGCTCGCCTGCTTGATCAGGAGCGGCTTGTCGAGGCTGCGTGCGATGTGTTCGGCCAGCGCCGTCTTGCCGGTGCCCGGCGCGCCGTAGAAACACAGCGTGCCGTGGCCGCGCGCCTTGAGCGCTTCCACGATGCGCGGCACCTCGTAGCGCGACTCGACGTTCAGCATGTCGAGGTCGTAGGTGGTGACGCTGCGGCGCGCGCCGCCGTCGTCGCTGCGCGTGCCGAGCGCGCGGTCCGCGTTGCGCAGTTGCCGCTCGATCAGTTCCTCCGCCGGCACGTCCTCGTGCGCGGCGAGCCCCGCGAAACGCACCGCGGTGCGGATCTGCGCCGGCGTGAGCCCCTTGCGTTCGGTCAGCTTGGCGACGAAGGCCGGCGACACGCTCACGCCCTCGAGCGTCTTGAGCACCAGCGCCTCGCGCGCGCCCGGCGGCGGCGACTTCAGTTCGAGGTGGTAGGCGAAGCGGCGGCGGAAGGCCGGATCGATCTGCTCGATGCGGTTCGTGACCCAGATCGTCGGCACCGGATTCGATTCCAGGATCTGGTTGACCCAGGCCTTGCCGCTGACGCTGCCCGAAGGCGGCGCCACCACCTGCTCGGCGCGCGCCATCAGTTGCGCGGCCTCGCTGGAGATCGGCGGGAACACGTCTTCCACTTCGTCGAACAGGAGCGCCGCCTGCGCGCTGCCCTTGAGGAACACCTGCGCGATCTGCAGCGAGCGGTAGCGGTCGCGGCCGGACAGCGAATTGCCGTCGCGATCGGCGTATTCCACCTCGAACAGCTCCAGCCCCGCGACCTGCGCCACCACCTTCGCGAGTTCGGTCTTGCCGGTGCCCGGCGGGCCGTACAGCAGCACGTTGACGCCGGCTTCCTTGCGCTCCACCGCGTTGCGCAGCATGCTGCGCAGCACCTGCGCGTCGTCGGCGACGAAGCCGAAGTCCTCCAGCGTGAGCTCGCTCTTCGCCGAAGGACGGGTGAACACCGCCATCAGCTCGTTCTGGTCGCGATATTCGCGCATCAGCACCGGAGGCAGCTTTTCGCTCACCTTCATCAGGTCGGCGAGGTCGGTGATGTTGTGCTCGGAGATCAGGTTCTCCACCAGGCCGATGCGCTCCAGGCGCGAGCCCGCGCGCAGCGCCTCGCCGACGTCGGCGGCGTTCACGCCCGCCACTTCGGCGATCGCCGCGTAGGCCTCCGGCGCGTTGTTCACCTTGAACTCCACCAGCAGGCTGCGCAGGTCGCGCTGGTAGCGCGCCAGCGTGCCGTACAACAGCAGCGCGCGTTCCGCCTTGTTCAACTGCAGCAGGTTGGCGAGCGCGTCGATGTTCTTCTCCACCAGCGTGGAGTGCTTCTTCAATGCGTGCGTGAGCCAGTCGCCGGTGACGGCCAGCACCGACAGCAGGTCCTTGGGCTGGTCCTTCGCGTATTCGTCCAGGTAGAAGAACAGCGTGCCTTCCTCGTACGGGCCGCGCCACACGCCGTGCCGGTCGAGGAATTCGCGCACGGCGAGCTGCTCGTGGCCGCGCCAGAACTCGTTGTCCTTGCAGCGCCGGCCCAGGAACTCGCGCAGGCGATCGAGCGAAGGCATCGGCCACACCAGGTGCCGGCCCGCGAGCGACAGCAGGCCGTTGAGGTCGCGGCGCACGTTGAACTTCGCGCCCTGTTTCGCCGCCAGCGTCAGCACGAAGTGCGAGCACATGAGGTCCAGCACCGGGGCGTCCTTGAGGCCCGGGGAAGGCAGCAGCTGCAGATCGAGCGAACGCTTGGCCAAACGACCTCCGTGGATTGCGCCGTCCTACGATAGCGCGGGATGATGCTACATGGAAAGCCGCGCGGCGGTGGCCGCCAACCCGCGATGGCCGGCGCCCAAGCACAATGCCCCCCATGATCGGCCTGAAGGACATCCGCGAAGCAGCCGCCCGCCTGCATGGACAGGTGCTCGTCACGCCCTGTGTCGAATCCCGCACGCTGTCGCAGATTGCGGACTGCCAGGTGTTCCTGAAGTTCGAGAACCTGCAGTTCACCGCATCCTTCAAGGAGCGGGGTGCCTGCAACAAGCTGGCACAGCTGAGCCAGGAGGAACGGCGGTACGGCGTGGTCGCCATGAGCGCCGGCAACCATGCCCAGGGCGTGGCTTACCACGCGCAGCGCCTCGGCATGCGCGCCGTGATCGTGATGCCGCGCTTCACGCCGGTGGTGAAGGTGGAGCGCACCCGGGGCTTCGGCGCCGAGGTCGTGCTGCACGGCGACACGCTGGAGGAGGCCCGCGGCCACGCATTGGAGCTGGCGCAGGCGCGGCAGCTCACCTTCGTTCACCCCTACGACGACGCGGCCATCATCGCGGGCCAGGGCACGGTGGCGCTGGAGATGCTGGAAGCCGTGCCGCAACTCGACACCCTGGTGGTGGCCATCGGCGGCGGCGGACTGATCGGCGGCATCGCCGCGGCGGCCAAGTCGCTCAAGCCCGGCATCCGCGTGATCGGCGTGCAGACGCTGCGCTTTCCCAATATGTACAACGCGTTGAAACACGACGCGCTGCCGCAGGGCGGGCCGACGATCGCCGAGGGCATCGCGGTCGGCCGCCCGGGCCAGCTCACGCAGCAGCTGGTGGAAAAGTACGTAGACGACATCGTGCTGGTCGACGAGGGCGACATCGAGCAGGGCATCGTGATGCTGCTGGACATCGAGAAGACGCTCGTCGAGGGCGCCGGCGCCGCGCCGCTCGCGGCGATGAACAAGGAGCCGGAGCGCTACCGCGGCCGCAAGGTCGGGTTGGTGCTGGGCGGCGGCAACATCGACCCGATGCTGCTGGCGGCGATCATCCAGCGCGGCATGGTGCGGGCCGGCCGGCTCGCGCGGCTGAAGGTCTGCGCCCGCGACGTGCCGGGCTCGCTGGCGAAGATCACCACGGTGGTCAGCGAGGCCGGCGGCAACATCGACGAAGTCCACCACCAGCGCGCCTTCACCTTGCTGGCGGCGCAGAACGTGGAGATCGAACTGGTGGTGCAGACCCGCGGCCGCGCCCACGTGGAGGGGCTGCTGGAGGCGCTGCGCGCGGCCGGATTCCAGGCGGAGGAGGAATGATGGACAAGGACACCCTGCAGGGAGCGCTGCCCGAGTACTTCGCGCCGTGGGTGCAGGAACTCGGGCTGCGCGTGGAGCACTTCGATGCGGGCAGCGTCACGCTGAGGCTGCCGCACGACGCGAAGCTCGCGCGCGCGGGCAACATGCTCTGCGGCCAGGCCATGATGGCGGCGGCGGACACGGCCATGGTGCTGGCGCTGATCAACCAGTTCGGCTCGTTCAAGCCCTGCACCACCGTGCAGATGAACACCAGCTTCCTCAAGCCGCTGTCGGCCCAGGACGCGCTGGTGCAGGCGCGCATCGTCCGTGCCGGCAAGTCGCTGGCGTTCGGCGAGATCGACATCCGCGGCGCCGAGGACGGCAAGAGCGCCTGCCGCGCCACCACCACCTACGCCCTCCTCTGACGGGCGGGGGCGGGCGGGTTGGCTAGAATCGGGGGATCCGACAGAACACCGAGGACCCCATGACGAGCCCCAACGAGCCCACCCACCATGGCCACGACTACGAGCCGCAGGATGCGGTGGAAGCCGTGGTGCCCGCCATCCCGATCGTGCTGCCCATGGTCGGCGCGGCGCTGATGTTCCTGCTGGCCTTCATCGCCATCTACATGGCCTGATCCGGCAACGACCCCCTCTCTTCCAAAGGCCCCCGAGCAGCGATGCCCGGGGGCCTTTGTCCTTTGCGCGGCAGGAAGCTGCCCGACGCATAACCTCATGCATGTTTTGCATGGAATCGCCGCAGTTCAACTGGTCCCTGCCGGTCGCGCTCCCTAAAATGGGCGCCTCCCAGCCGACCCAGCGGCGACCCATCCCGCCCCTGCAGCCGACTGAGCCGAAGCCTGTTTTGAAAGGGCGCGCAGCGGCCTGCCTCCTTTGGAAACACGCTTTTCAACTTAGGAGCTCCAGAGGATGAACTCTCCCGTCATGCGCGGCCTGAACGTCCAGGCCCCCAACTACGTCAAGAACGCCAAGCTGATCGCCTGGGTGGCCGACATGGTCGCCCTGTGCAAGCCGGACCAGGTCGACTGGTGCGACGGCAGCCAGGAGGAATACGACCGCCTGTGCCAGCTGCTGGTGGACAAGGGCACCTTCAAGAAACTGAATCCGGCCAAGCGCCCCGGTTCCTTCCTGGCCTGGTCCGATCCGAGCGACGTCGCCCGCGTCGAAGACCGCACCTTCGTCTGCTCGCGCCAGAAGGACGACGCCGGCCCGACCAACAACTGGGTCGACCCGCAGGAGATGCGCGCGACGATGCAGCCGCTGTTCGACGGCTGCATGCGCGGCCGCACGATGTACGTGGTGCCCTTCTCCATGGGCCCGCTCGGCTCCGATATCGCCCACATCGGGGTGGAGCTCTCCGACAGCGCCTACGTGGCGGTCAACATGCGCCTGATGACCCGCATGGGCAAGGCGGTGTACGACGTGCTGGGCGTCGACGGCGAGTTCGTGCCCTGCGTGCACACCGTCGGCGCGCCGCTGCAGCCGGGCGAGAAGGACAAGACCGCCTGGCCGAACAACAAGACCAAGTACATCGTGCACTACCCCGAGACGCGCGAGATCTGGTCGTACGGTTCCGGCTACGGCGGCAACGCGCTGCTGGGCAAGAAGTGCTTCGCGCTGCGCATCGCCTCCACCATGGGCCGCGACCAGGGCTGGCTCGCCGAGCACATGCTGATCCTGGGCGTGACCAATCCCCAGGGCAAGAAGTACCACGTGGCCGCCGCCTTCCCCTCGGCCTGCGGCAAGACCAACTTCTCCATGCTGGTCCCGCCCAAGGGCTTCGAAGGCTGGAAGGTCACCACGATCGGCGACGACATCGCCTGGATCAAGCCCGCCGCCGACGGCCGCCTGTACGCGATCAATCCGGAAGCCGGCTACTTCGGCGTGGCGCCCGGCACGAACTACAAGACGAATCCCAACTGCATGGATTCGCTCAAGAAGGACGTGATCTACACGAACGTCGCCCTGACCGATGACGGCGACGTCTGGTGGGAAGGCATGGACGGCGAAGCGCCGGCCCACGCCATCGACTGGCAGGGCAAGGACTGGACGCCGCAGATCGCCCGCGAGACCGGCGCCAAGGCCGCGCATCCCAACGCGCGCTTCACCGTCGCCGCGACCAACAACCCCGTGCTCGACCCGGCCTGGGACGACCCCGCCGGCGTGCCGATCGACGCCTTCATCTTCGGCGGCCGCCGCTCCACCACCGTGCCGCTGGTGACCGAAGCCAACGACTGGGTGGAAGGCGTCTACATGGCCGCCACCATGGCCTCCGAGACCACCGCCGCCATCATCGGCGCGCAGGGCGTGGTGCGCCGCGACCCGTTCGCCATGCTGCCCTTCACCGGCTACAACATGAGCGACTACTTCCGGCACTGGCTCACCCTGGGCCGCAAGCTGGAGGCGTCGGGCGCCAGGCTGCCCAAGATCTTCACCACCAACTGGTTCCGCAAGGACGCCGACGGCAAGTTCGTCTGGCCGGGCTACGGCGAGAACATGCGCGTGCTGAAGTGGATGATCGACCGCATCGAAGGCAAGGCCCAGGGCGAGCAGCATGCCTTCGGCATCAGCCCCGGCTACCAGGAACTGAACTGGGAAGGCCTGCCCTTCACCCGGGAGCAGTTCGACAAGGTGATCTCCATCGACCTGCCGGCCTGGGAAAAGGAACTGCAGCTGCACCAGGAGCTGTTCCAGCAACTGGCGACGCGGCTGCCGCAGGAGCTGAAGGACACCAAGGCGGCGATCGAGAAGCGGCTGGCGGCTTGATCGTGGGTGCTGGGGTTGCTCCCCAGCCTACGAAGCCGCCACCCCCGCGCAGGCGGGGGCCCAGGGCATCCGAAAAACAAAAAGCCACCCCTCAGGTGGCTTTTGTCATTCAGGCTGCGAGACTCAATCCCGCCAGGGCCGCAGCTGATACGGGATCGCTGCGTCCACCACGGGCGAATGCCTGCGCGCCAACTTCTGCTGGCGCTCGCGCCAGCGGCGCTGGGCCACGCGGTAGGACCAGGCGTCCAGCAGGCCGAGCACGGGGCGCGGCAGGACCTGGACAAACTGGCTCACCAGGGAGGTGTAGACGGTAGCGCCCATGACTCCCCCTCCCGGTTTACAGGTAGCCGCGGAGGTCGCGCTGGGCGTCCCGGCTCATGGCGCGGCTCAGGTCGGCCATGATGCGGGCGTCGGTGAGCGCCAGCTTCCACAGCTTGTCGTCGGCCCGGCGCTGGGCGCGGACGGCGGCCAGGGACTCCAGCTTGGCGCGGACCTTGGCGGCCGCGCGGGTCACCGGCGAGCCGATGAAAGCCAGGCCGTGCAGCACCACATGGGTGGCATTCAGGCTGGCGAGGACTTCCAGGCCACGGGCGACACGGGTGATGCCGGCGTGCTGTTGCGGATATTCAGCTTGGATGAAGCGTGCCATTTTTTTCTTCCCCTTCAGGTCGCTTGCGGCGGTATGTCGCTTGCGTGGGATGAATACTAGGGTCTACCCTGATATTTGGCTACTTTTTAGTAGTGATGCATATCATTCACCAAACGTATGAAACCACCCAATTTCCGGACCCTGGACCTGAACCTGCTGCGGGTCTTCGACCAGGTCATGGCCGAGCGCAACCTGACCCGGGCGGCGCGCAACCTGTCGATGACCCAGCCCGCCGTCAGCAACGCCCTGAACCGGCTGCGGGACGCCCTGGGCGACCGGCTGGTCACCCGCAGCGGCTACGGGGTGGAACCGACGCCGCGGGCGCAGGCGCTGTGGCCGGCGATCGCCGATGCCCTGCGCCAGCTCGAGTCGTCGATCACGCCGGGCCAGTTCATCGCCTCCGAGGCGAACACCACCTTCTCCATGGCGCTGGCCGACGCCACCGGGGCCGAGCTGATGCCCGGGCTGGTCGAGATCCTGGAACGGGACGCGCCGGGCGTGACCGTGCGCTGCCAGCCCCTCACCACGCGCGATCCGCGCCAGCTGCTCGACGAAGGCCAGATCGACATCGCCGTCGGCTTCTTCCCGGCGGTGCTGGCCGACCTCACCGCCCAGGCCCAGGCCGGCGGCCTGGCTGCCTTCGACCACCAGCGCCTGTACGACGGGCGCTATGTCTGCGTGATGCGCAAGGACCATCCCCTGTCGCGCGGGCCGCTCACGCTCAAGCGCTTCTGCGAGGCCCGCCACATGCTGGTGAGCTTTTCGGGCCGGCCCTACGGCTTCATCGACGAGGCCCTCGCGTCCCTGGGGCGCAGCCGGCGCGTGGTGCTGACGGTGAACCAGTTCTTCACCGCCGGCCGGGTGGTCGTGACCTCCGACCTGCTCACGGTGCTGCCGGCGCACTTCGTCGACGTGACCGGCCGCGCCGAGCAGCTGGTGCAGCGCGACCTGCCCTTCGACGTGCCGCCGGTGCACGTGGACGCGCTGTGGCACCGCCGCCAGGGCCAGCGCAGCGACCACGCCTGGCTGCGCCTCGCGCTCGCCGCTTCCGCCCAGAAGGCCTTCGCGAAGGCGCCGTAGAGGCCCGGCCCCATGGACTTGGGCACGCCGCTTGCGTACGCTGGGCATCGCCACCGCGTGGCAAGGAGAGCGCCATGTCCCGTATCCCGTCCCGCCGCCGCTTCCTGCAGGCGGTGTCCGCCGGCGCCGCGAGCGTCGCCCTGCCCGCCTTCGCGGCGTACCCGGACCGGCCGATCCGCATCGTGGTGACCTTCCCGGCCGGCGGCGCCAGCGACATCGTCGCCCGCGCGCTGGGCGAACAGCTGGCGACGAAGCTCGGCCAGGCCGTGGTGGTCGACAACCGGCCCGGTGCCGGCGGCAGCGTCGGCGGGCTCAACGTGACGCAGTCCGCGCCCGATGGCTACACGCTGATGCTGTCCAACTCCACGCCGATCTCGATCGGCCCCTTCGCGCTGGAGAAGCAGCCCTACGACCCGGTCGAAGGCTTCACGCACATCGCGCTGGTCGGCAGCGCGCCTTGCGTGGTGATGGCGAACCCGAAGTCGGGGCTCAAGACCATCGCCGACCTGGAGGCGATGGCGAAGAAGTCCGGCCGTCTCGATTTCGGCTCCGGCGGACCGGCCTCCATCGGCCACATCTACGGCGAGCTGATGAAGAACGCGCTGGGCATCAACATGGTCCACGTGCCCTACCGCGGCGGCGCGCCGATGACCACCGACCTGATCGCGGGCGTGGTGCCGGTGGGCATCGACGTCGTGACCGCCTTCGTGCCCTACTTCAAGAGCGGCCAGATCTTGCCGCTGGCGGTGACCTCGGCCAACCGCTCGCCGCTGGTGCCCGACGTGCCCAGCGTCGTCGAGAGCGGCCATCGCCGGCTGGTGCTGGACAACTTCTTCGGCCTGTCGGGGCCGGCCAAACTGCCGGCCGACGTGGTGACGCGCCTGCACGCGGCGGTCAACGAGATCCTGGCCGGCGCGGACTTCAAGCGGCGCATGGTGGACCTGGGCATCAGCACCAACGCGGTGAGCCAACCGGCCTTCGCCGCCTTCGTCAAGGAACAGGTGGCGCAGCTCGCGCCGGCCGTCAAGGCCGCCGGCGTCAAACTCTGAAGGCGCAAAGGCCCGGACAATGGCGGGGTGAAGATCCAGCTGATGTCCGACCTCCACCTGGAAGGGCACCCCCACTACCGCCCGCGTCCCGCCCCCGAAGCCGAGCTGCTCGTGCTGGCCGGCGACATCGGGTCCTACCAGTCCGGCACGCTGCTGCAGGACCATGACTTCGGCCTCGCGCCCTTCTCGCCGAAGCAGGGCTGGCCGGTGCCGGTGCTCTACGTGCCCGGCAACCACGAATACGACGCGCTCGACTTCGACCACACGCACGCGCGGCTGCGCGAGACCTGCGAACGGCTGGGCATCACCTGGCTGGAACGGGAGGTACTGGTGCGCGACCGTGTCCGCTTCGTCGGCACCACGCTGTGGGCCGACTTCGATGCACTGGTGCACAAGCCGGGGCAGCCCGAGCCGACGCTGCAGGAAGCGCTGAAGCAGCGGCACAAGGCCTTCCGCGCCGCCAACTACTACCTGAAGAAAGCGGCCGCCATGCGGCACGGGCAGATGATGCTGGCCGAGGGCTGGCGCGAACAGGCGCTGGTGTGCGAGGCCTGGCTGCGCGACGCGCTCGCGCAGCCTTTCGACGGCACCACCGTCGTCGTCACGCATTTCGCCCCCAGCTTGCGCAGCGCCGATCCGCGCTACGGCGAGACGCCGGCAACCGCGGGTTTCTGCAACTCGCTGGAGGACCTGATGCAGCAGGCGGACTTCTGGCTGCACGGCCACCTGCATTGCCAGCACGACTACGTGGAAGGCCGCTGCCGCGTGGTGGCCAACACCCTCGGCTACGCGCGCAAGGGCGAACAGGAAGGTTTCCGGGAAACCTTCGTCCTCGATCTCGGGGCCTGAGACGCGAATTTTTTTGGGAACAACTGCCACAGGGGCTTTACACAAGCGACGCGAACGCCTCGCGCAAAGCGCGCACACTGGCTCCCGAGAAAAATACGTATTGGGGAGTTGGACATGAAGCCGCTATGGACCCCGACGATCGCCTGGATCGTGGCCATCGTCATCGCGATCCTGCTGGCGCTGGCCGGCCCCGAGCCCTTCGGACCCGCGCCCGGCGACCTCCTGCCGCACGGCTCCACCGCGCCGCGCTGAGCGCGCCCGTCAAGCCGCGCTGAGGGCCTGGCGCGCCGCTTCGGCCAGCGCGTTCGTCAGCTGGTCCAGCACCGCGGACTCCAGGTTCCAGCAGTGCCAATAGAGCTGCACCGGCACCTTCGCCTGCGGCAGCACGTTCACCAGCTCTCCCTGCGCGAGCAGTCCGCGCACCAGCGATTCCGGCACCACGCTCGCGCCCCAGCCGGCCAGCACCGCGCGCACCTGTCCTTCGGAACTCGGGACGAAGAACTGGTGGAGGGACACGCGCTTCAGGCCGAAAGCCCTGGCCACGAACTCCGCCTGCATGTCGTCCTTGCGGTTGAAGGCGACGAAGGGGATGTCCTTGAAGTTGTGCGGCGTGAGTCCCTGGGGAAAGCGCTCGCGCGCGAAGTCGGCCTGCGCCACGGCGACGTAATCCATCGCACCGAGCGGCAGCACCTTGCAGCCGCGCAGCGCCTGCTTCACCGTCGTCACGCATCCCATCACCTGGCCTTCGCGCAGCCACTCGTGGGTGAAGTCCTGGTCGTCGGTGACGATCTCCAGCGGCAGGCCCTGGCGCGCGACCGCGTTCAGCGCCGGCAGCGCCCAGGTCGCGATGCTGTCGGCGTTGATGGCGAGCGAGATCCGCTCCTCCTCGCGCGCGCCACCGGCCGAGCTGGGCGCGAGCTCGCGCAAATCACGCTCGATGTCCGCGCGCAGCAGGCGCAGCTGGCGCGTGTGCTTGAGCAGCAGGTGGCCCGCCGAAGTCGGCCTGATCGGACGGCTGCGCACGATCAGCACGGTCCCCACCTGGGCTTCGAGCGCGCGCAACCTCTGCGATACCGCCGATTGCGTGATGTTGAGCCGCTGGGCGGCGCGCTCGAAGCCGCCTTCCTCCACGATGGCGGCCAGGCATTCGAGCGCGGCCGGGTCGAAGGTCTGCATGGATTAGCAATCCTGATGATTTCTGAATCAGTTTAATCTTGCTTTTGGAATGGGGCGGCGTGGACCAAACTATCGGCCATGCAAACCCTCGTCCTCGGCGCCGGCATCATCGGCATCAGCACCGCCTGGCATCTCGCCGAACGCGGCCATGAAGTCATCGTGGTGGACCGCCAGCCCGACGCCGCGCTGGAGACGAGCTTCGCCAACGCGGCGCAGATCTCGGTGAGCTACTGCGAGCCGTGGGCCAACCGGCATGCCCCGGCGAAACTGCTGAAGTGGATGTTCCGCAACGACGCGCCGCTGCTGTTCCGCCCGCAGCTGGACTGGCAGCAATGGCGCTGGGGCCTGCAGTTCCTCGGCCAATGCAACGACGCGGCTTTCGAGCGCAACGTCCAGCAGCTGGTGGCCCTGGGCGCCTACAGCCACGCCACGCTCAAGGACGTCGTGTCCGCCACCGGCATCGAATACAGCCGCCTCGAGCGCGGCATCGCCCATTTCTACACCGACCAGAAGGCTTTCGACGACGCCGGTGTCGCGGCCGGGCTCATGCAGCAGTACGGCGTGGACCGCAAGGTGGTGAGCCGCGAAGAGCTGTTCGCCGTCGAGCCGGCCTTCCGCAATTTCGACAGGATCGTCGGCGGCACCTATACGTCCACCGACGAGAGCGGTGACGCCCGCGTGTTCACGCAGAAGCTGGCCCAGCTGTGCGAGGCGCGCGGCGTGCGCTTCCTGTTCAACCACGACGTCGAGCGGCTGGAGACGGCCGGCGGCGAGATCGCCGCGGTGCGGGTGCGCGATCGCGCGACCGGCGCCGTGCAGCGCCTGGTGGCCGACGACGTCGTCGTGGCCTGCGGTTCCTACACCGCGCCGCTGCTGCGCCAGGTGGGCGTGGACCTGCCGATCTATCCGGGCAAGGGCTACAGCGCGACCTTCAAGCTGAAGAAGCCGGCCGACGCGCCCTTCGTAAGCTCGATCGACGACGAAGTGAAGGTGGCGATGAGCCGCCTGGGCGACGAGCTGCGCGTGGCGGGCACCATCGAAGTGTCCGGCTACGACGCGACTTTGAATTCGCAGCTGGCGCAGGACCGTTGCCGGATGCTGGCGCAGCGCATCGAGAAGGTGCTGCCCGGCGTGTGCGACACGCGCCTGCCGGAAGAAGGCGGCGACCCGAAGTTCTGGACCGGCCTGCGTCCGGCGACGCCGACCAACATCCCGTACATCGGCCGCACCAGGGTCGCAGGCCTGTGGGTCAACGCGGGCCACGGCACGCTGGGCTGGACCCACGGCGCCGGCTCGGGCAAGGCGATGGCGGAGCTGATCGACGGACGGAAGCCGGCGATGGCGTTCAACTTCTACGGCTATGAGCCGCGGGCGAAGATGGAGATGGAGCTGGCGAACGCCTGACGGTTCGTCACCCCCGCGCAGGCGGGGGTCCAGGGCTTTCGAACGAAGGGGCGCAACGCGCCCCTTCTTCTTTGGAATGACCTGGGTTCCCGCCTCCGCGGGAATGACGAAGTCAGGAATTCAGCAGCGCCCAGACCTTTGGCGGCGTCAATGGCATCTGGAGCTGGCGCGCCGCATCCTTCTTCCCCGCTCGCGCCAACGCATCCGCCACCGCATTCACCACGCTCGGCGCGGCGCCGATCGTTCCCAGCTCGCCGACGCCCTTCACCCCCAGCGGATTGGTCGTGCAGGGCACCGTCTCGTTCATCTCGGTCACGAACTCGCAGGCGATGACGTCGGCGCGCGGCGCCGCGTAATCCATCAGGCTGCCGCTCACCGGCTGCCCGCTGTCCGCGTCGTAGACCATGTGCTCCATCAGCGCCTGGCCGATGCCCTGCACCGCGCCGCCATCGAGCTGGCCGCGCACGATCATCGGATTCACCACGCGGCCGATGTCGTTGACGCTGGAATAGCGCACCACCTGCACGGTGCCGGTCTGCGGATCGATCTCCACCTCGCTCACGTGGCAGCCGTTGGGCCAGCTCGGGCCCGACACCGCACTGGTGTGATCCGTGAAGATGTGCCCGCCCGGCTGCTGGCGTGCAAGATCGAACAGGCCGATGCCGACGTCCGTGCCCTTCACCGAGAAGCGTCCCGCCGCGTAGTCCAGGTCGGCCGGCGAAGCCTCCAGCGACCTCGCCGCCAGTTCGCGTGCCGTGTCCAGCGTCTTCTTCGAGCCGAGGCTCAGCGCCGAGCCGCCGGTGAACAGCGAGCGCGACCCCGCGCTGCCGAAGCCATCGCCGCGATCCGTGTCGCCCAGCACCACGCGCACCTTGTCGATGGGCACGCCGAACACGTCGACCACCAGCTGCGCCAGCGTGGTGGCGATGCCCTGCCCCATCTGGTTGACGGCGGAGAAGACCTCGATCACGCCGTCGGCCTTCACGTCCACCGTCACGCGCTCCTCGAACACGTTGCCGCTGGTCCATTCGAGAAAGGTGGAGATGCCCAGCCCGCGGAGTTTGCCGTGCGCCTTGCTCTGCGTGGCGCGCGCCTCGAAGCCGCTCCAGTCCGCGAGGTCCAGGCCTTCGTCCATGATCTTCCCGAACTCGCCGACGTCGTAGGTCTGCCCCATCGGATTGCGGTAAGGCATCTGCTCCGGACGCACGAAGTTGCGGCGGCGCAGCTCGATGCGGTCGATGCCGGCCTGGCGCGCGGCCTCGTCCATCAGCCGCTCCATGATGAAGATCGCTTCGGGACGCCCCGCGCCGCGGTAGGCGGCGGTCGACGCAGTGTTGGTCAGCACGCAGCGGATGTGGAAGTCGATCGCCGGCACGTGGTAGACGCTGGTCTGCACCCAGGGGCCGACCACCATCGGGATCGTCATGCCGGTCGCCGTCGCATAGGCGCCGACGTTGGCCAGCGTGCGCAGCCGCAGGCCGAGGATCTTGCCGCTGGCATCCAGCGCGAGCTCCGCATGGGCCTGCTGGTCGCGGCCGTGGAAGGACGAGAGGAATTCCTCGCTGCGATCGGCGATCCACTTCACCGGCTTCTTCAGCGTCCACGCGGCCCAGGCCGCTGCCGCATCCTCCGGATAGATGCCGGTCTTCATGCCGAAGCCGCCGCCGACATCGCCCACCGTGACGCGCACCTGGTCGCGGCCGATGCCCAGGATGTCGTTGGCGAGCGAGTTGCGCACGCCGGAAGGCATCTGGCTGCTCATGCGGAGCGTGAGGCGGCCGTCTTCGGCGACCCACGCCAGCACGGAACGCGGCTCGATCGACAGCGCCGCGACGCGCTGGTTCACCACCTTCAACTTCACCACGTGCGCGGCCTGCGCAAAAGCGGCGTCGCATTGCTTCGCATCGCCGGCCCGCATCTCGGCGGCGAAGTTGTCGGGCGCATCGGCGAGCGTGGGCGCGCCCGGCGCCGTGGCCGCGTCGAGCGTCACCACGTGCGGCAGTTCCTCGTACTCCACCCAGACCGCCTCGGCCGCATCGCGCGCCTGCTGCAGCGTCTCGGCGACGACGATGGCGACGGGTTCGCCGACGTAGCGCACGCGCTCGTGCGCGAGCGCGCGGCGCGGCGCCGTCGCGGCGGGAGAACCGTCGGCGCGCCTGAACGCCGGATTGGTGGGGATCGGTTTCACGCCCGCCTGCTCCAGGTCGGCGCCGGTGGCGATGCGCACCACGCCCGGCAGGGATGCGGCATTGCCCGTGTCGATGGAGACGATGCGCGCGTGCGGATAGGGCGAGCGCACGAACACCGCGCGCAAGTGCCCGGCCGGCGCCAGATCGTCGGTGTACTGTCCCAGCCCCTTGAGGAGCCCCTCGTCCTCGATGCGCTTCACGGCCCGGCCGCTGCCGAAACGCGTGACGGTGTCTGCGGTGTCGGTGGTCATGGTGGCGGAGTCTCGCCGATTTTCACGATCGCCGCAGCGGCGCCTGTTCAGTCGTCCTTCTCGCCCGCCTCGTACAGCGTCTCGCGGCCCATGCGGTCGAGCACCAGTTCGGCCGTCCACGGCAGCATCAGCGCGCCGCAGCGGCTGTCGCGGTAGATGCGCTCCAGCGGCAGGTGCTTCATCATGCTCTGGCCGCCGCAGGTGCGGATCGCCAGCCGCGCGATGTCGTTGGCGCCTTCCATCACGGTGTACTGCGCGGCGTAGAGGCGCATGCGTTCGTCCTTGGAGGGATTCGGCCGCGCTTCGGTGATCGCGCGCAGGAACAGGCTGCGCAGTTGTTCCAGCTGGATGCGCATCTGCGCCACCGCGATCTGCTTGGTCGGGTACATGCGCCGCTTCACCGGCGGTTCGCCGGGCACTTCGCCGCGCAGGTATTGCACGGTGAAATCGTAGGCGGCATTCGCGAGGCCCATGTAGGTGGGCGCCAGCGTGAAGAACATCGCGGGCCAGGTCTGCGCGCCCTTCCAGTAGACGCCGCGCGGCATCAGCTGCTCGTCATCGCTCACGAAGACGTCCTGGAACGTGAGGTTGCGGCTGACCGTGCCGCGCATGCCCAGCGGATTCCAGTCGCCGCTGATCGCGAAGCCGGGGCTGGTGGCGGGCACCGCGAGGTACAGCGTGTCCTTCGCGTCCGGATGCTGGTCGCCCTTGTCCTCGGTGCACAGCACACCGTAATAGTTGGCCGCGCCGGAGAGCGAGGCGAAGATCTTACGGCCGTTCACCAGCCAGCCGCCTTCGACCTTGCGCGCCGTCGTGCCGAAGGGGGCTCGCCCCGCCGCGGCCGCGCTGCCTTCGGAGAAGGGCTGCGCGTAGATCGCACCTTCCTCCACGACACGGCGGAAGTGCAGGCGGCTGCGCGCGGCATGCTCGGCGCGCTGCGTATCGGTCATCGGGATGCCGTCGGCCAGCACGCCGGTCCACATCGTGGAGGACACGTGCATGTTCCACGTGAGCGCCGTGGCGCCGCAGAAGCGCCCGACCTCGGCCGCCACCATCATGTAGGTCGGATAGTCCGCGCCGAGGCCGCCGTGCGCCGCCGGCACGCAGATCTTCAGCAGGCCGGCTTCGCGCAGGTCGTCGTAGTTGGCGAAAGGAAAGCTCGCTTCCTCGTCCCACTTCGCCGCGCGCGGCGCGAACTTCTCGCGCCCGAGGCGGTTGCCGAGCGCGAGCAGCTGGCGCTGCTGCGGGGTGAAGGCGTGCTCCCCCACCGCGGGCGTGAAATCGAGTCGGTTCGCGTCCATCCGGTCTCCTGGGGTCAGTGCAGCAGGGGCTCGGGCAGGTTCAGGAAGTTGAGCAGCAGCCCGTCGAAGTCGTCCGGCGCTTCCAGGTTCTGCAGGTGGCCCACGCCCTTCATCTCGTAGTAGGTGCTGTTGGCGATCGCATCGGCCATCTTCTTCATCACGGCCGACGGAGCGTTGCGGTCATGCTCGCCCGAAAGCAGCAGCGTGGGAACGTGGATGTTGCCGAGGTTGCCGCGGCGGTCGAAGGTGACGAGGCACTCCAGCGCGCGGCGATAGGTCGCCGCCGGCACCAGGCCCATGCAGTGCGTGGCGAGCCGCACGCCTTCGGGCAGCGCGCCGGGGCCGACCATCTGCGGCACCAGCGTCTCGGCCAGGTCCACCATGCTCTTGCCCGCGTCCAGCGGCGCGGTGCGCTGTGCGATGAACTCGCGCTGCCAGTCGCCATCGGGCTTGCCGAAGGCGGGCGAGGTGCCGCACAGGACCAGGCGCCGCACCAGCTCGGGCCGGCGCGCCACCACCTCCTGCGCCACCATGCCGCCCATGCTGTGACCGAGCAGGATCACGTCCTTCACCTTCAGCGTCTCGATCAGCTGGATGCAGCTTTGCGCCAGGCCCTTGAAGGTGTAGGGCTCGATCGGCGCGCTGTGGCCGTAACCGGGCATGTCCCAGGCGACGGCGCGGTAGCCGGCGCTGGCGAGCGTTTCCACCTGCGGGGCGAAGGCGAGATGGCCGCCGCCGATGCCGTGCAGCATCAGCACGGTCGGGCCACCGCCCAGGGTGGTGAATGCGGGAACGGAGGTCATGCGGAAAGTTGTCCTGCGTCGACCACGGTGACGCCATCGAGCTTCACCGTGCAATTGCGCAGCGGCAGGTCGAAGTGGCCGGACGTGTGGCGGCCCGCCACTTCGTTGGCGCCGGTGCTGTAGAGGAAGTTGCCGGCAAAGGCGCGCAGCTCGGTGCCGTTGAAGTCGCGCTTGTCGTACAGCGCCATGCTGTCCCAGCGCGCGTTGCGGTTCAGGCCGTAGCCGACGTGGCTGACGGCGTAGGCTTCGCGGTCGCCCCAGGCGGCGATGTAGCTGCGCATCAGGTCGGCGTCGACGCCGGCGCCTTCGATGCGCGTCACGTAATCGCTCTCGATGCGCAGCGTGACCGCCTTGTCCAGATAGCGCTTGAATGTGAGGTTGACGTCGCCCTCGGCGAGGACCAGGGTGCCGTTGACGCTGCCGGCGGCGGGAAAGGCCAGCGCGAGTCCACCGGGCCAGTGGGTCATCGTGCCCGGGCGCGTGGTGTAGCCCCAGTTGCCGCCGCACACGGCGCCCTGCAGGGAGATCGCGAGGTCCGTGCCGGCAGGGGACGTGACGCGCATCTCGCGCGCGCCGCGCAGCCGCCTCACGTGCTCCTTGACCAGCGGCTCCAGGGCATCGCCGGGAACGAGTCGCGCCAGCGCCTCGGGATGTTCGTTGCTCACGTAGAGCACGCGGGCACCGCCCTGGAGGATCGCCGGCAGCTCCGGGGCATGCATCAGGCCTTCGACGGTGCAGTCCACCACCAGCGTGCTCGCGGCCAGCGCGCCGACCACGGGAGCGACATTGCGCAGCACCGGCGACGCGCCGGTGGAACGCGCGACCGGCAATGCGTTGCTGAAGACGCTTGGGACGACGAGGCTGAACACCCGCGCGCCGCGTCGCGCGGCCGCGAGTCGCGCGAGTTCCGGCAGGATGGGCCGGCTCTGGCTTTCGCTGAGCACGGCGACGGTGTCGCCGGCCTGCAGGCCGCAGCGGCCGAGGACCGCCTCGAACGCGTCCAGCCACGCGGGTTCCATGGTTTCCTGCAGCATGCCGATCAGCGCCTCGAGGGGTTCCGGGCCATAATACATGAAATTTCATGCAATCCGGCTTTCGATGAATCCGCCCCGCCAAGCGCAGCCGCCGAGCTTTTCGGCCCAGGAATTCCGGGCCGCCCTCGGCATGTTCGCCACCGGCGTGACCATCGTGACCGCCCGCGCGGCCGACGGCCAGGTGATCGGCCTGACGGCGAACTCCTTCAACTCGGTCTCGCTCTCGCCGCCGCTGGTGCTGTGGAGTCTCGCCCGGGCCGCGGCCTCGTTGCCGGTGTTCAGCGGCGGCTCGCATTACGCGATCAACGTGCTGGCGGCGGACCAGAAGCTGCTCGCCGAACGCTTCGCGAAGAAGGGTGCCGACCGCTGGCTGGGCGTCACCTTCGACGAAGGCGCGGGCGGCGCGCCGCTGCTGCACGGCGCGGCGGCGACCTTCGAGTGCTTCAACCGCAGCCGCTACGAGGAAGGCGACCACGTCATCTTCGTCGGCGAGGTGGAGCGCTGCACCCACCGCGACGGCGCCACGCCGCTGCTGTTCCACGGCGGCCGCTATTTCACGGAGCTTCCGCTGTGAGCCATGAAAGGTTCGTCCACGGCTACCTGGGCTACCTGCTCGGGCAGGCGAACCACGCGCTGTACAAGGATTTCGACGGCCACGTGCGGGCCGCCGGCCTGAGCTCGATCGAGTGGCGGGTGCTCGCCACGCTGCACGACGGCCCGCCGATGACCGTGAGCCAGCTCGCGCACGAGGTGCTGTCCAAGCAGCCCACCGTGACCAAGCTGGTGCAGCGCATGACGGAACAGGGCTGGGTGGAACTGCTCGCCGACCCCGACGACCAGCGCCGCACGCTGGTGGGCATCACGACGGCCGGCAAGCGGCTGGTGCGGCCGCTGCTGGAGAAGGCGCGGGCGCACGAGTCGCAGATGCTGAGCGCGCTGGCGTCGTCGGAACAGGCGGCGTTGAAAAAACTCCTTCAAAAGCTCGCGGGTCGAAATCCTTGACATCATCCCCGCGGAGGCGGGGATGACGGGTCACGCGTCGCTACCATCGCGCGATGCGCGAACGACAACAACACCTCGACACCCTCGCCGTCACCCTGCTGGTCGCCTGCTGCCTGTTCTGGGGCTTCCAGCAGATCCTGATCAAGACCACCGTCGCCGAAGTGCCGCCCCTGTGGCAGGCGGCGATCCGCTTCGCCGGTGCGACGGTGTTGCTGTGGATCTGGTGCGCGTCGCGCGGCATCAAGCTGTTCGAGCGCGACGGCACGCTGTCCGCCGGCCTGCTCGCCGGTGCCTTGTTCGCCGGCGAGTTCACCTGCATCTACACCGGCCTGCAGTACACCGCGGCGTCGCGCCTCACGGTCTTCCTCTACACCTCGCCTTTCGTGGTCGCGATCCTGCTGCCGCGCATCGTTCCCGCCGAAAGGCTGCGCCGTGTCCAGTGGATCGGATTGGCGATCGCCTTCGCCGCCGTGGCGCTCGCCTTCAGCGAAGGCTTCACCGGCGGCAGCACGCCGCGCCAGCTGCGCGGCGACGCGCTCGGACTCGCGGCCGGCATCCTGTGGGGCCTCACCACGCTGGTGATCCGCGGCTCGAAGATGGCGACGGTCAGCGCCGAGAAGACGCTGTTCTACCAGGTCGCGGTGACGGCGGTGGTCGCGCCCCTGCTGTCGCTCGCCTTCGGCGAGGCCTGGTCCTTCTCTTATTCCGGCCTCGCCTGGGGTTCGATCGCGCTGCAGACCGTGATCGGCGCGTTCGCGAGCTACCTGGCGTGGATGTGGATGCTGCGGCACTATCCCGCGACGCAGCTGTCGTCCTTCACCTTCCTGGCGCCGCTGTTCGCGCTGCTGTTCGGCGTGCTGCTGCTGGACGAGAAGCTCACCGTGCAACTGCTGGCGGCGCTGGCGGCGGTGGCCGCCGGCATCGTGCTGGTGAATCGAAAGCGCGCGCGTTGACCCGCATCGGCGGGGTTCGCCTT
>NZ_DASVNN010000131.1:0-86859 GCF_036383835.1 Ramlibacter sp.
GCCAGACCTTCGTGGTGGAGAACCGCCCGGGTGCGACCGGCGCGATCGGCGCGACCCAGGTCAAGCGTTCGGCGGCCGACGGCTACACGCTGATGGTGTCCTCGCTGGGCACCTACGTGATCGCGCCGCACCTGCAGAAGAACCTCGGCTACGACGCGACGCGCGACTTCGACTACATCACCATCCCGGTGCAGGCGCCCAACGTGCTGGTGGCGGGCCCGCACAAAAAAGCGCGCACGGTGGCGGAGGTGATCGCGGAGCTGAAGGCCAACCCGCGCAAGGTCTCGTTCGCGAGCTCGGGCAACGGCGCCTCGGACCATCTCTCGGCCGAGATCTTCTGGCAGCAGAGCGGCACCGAAGGCCTGCACGTGCCGTACAAGGGCGGCGCGCCGGCCATCAACGACCTGCTGGGCGGCCAGGTGGACTATTCCTTCCAGAACGTCAACGCGGTGCTGCAGCACATCCGCGCCGGCAAGCTGCACGCGATCGCGGTGACGGGTGCCAGGCGTTCACCGGTGTTACCCAATGTGCCCACCCTGGCCGAGGCCGGCGTGCAGGGCGCGGAGGTCTATTCGTGGCAGGGCCTCGCGGCGCCCAAGGGCCTGCCGCAGGCGGTCAAGGACAAGCTCGCCGCCGCTGCCGTCGCCGCAGTGCGCGATCCCGCGGTCGCCAGGCAGTTCACGGACCAGGGCATGGAGATCGTGGGCAATACGCCGGCGGAGTTCGCGGCATTCCAGGCGAGCGAGTACCTGCGCTGGAAGACCCTGATCGAGACGCGGAAGATCACCGCGGACTGAGGAGCCTCCTGCCCGTCCGGATGGACGCGGATGTCAGCGCGCTTCACGTTGGAGACGCCTGAAAGACGTCCGCGTCCTACCGCGCCGTCCGTGGGGCCACGCACTACACTGCACTCGTGGCGCCATGCATGACGAGGACCCCATGACGCAGACGGGCAAAGGCAAACCACCCAAGGAAGACTGGGGCGAATCCATCATGCCCGGCGAGCGCTCGGGCGAGGGTTCCGCCGAACTCTTCCGGCACATCCAGAAGGATGAGCGCCGCAAGGCGGGCATCACACCCAAACCTCCCGAGCCCGACACGCCGCCGCCCGATGAAGGCGACAAGCGCTGATCGCGCTCCGTAGCGCAGCGCGCTCCTGATCTCGCGCGCGGCGAACATGCCGCCGCATTCCCTTTCCGATTCCTTTCCGCACGCGCAGCGATGCTGGCCATCGCGTGCGTGACGGGCCACGCTTTACCGGTGTTTCGGAGTCAGGGAAAACCAGAAAAACGGACTGAAGCGTAGGGATATAGCGATTCCTTGGTATTTCTAGATGGTACAGTGGCATCTCAAAATACCATGCGTACCGAGACTCCATCCCTTCCGGCCCACGCCTGCGACTGCCACGCGCACGTGTTCGAGCCGGCGCGCTTCGCTTACGCGACGCAGCGAGCGTATACGCCTCCTGCCGCCGATGCGCGCCAGCTGAAGGAACTGCACCGCGGCCTGGGCGTCGAGCGCGTGGTCCTCGTGCAGCCCAGCGTCTACGGCACCGACAACGCCTGCCTGCTCGATGCACTGAAGGCCTACGGCGCCGACCAGGCGCGGGGTGTCGCCGTCGTGGACCTGGCGGCCATCGCCGACGATGCGCTGCGGGCGCTGCACGAAGGCGGCGTGCGCGGCGCGCGCCTGAACCTGCACGTCAGCGGCGGCGGCCTGGACGCGGCGCGCCAGCAGGTCGAGCGCGCGCGCCGCCTGCGCGCGCTGCCTGGCTGGTCGCTGCAAGTGCACGCCGGCCTCGATCTCGTCGTGGCATTGCTCGACGACTTGCGCGGCCTCGAAGTGCCGGTGGTGCTCGATCACTACGCCGGCGGCCTGCTGCCCGACCCGGCCAGCGAGGACCTGCTGGCCCACCTGCTGGCGGAACTGCGCCGCGGCCACCTGTACGTGAAGCTGTCCGCTCCCTACCGGCTCTGGTCCGGCGCGGGAATGGACCACGCCGCGCGGCTGGCGCGCGAATTCCACGCCGCCGCACCGGACCGCATCCTGTGGGGCTCGGACTGGCCCCACACCGGCGGCTCCGGACATCGCGGCGGCGCCCAGGACGCGATCGAGCCGTTCCGCAGCATCTGCAACGACCAGGTCCTGCGCGAGCTGCTGGCCTGCCTTCCCGACGAGGACGCGTGCCACCGACTGCTGGTGCGCAATCCCGCCGCCCTCTACGGCTTCGACGCCTGACCCTTCCGCACGAGGAATCCCATGATCACTTCCATCAATCCCGCGACCGGTGAAACGATCGCGACCTTCGAGCCGCACGACGAAGCGCGCATCGAAGCGGCGCTGGCCGGCGCGGCGCATGCGCAAAAGTCCTGGCGGCGCACCTCGCTGGCCGAGCGTTCCGCGCTGCTGAAGCGCGTCGCCCAGCAACTGCGCGAGCGCAAGCCGCACTTCGCGCGCCTCATCACGCTGGAGATGGGCAAGCCCATCGTCGAAGCCGAGGCGGAGATCGAGAAGAGCGCCTGGAACTGCGACTTCTACGCAGACAAGGCGCCCGAATACCTGGGCGACGAGATCGTTCCCAGCGGCGCCACCGAGAGCCGCGTCGTGTACGACCCGCTGGGCGTGGTGCTGGCGATCATGCCGTGGAACTATCCGGTGTGGCAGGTGCTGCGCTTCGCGGCTCCCGCACTCGCCGCCGGCAACGGCATCGTCCTGAAGCACGCCAACAACGTGCCGCAATGCGCGCTGGAACTGGAGAAGCTGTTCCGCGCCGCCGGCACGCCCGAGGGCCTGTTCGCGACCGTGCTGGTGGACGCCTCGCGCGTGAAGGGCCTGATCGAGGATCCGCGCATCGCGGCGCTGACGCTCACCGGCTCCACGCCCGTGGGCAAGCTGGTCGCCTCGCAGGCCGGCGCCGTGCTGAAGAAGCAGGTGCTGGAGCTGGGCGGCTCCGATCCCTTCATCGTGCTGGCCGATGCCGACCTGGAAGCGGCCGCGCGCACCGCCGTCAAGGCGCGCTTCATCAACGTCGGCCAGAGCTGCATCAACGGCAAGCGCTTCATCGTCGAAGCGTCGGTGGCCGACCGTTTCACCGACCTGTTCGTGAAGCACACCGAAGCGCTGAAGATCGGCGATCCGCTGGAGCGCGACGTGGCGATCGGCCCGATGGCGCGCGCCAACCTGCGCGACGACCTGCACGCGCAGGTGCGCAAGAGCGTGGAGCAGGGCGCGAAGCTGCTGGTGGGCGGCCGCTTCGTCGACGGTCCCGGCTACTTCTACCAGCCGACGGTGCTCGATCACGTGACGCCCGGCATGGTCGCCGCTTGCGAAGAAACCTTTGGCCCCGCTGCCGCGATCCTGCGCGTCAAGGATGTCGAAGCCGCGCTCGAAGTGGCCAACGGCCTCGACTACGGCCTGGGCGCCGCGCTCTGGACCACCGACCTGCAGCGCGCGCATGCGCTGGCGCGCCGCATCGAGGCGGGCGCCGTGTTCATCAACGGCCTGGTCGCTTCCGATCCGCGCCTGCCCTTCGGCGGCATCAAGCAATCGGGCTACGGCCGCGAGCTCGGCGTGCACGGCGCGCGCGAGTTCACCAACGTCAAGACCGTGTGGGTCGGCCCCGCGCGCTGAACAGGAAACAAGCCATGACCATCCGCACCCCTTCCAACGCGGCGCTCCTGAAGCCTGAAAGCCTGCCCCGACACGAGCGCGGCGGCGGTGCCAGCACCACCCCGCTGGTCACCCGCGCCGTCGGCAGCAGCAGCTTCATCACCGGCTACACCTCCTTCGGGGGCGGCACCGAGATCCCCTTCCACAGCCACAACGTGCAGGAAAGCGTGGTGCTGATGGAAGGCCGCGCCATCCTCGACATCGACGGCCTCGAGTACGAGCTCAAGCCGCACGACGTGACCTTCATCCCGCCCAACGTCCCGCACCGGTTCCGCAATCTCTCGAAGACCGAGCCGATGAAGATCCTCTGGATCTACGCCAACGCCGAGGCCACCCGCACGCTCACCGACACGGGCGTGACCAACTTCGTTTCCGCCGAACACGGCAAGAACGCCTGAACAGAAAGCTCCCCATGAAATTCCTGGTCCTCCCCGGTGACGGCATCGGCCCCGAGATCGTCGCTTCCGCCGTCGAAGTCCTGCAGGCGGCCGACCGCCGCTTCGGCCTCGACATCCACCTCGATTACGAGGACGTCGGCTTCGCCAGCCTGAAGAAGCACGGCACCACCCTGCGCGAGGAAGTGCTGGACAAGGCGCGCGGCTACGACGGCGTCATCCTCGGGACGCAGTCGCACGCCGACTATCCGGCGCCGGAGCAGGGCGGCCGCAACATCTCCGCGGCCTTCCGCGTGCAGCTGGACCTGTACGCCAACGTGCGTCCCGCGCGCACCCGCGAGTTCCTGCGCTCCAACATGGCGCCCGGCAAGACCATGGACCTGGTCATCATGCGCGAGGCCACCGAAGGCTTCTATCCCGACCGCAACATGAGCCGCGGCTGGGGCGAGATGATGCCCAGCCCCGACATGGCGATCTCGGTGCGCAAGATCACGCGCCACTGCAGCGAGCGCATCGCGCGCCGCGCCTTCGAACTGGCCATGACGCGCCGCAAGAAGGTGACGGCCATCCACAAGGCCAACAGTTTCCACATGACCGACGGCCTGTTCCTCGAGTGCGCGCGCAACGTCGCGAAGGACTTCCCGGAAGTCGCCTTCGAAGACCTGCTGGTCGACGCCTCCACCGCCTACCTGGTGCGCAACCCGGAGCGCTTCGACGTGCTCGTGGCCGAGAACTTCTACGGCGACATCCTGTCGGACCTCGCCAGTGAACTCTCCGGCAGCCTGGGCCTCGCGGGTTCGGTCATGGCCGGCGACCAGCTTTGCTGCGCACAGGCGCAGCACGGCTCCGCCCCCGACATCGAGAACCAGGACAAGGCGAATCCCACCTCCATGATCCTGTCGGTCGCGATGCTGGCCGACTGGATCGGCGAGAAGCGCAAGAGCGAGAAATTCCGCGCCGCCGGGCAGGCCATGCACGCCGCCGTGGAGAAGGTGCTCGCCAATCCCGAAACCCGCACCGCCGACATCGGCGGCCGCATCGGCACCAAGGCTTTCAGCCAGGCGGTCGTCGCCGCGCTGGGCCGATAAGGAGAGCTTCCATGAAAGTCTTGCACGCTGCCCTCGCGGCAGCCGGGATCACCCTGTGCGCCTCGCACGCCCTGGCCGCCGGCCCGGGCGGTTACCCGAGCCGGCCCGTGACCATCGTGGTGCCGTTCGCGCCGGGCGGCGGCAGCGACAACATCGCGCGCCTGCTCGCCACGCGCCTGACGGAGCGCACCAAGGGCACCTTCATCATCGAGAACAAGCCCGGCGCCGGCACCAACATCGGCAACGAGCTCGTGAGCCGGGCCACGCCGGACGGCCAGACGCTGCTGTTCGGACAGGTCACGCTGTCGATCAACCCCTACGTCTACAAGGGCCTGCGCTACAGCGTGCAGAAGGACTTTGCGCCCATCGCCCAGTTCGCCAGCTCCCCGACCGTGCTGGTGGTGACGAATGCGATGCCGGCGAAGACGGTGCAGGAATTCATCGGCCACGCGCGCGCCAATCCGGGCAAGGTGAACTACGGATCGGGCGGCGCCGGCACTTCGGTGCACCTGGCCGGCGAACTCTTCGAGTCGCTCACCGCGACGCAGATGGTGCACATCCCCTACAAGGGCAGCGCGCCGGCGGTCACCGACCTGATCGGCGGACAGATCCAGGCGATCTTCGACACCGCGCCGTCCGCGCTGCCGCACATCGCCGGTGGCAAGGTGCGCGCGCTGGCGGTCACGGGATCGCGCCGCCTGCCCGAGCTGCCGAACGTGCCGACCTTCGCCGAAGCCGGCGTGCCCGGCTTCGACGCGCCCGCCTGGTACGGCCTGCTCGCGCCGGCGAAGACGCCCGCGCCCATCGTGCAGTACCTCAACGCGGAGATCCAGGAGATCCTGAAGGAGCCGGCGACGCAGCAGCGCCTCGCGCAGCTGGGCGCGACGCCCGCGCCCGGCACGCCGGAAGCCTTCGGCGCCTTCATCCGTGCCGAGTCGGAGCGCTGGAGCACCGTGGTGCGCAAGGCCAACGTCACCCTCGACTGATTTCAACCACCAAGGAGACAAGATGTCCAAGAGGCAATCCCTGAAACTGATCGCAGGCGCGCTGCTGGCCTCCGTTGGCGCCTGCGCGATCGCGCAGACCGCGGCGGCCCCTTTCCCGTCGAAGACCATCACGATGGTCGTGCCCTACGCGCCGGGTGGCAGCTCCGATACGCGAGCGCGCCAGATCGCGGCCAAGATGGCGACCTTCCTCGGCCAGTCGATGATCGTCGAGAACCGTCCCGGCGCCGCCGGCAACATCGGCACCGACTACATCGCCAAGGCCGCGCCGGACGGCCACGTGATCGGCATCGGCAACCTCGCGCCTCTGACGGTCAACAAGTCGATGATGCCGAAGATGCCCTTCGATCCCGCGACCGACCTCGCGCCGATCGGCCTGATCGAGAAGGGTCCGCTGGTGCTGCTGGTGAGCGCCGACCGCTCGCCGCTCAGGAGCTTCTCCGAGCTGGTGGCCGCCGCCAAGGCCAGGCCCGGCTCGCTGAGCTACGCCTCGGCCGGCAACGGCGGCGCCTTCCACCTCGCCGGCGAACTGCTGGAAGATGCGATCGGCGCGCCGATGGTGCACGTCCCGTATCGCGGCGGCGGCCCGGCCACCACCGACCTGATCGCCGGCACGGTGAACTTCATGTTCGACATGGTGCCCGCGTCGCTGCCGTACACCAAGGCGGCGCCGCCGAAGGCCCGCGCCCTGGCCGTGGCCGCCGACAAGCGCCTGCCGCAGTACCCGGACGTGCCGACCTTCGCCGAACTCGGGGTGAAGAACTTCGAGGTGTCGAACTGGTTCGGCCTGGTGGCGCCGAAGAACACGCCGGCGCCGGTGATCGCCAGGCTGAACGACGCGCTGAACCGGGCGCTCAAGGATCCGGAGATCGCCGAGCGCATCACCTCGCAAGGCAATATCATCGGCGGCGGCACGCCCGAACAGTTCGGGCAGTTCATCGCCGCGGAGCGCGCGCGGTGGAGCAAGATCATCCAGGAAAAGAAGATCCAGGCAGACTGACGTGATCATCGAAATCGCAGACATCAAGGTGCGTCCCGAGGACAAGGACGCCTTCTCCGACGCCATCCGGCGCGCGGCGACCACCGTGCTGGCCAAGGCCGGCGGCTACCGCCGCCACGCCATCCTGGCCTGCCAGGAAACGCCGGGCCGGTTCATCCTGCACGTCGAGTGGGAGTCCCTCGAAGCGCACACGGTGGGCTTCCGGCAGTCGCCGGCGTTCGCCGAATGGCGCGCCATCATCGGGCCCTTCTTCCTGCAGCCGCCGCACGTGGAGCACTTCGACGTGGTGGCGGCCACCTGAGACCCGTGCAGGAAACGCGACGTTCCACCCGCGGCCTCGGCGAGCAGCTCGCCGGCAAGATCGAGTTCATGATCGCCGAGGAGTCCCTGGACCCGGGGACGCCGCTGGTGGAGCGCGCGCTCGCCGAGCGCTTCATGGTGTCGCGCTCCCCCGTGCGCGAAGCGCTGCGCCTGCTGGCGGAGCGCGGCACGGTGGGGCCGCGGCCGGAGGGCGGCTACGTCGTGCTGACGAAGCCCAAGGTGTCGCCGTTCACGGGCGCGTTCGAGACCGAGCCGCCCGAGGAGCGCATCTACCTGCAGATCGGCGAGGACCGCCTTTCGGGCGCGCTGCCCGAGAAGGTCAGCGAGAGCGACCTGATGCGCCGCTACGGCGTGACCAAGGCGCAGCTCGGCGCCATCCTGCGGCGCATCGCCAACGAAGGCTGGATCGAACGGCTGCCGGGACACGGGTGGCAGTTCCTGCCCATCCTCACGTCCGGCGAAACCTACGACCAGGCTTATCGCTTCCGCATCCTGATCGAATCGGCCGCGCTGCACGAGCCCGGCTTCAGGGTGGACGAAGCGGCCCTGCGCAAATGCCTGGCGGAGCAGCAGGCGTTGATCGACGGCGCGGTGGAATGGGCTTCGCCGGCGCAACTGTTCGATGCGAACACGCGCCTGCACGAGACCATCGCCGGCTTTTCCGGCAACGTCTTCATCCTCGAATCGCTGAAACGCATCAACCGGCTGCGCCGGCTGATGGAGTACCGCAAGGCGGTGAACCGCGAAGCGGCGGCACGGCGCTGCCGCGAACACAAGACGCTGATCGAGCTGCTGCTCTCCGGCCAGCGCGAAGCGGCGGCCGACTTCATCCGCCTGCACCTGCGCGATGCGGCGCGGGAGAAGGCGATGAGCAAGAGCTCGACGCTCGACGACTGATCAGTCGGCTTTCGCGCGCCGCCGTCCCGGCTCCAGGTCGCGCGCCATCTTCCACGCCGCGGCGTCGCGGTTCATGCGCGTGCCCTCTTCCGTGGGGATGCCGGGGGAAGGTGTTCCGAGTATCGTCTCTTCGTGATCATCGACCTCATCGACGGCACCTACGAGCTGTTCCGGCACTTCCACGGGCTGCGCCGATTCACGAAAGGCGAGGACCGGCCCTACGGCGCCGTCGTGGGCGTGCTCAACGGCGTGCTGCAACTGCTCGAGAACCGCGCGACGCACGTCGGCGTGGCGACGGACCACGTGATCGAGTCCTTCCGCAACCGGCTGTGGGCCGGCTACAAGACGGGCGAAGGCATCGATCGCGCATTGCGAGCCCAGTTCGAGCCGCTGGAAGAGGGACTCGCCGCGATGGGCGTGGTGGTCTGGCCGATGATCGAGCTCGAGGCCGACGATGCGCTGGCGAGCGCGGCGCATCTCGCCGACCAGGACGGGCGTGTCGAGTGCGTGCTGGTCTGGACGCCCGACAAGGACCTGGCGCAGTGCGTGCGCGGCGACCGCGTGATGCAGGTGGATCGCCGGGGCAACAAGATCCGCGCGGCGCGGGACATCCGCGAGAAGTTCGGCGTCGACCCCGTGCTGATCCCCGACTACCTGGCGCTGGTCGGCGACGCGGCAGACGGCTACCCCGGCATTTCCGGGATCGGCGCCGTCGGCGCCGCACGCCTGTTGAACCAGCACGGGACGATCGAGTCCTTTCCGCCCGGCGTGCTCGGCGATCACCTGGAGGACGCACTGCTGTTCAAGCGTCTCGCGACGCTGCGCACCGACGCCCACCTGTTCGACGACGTCGAGTCCCTGCGCTGGCGAGGACCCACCGATGCGTTCGTCGCGTGGACGGAAAAAAAGGGCACGCCGGCTTTGTTGCAGCGTGCCCTCGATGCGGCGGCGAAGAAGTGATGCGCCGGCTTACTTGTCCGTCCAGGGCATCGTCTGCCACAGCTGCTTGAAGTCGGCCTCGTTCTCTTTCAGCTCGGTCGCGTAGGCGGCGGGCGGCAGGTAGCGCAGCGGCGCGAAGTAGCCGAGGGCCTTGGCCTGGAACTCCGGATCGGCCGCGGCCTTCTGCACCGCGTTCACCAGCTGCTCGCGCACGGCGGGCGGCAGGTTCTTCGGCGCCGCGATGCCGCGCAGCGAGGCCATGATCACGTTGAAGCCCTGCTCCTTGAACGTGGGCACGTTGGGCGCGAGGTTCGAGCGCTTCTCGCTCATCTGCCCCAGGTGGCGCATCGGTGTGCCGCCCTTCTGGTACTGCATGGCCTCGCCGATGTTCATCGCGGCCAGCATGATCTGCTTGCTGGCAATGGCGTTGTGCACTTCGGCGGCGCCCTTGAAGGGCACATGGGTCATCTTGATGCCGGCGGCGCGCTCGAACATCAGCGCGGCGAGGTGGTCGTCCGATCCGATGCCGGTGGTGCCGTAGGTGACCTTGCCCGGGTTCGCCTTGGCGTAGGAGACCAGTTCGGCCAGGCTCTTGACCGGCGTGTCGGCGTGCACCGAGAAGTTGCCCGGGTCGTCGACGATGTTGCCCAGCAGGTCGTAGTTCTGCCAGTGGAAGGTGGCCTTGCGCTCGATCGGGATCGTCAGCACGTTGGGCGTGTTGATGAAGCCGATCGTGTAGCCGTCGGCATGCGCGTTGGCCACTTCGGCGAAGCCGATGCCGCCGCCGGCGCCTGGCCGGTTGACCACCACGATGGAGGCATTGTTGCCCAGGTACTTGGTCATGTACTGGGCCATCAGGCGGGCGATGATGTCGGTGCCGCCGCCGGCGGCGTAGGCGACCACCATCTTGACCGGCTGCTCCGGGTAGGCGGCTTGCGCCACGCCGGGCGCCACGGCCGCGGCGCACAGCGCCAGCGCCGGCAGCAGCCGCTTCAGCAGGGAGGGAATGCGTTGCATGGGAGTGTCTCCTTGGTTTGGATGAATGAGGGGCTCAGCCCAGGATGCGGGCGCGCCGCTGTTCGAAGGCCGGCCAGACTTCCGGGTTGACCAGGCGCGGGGGGCGTTCGCCGCGCAGCACGCCGGCGATCTGCTCGGCGGAGATCGCGGCGACGTTGCTGCGGCACTCGTGCGTGACGCCTGCCACGTGGAAGGTGGCGAACACGTTGTCCTTCGCGAGCAGCGGATGGTCCAGCGGGGGCGGTTCCTGGTCCCACACGTCGAGGCCGGCACCGGCCAGGTGGCCGGAGCGCAGCGCCTGCACCAGGGCCGTCTCGTCGTGGATGCCGCCGCGCGCCGTGGTGATGAAGATGGCTCCCTTCTTCATGCGCGCGAAGGTGTCGGCGTTCATCATCTTCAGCGTGCTGGCGTCGCGCGGGCAGTGCAGCGACACGAAATCGGATTGCGCGAGCAGTTCCTGGAAGGACACGGCCCTGGCGCCGCGGCGCGCGATCTCCTCCGGCGACAGGAAGGGGTCGGTGGCGATCACCTCCATGCCGAAGGCGCGGGCGAGGGCGGCCACGCGCGTACCGATGTGGCCGATGCCGACCAGGCCCACGGTCTTGCCGTGGATCTCGTGGCCCATCACGTCCTCTCGGGAGTAGCCGACCTCGCGGCGCATCCGGCGGTCGCCCTCCAGCATGCGGCGGGACACGCCCAGCATCAGCCCCAGCGTGTGTTCCGCCACCGAGACGGCGTTGCCGCCGGCCTGGTTGACGACGGCGATGCCGGCCGCGGTGCAGGCGGCGACGTCCACCGTGTCGTAGCCGGCGCCGCTGGAGGACACGAGCAGCAGGTCCGGGCAGCGGGCGAGCAGGTCCGCGCGCGCGAACCATTCCTGCGGGAGTTCGTCCTTGGCCGCGGACACGTGATAGACGTGAGCGCTCGAGAGGATGTCCCACGCGGCGGCGGTGTTGCCGCGCACGGGGAACACGCGCAGGGACACGCCCGGCTCGCGCTTCAGGCGCTCGTCGAAGGCATCGGAAATCCAGAGGTCCGTGCGGACCACGCGCTTGTCGCCGGCCATCAGCGCGGCTCCGTGTTGCAGCCGATGCGCTTGAGCGTCGCGTCGATCCAGCTGGTGTCGAGCGTGCCGGCGGCGATGTCCGCCAGCGTCTTCTTCTCGGCTTCCATCTTCTTGTGGGTGGCGGCCAGCACTTCCTCGGCGTCGTCGAAAGGCACGCACAGCAGGCCGTCGAAGTCGCCGACGACCAGGTCGCCGGGGTGGATCACCATGCCGTCGATGGCGATGGGCACGTTGATCTCGCCGGGGCCGTCCTTGTAGGGGCCGCGGTGGGTCACGCCGGCGGCGTAGAGGGGGAAGGTGCCCTGGCCGATCTCTTCCGAGTCGCGTACCGCGCCGTTGAGGACGATGCCCGCGACGCCCTTCTTGACGGCGGTGGCCATCATGATCTCGCCGAACAGCGAATTGGTCAGGTCGCCGCCGGCATCCACCACGATCACGTCGCCGGGCTGGGCCATCGTCAGCGCCTTGTGGATCATGAGGTTGTCGCCGGGACGGCACTTCACCGTCAGCGCCGGGCCGGCGAGGGCGCCGCTCTTGTGCATGGGGCGCAGCCGCGGGCCGGCCGCCGTCATGCGCGTCATGCAGTCGCTGATGTTGGCCACGGGCAGGCCCTTGAAGGCCTGCACGAGTTGCGCCGAAACCTGGCGCGTGCGCTTGAGGATCTGGAGTCCGACCATGCTGAATCTGCTTCCGGTGGGGTGGAGAAGGAACGGGACGCAATGTACAATAAAAAAACAATCCGGTCGACGATTTCCTTCTGGCTCTGCGGTTTTCAGAGGTGAAGGGTCGGCCTCGGGTTTTCCATGAGTACAAATCGGGAACAAACATGTCCGGCGCTTCCGACAAGGCCTACGAACTCCTGAAGCAGCGCCTGGTGGGCGGCGTCTATGCGCCCGGCGCGCAGCTGAAGGAGGAACACCTCGCGCGGGAGCTCGCCATCAGCCGCACGCCGGTGCGCGTGGCGCTCAAGCGCCTGGTGGACGACGGACTGGCGACGGCGGACCGCGGCCGCGGCGTGCGCGTCGCCGAATGGACCGAGGCCGATATCGGGGAGACCTTCGAGCTGCGTGGCTTGCTGGAAGGCCATGCGGCCGAACTGGCGGCGCAGCGCGGCGGCGTCGCGCTGGCCGACCGGCTCGATGCGCTGAACGACGAGATGGACCGCGCGATCCGCAAGGGCGGCCCCGCGCTGCCGGAACGCCTGCAGGAGATCAATTCGGCTTTCCACCGTGCCGTGCTCGAGGCCAGCGGCTCGCCGCGCCTGCGCGGCATGCTGGCCGGCCTGATCGACATGCCCATCGTGATCCGCTCGCACTTCATCAGCACGCTGCAGGACAAGGTGCAGAGCCTGCAGCACCACCGCGACCTCGCGGCGGCGGTGCGCGCCGGCGACGCCGAACTGGCGCGCCAGGTGATGCAGTTGCACCTGCGCGTGGCGGCGCACCGCTTCAAGCGCCAGCGCAGCGAACTCGGCGCCGCGCGCCGCTCCGGAGACGAGGCTTGATCCCGGCGCTGCGTGCCGGCGACGGACCCTCTTCGCTCGCGTCCGACTACCTCGCGGAGCTGCGCCTGCGCGGATTCGAAGGTGACATCGGGCAGGCGCATGCGGACCGCACCGTCTTCGCCACCGACAACTCCATCTACCAGGTGGCGCCGCAAGCCATCCTCTTCCCGCGCCACGAGGTGGACGTCGTGCGCATCGCCAAGCTCGCCCACGAGCCGCGCTTCCAGGCCTTGAAGTTCACGCCGCGCGGCGGCGGCACCGGCACCAACGGGCAGTCGCTCACCGACGGGATCTCGGTCGACCTGTCGCGCCACATGCATGCCATCCTCGAGGTGAACCTGGAGGAGGGGTGGGCGCGTGTGCAGGCCGGCGTGGTGAAGGACCAGCTGAATGCCGCCGTCGCGGCCCACGGCCTGTTCTTCGCCCCCGAGTTGTCGCCGTCGAACCGCGCCACGATCGGCGGCATGATCGCGACCGACGCGTCGGGCCAGGGCTCGGTGCTTTACGGCAAGACGCGCGACCACGTGATGGAGCTGCGCGCCGTGTTCATCGACGGCACCGAGTGGCACTCGCGTCCGCTCACGTCTGAGGAATTGGCGGCGGCGAAGGGACGCGGCGACCGCGTCGGCCACGTGCTGCGCGTGCTCGATCGCATCCGCGAGGAGGACGCCGGCCTGATCGCCGAGCGCTTTCCGAAGCTGAACCGCTGCGTCACCGGCTACGACCTGGTGCACCTGTGCGACTGCCACGGCCGCTTCGACCTGAGTTCCGTGCTCTGTGGCGCGGAAGGCAGCCTGGCCTTCGTCACGGAGGCGAAGGTGAAGCTGACGCCGGTGCCGCGCTGCACCGCCTTGCTGAACATCCGCTATGCGTCCTTCGACGCGGCGCTGCGCGATGCCGGTGCGCTGATGCGACTGGAGGCGGCGTCGAGCGAGACGGTCGATGCGACCGTGCTCGCGCTGGCGCGGCAGGATCCCATCTGGCTGAAAGTGCGCGAGTTCTTCCCCGACGATCCGGAAGGTCCGGCTGAGGGCGTGAACATCGTTGAATTCGTCGCGGGCGACGAGGCGGAGCTGGAAGCGAAGCTCGCGCGGGTGCAGGCGGCACTCGCGGGCGGAGGCGCCGGCCGCCGGGGCTACACGGTGGCGCGCGGCGCCGATGCCTCGGCGGCGATCTGGTCCATGCGCAAGAAGTCCGTCGGCCTGCTCGGGAACATGCAGGGCGAGCGGCGGCCGATGCCCTTCGTCGAGGACACGGTGGTTCCGCCGGAGAACCTGGCCGACTACATCCGCGAGTTCCGCGCCGCACTGGACCGCCGCGGCCTCGTGTACGGCATGTTCGGCCATGTCGACGCCGGTTGCCTGCACGTGCGTCCGGCCCTGGACATGAAGGATCCCGCGCAGGAGAAGCTGGTGCGCGAGATCTCCGACGAGGTCTTCGCGCTGACCCGCAAGTACAAGGGCGTGCTGTGGGGCGAGCATGGCAAGGGCATGCGCTCCGAATACGCGCCCGAGTTCTTCGGCCCGCTGTACCCGCGCATGCAGGAGATCAAGGCCGCCTTCGATCCGCACAACCAGCTCAATCCCGGCAAGATCGCGGCGCCGCCGGGGCAGGATCTCATCCGCCTCGACGCGGCGCCCACGCGCGGCCAGTTCGACCGGCAGATCCCCATCGCCATCCGCCGCGACAACGAGGATTCGCTGCACTGCAACGGCAATGCGGCCTGCTTCAACTACGACCTCGATGATGCGATGTGCCCGTCGTGGAAGGCAACGCGCGACCGCAAGCATTCGCCCAAGGGACGCGCCTCGCTGATGCGCGAGTGGCTGAGGCTGCTCGCCCAGGGCAACGTCGATCCGGCGGCGGCGCCGCGTGCGCGCTGGCGCGACCTGCCGGCGCGTGCCTGGAACACATGGCGCGGTGCCGAGGATTTTTCCCTCGAGGTGAAGGAAGCCATGGACGGCTGCCTGGCCTGCAAGTCCTGCGTGGGGCAGTGCCCGATCAAGGTCGACGTGCCGGCCTTCCGCTCGCGCTTCCTCGAAGCGTTTCACGGGCGCTACCTGCGTCCGGCGCGGGACCACCTGGTGGCGCGGCTGGAAAGTCTCCTGCCCCGGATGGCAAGTTCACCGCGTCTGGTGAACGCGTTGACGCACGGCAGCGTGGGACGCGGCGCCGCACGCGCGCTGGGTCTCGTGGCCCTGCCCGAACTCGACACCCTCGACCTGCGCGCCGCTCTGGAGCGCCGCGGCGTACGGATCGCGACGCCGCATGTGCTCGCGGCCTTGTCCGTTGACGAACGCCGCCGCAACGTGGTCGTGGTGCAGGATGCCTTCACCACGCATTACGACGCAGCGGTCGTCCTCGACCTGTTCGAACTGCTGCAAAGGCTCGGCTACCAGCCCTGGCTGGCGCCGTTCCTTCCCAATGGCAAGCCGCAGCATGTGCTGGGCTTCCTCACTGGCTTCCAGGAGACCGCGCAGCGCAACGCGCGCATGCTGCGCGAACTTGCCGCCACCGGCGTGAGCCTCGTCGGCCTCGATCCGTCGATGACGCTCGCCTACCGTGCCGAGTACGTCAAGGCGCTCGGCCAGGAGGCCGTGCCCACGATCGCGCTGCCGCAGGAATGGCTGGCGCAGCGGCTGGACGAACTGCCGCAACTCGCAGCCGAGGGGACTGCGCCCTGGGCGCTGCTGCCGCATTGCACCGAGCGCACCAATGCGCCGGCGGCGACGGCGGAGTGGGCGAGGGTGGCGCGCCGCCTGGGAGTCGAGTTGCAGGTTCTGGCCAGCGGCTGCTGCGGCATGGCGGGCCTGTATGGACATGAGCAGCGCAACCGCGCGACCTCGGAGAAGATCTACGGCCTCAGCTGGCGATCGTTGCTCGCCGACCCGCGCCATGCCGGCAGGACGGTCGCCACCGGCTATTCCTGCCGCTGCCAGGCGCAGATCATGGACGGCGTGCAGCTGATGCACCCGCTGCAGCTCCTGCTGCGCGCGGTGGGCGCGCCGGCGCCGCCTCGCTCGCCTGGAATGCTTGCGTGAAGTCGCAGCATTCCTGCGCCAGCATGACGATCGAGGCGACCAGCGTGCTGCGCTGCTCGCCCTTGTAGGCCGCGACGTAGCGCACGTCCGGCAGGGTGGGCGTGACTTTCAGCACCGCCAGCATGCCGGCATCCACCATGGGCGCCAGGCAATCGCGCGGCAGGTGGGCGACGCCCAGGCCCGACACCGTCATCCCGATGATCGCCACCAGGTTGCTGCTGACGATGGTGTCGGCCGGCCGCACGCCGACGGTCTTGAACCAGCGCTCGTACACCAGGCCGGTGCCGGAGCGGTCGCCCTGCGTCAGCACCCGCTGGCGGAACAGCTCGTGCACCCGCAGCGACTTGCGCTCGTCGAGCAGGCCCGGCTTGCACATCCACACGTTGCGCACGGCGCCGACGGGCTTCTTGTCCAGGCGGGCGTCCTCGAACATGTCCGGCATGATCACGAGATCCAGTTCGTCGGCCAGCAGCTTCTCGCGCATCGTGACGCTGGCGTCCACGTCGGGCTCGATCACCACGCGCGGGTAGTAGGCCTGCACCATCGCCACCAGCCGAGGCAGCCAGGTCATGGCCGTGAGCTCGGTCACGCCGATGCGCAGGCGCCGCTCGATCACCTCCGGCTGGACGAAGCGCTCCACGGCGAGGTTGCGCTGCTCCAGCAGCGTCCTGGCGATCAGGAACATCTCCTCGCCCTTTTCCGTGAGGCGGGCGGCGCGCAGGCTGCGGTCGAACAGGGGCGTGGCGAACAGCGCCTCCAGTTCCTGCACCCGCTTGGAAACGGCCGACTGCGTGGTGTGCAGCTTTTCGGCCGCCTGCGAGAAGCCGCCCAGCTGCGCGACCCAGTAGATCGCTTCCAGCTGCTTGAACGTCATCATGGTGCGCGGCCTCGGTAATAACCCTTCGAGTATGCCTTTAGGGAATTGGACCGGATAGAAAAATATCGCTTTTTTTGCTTTGACGGTGCTCCCAGAATGCAGGCCAGCCCAACACCGAGGAGCCTTCCCATGTTCAAGCGCACCACTTTCGCCATCGCCATCGCCGCCCTGTCCGTCGTGTCCACCGGCGCGTTCGCGGACCAGCTCGCCGACATCAAGCAGAAGGGCACCCTGGTCTGCGGCACGCTGGGCACCTCCGAGCCTTTCAGTTTCCCCGACCCGCAGACCCGCGAAGTCACGGGCTACGACGTCGACTTCTGCAAGGCACTGGCGAAGTCGCTGGGCGTGAAGCCCGAGTTGAAGCTGATCGCCGTGGCCGCGCGCATCCCCGAACTGCAGCAAGGCCGCGTCGACGTCGTCATCGCCAACCTGGGCTGGACCGCCGAGCGCGCCCAGCAGATCGCCTACAGCCACCAGTACTTCGCGAGCGAGCAGAAGGTCGCGGTCAAGAAGGACAGCGGCATCCGCGGCATCAAGGACCTGGGCGGCAAGCGCGTGTCCGCCACCAAGGGCTCGACGTCCGAGCAGGCCGTGCGCAAGTCGATCCCGACGGCAACCACCGTGACCTTCCAGGATCCCCCGAGCGGCTTCCTGGCCTTGCAGCAGGGCAAGGTGGAAGGCTTCGCGCTGTCCGAGATGTCGCTGGTGAAGTTCGCGCAGCAATCGGAAGCCACCGCGCCGGTCGTCATCCTGGACCAGTCGCTGATCCTCGAGCCCTGGGGTGTCGGCATGCGCAAGGAGGAAGCGGCCCTCATCAAGCACGTGAACGGCACGCTCGAAGCGATGGAAAAGGGCGGCGAAGCGGCGAAGCTCTTCGACAAGTGGATGGGCCCGGCCACGCAGTACAAGATGCGCCGCGGCTTCCACGTCGAAGCCATCAAGGGCTGAGCGCCGGGACCCGGGCGTCATGGCCGGCATGGACCTTTCCGTCCTGCTGCAGGGCGACAACGCGAAGCAGATCGCTTCCGGCGTCGCCACGATGCTGCAGTTGACGGCCTTCGCGTGGCTGCTGGCCGTCGGCGTCGGCATCCTGCTCGCGTTCATTCGCATGAGCGGCAGCAAGTGGGCGCAGGGGTTCGTGGCCGCCTACGTGGAGTACCACCAGAACGTGCCGATGCTGGTGCAGATCTTCCTGTGGTACTTCGGCATCCCGGCCCTGCTGCCGGCCGGCGTGCAGCAATGGATCAACTCCGGCAACAGCGGCTTCTTCTTCGCCTTCGTGGCCGTGGGCCTGGCGATGGCCGCCTACATGTCCGAAGGCCTGCGCGGCGGCATCCGCTCCATCCCGAAGTCGCAACTGGAGGCGGCACGGGCGCTGGGGTTCGGGCACGGGCAGGCCTTCCGGCTGGTCGTGCTGCCGCAGGCCGTGCGCATCGCGCTGCCGACGCTCGTGAGCCACAGCGTGCTTCTGTTCAAGAACACGAGCCTCGCCATGGCGATCGGCGTGGCCGAACTGACCTACGTCACCCGTGAGATCGAAAGCCAGACTTTCCGCACGATGGAGATCTACCTTCTGGCCACCGGCGCCTACCTCGGCATCTCGCTGCTGATCATGTTCGCGGGCGGCCACCTCGAGAACCGGCTGCGCATCCGCACGAGGTGAAACGTGGGCGACATCTTCTCCATCCTGCGCGACTACGGCGTGCTGCTCCTGATCGGGCAGTATCCGCAAGGGCCGCTCGGCGGCCTGGCCGTCACGCTGTTGCTGGCGCTTGGCGGCATCCTGCTCGCCTTCCCGCTGGCGGTGCTGATGGCGCTGGCGACGACGAGCCCTGTCGCGTGGCTGCGCCGCCCCGTGTTCGCGCTGATCTACGTAGCGCGTGGCGTGCCGCTGGTCATGTTCATCTTCTGGGTGTACTTCTTCCTGCCGGTGCTGGTGGGCAGGACCGTCAGCGGGTTCACCACCATGCTCGCCACGCTGGTGATCTACCAGGCGGCCTACATGGCCGAGATCGTGCGCGCCGGCATCGAAGGCCTGCCCAAGGGCCAGATGGAAGCAGGGCGCGCCGTGGGCCTGAGCTACCTGCAGACCATGCGCAGGATCGTCCTGCCGCAGGCTCTGTACAACATGGTGCCTTCCATGGTCAGCCAGTTCGTCTCCACCATCAAGGAGACGTCGCTCGGCTACGTGATCAGCGTCAACGAGCTGACTTTCGCGGCCAACCAGGTCAACACGACGCTGCTGACGAAACCGTTCTCGGTGTTCGTGACCCTGGCCGGCATCTACTTCGTGCTCTGCTTCTCCCTCACGCGGCTGGCCGCGTATCTGGAACGCCGCATCGCGCGCAAGCGCGCCGGAACCCTCGTGGCCGCCTCGCCGTCCCCTGCCATCGGCCGGCCGCTGGCGGTCGAATGAACCTCCCGTTGGAACACAGCACCATGAGCAACGACGTGCAGGCACGGCGGCCGATGATCGCCTTTCGCAACGTGGGCAAGTGGTACGGCGACTACCACGCCTTGCGCGACGTGTCCGCGGAGGTGGGCCGCGGCGAGGTGGTGGTCGTCTGCGGACCCTCCGGGTCCGGCAAGTCGACCCTGATCCGCACGGTCAATCGCCTGGAAGAGATCGGCAAGGGCTCCATCGAATTCGACGGCCAGGACGTGCACTCCGCGCGCCTGGACCTGAACCGCTTCCGCAGCCAGGTCGGCTTCGTGTTCCAGAGCTTCAACCTGTTTCCGCACCTGTCGGTGCTGGAGAACATCGTGCTCGCGCCGGTGACCGTGCTGAAGAAAAAGCCAGGCGAGGCGGCCGAGCGGGCGAAGCATCTCCTGCAGCGGGTCGGCCTCGCAGGCAAGGCGGACGCCTATCCGGGGCAGCTCTCCGGCGGCCAGCAGCAGCGCGTGGCGATCGCGCGGGCTCTGGCCATGGATCCGCCCGCCATGTTGTTCGACGAGCCGACCAGCGCGCTCGATCCCGAAATGGTCGGCGAAGTGCTGCAGGTGATGAAGTCCCTTGCGCGCGACGGCATGACCATGATGTGCGTCACGCACGAGATGAACTTCGCCCGTGAAGTGGCCGATCGCGTCTGGTTCATGGACCACGGCGCCATCGTCGAAACCGGCACGCCCGACAGCTTCTTCAACCATCCGCGCAGCGAGCGCGCCCGCAAGTTCCTTTTGGACCTGCGCTCGCACTGACGCCCGGCCTTCTTTCCTTCCAGATCATGACCCTCACTCTCAAGCCTCTTGCCGCCGCCCTCGTCGCGGTGCTCGCCTTCGCCTCGGGCGCCGCCCAGGCCGACTCCTTCCCCACCAAGCCGGTGCGCATCGTCGTCGGCTTCTCGCCCGGCGGCTCCAACGACATCGTCGCCCGCATGATCGCGCCCAAGCTCGGCGAGCTGCTGGGGCAGCAGGTGGTCGTCGAGAACAAGCCGGGGGCTGGCGGCGCCATCGCGATCTCGTCGGTGCTCGCCGCGCCGGCCGACGGACACACCCTGTCGATGTGCACCACGGGAACGTCCTCGATCCAGCCGCACCTGGGTGCTATGCCCTTCAATTCCGAGACCGACCTGGTCCCGGTCACGCAGATCGCCAATGCGCCTTACGTGCTGATGGTGCATTCCAGCCTGCCCGCGAAGAACGTGAAGGAGTTCGTCGCCTACGCGAAGCAGAACCCCGGCAAGATCAATTTCGCGTCGTCCGGCAATGCCACCGGCGGCCACCTCGCGGGCGAGATGTTCAAGTCGCTGGCCGGCGTGAACCTCGTGCACGTGCCGTACAAGGGCACGAGCCAGGCGATCGCGGACCTGGTCAGCGGCCAGGTGCAGGTGATCTTCGACCAGCCCGTGAGCTCGATGCAATACGCGCGCAGCGGCCAGCTGCGTGCCCTGGGCGTCGCGAGCCTGAAGCGCCTGGGCGCCTATCCGGACCTGCCCACCCTCCACGAAGCCGGCGTGCCCAATCTCGACCCGGTGACCTGGACCGGCATCTGCGCCTCCAAGGGCACGCCGCCCGCCGTGGTCGCACGACTGCAACGCGACATCGCGAAGGTGCTCGCCATGCCGGAGATCTCCCGCAAGCTGGTGCAGGACGGCCTGGAGCCGGTGGGCAGCACGCCCGAGCAGTTCCGTGACTTCCTCGTCGCCGACAAGGCGAAGTGGGGCCGCATCATCAAGCAGGCGAACGTGAAGGCCGAATGACCATGGCACAGACGACCATCGATCGCGGCGAGGCCTTCCCGCCCGAGCTCTCGCTCCAGATCAAGGAGCGCTTCCACCACGTCGACCACGACTTCACCGGCCGCAAGCGCCTGTACTTCGAGAACGCCGGCGGCTCGCTGCGCCTCAAGGCGGTGCTCGAAACGATGGCGAAGGTGGACGCGATCCCGGATTCCGCCGAGCGCATCCACGAGGCCGCTTCCTGGCTGAAGGACGTGCAGACGCAGGGTGTCGACGACGTGCGCCTGCTGCTCAATGCGAAGGGCGGGACCGTGCACGCCTCGCTCACGGCATCGGGCGCCATGTTCGAGATGGTGCGCGCGGTGGCCGAGAACGTGCCCGGCGACAACATCGTGACGACGACGCTGGAACATCCGTCCTCCTACGACTCCGCGGCGCAGTACGCGCAGCGGCTCGGCAAGGAGCTGCGGGTCGCGCGCAGCAACGCGGCCACCGGCGGCATCGACGTCGAGGAAATCGCGCGGCTGGTGGATGAGCGCACCTGCCTGCTGGTGCTGATCTACGCCTCCAACATCTCCGGCGCGAAACTCGATCTCGAGCAGGTGGTGCGGCGCGCCCGCGAGATCAAGCCCGACCTGTACATCCTCGTCGACGCCGTGCAGCACGCGCCGCACGGCCTCGTCGACCTGCAGAAGACGCCGGTGGACGGCATCAACATCGCGCCCTACAAGTTCTTCGGCTGCCGCGGCTCGGGCTTCTCCTGGCTGTCGGAGCGCGCCGCCGCGCTGCCGCACCACAAGCTGGCCGGCAAGCCGGCGGGCTTCTGGGACCTGGGCAGTGCGGCGCCGTGGCAGTTCGCGGCGGTGACGGAGATCGTCAACTACGTCTGCTGGATCGGCGGACAGTTCGGCACCGGGGGCGACCGGCGCGCGCTGTTCGTGCGCGGCATGGAGCGCATCGGCCTGCACGAGCGGGCGCTGCTGGCGCGGCTGCTGGAAGGATCGAACGGCGTGCCCGGCTTGCGCCGCATCCCCGGCGTGACCGTGCTGCTGGACCACGACGACCTGCCCAGGCGCGACCTGATCCTGGCCATCTCCCTGCGGGGCCTGGAATACACGCAGGCGGTGCGCGAATACGAGCAGCGCGGCGTCATCGTGTACGAGCGCGTCGCCTCCAGCATCTACTCCCGGCGCATGCTGGAGTCGTTCGGCCTCGAAGGCGCGGTGCGCATCTCCCCGCTGCACTGCCATACGTACGAGGACGTGGACCGCTTCCTGGAGGTGACGCGGGAGATCTCCGAGGCGGTGGGCGCCTAGCGGATCCCGGGCGCACAATGGCCTGGCCCCGTGATCCGGAGCCAGGCCATGCGAACGCTCATCGGTGCCATCCTCGCCATGCTGACGTGGCTTTCGCATGCGCATGCCGAATCCTTGCGCTGCAACGGGGCCATCGCCACCGAAGGCGATTCCAAGCTTTCGGTGTTCTACAAGTGCGGTCAGCCCAGCCTGTCGGATTCGTATTGCGCCCCGGTGTACACGCCCGGCTCGCTGTATCCGGTTCCGGCCTGGATCGCTGGAGCGTACGTTCCCTGTCGAGTGGTCGAAGAGTGGTTGTATGACCGCGGCGCCGGCAACTTGATG
Organism: Ramlibacter sp.; assembly: GCF_036383835.1. Taxonomy (GTDB): domain Bacteria; phylum Pseudomonadota; class Gammaproteobacteria; order Burkholderiales; family Burkholderiaceae_C; genus Ramlibacter. The sequence goes on from NZ_DASVNN010000131.1 coordinate 22,637, forward strand.
GCGGTCGTCCGCTTCCAGGACGGCAGGGTGCAGGTCATCCGCTACGTTCGACTGCCCGACTAGGGCGCGAGCCGCCGGTAGGCGTTGAGGTGGCGCAGCGCCGCGCGCTGGTCGCCCGCTTCCTCGCGCAGTCGCGCCAGGTTGAAGTGCGCGTCCGCCAAGTCCGGGTCGAGCGCGAGGCTGCGCTCGTAGCTCGCCGCCGCCTCATCCGGCCGTTCCAGGTGATCCAGTGCCACGCCGCGATTGAAGTGCAGCAGCGCGGAGTCGGCGCAGTGGTTCAGCGCCGCGTCGGAGAGGCGCAGCAGTTCGGGGTAGCGGTCGGCGGCCGCCCAGAGCGCGCCCAGGTTCAGCCACGCATCCTCCAGCCGCGGAGCCAGTGCCAGGGCCTGCAGGTACGCGGACTCGGCAGCGCGGACGTCGGTGGCTTCCAGCGACAACGCGTGCTCGAACAACACCTGTGCGTCGTGCTCCGCGTCGCGCCGCGGCCCCGCGCGCTCGAGCAGCGTCACCGTGCCGGCCACCGGTGCGACGTCGAAGTCCAGCAGCAACTGGCCGCTGTCGGACTGCCAGCCGCCGTTGCGGTCCCGCACGGCGATGTCGGCGCCGATGCCGGTGATGCGCAGGCCGCTGAGGGGAAGCTCCGGCGGCAGCGTCGCTTGCAGCCTGGCAAGCGACTGCAGGATGCGCCGCGGCGGGATGTGCTGGGCCTGCAGCGCATGCGCCGTGCGCAGCAGCGCGAGGTCCTGGAAGGTGAAGCGCCGTTCGTTGCGCCTGCCACGCGTAGGCGTGACGAAACCGGCTTCGATGAGCCCGTCGACGATCTGGCGGGACAAGCCGAGCAGCGCCTGGACGCGGCGCAGCGTGAAGGTGGAACCGTCGTCGGCGGCCGTCACCGGGTCACTTGCGGGCGCGCGCTCTTTCGCGCGTGGGAGCCGCCGCTTCCGTGGCCTTGGTCGTGGCAGGCGCGCGCCTGGCGGCCTTGCGTTCCCTGGTGGCGATCGGCGACTGGGTCTCGATCTTCGGCGCCTTCGTGCTCGCCGGCTTGCCGGCCAGGCTTGCGCGCAGCGCTTCCACCAAGTCGATCACCTGCGCCGAGCCCCGCGCCTCGTCCGGCACCGAAGCCACGACCTGCCGCCCGGCGATCTTCTCGTCGATGGCGGCCAGGATGCGCTTCTTCTCTTCGTCCACGTATTGCGCGGGATCGTAGTGGTCCGTCGAGATGTGCTCGATCAGCTGCAGCGCCAGCTGCAACTCGCCCTGCGACACGTCGACCGCTTCGATGGCGAGATCCTTCAGCGAGCGCACTTCCTCCGCATACAGCAGCTGCTGGAGCACGAGGCCATCCTCCGTGGGCCGGACCTGCACGACGTACTGCTTGGCCTTCCACGCCCAGCGGGCCAGCGCGCAGCGGTCGCTGCGGCGCATCGCTTCCGCGAGCAGCGCATAGGGCTTGGCGCCGCGCTTGTCCGGCGCGAGCAGGTAGGCCTTGTCGTAGAAGAGCGGGTCCACCGAGCGCGCGGGGATGAACGACAGGATCTCGATGGCCGGACTGCTGGACTCCTCCAGCGCCTTGAGTTCGTCCTGCGTGAACAGCACGAAGCGGTCCTTCTCGAACTCGTAGCCCTTGACCATCTCCGACCGCTGCACGACGGCCTGGTCCTTCTCGGACACGTACTGCTGGCGCAGGCGCGAGCCGTCCCTGGCCAGCAGGTGGAACCGGACCGTGTTCGACGATTCGGTGGCGGAATACAGCTTGACCGGAATGGAGACGAGCCCGAAGCTCAAGGTCAGCGAGGCGATGGAGCGGGCGGCCATGTCCGGCGCCTCAGTTCACAGGCCGTGCTCGCAATGTCCCGCCGCGGCCTTCCGGAATTCGGTGGCTGTCGGCACGCCGTCATCCATCGGCAGCGATCGCTGCTCGCCCCCCGCCGCCGTCTGCACCATCGGCGTGGCGATGGTGGCCGGAGCGCCCGCCGGTGGAACCTCATTCCTGGCCGTGGGTGAAGGCGTGGGCACCAGCGCGGCCAATGCGATGCCTCCGAAAACCGCGGCCGCCGCGATGCCGGCCCAGCGTGGCCGGAGTCCGGGCCGTTCCGAAGGCACGCTCACGGCCTTGTCGGAGTCCGTTCGGAGGGATGCTTGGCGGATCATGTAGCACATCGCAGGCTCCTGAAAAACGTTTCAGCCCAGTTCTTCGTGCAGGCAGAGGTAATTGCCCTCGGTGTCGCGGAACCAGGCGGCCTTCTCCGAACCCAGCACGCAGACGTGTTCGACGGTCTTGAGTCCGGGCAGGTCGTAGTCCTCGAACACCACGCCGGCCTTTTGCAGCGCGTGGATGCGCTCGTCGATGTCGCGCACCTCGAAGCTGAGGGCGGTGTGTTCCGCCTTGGTCCCCCCGTCGCGCGGGATCAGCGCAAGCGCCAGGCCATCGCTCAGCGCGTATTCATAGCGGCCGTCCGGCTTCGGCCCGTCCGGCCGGAACCCGAGCTTGCCCTCGTAGAAGCCGCGCGCCCGCGTCATGTCGATGACGGGCAGCATGGCGGTGACTTTCGCTTGCGACAGCATCATGGTCATGGGCAGCTCCTTGCGCGGAAGCTTCCACAATAGTCGACGGTGGCGCAGATTCAACTCGCCAGCGGAATCGAGGCGCCGCCGTGGATGAGCAAGCAAACGCCGTGTCGAACGCCAGGCTGCTCCTGTCGATGGCCGTGATCGTCCTGGCCGCGGTGCTCGCGGCGGGGTGCGAACGCCTGTCGACGGAGCAGGGCGGGATGCCGCCCGAGCGGGCTTGCAGCGGCGGCGGCCCTTGCGTGGGCACCATCGCGGGCACGGGCGAGTTCGGCAACACCGACGGGCCGATCGCGACGGCCAGGTTCTTCTTTCCGCACTCGGTGGCCATAGCCCCGGACGCCAGCATCCACGTCGCCGACTACGGCAACCACAACCGGACCCGCGCGATCGCCGCGGGCAGGGTCACGACACCGGTGAAGGACGCGGTCTCATTTCCGTTCCCTCCGGACCGGGCCACCGACAACGCCGGCAACACCTATGTCGCGGATCGATACGAAAACCGCATCCTGAAGATCGCCCCGGACGGGACGCAGTCGGTCCTCGCCGGCACGGGGCTGCCCGGCAGCAACGACGGCGATGCGGCGTCCGCGACCTTCAGCTTTCCCACCGGAGTGGCCTTCGACGGCAAGGACACGCTGTATGTCGCGGACATGGGCAATCGCCGGATCCGCAGGATCCGGTTGAAGAGGGCCGTTCCGAGTGGCTCAGCCTTCGCGGACGAACCCCGCCGCGCGCCATCCGCCGTATCCTGTGACGGACACACCAAGGAACGGCCATGCAGGAAAAGACTTCCGATCCCCATCCGCTGAGCGACCTCGCGTACGACTGGATCACGCTCATCCAGAACAAGGCGCAGGCCCTGAACGCCTACGACCAGTACATCAAGGACGCCGAAGCGGCGAAGTCGCCCGAGTGCGTGGCCTTCTTCCGCAAGGTCCACGACACCGACAAGGCGCAGCTGGTCGAAGCGAAGCAGCACCTGCTGAAGGTGCTGCAGGGGAAGATGGGCTCGTCCTCGCAGTAGCTGCGAAGGGCCGCGCGTTCAGCTCGCCTGCAGCACCCGGATCAGCGCGTCGATCACGTCTTCGCCGTCCGGCGACCTCAGGCGGCTTTCCTTCAGCGTCCGGGTGAGCTCCGTGCGCGCCAGCAGGGAACGGTCGGCGCGGATCAGGATGCGGGCGATCGCCCGCTGCACGTCCACCGACTTGGCGAGCGGGAACTGGCGCGCGATCTCGCGCAGGCTCTCCGCGTCCAGCCGCTGCTGTGCCAGGCTTTCCAGGGCACGCACCTGGGCGTCGGGCGACGTCATGCGGCCGATGCCCGAAGCGACGGCGCGCAGTTCGCCGTCGTTCGCCAATGGCCGGCGGCGCAGGTAGGTCTGCGCAATCGCGATGTCATCCGCGCTCGCGGCGGTAACGGCGCGCACCACCTGCGCATGGGCCTCGGTGCTGCCGAGGCACGCCAGCGCGGCGGCGGCGGCCACCTTGCCGGTCTTCAACGCGGTGGCGGCGAGCGGCGCCAGCGACGACTCGCGTTCGCCCGCGCGTCCACGCGTGCAGGCGAGGTCGACTTCGTCCCGGCCGAGCGTGCCGCGGTTGACGCGCTCGGCGATCATGTCCATGAACTCGGCCTGTTCCTGGGCGGGCGTGAGCCAGCCGACATTCGCGGCCAGCGCCATCATGCGGGTGCGCACCGACGGTTCGTCGGCGTCGCGCGCGAACTCCAGGTAGCGCTTGCGGGCGCCGGTGTCGCCAGCGAGCGCCGCGAAGGCCGCGGCGGTCTTGGGCACGCTGCGCTGCACCGGACCGATCGAGGCCGTGAAGCGTTCCATGTGCCCGAGGAGCATCCGCACTTCGGTCATGTCGCGCTTGAGCATTTCATGCAGCGAGGCGACCTTCTTCTCCGGCGTGAGGCGCTCGTCGAGGAAGCGGCAGGTATCGGCGCGCACGCGTGCCTGCGGCTCGGAGTCCTTCAGGCCGGACGTCACCGTCATCGAGACGGGCGCGAACAGCTCCACCAGCTTGTTGCTGACCTGGCCGCTGCCGATCTGGCCCGCCGGCGCGGTCTGTAGATAGCGATCGAGCAGCGGGCCCGCATAGCGGCCCAGCGGCGCCTTGGACGAGAAGCCGTAGATGACCGGCACGTCCTTGAAGATGTGCCGCATGCGGTCGCGGTTGCTTTCGGCGTGGCGTTCGCCGAGCAGCGTCGATACGCGCGCCGCGTCCGCCGGCGAGAGGCCCGACCGCTGCAGGCTGCGCACGATCTCGTCACCGACCGTCTGCCGTGCTTCAGGCTTGAGCGTGTTGCAGCCGAAGAGGTAGACCTCCTTGAGCTGCGAGAACACGCCCGGGCAGGAGTCGCTGCAGGAAGCGCGCTCCATCTCCTCGACGGTCAGGTACTCGCTGGCATCGAGGCGGTCGGTATAGAACTCCTCGCCGCCGTCGAAATGGCCGGAGATCACCAGCGCATCGCACTGCACGCGCTGCTGGCACGCGGAGGCCAGCCAGTCCTTGCGGCCGCGCTCGACCAGCTCGACGAACTGGTAGTCGCCGGGCGGCAGGTTGCGCCGAAAGGTGTCCTTCTCGTCGGGCGAGTTGACGGTGATGGTGCAGATGGTCCTGGGCGCCGCGGCGGCAGGCCAGGACAGCGCGGCGGCCAGGCATGCGCCGGCGGCCGCGAGACTGCGGAAGAGGGAAGTGGAGAAGGGCATAGACGCGGTACTGCGGCGGCTCTGCGGTGCGAGACCGCGAGTATTCCACAGCACGCGCGTCAGCGGGATCTGTTACGTAGCTCCGCGAGGCTGGCGTCCGGCCGGCGCGCCGAAGAGAGCTGCAGCCGCTGGATCAATGCCTCCACCATGTTGCCGCCGGACGACGACTTCAGGCGATTTTCACGCAACGTGCGCAGCAGGTCGGTCGTGGCGATCGCGTCGGCGTCGGCGCGGATCAGCACGCCCGCGATCGCGTTCTGCACCGACGACGAGCGCGTGCGGGCGAACAGCTGCTGGAGCGTGGACACGATCTCGCGGTCCGAGAGGTAGTGCCGCGCCAGGACGTCGAGCGCGCGCGTCTGCGCTTCGGAGCCGTTCATGGCGGCGATGGCTCGGGTGACCGTGCGCAACTCGCTGGCATCCGCGATCGGGCGGTGGCGCAGGTACACCTGCGCGATCCGCACGTCGGCGTCGTCCGTGCTCACCAGCCCTTCGAGCGTGCGGTCGTGCGCGTCGTCGCCGCCCAGGCAGGCGCGCACGGCGGAGTGGCCGACGTCGTCCTCGCGCCGGCCACCGGCGGCGACGGGCTGCAGCGCCTTGTCGAGGGACCGGTCCTTGTTGACGGCGCAGGCCAGGTCCACCTCGGTCGGCGCGATGGCCTTGCGGGCCAGGAGGTCCTTGAACAGCAGCGCGAGTTCATCGACACGCTGCTCGGGCGACAGCCAGCCGAGCGCGTGGGCGACGTTGACCATGCGGGCGCGCGTGCGCGGCTCGTCGGCGTCGCGGGCAAATGCGAGGTAGCGGTCCTTGGCACTGCCGTCGGCGGCGATGCGCGCGAGCGCCTGCGCCACTTCGGGCTGCTGCCGCTTCGCCTTGTCGAGGCCGGCGGTGTAGCGCTCCACGCGATCCAGCAGCAGGCGGGCCTGCGCGGTCGGCCGCTGCATCAGTTCGTGCAGCGCCTGCAGCCTCTGCGCCTCCGACAGCCTGTCGTCGGCGAACATGCAGACGTCCTTGCGCATGCCCGCGAGCGAGTCGCCGGCCGTCATGCCGCGCGCGGAGGCCAGCCCCTGCGCGGAGAACTGCCGCAGCAAGCCGCCGCTGACGTGGCCCTTGCCGACCTGCGACGCGCCGCCGGACTGGAAGAACTGGTTCAGGCTGGAGGCGGCCACCGGACCGAGAGGTGCGGCCGACGAAAAGCCATAGATCACCGGCACGTCCTTGAACACCAGCCGCATGCGGTCGCGGCTGCTCTCGCCGCGCGCGGCGTGCATCTCGCGTGCCAGCCGCACCGCTTCCGCCGGCGAGCGGCCTTCGCGCACCAGGCTGCGCACGATCTCGGCGGAGGCCGTGCGTTGCGCATTCGGATTGAGCGTGTCGCAACCGAAGAGGTAGACCTCCTTCAGGTTCGCGAACAGGTTCGGGCAGGAGCCGGAACAGGAGACGCGCTCGAGCTCGCCGATCGACAGCGATTCGCGGATCTCCATCACGTCCGAGAAGAACTCGTTGCCTTCGCCGTAGTGGCCGGAGATGACGAGCATGTCGCAGGACACCTTGGCTTCGCAGGCCGAGCCCAGCCAGTCCGGACGGTTGCGCTCCACGAGCTCGACGAAGTCGTACTTGTCGGCCGGGAGGAACTTGCGGAAGGCTTTCTGTTCGTCGGCGGAGTTGATGGTGATGGTGCACACCGTCTGTTTCGCGGCCGTGGCGAGCTGCGGCAGCAGGCAGGCCGAAGCGAGGCAGAGCAGGGAGAGAAAGCGCGGCGGGCGGATCACGGCAGGTCCTCGGTGCGGCGGATGAGGCGGCCATGTTCCGTTGAAGGGTCCGCGCAACCTTGTAGGGAGCGGCGGCGGACCAGTGTCGGCGCGCTTGCCGGGTGCGAGGGGCTGCGCGCCCGTCACGGATGTAGGAAATGGTGGCTCTGCAGTGGCGCCGGGAGTCCCGCACAATCACCGCCCGTGAAGATCCTCTTTGTCCACCAGAACTTCCCGGCCCAGTTCAAGCACGTCGCACCCGCGCTGGCCGCCATGCCAGGCAACACCGTGGTCGCACTCACGATGCGCAAGATCGCGCCCGGCAACTGGCGCGGCGTCCGGGTCGTGCCTTACGCCGCGCGGTCGGAAGCCTCGCGCACCGCGCATGCCTGGGTGGCCGAACTCGAGTCCAAGGTGCTGCGGGGAGAGGCTTGCCTTCATGCGGCCTTGTCGCTGAAGAAGGAAGGCTTCGAGCCCGATGTGGTCGTGGCCCATCCGGCGTGGGGAGAAAGTCTCTTCCTGCAGGACGTCTGGCCGCGCGCCCGGATCGGCATCTACTGCGAGTTCTTCTATCAGTCGAGCGGCGCCGACGTCGGATTCGATCCGGAATTCGACCGGCCCGAGGAACTGCAGGCCAGCCGGTTGCGCATCAAGAACGCCAACTACGTGCTGCATTCCCAGTGTGCTGCCGCTGGAATCGCCCCCACGCAATGGCAGGCCGGCACCTTCCCGGAGCCTTTCCGATCGCGCATCGCGGTGATCCATGACGGCATCGACACCGGGGCGCTGCGCCCCGATCCGTCGGCCCGCGTCGTGCTGCGCTCGCGCGGCAAGGCGATCACCTTGACCCGGGCCGACGAGGTGGTCACTTTCGTCAGCCGCAACCTGGAGCCTTACCGCGGGTTCCACGTGTTCATGCGCTGCCTGCCGGAGCTGCTGGGCGCGCGCCCGCGCGCGCGCATCCTCGTCGTCGGGGGCGAGGAGGCGAGCTACGGGCCGCCGCCGCCCGGTGGCGGCAGCTGGAAGGAAGTTTTCGCGCGCGAGGTGCGGCCGCGGATCAGCGATGCGGACTGGCAGCGCGTGCACTTCCTCGGACAGCTGGAATACGGCAGGTTCGTTGCCTTGCTGCAGGTTTCCACCGTGCACGTCTACCTGACCTATCCGTTCGTGCTGTCCTGGAGCCTGCTCGAGGCCATGAGCTGCGGGTGCGCGGTGGTGGCGAGCGACACGGCGCCCGTGCGTGAAGTGGTGCGGGACGGCGAGACGGGGCGGCTGGTGTCCTTCTTCGACCCGAGTACCCTGGCCCGCACCGTGGGGGCGATGCTGGACGACGCTTGCGAACGTGAGCGCCTCGGCATCGGTGCCCGCAAACTCGTCGCCGGGCGCTACGACCTCGCACGCGTTTGCCTGCCCCGGCAACTCGAGTGGGTCGATGCGCTCGCGGACGCGCGTGCGTGACGCGCGTATGGCATTTCCGGGCTGCGCGCGTCGTCGTCCAAACGGGTGAACCACCCAACACTTGGTTGCAATATTCGCGTGCTCCCTGTCAGAACTGACAGGTGTGCAGGTGAGCAATAGTTCCTAGCATCCCCTCCGAAGTAGCGGGCGCGTCTGCAAGCGCACGAGGAGGGGTGGATTTCATGAGCGAAGCGGGCGCAGGCCATTCGGCCGGGGTCGACGTGACCCTGTTCACCGCGGTCGTCGGCGGGTTGTGCGCCTACCACCGCGTTCCCTTCGATGCGGAACTGCTTCGGCAACATTACCCGGTGCCTCGCGGCGCGGAGGCCGTGCTCGGCGCGCTGCGGCAACTCGGTTTCCATTCCAGGCTCCGGCGTTGCAAGGCGGCCCGCCTGCCGGGGCAGTCCTTCCCCCTCGTCGCGTTCCGCCGCGACGGCAATCCGGTGCTGGTGCTCGCCTGCAAGGGCGACGAGGTCGTGGTCTGGAGCGGATCCGGCGCGCCGCAGCCGCAGGGCGCCGCCGCGTTCGAAGCGGACTACGGCGGCTCCATCGTGCAGGCCCGGGCGCGGCACAAGCCCGCCAACGATGCCGACGGCGGCCACGCGGAGCGGGAATTCGGTTTCCGCTGGTTCGTCCCGGAACTCCTGAAGCACAAGGGCGTGTGGCGCCAGGTGCTGCTGGCGTCGCTGTTCCTGCAGCTGCTGGCACTGGCCTTTCCGCTGATCACGCAGGCGGTGGTCGACAAGGTGGTGGTGCACCGCACGCAGAGCACGCTGGTCGTGCTGGGGGTTGCCATGGCGATCTTCGTCGTCTTCACCGCCATCCTGGGCTGGACGCGCCAGTACCTCGTGCTGCACACGGGCAACCGGGTGGACGCGGTGCTGGGTGCGACGGTGTTCTCGCACCTGTTCAAGCTGCCGGTCGGCTACTTCGAGCGGCGGCCCACCGGCGTGATCGCGGCGCGCATGCGCGGGATCGAGACGATCCGCGAGTTCATCTCCTCCGCGGCCGTGAGCCTCGTGCTGGACATCCCGTTCCTGCTGATCGCCGTGGCGATCATGTTCTTCTATTCCGTGCCGCTCACCCTGGTGGTGCTGGGCATCCTGGCGGTCATCTGCGGCATCTCGCTGGTGATGGCGCCGGTGCTGCAGGCACGCCTGAACCAGCAGTTCCTGCTCGGGGCGCGCAACCAGGCCTTCGTGACCGAGCACGTGGCGGGCCACGAGACGGTGAAGAGCCTGCAGATGGAGCCGCAACTCGACGCGCGCTACGGCGACTACCTCGCCACCTACCTGCAATCGGGCTTCGCCACCAAGCAGATCGGCAACACCTATCACACGGCGGCCAGCGCGCTGGAGCAGCTGATGACGGTGCTGGTGCTGATGATCGGTGCCTGGATCGTCATGAATCCCGCGCCCGGCGGAGCGGCATTCACGATCGGCATGCTGGTCGCCTTCCAGATGTTCGCGAGTCGTCTGAGCCAGCCCCTGCTGCGCATGGTCGGTCTCTGGCAGCAGTTCCAGGAAGCGAGCCTCGCGGTGTTGCGACTGGGCGACCTGATGAACGCGCCCGCTGAGCCGTACTCGCTGGTGCCGGCGCGTCGCGCGGAACGATCGGGACGCATCGAGTTCGCCGGCGTCGGCTTTCGCTACCGCGAGGAACTGCCCTGGCTGTACCGGGGGCTCGACCTGGTGATCGAGCCGGGCCGCAGCATCACCATCATGGGGCCGAGCGGCTCGGGGAAATCCACCCTGGGCAAGCTGCTCCAGGGCTTCTACCGGCCAGGGGAAGGTTCGATCCGCGTCGACGGCGTGGACGTGCGGCACCAGGCTGCAAACGAGTTGCGCAGCTGCTTCGGCGTGGTGCCGCAGGAGACGGTGCTGTTCAGCGGAACGATCTACGACAACCTGCTGGCCGCGAATCCCGCGGCCACTTTCGCAGAAGTCATGGACGCCTGCAGGCGGGCCGAGATCCACGACACCATCGAGGCGCTGCCCCAGGGCTACCAGACCGAGATCGGCGAGCGGGGCACGGGCCTGAGCGGTGGGCAGAAACAGCGGCTCGCGATTGCCCGCGCCCTGCTGAAGAAACCCAGGGTGCTGGTCTTCGACGAAGCCACGTCGGCGCTCGACCCGCAGACGGCGGAAGCCTTCGGTTCGACGGTCAACCAGCTGCGCGGGCAGGTCACGCTGATCTTCATCACGCACGCCTTGCCCCGCACGCTGCACGTCGACGAGGTGTACGTCATCCGCGATGGAGTCCTGCGCAAGGCGATCGCGCGCGTGAAAGAGGAGGCCAAGGCATGAAGCTGGATGCCGAAGCCATCGAGTTCGCTCCCGGCCTGCTGGGCATCCAGGAGAGCCCGCCGCCGAAGCTTCCGCGCGCGGTGATCTACACCGTCGTGTCGCTGTGCGCGGCCATGCTGCTGTGGGCCGTGGTCGGCCGGCTGGACATCGTCGCGGTGGCCGAGGGAAAGCTGGTGCCGCAGACGTACGTGAAGATCGTGCAGCCCGCCGAGGCCGGGATCATCACGGAGATCCTCGTGAAGGAAGGCGACACGGTCGACGCGGGACAGGTGCTCGTGCGGCTGGATCCCACCCTCACCGGGGCCGACCAGCAGACGCTGGCCCACGAACTCGCCATGCGCCGCCTCGCGCTGCGCCGCATCGACGCGGAGCTCACGGGCGGACCGCTGCTTGCGCAGAAGGGCGACGATCCCGTGCTGCTGACACAGGTGCAGCTGCAGGGCGCGCAGCGGCGGCAGGCCTACCAGGACGCGCTCGCCCAGGAGACGGCGCAACGCCGCCGGCTCGAACAGGACCTCTCCGCCGCGCAGGAGACGGTGAAGAAGCTCAAGGCGACGCTCCCGAGCTACGAGCAGTCGGCCACGGCGCACCGCAAGCTGGTGGCCGAAGGTTTCCTGAGCCCGCTCGCGGGCAATGAAAAGGAGCGCGAGGCGATCGAGAAGGAGCAGGACCTGAAGGCGCAGTCCGCGACGGCCGAAGGGCTGGTCGCCGGGATCGCGGCGCAGGACAAGAAGATCGCGGCGCTCACCAGCAACTACCGCAGCCAGCTGCTGACCGAGCGCACGGAGGTGATCGCCAGCCTGGCGAAGCTGGAGCAGGACAGCCGCAAGGCCGGCTTCCGCCAGGCCCTGCTCGAACTGCGCGCACCGCAGGCCGGCGTGGTGAAGGACCTGGCCACCACCAGCCGCGGCGCGGTGGTGCAGCCGGGGATGGTGCTGCTCACGCTGGTGCCCAAGGGCGAGCAGCTGGTGGCCGAGGTGCAGGTCAAGAACGAGGACGTGGGCTTCGTGCAGCCGGGGCAGGAGGTGCAGCTGAAGCTCTCCGCCTACCCGTTCCAGAAGTACGGCCTGCTGCAAGGGACCGTGCAGACGGTCGCGGCCGATGCGCAGGCCATGACGCAGAACAATGCGATGAGCATGCCGCAGGGCGCCGGCAGCCCCGCTGGATACAAGGCGATCGTGAAGCTGAAGACGCAGCAACTCGAGGCGCGCAGCAGCGACGAAGTGGTGCGCTATCCGCTGGAGCCGGGCATGCAGGCGGCGGCGGAAATCAAGCAGGGGCATCGTACGGTGATGGAGTACCTGCTGAGTCCGGTGAGCAAGGCGGTGCATGAGGCGGGGAGGGAGCGGTGAAGGGGGCCGCGGAACCAAGCACGCCCGCTGGGGACATTCCGCACCGTCGGCGTGTGGGTTGGCTTCTCTTCCTGGCGGCCTTGATTTATTGGCTGCTCGCGGACGCCGGTGTGTGCTTTTCCGAAGCACGCCGTCTAAGCGAGGATGAATTGATCGTAGCGGCACTGTCCTCGCGGCCCGTCCAGCGCATGCAGGCGGGAACCGAAGACGCTGCGCTGTTCGCGCGCCAGCACCCCGAATGCTGCCGGCTCAACCGGCAACCTGATTTTCGTGCCTGGTGGGATGTGCTGTTGGGTTTCAACGTTTCCGAAGTCGAGATCCGCTATCCCGTCCGAGCAGGTCGTTCGGGTGGCACGTACTACCAGGAGTTCGTAGCCGTGAGTGCGTGCGGCAGGCCGCTCACGTCTCGGTATGGCACTGACACGGACAGGGCAAGCGTCCATCAACGTTAGACAGGGGAAGTCATGTACACCGCATCGCAAATCGGGATCAAGGAAATTACGAGCCTGTTCTTGTATGGCACGCCCACCAAACCCCAGAACATAGCGACGGACAGCTTGGCAAGGCCGGTCGGCTTAAAAATGGTCATCGACATGGACGCTGTTTCGTTCATGCGCGATGGAGCCGGGCGGTTTGCGAACGGAAGTCAGATCGAGGCCGTCAACGCCTTCATGAAGGGAAGGATCTTCGCTGTACCGAAAGGAACCGCCAAGACTTTCAGCTTGCAGGATGTCATGCAGCAACTCGGGGCGGGGAGCATCCAGTCGCACCTGTTGCAGTCGTCGTACATGGACGGCACCGACGACCATGCAATGCGCACCTATGTGTATCAGTCAGGCTCCTTCCGCATCGCCGATGGGGCTCAGTTTGTGGTCAACGCCGACGGGTCCCGGGAAATCCGGAACTTCGCGATCTTGCCGTTCGATGACAACTTCGATTTCGAGTCATCCTCGACGATTACGCAAATCGGCAACCTCTCCCTTGAGGCCAAAATCGATCCGACGGGCATCGGCCGGAGGGTCAACATCGATTTCGACCCGAGCAGTAAGGCCGCCGTGTTGCGCAGGACGTATGCAGCTCAGGACTACCTCAACGACGTCGCCACGGAGGCTCGTACATATCACCCGGTGGATGGCCTCAGCCGGCTGCCATCCGAGATGCAGAGTGTCATCGATGATCTTTGGAACGTCTCGCCCGGTGTAACGCAGATACTCGACTCGAGCGGCCGCGTCGTCATTCATGGAACCGACCAGGCTGACACTCGGACCAGCGGGCAACTCCTTGCGCGTGCCTTGTACGCTCCGCTTCGCACCGCAGCGGAGCAACAGGGCGTGAACTTGATTGGCGGCCTCGGCAATGACTCGCTGGTCGGCGGCTTCAAGGGCGACGCCCTCACGGGCGGGCGTGATGACGACATCCTGCGCGGTGGGTTGGGAGCCGACGAATACGTCTACGCCACGGGGGACGGCCGCGACGTCGTCATCGACGACGATGGATTTGGTTCCATCATGGTCAGCGGCAATCAGCTGAAAGGCGCAAGCAAGGCCGACTACAAGCTCAGTGGCCGTCTGGGGGTGTGGACGGTCGGCGGCGGGCAATTCGTGTACACGCTGGATGAGGCCCAGAAGCAGCTTGTCATCACCGGCACCGGCTTGGGCGCAGGGACCAACTCGATCACCATCCGGAACTTCCAGATCGATCGTCAAGGCGGCTATGTCGGGATCACCCTCGAACGGCCGCCGCAGACTGCGATCAAGAAAGCGGATGCGGAAAACCCGTTCGCCACGCCGGAACCCACGATTGCAGGGGTCGCCGCGGACATGGCCGAGAAGGGGGCCGCCGCCCTCAAATGGTTCGGCAACTTCGCGGCCTCCGTGGGGGACACCATCACGATCGCCGTGCGCAGCGGCAGCGCAGCCGGCCTGAAACTGGTCACGGGCTCGGATACGGTCGATCTCGCCTCGCCCGTGACTCTGGATCTTCTTGAGGGGCAGACAGAGAGCGCATTCGCAGTCGTCGGGGACGGAACTGCCGGTGACCAGACAGTGGAGATCGTCGTCACCTATACGCACGCCGATCAATCGGTGGAGAGCAACGTGCTGACTCTCACTGTGCGGGACGGCGCGGAGTCGACCAGCACCTTCAACGGCGATTTCGTCAAGAAGGTGCAAGACGACAAATACGTCGTGGGGGACGATGGGAACTACATTCCCGATGGCGATCAGCCTGGAGCGTTGGACCTGATCACAGGCACCTCGGCACCCGACGTGATTCGTGGGCTCGGTGGCGATGATGCACTGCTCGGTCGGGACGGCGATGACACGATCGAGGGCGGCGACGGCACCGATATCCTCATGGGCGGCCTTGGGGCTGACGTCATCGTCGGGGGAGCCGGCGGGGACGTGATCTATGGCTCGAGTTCCGGTGAACTCGCCTACCCGGGCGGCCCGGACTACGCGCTGGGGCCGAATCCCTATCCTTACCTGTTCGGCGAGGGCCTGAGCTGGCGCTCCGGCGCCTATGGGCCGGACTCCGATGGGTTCCTCGAAGGCTACTTGACTCTGACGGTCAGTCGCGACGAGCAGTTCGGCGACGCCGGGAACTCCATCGACGCAGGGGACGGCGATGATTACGTGTATGCGGGCACCGGTTCGGACCATGTCGATGCCGGGGCTGGCATCGACCAGATCATGGGGATGGGCGGTGATGACGTTCTCCTCGGTGGGGCGGATCGCGACCGCATCTATGGCGATGGACCCAGCATTGATGGAACTGTCGTCTACACCCCGGCGGACCAGCATGGCGCCGATTTCCTGGACGGTGGTGAAGGGAATGACCTCCTGCTCGGACAGGGCGGCAACGATGCCGTGTTCGGCGGCGTCGGGGACGATGAACTCTGGGGTGACGATCGAGACGATGTCTATACCCCCGTCGCGGTGCACGGAGCTGATTACCTCGATGGGGAGGATGGGAACGACATCATCTGGGGCGGAGGCGCGGTCGACGAGATCTATGGTGGGCTGGGCGCTGACCGGCTCTATGGCGATGATTTCGCAATCGCCGCCAGCCTGCACGGAAACGACTATCTCGATGGCGAGGAGGGCGACGACCAGCTCGTTGGCAACGGCGGCAAGGACGATCTGTTCGGCGGCAGCGGCAATGACGTGCTGTTTGGCGACGACCTGACGCTCCCGGCGGAAACGCATGGAGCTGATTACCTGGATGGCGAAGACGGCGACGACCAGCTGGTAGGTGATGGCGGCGATGATCAGCTGTTCGGCGGCCTCGGGAACGACATCCTGTTCGGGGACGACGACACTATCGATGTCGCCGTTCACGGGAACGACTACCTCGATGGCGAGGACGGCGACGATGACCTCTATGGCCAGGGCGGCAATGACACGCTCTGGGGAGGAACCGGGATAGATACCCTCCGCGGCGGCGCCGGCAACGATGCCTTGTACGGAGAGGCGGACGGCGACATCCTCGGCGGCATGGAGGGCGACGACATCCTCGACGGCGGCGACGGCAATGATGAACTCCAGGGAGGAGACGGCGAAGATGTCCTGCTCGGTTCCGATGGCGACGATCGCCTGTTCGGCGAGGCGGGGAACGACTACCTGGATGGGGGCCTCGGTGCGGACCTGCTCCTCGGCGAGGACGGCGACGACGAACTGTTCGGGGCAGAAGGAAATGACCTGATCGTCGGGGGAGCGGGCGTTGACTACGCTGATGGCGAGAGCGGAGACGACGAGCTCCAGGGCGGCGACGGCGAAGATGTCCTGTTTGGCAGCGACGGGGCGGATCGGCTCTATGGCGGGGCTGATGCGGACTTTCTTGCCGGCGAAGGCGATGCCGATCAGCTGGTTGGGGACGAAGGGGACGACATCCTGCTGGGGGGCACAGGCAACGACCTTATGCAGGGCGGAAGCGGCGACGACAGTTTGGAAGGCGAAGAGGACAACGACCAGCTCCAGGGTGGCGACGGCAACGATTACCTCAGCGGAGGTGACGGTGCGGATCATCTGTTCGGCGACGCAGGAGCCGATCTGCTGCTCGGCGACGACGGTGACGATCAGCTAGGTGGTGGTGCCGACAGCGATTCCCTCCTGGCGGGGCGAGGCAATGACGCACTCTGGGGCGATGCCGGCAACGATCTCCTGGACGCCGGAGACGGCGACGATTATGTCGAAGGCGGCGACGGTGACGACACGCTGGTCGGCGGCACGGGTTTCGACCGCCTTTATGGCGGCGCCGGCAACGACACCTACGTGTTTGCCGCCGGCGATACGGCCAACGATCCGTCCCTTGCGGAATTCGTCAACGACGTGGAGGGTGTCAACACCCTGCAACTTGACGGCTTCTCGATTGGCACGATGAACCTCACGCCCTACATGGGCTTCGGCGGCAACGACTTCATGCTGGAAACCGGTCAGGGCACCATCTTCATCCGCGGGATGACCACCGGCTCCATCGGCACGGTGAATGTCTCGGGCGTGACCTATACCGCCGGCCAGTTCTTCGGCAAGACCTACGCGTGGTCCGCCGACCAGTCCACCACGACTTCGGGCGCCACGCTGCAGGGCGGCAGGGCGGGTGACACGCTGACCACCACCGGCGGCAGCGGCACCCTCGCAGGCGGCCTCGGCAACGACACCCTCAATGGCAGCGGCGGCAACAACACCTACGTGTACGAGGCCGGCGATGGCTCCGACGTCATCAACGACACCAGCAGTGGGTCTCTGAAAGGCACGCTGCGCTTCGGGGCCGGCATCACCGCCGACCAGCTGAAGCTCTCGTACAGCGGCTCGCGCCTGGTCATCACCTTCGGTCCCGAACTCGCGGGTTCCGTCGAGATCACCGGCTTCGACCCGAACAACGCCGGCACTTCGGGCGGCATCGGGAGCTACCAGTTCAGCGACGGCACGGTGCTCACGCAGGCGCAGCTCGTCGCACGCGGCTTCGACCTCGCGGGATCGTCGTCGAGCGAGACGGTCACGGGCACGAACGTCCAGGACCGCATCACCGGCGGAGCCGGCGACGACACCCTGATCGGCAAGGGCGGCGCCGACACCTACACCTTCAACGCCGGCGACGGCAGCGACACGATCGCCGACGGCGACCCTACCGCGGGCACGGGCGATATCCTGCGCTTCGGCGAAGGCATCACGACGGCGTCGGTCAACGCACTGCGCAACGGCAACGACGTGATCTTCGTGACCGGTTCCGACCAGCTCACGCTGCGCAACTACTTCACCGGCGGCGCCGAAGCGGTGGAGCGCATCCTGTTCGCCGACGGCACGGAGTGGACGCAGGCCGACGTGAATGCCGTCATCACGGCAAGCGCGTCGACCGACTTCAACCTGGTCGGCACCGACGGCAACAATACCCTGCGTGGCCTGGGCGGCAACGACACGCTCGACGGGCGCGGCGGCGACGACACGCTCACCGGCGCTACCGGCAACGACACGCTGATCGGCGGCTCCGGCTACGACACGCTGTTCGGCGGCGCGGGCAGCGACACCTACATCGTGCGTCCGGGCTTCGATGGGGAGACGATCGACGAGAACGGGAGCGGCGACGCGACCGGCGTCGACGTGGTTCGTTTCGAGGGGATCAACCGGCAGGACGCGGTGATCACGCGCTCCGGCGACGCCCTCTACGTGTACGCACGTAGCGGCCCGTACTTCCAGGCGGTCGTCAACGGCCAGTTCGGCACCGAGGATCCCGCCAACCGCGTGGAGCGCATCGAGTTCGCCGACGGCACGGTGCTGACCGCGGAGCAGCTCAAGGCCGAGGTCCTGAAGTCGACCGAGGGGTCTGACTACCTCACGGGCTTCGCCGGCAGCGACGTCATCGACGGCCGCTGGGGCGCGGACCAGATCATGGGGCAGGGCGGAAACGACACGCTGCAGGGCAGCCAGGGCAACGACACGCTCTATGGCGATGCGGGAGATGACGTGCTCGCAGGCGGCGCGGACAATGACTACCTCTTCGGTGGCGACGGCAACGACACCATGGAAGGTGGGGCGGGCCGGGACCACATGGACGGCGGGGCCGGTAACGACACCTACAGCTTCGGAGTGGGACAGGGCATGGAGATCATCCAGGCCGACGCGTCCGGCATCGACCAGGTCCTGCTGAAAGCGGGCATCACGCCGGCCAACGTCACGCTGCATCGCGTGTCGTCGCCGCCGTCCAGCGGCATCACCTTCAGCGGCGACTCGCTCGTGATCCAGCTCAATGGCGGCAACGACCAGCTGTGGATCGAGAACTACTTCGCTACCGGCAGCGCCGGCTACGTCGAAACGATCAAGTTCGCCGATGGCACCACCTGGGACTACGCCTACGTGAGCTCGCCGACGCACCTGGCGACGCTGGGTGGCACGGCGAACACGATGACGGGAACCACGCGGTCGAACACCTTCACCGTGGACCACTGGCAGGACGTCATCACGGACCCGGAACCCAACGATGGGGACCTGATCAGTTCCACGGTGAGCTACGGGATCCCGAACACCGCGGTGTGGGACATGACGCTCACGGGGGGGCTCAACCTCTTCGCCGTCGGCAACACCGGCTCCAATACGATCCGCGGCAACAGCGGGGACAACTGGTTCACCCTGTCGGGAGCGATCTCCTATCCCGACACCCTGTACGGTGGGCGCGGGGACGACACCTACCTGCTGCTCCCGGACGCGTCCAACGTCGATACCGACGCGCCCCTCACGCCATCGGGCTCGATCGTCGAACTGGCGGGCGAGGGCAACGACACGCTGATCACCGGCGTATGGTCGCTGCAACTCCAGGACAACGTCGAAAACCTGATCCTCGGCACGCCGAATTCCTTTTCGGGAACGCTGTACTACAACAGCGGCGCCACCAGCAACTACACGCACCGCTATCTGGGCAACGCAGCCAACAACGTGATCAACACGGTGGACTACGAGGCCCAGGCGGCGGGGCAGGGTTGGGCCCAGTACCGGAACTATCCGGGCTTCGTCGGCATGCTCGACTTCGTGCTGGACGGGGGTCTCGGCGCCGATACGCTGATCGGTGGCAGGTGGAACGACACCTACGTGGTGGACAACGCCGGCGACCTGGTGATCGAGACCGGCTTCTGGAGCGACGGAACGGACAACTCGCCCAATGACACCGTGCAGACGCCGTTCGAGACGTCGCTGCTGACGCAATACGCGTACGTCGAGAACGTGACGCTCACCGGCAGCGCGGCGGTGAACGCCACCGGCAACGCCGGCAATAACCGGCTGGATGGCTCGCAGAACTCGGCAGCCAACGTGCTGACCGGCGGTGACGGCAACGACACGTATGTGGTCGGTGTCGGCGATATCGTCGTGGAAACGGGCACGGGGGTGGACACGTTCATGGCCGGATCGGGGCCGGCGGGTACCACCTTCAGTTTCGCCGGCCTGGCGACGATCGAGAACGGGCGGGTCAACCGCGGCGCGGGCGCCCTGAACCTCGAAGGGAACGGACTGGCGAACGTGCTGAACGGCAACGGCTCCAACAACACGATCTGGGGCGGCGACGGCGACGACACGATCGAGGACCAGTTCCTGCCGGACATCCTGTACACGGGCAAGAACGGTGTCACCGAGACCAAACCCGCGTCCGACTTCGACTTGCTGGTCGGCGGCAGCGGCAACGACACGATCACCAGCCGCGGCGGCAACGACACGATGGACGGTGGCGCCGGGGACGATCGGATGACCGCGGTCTACGCCACCGCGCGCACCATCACCCTGCGCTTCGGCAACGGCTACGGGCACGACGTGTTCGCCGCGGACATGGGGCAGGCGATCGACATCGACATGGGCACCGTCAGCCTGCGCGACGTGACCCTGCAGCGCCAGAACGGGCTGTTCACGGTGCGCACGGCCGACGGCTCGGTGCTGGACATCCCGACGTCGCACTTCATCAACAGCATCCGCTTCGCCGGCGGCATCGTGGTCGGCTCCGGGCAGATCGATGCAGTGATTGCGAGTCCGGACCGCAGCGTGGCCACACAGGGCGCGGACTTCCTGGTCGGCAGTTCCGGCGCAGACACGATCGACGCACTCGGCGGCTTCGATGCGGTCTACGGCCTGGAAGGTGCCGACAGCCTGCTGGGTGGCACGGGCAACGACTCGCTGTTTGGCGGCGTCGGGAACGATACCCTGGACGGCGGGCTGGCCGACGCGTCCGGCAACGGGCAGGACGTGCTTGCCGGCGGCGCCGGCGCCGACGTGTACCGCTTCGGGCGCGGCTACGGAAAGGACGAGGCGGACGACCTGGTCATCAACACGCAGGGCGAAATCGCCGCGGATGACGGTGCATTCGACCTGGTCCAGTTCGATGCCTCGGTCGCCACGACCGACGTGAAGGTGCTGCGCCAGGTGCGCGGCATCACGGCATCGGGCCTCGTCGTGCAGATCGCCCCCACCGGTGATGCGCTCACCATGCAGAACGCCTACGCGACCGGCAATGCCGGCCAGATCGAGGCGGTGCGCTTCAACGACGGCACGCAGTGGGACCTCGCGACCCTCAAGACGAAGATCGCCGGCGAGTCGGGCTACGACAACAGCAACGACACGCTGACGGCGCCGGTGGCATCGTCCTTCCTCGACGGGCGCGGCGGGAACGACACGCTGACCGGCGGCACCGGAGCGGACACGCTGGTCGGCGGCCTCGGCGACGACTCCATGACGGGCGGCGCCGGCAACGATACGTACTACGTGGACAGCGCCGGCGACCAGGTGATCGAATCCGCCAAGAGCGGCAGCGTCGACACGGTGATCTCCAGCTACTACACCTACACGCTGGGCACGCTGGTGGAGAACCTGACGCTGGAGGAAAACACCCCCGCCTTCGAGGCGATCGGGAACACGCTGAACAACGTGCTCACCGGCAATTCGCGTGCGAACACCTTGAGCGGCGGCGGTGGCGTGGACACGTTCGTGGGCGGCCTCGGCGACGACACCTACTACGTCGACAGCACGACGGACGTGGTGACGGAATTCGCAGGCGGCGGCAACGACACCATCGAAACGACGGTGACGCTCGCGTCGCTGGCGAACGAAGTCGAGAACGTGCGCCTCGCCGGCACCAGCAACCTGAACGCCACCGGCAACGCATTGAACAACGTGCTCCAGGGCAACGCGGGCGTCAATTCGCTGGTCGGTGGCCTGGGGAACGACACGTTCCTCGGCGGCGCGGGCGCCGACACGCTGCGCGGCGATGCCGGCGACGATTACTACCAGGTCGATGCCGCCGACGTCGTGGTCGAGACCGCAGGCGGCGGCTTCGATACCGTGGAGGTCGCCTTCAACTACACGCTGGCGGCCGCCGCCGACGTGGAAAGGCTGGTGCTTCAGACCGGCGCGGGCGGACTGACGGTGACCGGCAACGCGATCGGCAACCAGATCGTCAGCAATACCGGCGGCAACGACACGCTCAACGGCGGCGTCGGGGTGGACTGGCTGTTCGGCGGCGCCGGCGCGGACACGCTGCAGGACACGTCGGGGAACACCCTCGCCGATGGCGGCGCGGACGCGGACACCGTCACGCTCGGCACGGGCAACGACTTCGTCGCGGCGGGCCTGGGGAACGACAGCTTCGTGCTGGGCGGCGGCAGCGATGTCATCGGCTTCCAGCGGGGGGACGGCGTCGACGTCGTGCAGATCCCTGTTGCAGGAGCGGGTGCCGGCGAACGGAACGACACGATCTCCGTGGGCAGCGTGATGTTGTCGGAGCTGGCGCTTTCCCGCACCGGCAACGACCTGCAGCTGCGCGTGATCGGAACGACTTCCGAGCTCCGGCTGGCCGGCTGGTATGCGGCGTCGGCGAACCAGACGATCGCGAAGCTGCAGGTGGTGATCGACTCCAGCGCGGACTATGCGCCGGGCAGCGGGGACACGCTGCGCAACAGCCGCATCACCACCCTGAACTTCGACCAGTTGGTGGCGGCCTTCGACGCGGCCTACGCGGCGAACTCCGCGATCGGGACGTGGCAGCTGAGCGACTCCGTGCTCACGAGCGCCTTTGCCGGGTCGAGCAACACCCAGCTCTTGGGCGGCGAGGTCGCCTACCAGTACGCGCACGGGGCGAACCTCTCCGGGCTGTCGTTCGCGTCGGTGCAGCCGCAGGTGAGCTCCACCAGCTTCGGCTCCGCCGCGCAGGACATCCTGAACCCGGTGGCTACGGCATCCATGCAGATGATGTCGTTCTCGTCGATGATGGCACTGAGCGCGGAGCCGATGTCCCTCGACGCGAGCACCACTGCGCTGCTTACGTCCGAGGAGGCGAGCGTCGCCGGGAGGTCCTCCGTGAGTGCAACGGAAACGATCGCGACGCCGGTGAGCTTGCAGCTCACGGCATCGGCCATCGACGCCCAGCCGACCGGCATGGGGGGAATCACACCGGTCGCGTCCCCCGCCGTGCAGCCGGGATTGCCCTCGATCGGACAGGTCACCACAGAGGCGGACGATGCGTTCTTGCCCTCGGACGGTTCGGCCCTGACGTCGGGCGGACAAGCGCCGGTGGCAGGCGCCGGGGCGGCTGCATCGCAAGAGCCGACGCTCGAAGAATTCCTCGCCGCACTGGCCGCCCTGGACGGGCAGGATTCGAGCGCACTGGACACGGCGGGAGCAGCCGTGGCGGAGGTGCCCACGCAGCGGGCGCCGGAGCTCGATCCGGTGAACGTCGACGTCGCGAGCATTCCCGACAGCGCGCCGGTTGCGGAAGCGCCCACGTCGCCTGCGCCCGCCGCTTCCCTGGACGCTGCTGGAAGCGACGCCTTGATTGCCTGGATGCGTGCGGAAGCCGAGGCGGCCACGCCCGCCTCCAGCGACACGCCGCAGGCGCTGCAGCAGCTCTGGGAGCAGGTCGACGCGTGGGCTGCGCTGGAAGAAGCGCTTACCCCGGCGGGCGGCATGACGGAGCTCGGGCTGGCGCCGACGCTGTCACTGTCCGAGCGGCAGCTGGCTTTCGGCGGCACTTCGCGCACGGAAGTCACCGCAGCCCTGGGCTCGGCGTCCCGCCTGGAACAGGTCGCGCAGTTCCAGGTCCCGCCGGCGCTCTGAACGCGTGGCGGCGCCTGCACTGCGCGAAGAACTGCGCGCCTTGCGGCAGGCGCGCCGCCTGGCGGCCGCGCGCGAGCTGATTCGCGCGCAGCCGCAGTTCGCCGACAGCGTGGAGCTGCAGGCGCTGCTGCACGAGCACGAGGACTTCTGGTGGCAGCCGCTGGAAGGGCGGCGGGTGGTCCTGGAGCGGCGCGACGCAGACGACGCGTCCTTCGTGCGCGCGTGCTGGAGTGACCGGCAGTTCATGGGCAACTTCAACCGGTCGGCACGGCCGTTGCCGGAGAGCGATGCGGCATTGCGCCAAGTGCTGGAGCGCGAACGTGCCGCCCTGCTGAGCGAACTGCACGCCCTCCACTGGACGGTCCGCACCGAACAGGGACCGGTCGGATTCGTGAGCGCAACCGACCATTCGGCCGTGCACAGGCGATGCGAGTTCCTGATCGGATTCCCGGCCTTGCAACGTGCCATCGCGGTGCAGGCGGCGCAGCTCGCGATCGGATTCCTGCGCGACAGGATGGGCGTCGAGCGGCTTACCGCGCACTTCTACCCCGAGAACATCCACGCCATTCGTGCGGCCGAGAAATTCGGTTTCGTCCAGGAAGGCGTGTTGAAGGGCTTCCTGCGCAATGCCGACGGCACCCGCGCCGACCTCGTGATCGCGGGACTGCAGTTGACCCAGCCGTACCGCGCCGAGAGCTGGCGCGCGGCGAAACAACGTGCAGGGTGAAAAGCGCCGCGCCGGTCGGTGAGGATTCCCCTCCGCCCCCGCGTCAGCGGCGTGCCGACTTCAGCACATCGGCGATCCGGAACGCCAGCTCGAGGCTCTGCGATCCGTTCAGCCGCGGGTCGCAGGCGCTGCGGTAGCGCTCTTCGAGGCGTTCGTCGGTCAGTGCCTGTGCCCCGCCGCGGCATTCCGTCACGTCCTGCCCCGTCATCTCGAAGTGCAGGCCGCCCGGATACGTGCCTTCCTGCGCGTGCGCGGCGAAGAATCCATTCATCTCCTGCAGGATGCGCTCGAAGTCGCGCGTCTTGTAGCCGTTGGACGCGGTCACCGTGTTGCCGTGCATGGGATCGCAGCACCACACGGGCGTGCGTCCTTCGCGCCGCACGGCACGCAGCAGCGGCGGAAGCCTGTCCGCCACCTTGTCGCTGCCCATGCGCGTGATGAGCACCAGCCGGCCCGGTTGCTGCCCGGGGTCCAGCAGGTCCATCAGGCGCAGCACGTCGTCCGCGCTGGCTGCGGGGCCGATCTTCACGCCGACCGCGTTGCCGATGCCGCGCAGGAATTCCACATGCGCGCCATCGACGTTGCGCGTGCGTTCGCCCAGCCAGAGCAGGTGCGCCGAAGCGGCGTACCACCGCTGCTGGCGTTCGTCGTAACGGGCGAGTGCCTGCTCGTACTGCAGGTGCAGGGCCTCATGCGACGTGTAGAACTCCACGGCATGCAGCTGTGGTGCCCGCGCGGCGTCGAAGCCGCAGGCTTCCATGAATGCCAGGGACTGCGTGATGCGGTCCGCAAGCTCCTCGAAGCGGGCACCCTGCGGGCTGGAGCGGACGAAATCCGCCGTCCAGCGATGCACTTCGCGCAGGTCCGCGAAACCGCCCTGGGCCAGCGCCCGCAGCAGGTTCAGCGTGGCGGCCGAATGCGAGTAGGCCTGCAGCAGGCGGGCCGGATCGGGCTGGCGGGCACTGGCGCTGAAGTCGCTGCCGTTGATGATGTCGCCACGGTAGGACGGCAAGGAGACCCCGTTCACGGTCTCCGTGTCCGAAGACCGGGGCTTCGCGAACTGGCCGGCGATGCGGCCCACCTTCACCACCGGGCAGGCCGCGGCATAGGTGAGGACCACGGCCATCTGCAGGATCACGCGGAACGTGGATTCCACCGGCTCCTGGCCGAACTCGTCGAAGCTCTCGGCGCAATCGCCTCCCTGCAAGAGGAAGGCCTCGCCGCGTGACACGGCCGCGAGACGCTCGCGCAGCTGCGAGATCTCGCCCGGGAAGATCAGCGGCGGCAAGGCGCCCAGGCGCTGCTCGGCCGATGCCAGCGCCGTGGCATCCGGATAGACCGGCATCTGCAGCACGGGTCGCTCGCGCCACGAAGAGGGAGTCCAGGTATCCATCGTGTGATGCTACTGCTGCGGGTCGGCGCATCAGCCCGGGGCGGACAGGACAGTTCCCTTGCACTCGCCGAAGCCGATGCGGCGAAAGCCCGGCCGCTCGCAATAGCCGCGCAGGATGATGGTGTCGCCGTCCTGCAGGTAGGTCCTGCGCTCGCCATTCGACAGCGTCAGCGCCTGCTTGCCGCCGAGGGTGAGCTCGAGGAGCGACCCCGCCTGGTCCGGCCGTGGCCCGGACAGCGTGCCCGATCCGAACAGGTCGCCGGCCTGCAGCGCGCAGCCGTTCACCGTGTGGTGCGCGACGAGCTGCGCGATCGTCCAGTAGGCGGCTTCGGCGAAGTTCGACCGGCTGATCGTGTCTCCCGCATGACCCGCTTTGGCCATCCGCGCGGTCTGGAGCACCACTTCGAGTTGGATATCGAAAGCCCCACGCGCGGCGTTGTCGGCCGAGTCGAGATAGGGCAAGGGCCGCGGATCGCCATCCGGACGGACCAGGGGCTTGCGGAACGGCTCCAGCGCATCGAGCGTCACCATCCACGGCGAGATCGTGCTGGCGAAATTCTTGGACAGGAAGGGGCCCAGCGGCTGGTACTCCCAGCCCTGGATGTCGCGGGCGCTCCAGTCGTTGAAGAGCGTGACGCCGAAGACGTGCTCCTCGGCTTCGCCGATGCGGATCGGCACGCCCATGGCATTGGGCCGGCCGATCACGATGCCGAGTTCCAGCTCGATGTCCAGCCGGGCGCTGGGACCCACTGCCGGCTCCGCGGCATCCGGCGCCCGGGTCTGGCCGACCGGGCGGTGGAAGGCGGTGCCGCTGGCGACGATGGTCGACGCCCGGCCGTGGTAGCCGATCGGCACCCACTTGTAGTTCGGCAGCAGCGGGTTGTCCGGACGGAACTGCTTGCCGATCGCGGTCGCATGGTGGATGCCGACGTAGAAGTCCGTGTAGTCGCGGATGTCGCAGGGCACGCCGAGGGTGACGTCCCGCTGCGGCACGAGCGCGGCTTCGAACTTCGTGCGATGCGGGCTGCCGTGGCGCAGGCCCTCGGAGATGGCCTGTCGCAGCGCCTGCCGCGTCTGCGGCTTGAGCCGGATCAGCCGGTTGATGTCCGCGTTGTCGATCAGGCCCGCCTTGCGCAGGTCCAGCACCTGGTCGCCGATGGCGACGCCGATGCACCAGGCGGCATCGTCCTCGCGGCGGAAGCGGCCGAAGGGCAGGTTCTGGATCGGGAAGTCGCCGGCCGGATCGTTCGCGCTCGCTACCCAGCTCTCCAGGGCCGGGTCGTTGGCGTCGTACGTGTCGGCGCTCATTCCTTGAACTCGCGTTGGTGCAGGAAAGCCGCGTGCTTGGGCGCGCGTTTCGTCTTCGACCATTCCTCCAGCATGTCCCATTTCACCGCGTCCAGGCGCCGGTTCATCGCCTCTTCCTCGGGATCGGGGCAGGCCAGTTCCAGCCGGTGGCCGTTCGGGTCGAAGAAGTAGATGGAGTGGAAGGCGCCGTGGTCGGTGACGCCCAGCACCTCCACCCCGTTGGCTTCCAGCCGCTGCTTGAACTCCAGCAGCGTGGCGCGGTCCTTCACCCGGAAGGCGATGTGCTGTACCCAGGCAGGCGTGTTGGGGTCGCGTCCCATCTCCGGCTGGGTGGGCAGCTCGAAGAAGGCGAGCACGTTGCCCATGCCGGCGTCCAGGAAGATGTGCATGTAGGGATCGGGCGCCTTGGTCGAAGGCACCTGGTCCTCGGCGATCGCCAGCACGAAATCCATGTTCAGGTTCTGCTGGTACCAGAGCACGGTTTCCTTGGCGTCCTTGCAGCGGTAGGCGACGTGGTGGATGCGGTCGACCTTCAGCATCACGCGGCCTCCTTTTCGACCTGCAGCACGCCGCGGCGGATCTGGTCGCGCTCCAGCGATTCGAACAGCGCCTTGAAGTTGCCGTTGCCGAAGCCGTCGTCGCCGGCACGCTGGATGAACTCGAAGAAGACGGGACCCAGCAGCGTCTCGCTGAAAATCTGCAGCAGCAGGCGCTTCTGTCCTCCGGAGGTGTCGCCATCCAGCAGGATGCCGCGCACCTGCAGCTCGCCCACGGGCTGGCCGTGGCCCGGCAGGCGCTCTGCCAGCATCTCGTAGTAGATGTCGTTGGGTGCCGTCATCAGCGGCACGCCGGCCATCTGCAGCTGGTCGACCGTCTCGATCAGGTTGTCGGTCGACAGGGCGACGTGCTGGATGCCTTCGCCGCTGAACTTCATCAGGAACTCCTCGATCTGGCCCGAGGTCTTGCCGGCTTCCTCGTTCAGCGGGATGCGGATCAGGCCGTCCGGCGCCGTCATCGCCTTGGACGTGAGGCCGGTGTACTCGCCCTTGATGTCGAAGTAGCGGATCTCGCGGAAGTTGAACAGGCGCTCGTAGAAGGCGGCCCAGTGCGCCATGCGGCCGCGGTAGACGTTGTGCGTGAGGTGATCCACCACTTTCAGGCCCACGCCCTTGGGGTGCCGCTCCACGCCCGGCAGGAACTCGAAATCGATGTCGTAGATCGACTTGCCGTCCTCGAAGCGGTCGATCAGGTACAGCGGGGCGCCGCCGATGCCCTTGATCGCCGGCAGGCGCAGTTCCATCGGGCCCGTGGGCATCTCGATCGGCTGCGCGCCCAGTTTCAGCGCGCGCTCGTACGCCTGGTGCGCGTCGCGCACGCGGAAGGCGAGGCCGCAAGCCGAGGCGCCGTGCTCCGCGGTGAAGTAGGCCGCCTGGCTTTTGGGCTCGCGGTTGACGATGAAGTTGATGTCGCCCTGGCGGTACAGCACGACCTCCTTGGAACGGTGCTTCGCGACCAGCGTGAAGCCCATCTTCTCGAACAGGGGCTCCAGCACGCCGGGGGTGGGGGAAGCGAACTCGACGAACTCGAAGCCGCACAGCCCCATGGGGTTGTCGAACAGATCAGCCATTGCAGACTCCTGCGAAAGGAATGATGGGAAAAAACTCAGTCCGCCTTGATGTCGGCCTTCTGCACGATGCGGGCGTAGCGGGCCTGCTCGGTCTTGAAGAAGGCGGTCGCGGCTTCCGGCGTGCCCGGATGGATGATGTTCTCCTGCCTGGCCATCGCTTCCTTCACTTCCGGCGCGTTCCAGGCGTTGACCACGGCGGTGTGGATGCGCTTGACTTCCGCGGCGGGCAGCTTGGCAGGACCGACGGCGGCGAACCAGCCGCCGATCACGACGTCGGCGAAGCCTTGCTCCTTCATTGTCGGCAGCTCCGGCAGGGAGGCGACGCGCTGCGCACCCATCACGCCGACCGCGCGCAGCGCGCCGGATTTCAGGTGGCCCTGCACGGAGGGCACGGCGACCACGCCGAAGTCGACCTGGCCGCCGATGATGTCGGTGAGCATCGGTCCGACGCCCTTGTACGGGATGTGGGCGACCTTGGCGTCGGCCGCGTCGACGAACAGTTCGCTCGCGAGGTGCAGGATGGTGCCGTTGCCGGACGAGGCGTAGTTGAACTTGCCCGGACTGGCCTTCAGCGTCGCCGCGAGTTCCTTGGCATTCCTGACCGGCAGCCGCGACGGATTCACCACCAGCACGAAAGGCGTTTCGCCCACCACCGAGATGGGCGTGATGTCCGTGAGGCTGTCGAAGGGCATCTTCTTGAAGATGCTGGGATTCACCGCGTGGTTGTTGGACACGAAGGCGATGGTGCGGCCGTCGGGCGCGGCCTTCACCAGCTGCGCGGTGCCCGTGATGCCGCCGGCGCCCGGCAGGTTCTCGATCACGACCGGCTGCTTCAGCTCGCGCGCCAGGGCGTTCTGCGCGGCGCGCACGATGGTGTCCACGCCCGAGCCCGCGCCCACGGGCAGGATCACGCGCAGCGGCGCGTCGGCTTGCGCGAAGGCGGGCAGGGCGGCGGCGGCGACGACCGCGGCGGCAACGGTGCCGAACAGGCGGCGGGTGGTTTGCATCATCTTTTGATCTCCTCGGATGCGGGGGTCAGGCGGTCGCGTGGCCGGGCAGCCGCGCGAGGATTTCCTCGGTGTGCTCGCCGACCTTCGGCAGCGCATGCCGCACGCCGGGGCGGCGGCCGTTCATCAGCAGCGGCAGCAGCACCACCTGGGTGGTTTCGCCGTCGTCGGTTTCCATGGGCACCAGGCCGCCGGATTCGACCAGGTGGCGGTCGTGCACCAGCTGCTCGGGGCGCACGATCGGCGCGTAGGGGATGCCGGCAGCCTCCAGCCTGGGCTGCAGTTCTTCGGTGCGGTGCAGGCGCAGCGTCTCGCCCAGCTTCTCCAGCAGCGCCGGGCGCACCTCCACGCGTTGCGCGTTGGTCGCGAGCGCGGGATCGCTGGCCAGGTCCGGCCGCGCTATTACCTTGCACAGGATCTGGAACTGCTTGTCGTTCACCGCGCCGATGAACAGCTGCTCGTCGTCGGCCAGGGTGAATACGTCGTACACGCTCCAGGCCGACACGCGCGAAGGCATGGGCGGCGGCGCTTCGCCCGTCATCAGGTACTGCTGCATGTGCTGCGCCGCGAGCAGCGTGCAGTTCTCGAACAGCGCGCTCTGGATCTCCTGGCCGCGGCCGGTGCGATTCCGCTCCTGCAGTGCCGCCAGGATGCCGATGGCGCCGAACATGCCGCCCATGATGTCGTTCACGGACGAACCCGCGCGCAGCGGGCGGCCCTTGGGACCGGTCATGTAGGTCAGGCCGGCCATGTTCTGCACCACCTCGTCGAGGGCGAGGCGGTTCTCGTACGGACCGGGCAGGAAGCCCTTGTGCGAAGCGTAGATGAGGTGCGGGAAGCGCGCGGCCAGCGTCTCGTAGTCGAGGCCGAACTTCTTCATCAGGCCGGGGCGGAAGTTCTCCAGCACCACGTCGCACTCGCCGACCAGTTCGGCCGCGGTCTCCTGGCCCTCCGGCGTGGCGATGTCGATCACCACGCTCTTCTTGTTGCGGTTGAAGCTGCGGAAGAAGCCGATGCCCAGGCCGGGAAGGTTGCGGGTCTTGTCGCCGCCGGGCGGCTCGATCTTGATCACCTCGGCGCCGAGGTCGGCCAGGATCATGCCGCAGGTGGGGCCCATCACCATGTGGGTGAATTCGACGACGCGGATGCCTTCGAGGGGAAGGCCGGTGTTTTCGCTCATGTTGGATCCGTTGGGTTGTCATCCCGGGCTTGACCCGGGATCCATGGATTGCGGCTCAAGGCCGCAATGACGAGGGCTGGAAATTCTTCGGAAGCCCGGCGCGCCAGAGCGTGCCGTGCGTGGGCTCGCCTTGCAGCCAATCCGCGACCTTCGCGCGCAGCGCCAGCAGCTGCGGCAGGTCGATGCCGGTGCCCACGCCCATCGAGGCGAGCATGAAGGCGAGGTCTTCGGTGGACGCATTGCCGCTGGCGCCGGGCGCGTGCGGGCAGCCGCCGATGCCCGCCAGCGAGGCGTCGAAGCGTTCCACGCCCAGTTCCAGCGAAGCGTAGATGTTGGCCAGCGCCAGACCGCGCGTGTCGTGGAAGTGGCCGCAGCAGAAGCGGTCGCCGGCGATCTTCAGCGCCTTCTCGAACAGGCGCGAAACCGCGGCGGGATTGGCGTAGCCCACCGTGTCGGCCAGGCTCACGCGGTCGGCGCCGGCATCGAGCAGGGCTTGCAGCAGGCGCAGCACTTCGGACTCCTGCACGTCGCCCTGGATCGTGCAGCCGAAGGCGGTGCCGACGCCGCCTTCGATCAGCGTCCTGCTGCCGGCGGCGTCGCGCGCGGCGCGGATCTTCGCGAGTTCGGCGACCACGTCGTCGGGGGTCTTGCGCAGGTTGGCCAGGCTGTGTGCGTGCGAGGCGGACAGCGGCAGGATCATCAGGTCGGCGCCTTCGGCGATGGCGCGCTCGGCGCCGCGCAGGTTGGGCACCAGCACCGAGGCGAACAGGCCCGGCAGCGTCTTCGCGTACGCCAGCACCTCGGCGGTGTCGGCCAGCTGCGGCAGCAGCTTCGGGGGCACGAAGGAGCCGACTTCGATCTCGCGCTGGCCGGCGGCGTAGGCGTCGCGCACCCATTCCTTCTTGCGTTCGGTCGGCAGGATCTTCTGGATGCTCTGCAGTCCGTCGCGCAGGCCGACTTCGCGAATGGTCGCTCGGGTGGGAAGGTTGGTGGCGGGCATGCGGGGAAGTCTAGGCATTCCCGTTTTTCCAGAAAGTGGTATTTCGGAACGTCCGGTTTTCCTGAAGCTCACAGCACAATGGAGGCCATGAAAGACCTGGACCTGACC
The DNA here is from genome assembly GCF_036383835.1 of Ramlibacter sp. Classification (GTDB taxonomy): domain Bacteria; phylum Pseudomonadota; class Gammaproteobacteria; order Burkholderiales; family Burkholderiaceae_C; genus Ramlibacter. The sequence goes on from NZ_DASVNN010000131.1 coordinate 54,216, forward strand.
TCGCTGCGCTACTTCGTCGCGGTTTGCGAGAACGGCAACATCACGCGCGCCGCGGAGCAGGAGCACGTGGTGCCGTCGGCGATCAGCAAGCGGCTGGCCCAGCTCGAACACGACCTGCGCGTGCCGCTGTTCGATCGCCAGCGACGCGGCGTGGCGCCGACGGCGGCCGGCGAGATGCTGCTGGAGCACTCGCGCAACATCCTGTCGAGCGCGAGCCGCATCGCCCAGGACATGGCGAGCTTCGGCTCCGGCGTGCGCGGCCACGTGCGGCTGCTCGGCACGGTCTCCTCGATCGCGGAGTCGCTGCCGGACGACGTGGCGGCTTTCATGAAGAAGCCGGACCACCGCGAGATCCATGTCGACATCGAGGAACAGCTGAGCCGCGACATCGTCCGCCGCGTGAAGGAGGGCAGCGCCTCCGTGGGTGTGCTGTGGGATGCCACCAACCTGGAAGGACTGAAGACGGTGGCCTATCGCTCCGACCACCTGGCGGCGGTGGTGTACCCGACGCATCCGCTGGCGGCGCGCAAGCGCTGCGCCTTCGAGGACACGCTCGATCACGAACACGTGGGACTGGAGGCATCGGGCGCGGTGAACGTGATGCTGGCGCGCGCGGCTGCCTTGGCGGGCAAGCGCCTGGTCTACCGCTCCACGGTCTCCAACTTCGAGGCGGCGATCCGGGTGGTGGATGCCGAACTGGGCATCTCGATCATCCCCAAGGAAGTCGTCGCGGCCCGCGCCGAGATGCTGGGACTCAAGGTGATCCCTCTCTCGGACGCGTGGGCCAAGCGGCGCTTCGTGATCTGCTACCGCGACAAGGACAAGCTCACGAAAGCCGCGGCCCTGCTGGTCGACTTCCTGTCCGCCGCCAGGCGGTAGCTCACTCCGCCCGGATGCCGGTGTCGACGATGATGCGTTCGCGCTCCGCGCGCGCCTGCTTCATGCGCTGCGCGTAGTCCGCTGGCGAGCCACCCAGGCCCACCATGCCGTTGGTGAGGATCACATGGCGCACGTCGCGATCCACGAGGGCCGCGCGCACGGCATCGTTCAATTTCCGCACGATGTCGGGGGAAGTCCCCTTGGGCGTCATCAGGCCCATGTCCACCGTGGAGATGGACACGTTGCGCAGCGTCTCGGCCACGGTGGGCACCGTGGGCAGCAGGGGAAAGCGCGAAGGCGAGGTGACGGCGATGATCCGGGCCTTGCCCGCGGTGACCAGCGGCTGCACGCTCGCGGGCATGCCGAACAGCAGGTCGACCTGCCCGCCGACCAGGTCGGTCATCGCATTGGAAGTGCCCTTGTACGGCACGTGCGTGAGCGGCTGCTTCAGTGCCCGCGCCAGCATTTCGGCGGCGAGCTGGTGCGGTGTGCCGACACCGGGCGAGGCGTACGACAGCGGCGCGCCCTTCTTCTGCGCCGCCGCGGCGAAGTCCTGCAGGCCCTGGATGGGCGACGAGGCGCTGACCGCGACGACGACCGGCGCGCCCACGATGTTGGCGATGGGCTCCAGCCCACCGAGCGATTCCTGGGCCGCCTTGCCGAACAGCACCGGGTTGATGGAGTACATGTTGTCGGTGGAGAGCAGCAGGGTGTAGCCGTCGGGGGTGGCCCTGGAGACCGCCGCTGCGGCGATCTGGCCCGAGGCGCCCGGTTTGTTGTCGACGACGACGGGTTGCTTCAGCTGCTCGGTCAGGCTCTTGCCGAGTGCGCGCGCGATCACGTCGGCGCCGCCGCCCGCGGAGTAGGGCACGACCAGCGTGATGGGTTTGGCGGGATACGGGTCCGCGACGGCGCCGGCTGCCGCGAGCAGGCCGCAGACGGTGAGGGTCAGTCGTTTCAGCATCGCGTTGGTCTCCTTCTAGGAATGGGTCTTGCGGCCGTCGCCGTCGAGGCTGGGGTAGTCGGTGTAGCCGCGGTGGTCGCTGGTGTAGATCGTGTCCTGCACGAGCGGGTTCAGCGGCGCGCCGTCGGCGAATCGCCGCACCAGGTCGGGGTTGGCGATGAACAGCCGCCCGAAGGCGACCATGTCGGCGCGCCCGCTGGCGATGGCCTCTTCGCCGCTCTCGCGCGTGAAGGCGTTGTTGGCGATGTAGACACCGCTGAAGTGGCGGCGCAGCGCGTCCCAGTCCAGGTCGTGGGTGGGCGGCATCGCGTTGGACGAGCCTTCCACCATGTCGACGAAGGCCACGCGCAATTTCGACAGGCCCTGCAGCGCCACCGCGTAGAGGGCGGCCGGTTCCGAATCGGAGAGCCGGTAGTTGGAAGGACTGGTGGGCGACAGCCGCACGCCCATGCGATCGGCGCCCCAGGTTTCGGCAACCGCCTGCACCACCTCGAACAGCAGCCGGCAGCGGCGTTCGGGCGAGCCGCCGTAGTCATCGCGCCGCAGGTTGGCCGAATCGCGCAGGAACTGGTCCAGCAGGTAGCCGTTGGCGGCGTGCACCTCGACGCCGTCGAAGCCCGCCTCTTGCGCCATGCGCGCGGCATGCCGGTATTCGTCCAGCAGCTCCGAGATGTCGCGTGTGTCCATCTCGCGCGGCACGTGCAGCGGCAGCCTGCCTTCGCGGGTGCGCACCGTGCCGGTCGGCTGGACCGCCGAAGGACCGAGCGGCACCTGTCCACCCGGCTGGGTGAGCGGGTGGGAGTTGCGGCCGCAGTGCCAGAGCTGCACGTAGATCCGGCCGCCGCGGGCATGCACCGCCTGCGTCACCTTCTGCCAGCCGCGCACCTGGTCCGCGGACCAGATGCCCGGCGTCTCCGTCCAGCCGAGGCCGCGCGGCGAGATCGCGGTGGACTCGGTCATGACCAGGCCCGCCCCGGCGCGCTGCGCGTAGTACAGGGCGTTGAGATCGTTGGGGACTTCGCCCGGCGAACGATTTCGCGTCATGGGCGAGAGCACCACCCGGTTGGGCAGCAGGTAGGGACCCAGCTGGATGGGTTGGAGAAGCTTCAGCATCTGCAGGATCGGCGCGGTCGCGGCAACGGGGTGAAGCCGCTAGTGTCATCGCGCCCCCGGGGCGGCAGGACTGGTATTTGGTGCTGCCTGCGTTTCCGAAGTGGAACAGGAGCGACGCTGCGAGCGCCGCTCGCGGGTTCACTCGGCCTTCAGCTTCGCCGCCTGGATCAGGTTGCGCGAGGCCGCGTATTCGTCCTGGATCATCCGGCCCATGGCCGCCGGCGAGCCGCCCACCGGGTCGGTGCCGAGCGTCTCCAGCGTCTTGCGCAGATCGGGGTCCTTCAGCATCTTGTCCATCTCGGCGTTGAGCCTGGCGACGATCGGTTCAGGCGTGCCCTTGGGCGCGAGGACGCCGAGCCAGGTCAGGTGGGTGAACTTGCTGCCGGTGACTTCGGCGACGGTGGGCACGTCCGGCAGGCTGGGCCAGCGCTGCGCCGACGTCACCGCGAGCGCCTTGACCTTGCCGGCCTTGATGTGCGGCATCGCCGCCGCGAGCGTTGACGACACCAGCGGGATCTGGCCCGCGACGGCGTCGGCGAGCGAAGGACCGGAACCCTTGTACGGCGCATGCACCAGCTGGATCCTGTTCTCGTACTGGAACAGTTCGAAGGCGATGTGCGACGGCAAGCCGATGCCGGGGCTGCCGTAGGCGATGGAGGCGGGAGCGGCCTTGGCTTTCGCGATCAGCGTCTTCAGGCCGGAGAAGGGCGCATTGTTGGCCGCCACGAACACCGAAGGTCCGCGCGTGAGCTCGATCACGGGCGCGAAGTCTTCCAGCTTGTAGGGAGCTTTGGCGAACAGCGAGACGTTGACCGTGTGGTTGTTGCCCGTCAGCAGCAGCGTGTAGCCATCGGGCGCCGCCTTGGCGACGATCTCGGTGGCGATGTTGCCGCCGCCGCCCTTGTTGTCGACGACGAACTGCTGGCCGAGCGTCTTCGACAGCCGCTCGCCCACCATGCGGGCGACGGCGTCGGCGCTGCCGCCGGGGGAAGATGGCACCACGATGCGCACCGGCTTGTCCGGGTACGCGGCCTGGGCATGCAGCGCGCCAGCCGCCAAGGCCAGGGCGGCTGCGATGCAGGCGCGGCGGGTGAAGGGAAGGCTGTTCATTCGCATGTCTCCTTGTGTTGTTCCTGGTGCAGGTGCAGGTGCACGGCGCCTGCCGCCGCCAGCCGCTCGATCTCCGCATCGGCGTAACCCAGCTCGCGCAGGACTTCGCCGGTATGTTGCCCGTACAGCGGCGCGCCGCGGCGGGTCACGCCGTTGCCGTGCGAGAACTTGATCGGCAGCCCGAGCGCCTCGATCTCGCCGGCAACGGGATGTTCCACGCGGATCACCATGTCCCGCGCGCGCGTCTGCGGATCGTCGAGCACCTGCTTCATGTTCTTGACCGGACCGGCCGGGACGCCGGCGCGCTCGAAGGCGCCGATCCAGTGCTCGGTGGACTGCGTGCGCAGCACGTCCGAAACCAGTTGCACCATCTGTTCGCGGTGCTTCATGCGCGCCCCGTTGGTGGCGAAGCGTTCGTCCGTCACCATCCAGGGCAGGCCCAGCACTTCCGCGGTGCCGACCCACGTGGCCTGGCTCATGGCGCCGATGTTCAGCCAGCCGTCGGCGGTGGGAAAGGCCTGGTAGGGCGCCGCCACGGGATGCGCCGAGCCCATCGGACCGGCTGATTCGCCCGTGGCGAACGCCAGCGCCACCGGCCAGTAGGTATGGACGAGGGATGCCTCCAGCAAGGAGGTGTCCACGTACTGGCCTTCGCCGGTGCGCAGCCGCTCGATGTAGGCCGCCAGGATGCCGGTGGCCGCGAGGATGCCGGCGGTCACGTCGCCCACGGGCACGCCTACCTTCACGGGCGGCCGGCCCGGGCCCTCGCCCGTCAGGCCCATGAGCCCCGACATGCCCTGGGAGATCAGGTCGTAGCCGGCGCGGTTGGCATAGGGACCCGTCAGGCCGAAGCCCGTGATCTTGCAATAGACCAGGCCGGGGTTGGCCTTTTGCAGCTCGGGGAACGACAGGCCCATCTTCTCCATGGTGCCCGGGCGGTAGTTCTCCAGCACGATGTCGGCCCGCGTGATCATGCGGCGGACCACGTCCTTGCCTTCGGGGCTCTTCAGGTCCACCGCGATCCCGCGCTTGTTGCGGTTCAGGATCATGAAGGAGGCGGATTCGCCTTCGATGGAGGGCGGCGTGGTGCGGCGCGTGTCGTCGCCGCCGGGGAGCTTCTCGACCTTCACGACGTCGGCGCCCATGTCGGCCAGCAGCAAGCCGCCCACCGGACCGGCCATGACGTGCGCCAGTTCGACCACGCGCAAGCCGGCCAGCGGCCCCCTGCGTCCTGCATTCGATTGCATCTATCTCCCCTTGAAAACCGGTGGACGCTTGGCCTGGAACGAACGCCAGCCCTCGGTGAAATCTTCCGTGTCGAAGCAGGCATAGCCTTCCTCGAGCTCCGACGCGGTGAGCGCGCGCGCCTCCTGCAGGCGCCGCACGAATTTCTTGTGCCAGCGCGCGGACAGCGGCGCGCCGGCGGTGATGCGGGCGACCGTCCGCTCCAGCTCGCCGTCGAATTCGGAAGCCGGGACGACGCGGCTCACGACTCCTTTGGCCCGGGCCTCGGCCGCGCCGATCACGCGGCCTTCCAGCAGCAATTCCAGCGCGACCTGCGGTCCCGCGACGCGGACGAGCCCTTCCAGCTCCGGATAGGCGAGCACGCCGCCCAGCCGCGCGATCGGCACGCCGAACTTCGCGTCGTCGCTGGCCAGCCGGATGTCGCAGCCGATCGCCAGCTCCAGGCCGCCGCCGACGCAGACGCCGCGGATGGCCGCGACCGTGGGAATGGGACAGTCCCGCACCGCGTGCATCGCGCGGTGGCCGTGCTTGCCGAACGCGATGGCCTGGGCCTTGGTGGCGCGCAGCTTCTCGAATTCGTCGATGTCGGCGCCGCTGCCGAAGGCCTCGGTGCCGGCGCCGCGCAGGACGAGGCAACGCACCTGCGGCTCTTCCTGCAATGCCAGCAGCGCGTCGCCCATCGCGATCCACATCGCCTGGTCCATCGCGTTGCGCTTGGCGGGGTTGTCGATGACGACCGTGGCCACCGGCCCGTTGCGTTCCACCCTGATGCTGCCGCCCACGCTTGTCTCCTGGTAGCTATGGGGCGCAGTGTAGTGAGAAGGGGGTATGCCGAAAAATACTGTTTCAGGCTATGGGTATATCCTCGCGCGATGGATATCCGCCAGCTGCGCTACTTCGCCTCCATCGTGGAAACCGGCAGCGTGTCGCGTGCCTCGCGAACCTTGCACATCGCGCAGCCGGCGCTCTCCAAGCAGCTGGCGCAACTCGAGGATGAGCTGGGGGTGAAGCTGCTGGCGCGCAGCGTGCGCGGCGTCACGCCGACGGAGGCCGGCCTCGCCGTGTTTCGCCACGCGCAGGCGATCCTGAAGCAGGTCGAAGCCACCCGATCCATCGCGCTGCAGGCCGGAGGCGGAGTCAGCGGCCCGGTGGCGATCGGCTTGCCCTGGACGATCACGTCCGTGCTGGGGCTGTCCCTGCTCGCGGCGGTGCGCGAGCAGCTGCCCGACGTGCGCCTGGAAATTACGGAGGGACCGAGTTCCGTGATCGCTCAGATGCTCGCGCAAGGCAAGCTGGACCTGGCCGTGGTCTTCGGCGATGGGGCGGATGCCAGCCTGCGCCTGAAGCCCCTCGTGCGTGAGCCGTTGCGACTGGTCGGCGCGAGCGGGAGCCTGCGTGGAAAAAGGTCCTTGACCCTGGCCAAGGCATCCGAACTCCCTTTGCTTCTCCTGAGTCGTCCCAACGGCATCCGGGAAACGATGGAACGCATCTGGAGCGAGCGTGGCGTGGCGCCGCACGTCGTCGCCGAGATCAACGCACCATCGCTGCTGGTTGGCGCCGTCGAAGCAGGACTGGGCTTTGCGATCCTGCCTTCGTGTGCCCTCGATGAAAGGTTGCGGCACGGCGTGCTCGACGTCGCGGAGCTGCGGGATGCGAAGCTGACCCGCACGGCGTGCGTGGGGAGCTCCCTGCTGTTCCCGATCACGACGGCGGCGGAGCGCGTGCAGGGGCTGCTGGAGCAGCTCGTGGCGCGGAGCGTGGAAGAGGGGCGGTGGGAAGCGCGGATGCTTGCGTGAAAGCGAGCCGCGCGAATGGTCGCAGTCAGGCCTCGATGCGATCCTTGCCGACGCTTTCCAGCAGCCAATCCCGGAAAGCCATCACCTTCCGGGACTCCCTCTGCACCTGCGGCCGGACGAGGTAGTGCGCCTTTTCGCGCTGCAGGGGCTTGCCGAACGGGCGAACGAGTTGGCCGGCGTCCAGTTCTGCCCTGAGCAAGGCAGCCTGCCCGATCGCCACACCGAGGCCGTCGAGGGCCGCCTGCCAGGTCAGGATCGAGCTGCTGAACGACATCCTCTCGGCCGCCGCGGCCTGCTCCTCCAGGTGATGGGCGGCAAGCCAGTCGTCCCAGTCCGAGCGCCGGAACTGCGAGACCAGCAGGCGCTTGCGAAGCACTTCCTCCGGTCCCTTGCGCCCGGATTCCTGCTTCAGGTAAGCCGGCGAGCACACGGGTTCGATCTCGTCGTGGAACAGCAGGTCGCTCCTGGCGCGCGGCCAATGCCCGTCCCCGAACTGGATCGCGACATCCACCGCATCCCTGTCGAAATCGACGTCGGGCACGGCATTGAAGATGCGCACGTCGATGTCGGGATGCCTTCGCTTGAAATCCGGGAGGCGCGGGATGAGCCACTTGGCCGCGAACGTGGTGTAGGTCCGCACGCGCAGGCTGCCCTGTGAAGTCGCCTTGGTCAGCTTTCCGGTGGCGGCCGCGATGGCCTCGAACGCCGGGACGATCTCATCGGCGTAGCTCTTGCCCACGCGGGTCAGCACGACGCCATGCCGCTCGCGCCGGAACAGCTCGACCCCCAGGTAGTTTTCGAGCACGGCCACCTGGCGGCTCACTGCCGACTGGTTGACGTGCAGTTCCCGCGAGGCGGCAGTCAGGTTCTCGGTCCGGGCAACCACCTCGAAGACCCGCAGCGGATTGAGCGGTGGAATGCGGCGTGTCATGGTGAGTCCCGGTTTCGAGGATGTCCCGACGGTGAGGCATGACATTATGTCATTCCTGAACGCGCAACTGGCAGTGTTCGAAAGCGAGGATGCGCCCCATGATCCAGCCACTGGATTTTGGAGACCCGTTCCATGGACTTTCAACTGAGCGAAGAACACGAGGCGTTCGCCGAATCGGTCCGCCGGTTCGCGCAGGACAGGCTCGCCCCAGGCGCGCTGGACCGCGCCCACTCGCCGCATTTCCCCTGGGACACTGCGCGCCTCATTGCCGAGCAAGGGCTGCTGGGCATCGCGTTCCCGGAGGAGGACGGCGGCCAGGGCGGCACGCTGATGCACGCGGTGCTGGCGATCCAGGAGGTCGCCCTGGCGTGCCCCAAGAGCGCCGACATCGTGCAGGCGGGCAACTTCGGTCCGGTCCGCACGTTCGTCGAGTACGCCACCCCGGAACAAAAGCAACGCTTCCTGCCGGACCTCCTGGCCGGCAAGAAGCTGGTCGCTCTGGGCATGAGCGAACCGGACGCCGGTTCCGCGGTGACGGAGTTGAAGACCTCCGCCCGCATCGAGGGCGACGAAGTCGTGATCAACGGCAGCAAGGTGTTCTCGACCCACAGCCCCGAGGCCGGGCTGTTCCTGATCTACGTGCGGTTCGCTCCCGGCGTGGGCGGCATCGGTTCGGTCCTGGTGGAACGCGGAACGCCCGGTTTCCAGGTGGGCACGCCTTCGGCGTTCATGAGCGGCGAAACCTGGAGCCAGCTGTACTTCGAGGAATGCCGGATCCCGAAGAAAAATATCCTGCTGGGCGAGGGCGGCTTCAAGAAGCAGATCTCCGGCTTCAACGTGGAACGGCTCGGCAACTCGGCGCGTTCGCTGGCGCTGGGCCGGCACTGCTTCAACATCGCACGCGAGCACGCGCTGGTGCGCAAGCAGTTCGGCCGCGCACTGTGCGAGTTCCAGGGCATCCAGTGGAAGTTCGCCGAGATGAAGCTGAAACTGGAGTCCGCCCAGCTGCTTCTCTACAAGGCGGCAATGGAGGGCGAGCATGGCCTGCCTTCCGCCCAGAGCACCGCGCTCGCCAAGCTGGCGTGCAACCAGGCGGGCTGGGACGTCTCGAACGAGGCGCTGCAGGTCATGGGAGGCATGGGCTACAGCCAGGAGTCCATCGTCGAATACTGCGTGCGGCGCACGCGCGGCTGGATGATCGCCGGCGGCTCCATCGAGATGCTCAAGAACCGCATCGCCGAAGGCGTGTTCGACCGCCAGTTCCCGCAGCGCGCGCCCAAGGCGGCGTGAGCCATTCCCACAACGACAGGAGACAAGTGATGCTGAAGATTTTCGCCGCGGCCCTGGTGGCAGCCTCGATGGGCATGGGCGTTCCCGCCGCCGCCCAGGAACCCACCGCCAGCTATCCCTCCAAGCCGGTCCGGTTGATCGTGGGCTACCAGGCCGGCGGTCCGACGGACCTCACGGCGCGCCTGCTCGCGACCAAGCTGCAGGCGGCCTTCGGCCAGCCCTTCGTCGTGGAGAACAAGCCCGGCGCGGGATCCAACATCGCGTCCGAGTTCGTCGCGAATGCGGCGCCGGACGGCTATACCCTGCTGATCGCAGCGGCGCCGATCACGATGGCGGGGTTCATGTACAAGAACCTCAAGTGGAACGTGCAGGACAGCTTCGAGCCGGTGTCGCTGCTGATGTCCGCGCCCGCCGTGCTCGCGGTCGCCAACAACGTGCCGGCCAAGACGCTTCCCGAACTGCTCGACCTGGCGAGGAAGCAGCCAGGCAAGCTGTCGTTCGGCTCCACCGGCAACGGCGGAACGCAGCATCTCGCCGGTGAGATGCTCAAGAACCGCGCGGGCATCGACATCCTCCACATCCCCTACAAGGGTGCGGCCGGAGCGATGCAGGACCTCCTTTCGGGCCAGGTGACGATGGCGTTCATGACTTCGGTCTCGGCCGTGCCGCTGCTGAAGGAGGGCAAGGCCCGTCCCATCGCCGTGGCGGCCGAGAAGCGCCTGCCGCAACTTCCCCAGGTTCCCACGATGGCCGAAGCAGGCGTTCCCGGGTTCGTGGTCGACTCCTGGAACGGCATGCTCGCTCCCAAGGGGACGTCCCCCGCGATCATCGCCAGGCTTCACGCCGAAGTGGCCAAGGCCATGGCGGCACCCGACGTCCGCGAGAAGCTCGAGGCGCAGGGCGCGGTCGTCGTGGGAGGCCGGCCCGCCGAATTCAGGACGTACATCCGCGAGGAAGTCAGCCACTGGGACAAGCTCCTCAAGACGATGCACATCAAACTGGACTGATCATGGATATCTCTCACGCGTCCGCCGCGCTGGCGCACGCCCTGCTGGCCCCTCGCAGCATCGCCCTGGTCGGCGCCTCCGACGACGCGGGCAAGACGGCCGGCCGGCCGCTCAGGTTCCTGCGCGAAGCGGGCTTCCAGGGCAAGGTCTACCCGATCAACCCGAACCGCTCCACGGTGCAGGGAGAACAGGCGTATCCCGGCCTCTCCGCCCTGCCGGAAGTCCCGGAACACGTCTTCGTGCTGACGCCGACCGAAGGCGTGCTGGACTGCCTGCGCGAGAGCGCCGCGCTCGGCGTCAAGGTCGCGACCGTGCTGGCCAGCGGATTCTCCGAGTCGGGTGCCGAAGGCGCGCAGCGCGAGGCAGCATTGCGCGACCTCGCCCGATCCACGGGCCTCCGGATCCTGGGGCCCAGCAGCCTCGGCGTGGTCAACACGCACAACAAGCTCGTGCTCACCGCCAATGCGGCCTTCGCCGAGCCCGACCTGCCCTCGGGCAAGGTGTTCGTCGCTTCGCAGAGCGGCAGCATGATCGGCGCGCTGGTGTCGAGAGGCAAGGCGCGCGGCATCGGCTTCGCCGGGCTGGTGTCGGTCGGCGGCGAAGTGGACCTGAGCGTGGGAGAGATCTGCGCCGCCACGCTGGATGATCCGGCCATCGAGGGCTACCTGCTGTTCCTGGAAAGCCTGGGCCACGGCGAGGAACTCCGCGCGTTTGCCGCCGAAGCGGCCAGGCGCGGCAAGCCGGTGATCGCGTACAAGCTCGGACGCTCCGAGGCTGCAGCGGAAATGGCCGCCACGCACACCGGCGCGCTCGCGGGCGAGGACGACGTCGCCGACGCCTTCTTCAAGGACATGGGCATCGCACGCGTGGGCGTGCTGGATGCGCTGCTGGAGACCTTCCCGCTGGCGCGCCGGGTGGAACTGGGCAAGACCGGTCCGGGCCACCGCCGCGTCGGCGTCGTGACCACCACCGGCGGCGGCGCCGCCATGGCGGTGGACCAGTTGGGCATCCGCGGCATCGCCGTGCAGCCGGCTTCGCCGGAAACGGTGGCGCGGCTGTCCGCTGCAGGCCTCCCCGGCACGGCGGGACGCGTGGTCGACCTCACGCTCGCGGGCACCCGCTACGACGTCATGAAGAAGGCGCTGGAGATCCTGCTGGAAGCGCCGGAATTCGACCTGGTGCTCGCGGTCGTGGGATCGTCGGCGCGCCTGTATCCGCAACTGGCGGTCAAGCCCATCATCGACAGTGCCGGCGCAGGCAAGCCGCTCGCGGCCATGCTGGTGCCCGAGGCGCCCGAGGCGCTGCGCCAGTTGACCGAAGCCGGCGTGCCCTGCTTCCGGTCGCCGGAAGCCTGCGCCGATGCGATCGCTGCCGTGTTCTCCCGTCGTGTGCCCAGGCAAGGGGCCTTGCCGGCCGTGCCGGCGGGAGCCGCGACGCGCACGCTGAGCGAAGCGCAGGCGTACGGCGTCCTCGAACAGCTCGGCGTGCCGCATGCCCCGGCGGCGATGGCTTCCCTGGCCGGTGGCGCGCCGGAGTTGCCGTTCCCGTTCCCGGTGGTCGCGAAGGTGTGCTCCGAGCACATCCCGCACAAGACGGAAGTGGGCGGCGTGGTGCTGAACATCGCGAACCGCGGCGAACTGGAACAGGCGCTCGCCACCTTGCGCGGCAACCTGCGCGAGCGCGCGCCGGGCGTGCCCTGCGACCAGGTGCTGGTGCAACCCATGCAGCGCGGGCTGGGCGAGGTGCTGGTGGGCTACCGCGTCGACCCGCAGGCCGGCCCCATCGTCATGCTGGCGGCGGGCGGCATCTGGGCCGAGGTGGCGCGGGACCGCAGCATCCGGCTCGCACCGGTGGATGTGGACACCGCGCGCGAAATGATCGCCGAGGTGCAATCGCTCAAGCCGCTCACGGGCCTGCGCGGAAAGCGCAAGGGCGACCTGGAAGCGCTTGCCAAGGCGGTGTCCTCCCTGTCCCAGCTCGCGGTGCTGCCGGACCTGCGCATCCGGGAGGCCGAAGTGAACCCGATGATGGTCCTCGCCGAAGGCGAAGGGGTCCTCGCCGTCGACGCACTGATCCTGAAATCCGGCGAATGAAGGAAGCCGCCATGCTGATGCAGAAGATTGCCGCCTACGTGGCGGCCCAGCGGACCGCGCCTATCGCGGACGACGTCCGCCACCACGTGCGCCGCGCCGTCCTCGACTGGACCGCGGCGCTGCTGGCCGGCGCGCAGCAGCCTCCCGCCACGCTGATGCGAGCCGCCTTCGCGGACGAGCTCGGCCGCGGCCCCGCCGTCCTGCATTTCGACGGCACGCGCGCTCCGGCGCGGCTGGCGGCATTCATCAACGGAACGGCGTCGCACATCGCGGAGTTCGACGACATCTTCCGTGACGCGATCTACCACCCCGGTTGCCCGGTGATCGCGTCGGCGCTGGCGGCGGTGCAGTCTGTCGGCGGCGACGGCGAACTGCTCGTGCGCGCCGTGCTGGCGGGCTACGAGGTTTCCACGCGCGCCGGCGCGGCGGTCGCGCCAGCGCACTATCGCTTCTGGCACCCCACCGGGACGGTCGGAACGCTCGGCGCCGCCGCAGCGTGCAGCGTGGCCCTGGGGCTGGATGCGGAGCAATCCGCGCATGCCATCGCGACGTCGGCGACCTTCGCGGCCGCCCTGCAGCAGGCCTTCCGTTCGGATGCCATGAGCAAGCCACTGCACGCGGGAAGGGCCGCGGAGGGCGGCCTCACGGCGGCCATGATGGCGCGCCAGGGCGTGACGGGCGCCCTCGACATCCTGGAGGGAGAGGCCGGCTTCGGCGCCGCCATGTCCGACCATCCCGACTGGAACGCGGCGTTCTCCGATCTCGGGTCGCACCACAACGTGATGCACATCACCTTCAAGAACCACGGCGGCTGCGGCCACACCTTCCCCGCCATCGATGCCGTGCTGGCGCTGTGCCGCGAGCACGGGCTCACCGAGAAGGACATCGCCAGCATCCGCATCGAGGGCTATCGCGTGTCGCTCGACGTGACCGGCCGCAAGACGGCCACGACGCCGTTCGAGGCGAAGTTCTGCCTGCGTTACGGCGTGGCCAACGCCGTCCTGTATGGGCGGGTCCGCACGCAGGCGTTCCAGCCCGAATGGGTGACGAAGCCGGAAATCGCATCGCTCATGGAGCGCATCGACCTGGTGGAGGATCCGGAGCTGACGAAGCGCTTTCCGCGCCAGCGCTCCGCGCGCGCCATCATCACCACGCGCAAGGGCGAACGGCTGGAGCACCTGCAGATGCACCGCCGCGGCGATCCCGAGGAACCGCTCTCGGACGCGGAGCTGGACGACAAGTTCATGGAACTCTCCGCACCGGTGATCGGCGAGCAGGCCGCCAAGTACACCCTGCAGCAGGTCCACCGGCTCGATGCGCTGACGCCCACCCAGCTGCTGGAGCTCGGAGTCGTGCGTGGCCGTCCATGAACCGCTGCTGGCGCTGCTCGACGAGAGCCTCGCGCGCGGGCACTGGCGCGTGGCGTGCCGCCGCTACCTGATGCTGGAGGCCTGCCGCACGGACATGCCGCGCAGCGTGCGCCTGCAGTGCGAACGCCTCCTGCTGCGGTGCTCGGACCGCGAGCTGCGGCGCATGCAGGTCGATGCCTCGCGCTGGGCACGCATGTCTGCCCCCGCGCGTGCGGAAGCCGGGGCATGGGTGGCCGCGTCGTGCTTGCCGCCGGCCGTGCCACCACCTGCGCCAGTCGCGGCGATCCGGACGCAGTGGCAATGCCGATGAACGATCGAGTCCGACTGGAACGCGACGGCGACGTGATGGTCATCGTCGTCGACAACCCCCCGATCAACGCCGGCTCGCTAGCCGTGCGGCATGGCCTGCTCGCCGCCATCCAGGCGCTGGCGTCCGATCCAGCCTTGCAGGCCGGCGTGATCATCGGCGCGGGCAGCACCTTCATCGCCGGGTCCGACCTGCGCGAATTCGGCCAGCCGCTGGAGGAACCGCAGCTTCCTGCCGTCATCGCCGCCGTGGAAGCCTGCGGCAAGCCCGTCGTCGCCGCGCTGCACGGCGCGGCGCTGGGCGGTGGCTTCGAACTCGCGCTGGGCTGCGACGCGCGCATCGCGAGCACCGGCACCGTTGTCGGCCTGCCCGAGGTCACGCTGGGATTCATCCCCGGCGCGGGCGGCACGCAACGCTTGCCCCGCCTCGTCGGAGTTTCGCGCGCCATCCGCATGATCTGCTCGGGAGCGCGGGTTGCCAGCGAGGCCGCCGCTGCGTTGCAACTGGTGGACGCGGTGGTCGGCGGCGACCTGCGCGCGGCCGCCGTGGCGCATGCGAGATCACTGCGCGGCACGAAATCGCCGGTGCGTGCGCGCACCGTGCCACCCTGCGGCGAGGCCGAAGTCGAGAAGGCCGCTGCGGATGCGCGCAAGGCCGGCAAGAACCGCCCGGCCGTCGTGGCGGCCATCGAGGCCGTGAAGGAAGCCGCAACGCTTCCTTTCGAGGAGGCCTTGCGGCGCGAGCGCGCGGTCTTCCAGGAGATGCGCCTGTCGCGCGAAGCGCGTGCGCTTCGGCATCAGTTTTTCGCCGAGCGCGACGCTGCCCGGCATCCGGCAATCACGGGCATGGCCCCGTGTCCCGTGGACGGCGTCGCCGTCATCGGGGCGGGGACCATGGGGACCGGGATTGCGATCGCCGCGCTCGACGCCGGCCTCGCCGTCACCCTCCTGGAGCAGGACGAGGCGGCCCTTCTGCGCGGCGTGAAGCGCATCCAGGACCACTACGGCGAGCGGGTGGTGGCCGGAAAAATGGCACAGGCCACGGCCGCCGCTTGCCAGGCGCGGCTGCAGGCGACCTTGGACTGGGCCGCGCTCGGGCAAGCCGACCTGGTGATCGAAGCGGTTTTCGAAGACCTGGCGGTGAAGCAGCAGGTGTTCCGCCGCATCGACGCGTCGGCACGGCCGGGTGCCGTGCTGGCCACCAACACTTCCTACCTGGACGTCGATGCGATCGCCAGCGCGACCGGCCGGCCGCAGGACGTCGTCGGCCTCCATTTCTTCAGCCCCGCCAACGTCATGCGGCTGCTGGAGGTGGTCCGCGGCGAACGCACCGCACCGGAGGTGCTCGCCACGGGGCTCGCTCTCGCGAAGAGGCTGCGCAAGCTGCCGGTGGTGACCGGCAACGCATTCGGCTTCGTCGGCAACCGCATCTTTTCGGCCTACCGCCGCCAGTGCGAATTCATGCTGGAGGAAGGCGCATGGCCCGAACAGGTGGATGCCGCGATCGAAGCCTTCGGCTTCGCCATGGGGCCATTCGCCGTTGCGGACTTGTCGGGGCTGGACATCGCGTGGCGCATGCGCCAGGCCCAGGCGGCCACGCGGGATCCGGCCGCGCGCTACGTTCGCATTCCGGACCTGCTGTGCGAAGCGGGCCGGCTCGGTCGCAAGGCCGGAGCCGGGTACTACCTCCACGAAGGTGCGGCAGGCAAGGGCAGGCAGCCCGATGCGCGTGTGCACGAGATCGTCTCCGCGGCGCGCGCCGCCAAGGGGATCCGGGCGCGCGAGCTCGCAGCCGACGAGATCCAGCGACGGGCGCTGCTGGCGATGGTGAACGAAGCCGCCCTGCTGCTCGCCGAGGGCGTGGCGGCGCGGGCGTCGGACGTCGACGTGGTGCTGGTCAACGGCTACGGCTTCCCGCGCTGGGAAGGCGGGCCGGTGTTCTGGGCCCGGGAGCGGGGCGAAGAGGCGTTGCAGGCAGACCTGGATCGGCTCGCCGAAGCGAGCGGGCCGGGCTTCGTCCGCGGCGATGTCCGCTACGTGCTGGCGGACCAGGCCTGAACCGCGCCCACGACTCCACGTGGCCCCTTCCCGAGCCGCGGGTTCAGGAGTCCCGCAACTCTCCGGAGGCGGCCAGGGCCCCGGCGAGGAAGTCGACGAACACGCGCACTCGCTTGGGCAGCATCTGCGTGTGCCGGAAGAGGGCATAGACGCCGTTGTCGAAGCTGGAGCCTGACAGGCGGTACTCCGGCAGCAGGCGCACGAGCCTGCCTGCCTGGATGTCCTCGCGCACCGACCAGTCGGCGAGCAGCGCCAGTCCCAGCCCGGAGAGCGCGGCTCGCCGCAGCACTTCGCCGTTGTTGGAGTGCAGCGTGCCGGTGATGTGGAGTTCGTGCACCTGGTCCCCCTGAAGGTAGCGCCAGGACGTGGGCTCCTGGGCCTTCCGGTAGGTCAGGCAGTTGTGGCCCTGCAGCAGGTCCTCGGGCGTCTTCACGGGGGGATGGGAGGCTACGTACTCCGGCGACGTCACCAGCACGCGTTCGCCGGCCGCGAGCTTGCGCATCACGTACGACGAGTCCTCCAGCTTGCCGATGCGGATGTCGATGTCGTAGTTCTGCTCCACGAGGTTCACCGTGCCTTCGGACAGGTGCAGGTCCACCGTGAGGTCGGGGTAGCGCGCCGAAAACTCGCGCAGCAGCGGTGCGATGAGCTGGATGCCCACCAGTGTGCGCGAGTGCACGCGCAGCCGGCCTTCCGGCGCCTGCCTGGCGTGGCGCACCGCGTTCTCGGCCTGCGCCATGTCTTCCAGGATGGACTCGGCGCGCCTCAGGAAGATCTGTCCGGCCTCGGTTGCTTCCAGGCTGCGGCTGGTGCGATCCAGCAGCTGCACGCCCAGCTCTTCTTCCAGCGAGGTGATGCGGCGCGAGATGGTCGCGGCCGACAGCCCCAGGCTGCGGCCCGCGGCGGAGAGGCTGCCGGTCTGCAGCGTGATGACGAAGATGCGGACGGTGTCCAGGGCCTTCATTGCAGTTTTCGCAAGGCTGGTGTTCGGCTCCTGGCCGTATCGCGAAGGCGGGTCGCTCCCTAGACTCGCGGCGTGCGTTCGAACAGATCGCTGCACCCACAAGGAATCGACATGGACTTCGGAATCTTCATCCTGATGCAACAGCGGAATCAGGAAAAATCCTCGTACCAAATCATACAAGAGGCCGTCGAGCAGACCCGCGTGGCGGACGAACTCGGTTTCGGCGCGGCCTGGTACGCGGAGCACCATTTCTCCAACTACGGCCTGTGCCCCTCGCCGCTGATGATGGCCGCCCACTGTGCCGGCGTGACCAAGCGCATCCGCCTGGGTTCCGGCGTCGTCATCGCACCGCTGTACACGCCCGCGCGCCTGATCTCGGAAGTGGCGATGGCCGATGTGCTGTCCAACGGCCGCCTGAACCTGGGCATCGGGGGCGGCTACCAGCAGTTCGAATTCGAGCGCTTCGGCATCACGCTGGAGAATGCCAAGGACAAGGCGCTGGAGATGCTGGACATGATCGAGCTGGGCCTGACGCAGGACAAGTTCAGCTACGACGGAAAGTTCTACCAGCAGCCCACCACCGCCATCAGCACGCGTCCCGTGCAGTCGCCGATGCCGCCCGTGTGGATCGCGAGCGGCGACCCGATGCTGATGCGCCGCGCCATCCGCAACGACTACCACGTGTTCATCTCCGGCCAGCTCGGCGGCAGCAAGCGCCTGGGCGGCTTCCGCGAGTCCATCGACCAGCTGGCGGTCAGCGAGGGCAAGGACCCGTCCAAGGTGAAGGTCGGCCTGCTGCGCTTCGCGTATGCCAGCGACGACAAGGCGGAAGTGGAACGCTACGTGGACTGCGCCCGCTACCAGCAGCGCATCGCCGTGAGCCTGAAGACGCGCCGCGAATCGGTCTCGGACGACTACATGGTGCGCGAGCAGCCCTTCGACGAGGAACTGCCCTTCGAGAAGATGCTGAAGAACCTGCCGGTGGGCCCGGTGGACACGGTGATCGAACGCCTGCTGGCCGACATCCGTGCGGCGCGGCCGGTGCACGTCGCCCTGCAGACGCAGATCGGCGACTTCGACCACCGCACGATGCTCAAGCAGCTGGAGCTGTGGGCCAAGGTGATCATCCCCGCGGTGCAGCAGGAGCTCGCCCGCGACAAGGCCGCCGAAGCGCAACCCGTCGCCCTCGCCGCATGAACACCGCCGCTGCGAAACGCCCCCTGGAGGGCATCCGCGTGATCGACCTGAGCCGCGTCCTCGCGGGGCCCCTGTGCGGCCAGATGCTGGCCGACATGGGCGCGGAAGTGATCAAGGTGGAGGCGCCCGGCGGCGACGAGAACCGCCAGTGGGGCCCCATGAACCCGGCGGGCCACAGCTGCAATTTCATGAGCGTCAACCGCGGCAAGCGCGGCATCACGCTGAACCTCAAGACGGAAGGCGGCCGCGCCGTGCTGGACCAGCTGCTGGCCAAGGCGGACGTGCTGCTGCACAGCTTCCTTCCGGGCACCGCGCGGGCCCTGGGCATCGAGGAGGACGTGCTGCGCGAACGCCATCCGCATCTGGTGGTGGCCGGAATTTCCGCCTTCGGCGCGAGCGGCGAGCTGGCCGACCGGCCCGGCTACGACGCGCTGCTGCAGGCCTTCTCCGGAATCATGTCCATCACGGGCGAGCGCGACGGCGCGCCGGTGCGCTCGGGCGTGTCCTTCGTCGACATGGCGACCGGCGTGATGGCCTATTGCGGCGTGCTCACCGCCCTGATGGGGCGGCACCGGTCGCGCCAGGGCGACCTGGTGCATGTCTCGCTGCTGGAAACGGCGGTGTCCCTGCTGGGCTACCACGGCGTGGGCTGGATGGAAGCGGGCGTGCTGCCCAAGCGCGAAGGCTCGGGCCTGGGGCACCTGATCCCCTACCAGTGCTTCCGCTGCCGGGATGGCGAGGTGCTCACGGGCGCGCTCAACGACCACACCTGGGTCAAGCTGTGCCGCGCCGTCGAGCGGCCGGATCTCGAGCGGGATCCCGGACTGGCCACGAACGCCGGCCGCGTGGCCCGCCGTGCCGAAGTCGTCGGCGAGTTCG
Source organism: Ramlibacter sp. (assembly GCF_036383835.1). Lineage (GTDB taxonomy): Bacteria > Pseudomonadota > Gammaproteobacteria > Burkholderiales > Burkholderiaceae_C > Ramlibacter. The sequence goes on from NZ_DASVNN010000131.1 coordinate 73,418, forward strand.
AGAAGATCTTCGCGTCGGGCACGGTGGCCTACTGGCTCGACCGCCTCGAGGCGGGCGGCGTGCCCATCGCGCCGCTGCACACGATCGACCAGGCGCTGTCGCATCCGCAGAGCGTGGCGAACGGCATGGTGGTGGAAGTGGAAGGTCCGGAAGGCAAGCCGCTGAAGCTGCTGGGTTCGCCCTTCAAGGTGGGCAAGGGGCCGAACCATGCGCCGCGCCGCCCTCCGCTGCTGGGCGAGCATTCGGAGGACGTGCTGCGCGAGCTGCTCGCCATGGACGCCGCGCAGGTGAACGCCCTGCGGGCGCAGGGAGCCATCTGATGGCGCGGGTCCGCGTCGATCGCGATGCACGCGGCGTCGTCACTTGCTGGCTGGACAACGCCGAACGTCGCAACGCGCTCACCGACGGGATGCTCGCCATGCTGGCCGGCGTGGTGGAGGATGCGACCGCGCGCGCGGTGATCCTGCGCGGAGCCAACGGCACCTTCTGCTCCGGCCGGGACCTGCGCGAGCTGGATGCGTCGGGCGTCGATTCGGACGCGGCGCTCGCGTCGCGGATCGAGCCCGTGCAGCGGCTCGCGGCCGCGGTGCGCGGCTGCAAGGTGCCGACCGTCGCCGTGGTCCAGGGCAAGGCCGCGGGGCTGGGCGTGGCGCTGGCTTCGTGGTGCGACTTCGTGCTGGCCGAAACGGAAGCGTCGTTCGCCATCCCCGAGGCGCGGGCCGGCGTGGCACCGTCCTTCACCGCGGTGTCGCTGGTGCGCGCCATCGGCCGGGCCGCTGCGCTGGACCTGTGCCTGAGCGGCCGCGCCGCAGGGGCGGTGGAGGCCGCTTCCTTCGGCCTGGTGCAGCGCGTGATCGCACCGGGCCGGCTGGACGAGGAGGTGCGCGCGCTGGCCGACAGCCTCTGCAACGGCAGCCCGCAGGCGCTGGCCGCGTGCAAGTCGCTGCTGGCCGCCACGGCCGCATCGACTCTCGACGATGCGATCGCCCAGGCGGCGGCCGCGGCGGTGATCTCGATGCGCAGTTCCGATGCGGCCGAAGGCATGCGGGCCTTCCGCGACAAGCGTCCGCCGCGTTGGGCCGCGGCGCAGGAGTCCAGGACGTGGCCGGCGCACGCGTGATCGAGGCGCCGCCCGCGTCGCGAGGCATGACGAGCCGGCTGCTGGCCGAGCGTGATGCGGACGGTGCGCGCTGGCTGCAGCACTTCGTCGCGCAGGCCGCGCGGCACGCGACCGTGGTCACGGCGCAAGCACCGGAGGGCCGTCTCGCCGCGGTGCGTTGCGGGGAACCGCGGGTGTTGTCCGGGCAGCAGCTGCTGGTCGGCTGGACGCTGCAAGCGGGCGGCGATGGCGCAGAGGTGTTCGAGCAGGCGACGCACGTCGCCCTCAATCTCGTGAGCGAGCGCGCGGAGTGGCTGCGCGGCCTGGGCGAAGCGGGGCACGAGAAGTTCGCCCGCATCGCCTTCGAGTTCGGAAAGGGCGGGGCGCCGTTGCCGGAGTGCGCGGTCGCCACGCTGGAATGCGTGATGCACGCGCCGGAGCGGCGCGGCGGGCACGCCATGTTCATCGGCCGGGCGCTGAAGGTGCGCAGCACCACGGCGCCGGCCCCGTATCAAGGAGAAATCGACCATGTCTGAAATTTCGACGACCGGCCGCGACATGCGCGGCAAGGTGGCGATCGTCACCGGCGCGGGCCGGGGGATCGGCCGCGAGATCGCGCTGCTGCTCGCCGCGCGCGGCGCCAGCGTGGTGGTGAACGACGTGGGCGTGTCGCTCGACGGCCGCGGCGAGGACAACGCGCCGGCACAGACCGTCGTGCGCGAGATCGAGCAGGCTGGCGGCCGCGCGGTGGGCAGCAATGCCAGCGTCTCGGCCTGGGCGTCGGCGCGCGGCATCGTGCAGCAGGCGCTGGACAGCTTCGGCCGCATCGACTACGTCGTGAACAACGCAGGCATCCTGCGCGACAAGATCTTCCACCAGATGGATCCCGCCGACTTCGAGGCGGTGATCGGGGTGCACCTCATGGGCACCTTCTACGTGAGCCGTGCGGCGGCGGAGCACTTCCGCAAGCAGGAAAGCGGCGCCTTCGTGCACATGACGTCGACCTCGGGCCTCATCGGCAGCATCGGCCAGGCCAACTACGCCGCGGCCAAGATGGGGATCGTGGGCCTGTCCCGGTCGCTGGCGCTGGAGATGCAGCGCTTCAACGTGCGCTCCAACTGCATCGCGCCGAGCGCCTTCAGCCGCATGATCGAGTCGATCCCCGGCGCCACGCCGGAGGAACAGGCCCGCAACCTGGAGCTGCGCCGCGCGCGCACCCGCCCCGAGCAGATCGCCCCCATCGCCGGCTACCTCCTCAGCGATGCGGCGAGCCACATCTCCGGCCAGATCGTCGGCGTGCGCGGCAACGAGCTGTACCTGTACAGCCAGCCGCGGCCGGTGCGCATCCTGCAGAACAGCGAGGGCTGGACGGAGGAGCGCCTGCGCGACCAGGTGGGCGAGGGCTGGAAGAAGTCCTTCGTCCCGCTGGAGCGCACCCGCGACGTGTTCCCGTGGCAGGCGCAGTGAGGAGGCCGGCGGCGTGATCGATCGCGAACAACTCCTCGCCTGGCCTTTCGAGGAGGTCGTCCAGCAGTACACGGCGCGCGACGCCATGCTGTACGCGCTGAGCCTGGGCTTCGGCGACGAGCCGCTCGATGCGGTGCACCTGAGGCACGTGCTGGAGGACCGCCTGCGCGTCTTCCCCACCATGGCCCTGGTGCTCGCGCATCCGGGACCGTGGACCGCGAACCCGGCGACGGGCATAGACCGCAAGCGCGTGGTGCACGGCGAGCAGAGCCTGGTGATCCACAAGCCGCTTCCCCTGAGCGGCACGGTGCGTTCGCGCAACCGCGTCGTCGCCGTCCTGGACAAGGGCGTGGACAAGGGCGCGGCGATCCGGACCGAGCGCCAGCTGCACGATGCGGTGACGGGCGAACTGCTGGCGAGCATCGCGGGCACCACCTTTTGCCGCGGCGATGGCGGGTTCGAGGCAAGGGGCGGCCAGTCTGCCGCGCCTGCGCCTGCGGCGACACCGCCGCGGCCCGAGCGCGCGCCCGATGCGGTCGCTTCGCTGCCGACGCGCACCCAGGCGGCCCTGCTGTATCGCCTGAACGGCGACTACAACCCGCTCCACGCCGACCCCGCAGCCGCGCGTGCGGCGGGCTTCGAACGGCCCATCTCGCATGGCCTGCTGTCGTTCGGACTCTGCGCCCGAATGATCGAAGAGAGCTTCCCGGGCTGGCACCTCACGGCCATCGACGCCCGCTTCGCCAAGCCCATGTTCCCGGGCGAAACGCTGGTCACCGAGTTGTGGCGCGACGGCGAAGACACGCTGTGGTTTCGGGCGCTTTGCAAGGAGCGCAACGTGGAAGTCCTGTCCAACGGCCGTGCCCGCCTGGTGCGGGAGAGGGAGTGAAGATGAGCAGCAAGGCCAAACGCCTGCAGAACGTTTACCTGGTGGCGCGCGACGTCGCCGCGCAATCGGCCTTCTACGAGCGCGTGCTGGGCCTGCCGGCGAAATTCCGCGACGGCACGCGCTGGGCGCAGTACGACGCCGGTGGCCCGGGCTTCGCCATCGCCTGCGCCGAGGAAGCTCGGCCTGCCGAGAACGGCGCGGTGCTGGTGTTCGAGGTCGACGACTTCGAGGGTGTCGAGGAATCCGTCGTCGCGGCGGGTGGCCGTGTCGAGGCGCGTCGCGACATGGGCAGCCACGGCTCCGTGCTGTCCCTCAGCGACCCGGAAGGCAACATCGTGCAGATGTTCCGCCGCGCCCCCAAGCCGCAGTAAAACCGGAGAGGTTCATGGAACAAGCCATCGCAGAGCAGCCGCAAGCCGCGGCGTTCGATCCCAGGGAATTCCGGCGCGCGCTGGGGACCTTCCCCACCGGCGTGGCGATCATCACCACGCGCGGGCCCGACGGCCGGCCGGTGGGGCTGACCTGCAACTCCTTCTCCTCGGTGTCGCTGGACCCGCCTCTGGTGCTGTGGAGCCTGCGCACGTCGAGCAAGTCGCTCGCCGCCTTCCGCGCGGCCTCGTGCTTTGCCATCAACGTGCTGGCGGAAGACCAGGGCAAGCTGTCGGCGCGCTTCGCGAGCGGCACGGTCGACGACAAGTTCGAGGGCGTCGCGCACAGCGAGGGCTTGCTGGGCGTGCCGCTGATCGAGGACTGCCTGGCGCGCTTCCACTGCAGCACCTTCTCCGAGCACGAGGCGGGCGACCATGTCGTGTTCATCGGGCGGGTCGAGCGCTTCGATCACGGACGCCAGGAAGATCCGCTGGTGTTCTACAAGGGCGCCTACATGATGCTCGCGCAGTCGCTGCGTGAACTGGCGGCGCAGGGCCGCGTGTCCACCGAGGCGCTGCTGGAATCTCGCGCCGGCATCTACGGCCTGCTCGTGCGCATGGCCTGCGAGCACGGAAGCGAGGAGGACTTCGCCGCTCTGGAGAATCATCTCGCCGGCATGGATGCGCACATTGCCCGCGGCGACATGGCCGCGCGGGCGCTGGCCGCACTGGACTTCTTCAAGCTGATCACGCGCGCCGCCCACAACGACGTGCTGGCCATGGTGGCCCAGACCCTCGCCACGCTCATGCACCACTGCGTCACCGCCCGGGCGGAGAAGATGCCCTGGACCGCCATGCACCAGCCGGAGCTCACGCCCCTGCGCCATCGCATCGTGCAGGACCTGCGTGCGCGCGACGCCGAAGACGCCGCGGCTGCCATGCGCCGCTACTTCGAGTGCGTGCAGCAGTTCCGGCCCGAGGTGCGGGGCGAGACGCACGCCTAGGGATTTTTCGACCGTCCTTCATCCTCAAAAGACATTGGAGACAAACATGAAAGCAGCCCACCTGTCCACCTGCCTCTTCACGGCGGCACTCGTCCTGGCGGGGCCGTCGCAAGCGCAGACGGCCGTGACCTTCACCAAGCCGATCACGCTCGTGATTCCCTTCGCTCCGGGCGGGTCCACCGACCCGGTGGGCCGCATCATCGCGCCGCGCCTGTCCAAGGAACTCGGCCAGCCCGTGGTCGTGGAGAACAAGCCCGGGGCTGCCGGCGCACTCGGCTCGGCGGTGGTCGCCCGCGCCGCGCCGGATGGCCACACGATCCTGCTCAACACCGGCGTCGTCGCCGTGCACCCGAGCACGCAGAAGGCCCCGGGCTATGACGTCCGCACCGACCTCGTCCCCGTCACGCAGATGGTCGCGGGCCCGTACACGCTGGCGATCAATCCGAACCTCCCGGTCCAGACGGTCTCCCAACTGATCGCGTACGGCAAGTCGCATCCCGGCAAGCTGTTCTACGGCACGCCCGGCACGGGCTCCTCCGTCCACTTGTTGACCGAGCTGTTCAACGAGACGGCCGGCATGAAGATGACCTCCGTGCCGTACAAGGGCAATGGCCCGGCGGTGACGGCGCTGATCGGGGGCGAGATCCAGGTCCTCTTCGACACCATCCCGGGTTCCAGGGCGATGCGCGACGCCGGCAAGGTCCGCGTGCTGGCCATCACCAGCCCGCGCCGCAGCAAGCTGATGCCGGACGTGCCGACCCTCGCCGAAGCGGGGATCAAAGGCCTGGAAGCGGAGACCTGGGCTGGCATCTTCCTGCCGAAGGGCACGAAGCCCGAGATCGTGGAGCGGTACCACCAGGCGCTGTCCAACGTCCTGAAGGACGAGGAGATCCGGGCGCGCTTCGCCGAGATCGGCTACGAGGTCATCGCCAGCACGCCGGAACAATTCCGCAAGCTGATCGACACGGAGCTGGTGCAGTGGGCCGCCGTTTCGAAGACGGCAAAAATCACTCCCGAATGAAGCCGGCGATGGCGCAAGCGCCCATGCGGCTGCTGTGGCAAAGCAGCACGCCGATCACGCGGTACCCGGCCTACAACGCGGCCATCGTCGCGCACGCGGCCCGGGTGCTCGGACCCGGCGTGGAGGTCGTGGTCGGCGGCACGGTCCGTCCCACCTACGGCACCTACACCCGGGCCAACTTCTTCCTCAAGAGCCGCGACATCCTGGACTCGGTCATGGCCGCGGCCCGCGACGGCGTGGACGGGGTGGCGATCGGCTGCTTCCTCGATCCGCTCCTGCACGAACTGCGCGAGTTCCTCGACATCCCCGTGCTGGGCATCGCCGAGACGGGCATGCACACCGCGTGCCTGCTGGGCCGGCGCTTCGCCGTCCTGTCCCACGTCGAAGCGCTGAACGTGAAGGTGTACGAAGGCCTCGTGCGGCAGTACGGGCTGGAAAGCCGTTGCGCCGGGATGGCGGCCGTCGACCTGTCGATGGACCGGCTGGAGACCGCCATGCAGCAGGATCCCGAACCGGCCTTGCGGCTGATCCGTGAAACGGCGGCACGGCTCGTTGCCGGCGGCGCCGAGGTCATCGTTCCCGGCTGCGGATTGCTGAACCTCTTCTGCGTCCGCAACGGCCTGTCGCAGGTCGAAGGCGCCACGGTGCTGGACGTGACCGGCGCGCTGCTGAAGGCGACCGAAAGCATGGTGGTCCTGCGCCGCGTTTCCGGCACCGCCGTGAGCCGCGCCGGCTACTACGCCGGACCGCAGCCCGCCGACCGGGACAGGACCCTGGCGGCGTTCGCGGGCGACTCCGCCCGCAAGGACACGAGATGACGATCAAGGGCAGGGCTTACATCGCCGGCGCGTTCGAGCACCCCACCCGCCACGCGCCCGACAAGTCGGTGGCGCAACTGCATGCGGAATGCGCACGCGGCGCGCTGGCCGACGCGGGGCTGGGCAAGGACGACGTGGACGGCTACTTCTGCGCCGGCGACGCGCCCGGGCTGGGCCCGCTGGGCATGGTCGACTACCTGAACCTGCGCGTGCGGCACGTCGACTCCACCGACACGGGCGGCAGTTCCTACCTGGTGCACGTCGCCCATGCGGCGCAGGCGATCGCGGCGGGCAAGTGCAACGTGGCGCTCGTCACGCTGGCCGGCAAGCCACGCAGCGAGGGCATGGCCACCGGCACGGCGCCGCGACCGGGCAACGCGCAGCAGCCGGACCTGCAGTGGGAGCTGCCTTACGCGCCCACCACCGCGAACCTGTACGCCATGGCCGCGATGCGGCACATGCACGAATTCGGCACCACCAGCGAACAGCTTGCCTGGATCAAGGTCGCGGCCTCGCGGCACGCGCAGCACAACCCGCATGCGATGCTGCGCGAGGTCGTCACGGTCGGGGACGTTCTGGAGTCGCCCCTGGTGGCCGATCCGCTGCACCGGCTCGACTGCTGCGTCATCAGCGACGGCGGCGGCGCCCTCGTCGTCGTGCGTCCGGAAATCGCGCGCAGCCTGAACCGGCCGCACGTGCGCTTGCTCGGCGCGGGCGAGGCGGTCAAGGGCACCCTCGGCGGCGACGTGGACCTCACCTACACCGCCGCGGCGCGCTCCGGGCCGATCGCCTTCGCCGAAGCGGGCGTGACGCCCGCCGACATCCAGTACGCGTCCATCTACGACAGCTTCACCATCACCGTGCTGATGCAGCTGGAGGACCTGGGCTTCTGCGCCAAGGGCCAGGGCGGCGCTTTCGTGAGCGACGGCAACCTGATCTCCGGGGTAGGGCGCCTGCCGTTCAACACCGATGGCGGCGGCCTCTGCAACAACCACCCGGCCAACCGCGGCGGCATGACCAAGGTGATCGAGGCCGTGCGCCAGCTGCGCGGCGAGGCGCATCCGGCCGTGCAGGTCCCGGGCTGCACGCTGGCCCTGGCGCAAGGCACGGGGGGCTCGATCGGCACCCGCCACGGCAGCGCGACCCTGATCCTCGAACGGGAGTGAGCATGACGGTTCCGATCGAAACCTCCGCGCGGGAGATCGCTGCGATCACGCGCCATCCGGAAACGGGCGCCTTCCAGGAGGCCGCGGCGGGCGGCCGCCTCGTCGTGCCGCAATGCAATGCGTGCGGCAGCAGCCACTGGTATCCGCGTCCCTTCTGTCCTCACTGCTTCGCAGACGCCGTCGAATGGAAGGAAGCCAGCGGCCGGGGCACCGTGTACTCCTACACCGTCATGCGCCGCGCCAAGCCCGTGTACGTGATCGCGTACGTGCGCCTGGCCGAGGGCGCGACGCTGATGACCAACATCGTGGACTGCCCGCCCGGCGACGTGCGCATCGGCATGGAGGTCGAGGTGGTGTTCCACGAGGCGCCCGGAGGGGTGCTGGTGCCGATGTTCCGGGCGGCGCGCTGACGCAATGAAAACGGCGCACTAAGGGCGCCGTTTTCATTCGTGTCCGGAGTGGTGGGTCCTGTAGGATTCGAACCTACGACCTACGGATTAAGAGTCCGCTGCTCTACCAACTGAGCTAAGAACCCACTTCGAAAAGAGTTGTGGTGGAGAGGAGGAGGATCGAACTCCCGACCTTCGCATTGCGAACGCGACGCTCTCCCAGCTGAGCTACCCCCCCACAACAGGCCGCTATTGTAGCAAAGCCGCGCAGGGCTTTCCCACAACAGGGGGAACTATCGGAGTCCGTTGCGCGCCGCGAGTTCCACGAACAGGCCGGAATGGTCCAGGTCGACGAGGCCGTGCTCCGCCGCATCGGCGTAAAGCCGCTCGAACAGCGCTGTGATCGGGGCGTCGAAGCCCACTTCCTCCGCCGTCGCCAGCGCGTTGCGCATGTCCTTGAGCTGCACCGCGATCTTGGCGCGCGGCGCGAAGTCGCGCTCCACCATGCGCTGGCCGTGCAGCTGCAGGATGCGGCTGTCGGCGAAGCCGCCGGTGATGGCCTCGCGCACCTTGGCCATGTCGGCGCCGCCCTTGGCGCACAGCAGCAGCGCCTCGGCCACCGCGCCGATCGTGATGCCCACGATCATCTGGTTCGCGAGCTTGGCGAGTTCGCCGGCGCCGCAGGGGCCGACGTGGGTGGCGCGGCCGAAGACCTGGAATACCGGCTGCGCGCGCTCGAAGTCCTCGGGCTTGCCGCCCGCCATGATCGCCAGCGTGCCGTTCTCCGCGCCCACCGTGCCGCCGGACACCGGCGCGTCCACGTGCGCGATGCCGCGCTCGGCCAGCCGCGCGGCGTGGTCGCGCGCTTCCTTGGGCTGGATCGAAGCCATGTCGATGAAAAGGGTGCCGCGGCGCATTGCGTCGGCCGTGCCCTGCGCGAACAGGACGTCGCTCACCACCGGCCCGTTTTCCAGCATGCAGACCACGATCTCGGCCTCGCGCACCGCGTCGGCGGCGCGCTCGTGGATGCGCGCACCGTGCGGCGCAAGGCGTTCGGCTTTTTCGCGGCTGCGGTTCCAGGCGTGCACGGTGTGGCCCGCCTCGCACAGGCGGCGCGCCATCGGGAATCCCATGAGGCCGGTGCCGAGGACGGCGATCTGCATGCTGGCTCCTTGCAAAAAGAATCGGGCCGCCCATCATGGGCGGCCCGTGGAGTTTGCGCCTGTCAGGCGGCTTTCAGGACGCGCGGCGCGAACTGCGTTTCCAGCTCGCGCCGGATCCTGTAGGCGTGCGTGGTGGTGTCCATCGCGACGTCGCTCCAGCTCAGGCTCTGGCCCTTCTTCACCGGGCGCACGACCTTGATGTCGTGCGCGAGGCCCAGCGGCAGTCCGCCCTGGCGCATCGAGGTCTCGGCCGGCGTGAGCTTGCCCCACACCGTGTAGCCGCCTTCGCCGTCGAGGATCTCGCCGGGCTGCAGGTCGCGCTTGGCGGTGGCGACCACGTCGGCGTTCCAGCAGGTGGCGGCGCCGGTCGGCTCGCCGCGCAGCGCGACGCTCGCCACGGACATACCCACTTCCAGTCCGATCAGGTGCCAGCGCTTGTACAGCGTGAAGTAGCGGCCGCTGGGATCGGTGTGCGCCTTGTATTCCTCGAAGCAGTTCTTGATGTACTCAGTTTCCGCTTCGACCGTCACCCAGACGCCCATGCGGATCTCGTACGGGATCTCGCGGCCGTCGGCTTCGAGCGAGGAGATCACTTCCACCATGCCCTTGCGTTCCAGCACGCCGCCCTCGCTGCGCGGACGGGTGACGAAGGGGATGTCGGCGATGCTGGCCGGCGGATAGAGCAGGCCGTTGCTCGGCACCGTGAGCCCGGTGGCGTTGGCGACCGCCGTGCTCTCGATCGAGGGCTTGGAGCCGTCGAGGAAGCTGTTGAACATCTTCGGGTTCAGGCCGCCGCGTTTCGCCTGTTCGGGCGTGAGGCCCCAGTTGTTCCACACCGTGTCGGGCGTGGATTCGCTGAAGTGCGGCAGCCACTTGTGGCCGCGGCCGGCGGCCACCACCGGGAAGCCGCAGGTGCGCGCCCAGTCGACGAGGTCGCAGATCAGCGCCGGCTGGTCGCCGAAGGCGAGCGAATAGATCACGCCGGCCTCCGCCGCGCGCTGGGCGAGCAGGGGGCCGCAGAAGGCATCGGCTTCCACGGTGACGTTCACCACGTGCTTGCGGTTGGCGAAGGCTTCCAGGCAGTGGTCCACCGCGGCGATCGGATGCCCGGTGCACTCGACCACCACGTCGATCGCGGGATGGCGCACCAGCGCCTGCCAGTCGTCGCCGATGTGGGTGGCGCCGGTCTTGATCGCGTCCTCGATGGACGAAGCGCGGGTGCGCTCGACTTCCCAGCCCACGCGCGCCAGGTTGGTCCGCGCGTTGTCGGGCGAGAGGTCGGCGATCGCCACCAGGTGCACGCCGGTCGTGCGCGGCACCTGCGCCAGGTACATGGAGCCGAACTTGCCGGCGCCGATCAGGCCGATGCGGACGGGCTTGCCTTCGGCGGCGCGTTGTTGGAGTTTTGCGTAGAGACTCATATGAATTGTCATTGCGGGCTTGACCCGCAATCCAGGATGTTGGTGGGGCGGAGCATGGGTCCCGGGTCAAGCCCGGGACGACAAGTTACGCGGCTTTCTTCAGTTGGTCGATCGGGTCGGACGAGGTCACCAGCGCGCTGGCCGGCATGCCATTCTTCCACGGCAGGTCCACCGGGTAGTCCTTCAGCAGGCAGTCGTCCGGCAGTGTCTGGATGGGCGCGAAGTCTCGGTGCGCGATGTATTCGGGGCGCTTGAAGCGGCGGATGTGGTTCGATACCGCGCACAGGCTGAGATACACGCTGACGCGGTTCCAGGGCGACAGGTTGCTGGAGGACGCATGCACCAGGCAGCTGTGGAACAGGATCATCGAGCCGGCCGGGCCCTTGGGGCTGACGATGCCGCCATCCTTGCCGCCGGCGCGGTCCACCAGCTTGCCGATCAGGTCGTTGTCGACGGTCCACAGCGGATAGCTGGTGGTCGTGAGGTCGTGCTTCGCCTCCACCACGCCCTTCTTGTGGCTGCCCGGGATGAACATCAGCGGGCCGTTGTACTCGTTGACGTCGTCCAGGAAGATCGCGACGTTCATCGCGCGCTCGGTGGGCATCAGGTCGTCGTTGAGCCAGGTGCCGTAGTCCTGGTGCCACTGCCAGACGTCGCCCTCGAAGGCCATCTTGCCGTTGATCTTGAACTGGTGCATGTAGACCTCCTCGTCGAAGAGCTCCATCACCGGTCCCACCATGCGCGGATGCCGCGCCAGCCTGGCGAAGGGTTCGCTGACCATGTGCGCGGCGAAGTTGGTGCGCACGGCATCGCTGCCTTTCTCGCGCACGTTGTAGGCCTCGCGCCGCGCGTACAGCTCCGGCACGGCCTGGTTGAGGGTCCTGGTCTCCTGCGGCGTGAACAGGCCGGGGAAGAACAGGTAGCCTTCGCGGTCGAACTGTTCGAGCTGCTCTTTCGTCAATCTCACGGTTGTCTCCTGGGGTCGCTGGCGGGGTTGAGGACGAGCGCCAGGCGCTCGGCGAGGTTGTCGCTCGCGTGGGCGCTGTGCTCCTCGATCAGGCGGGCGGCGGTGTCGCCGTCGCCGGCGGCGATCGCGCGGGCGATCGCCTCGTGTTCTTCCCAGACGGCTTCGCGCTGCCCGAGCTGCTGCAGCACCGCGCCCATCACGCGGCGCAGGTGGCGCCAGTGCAGCTGCGCGCTCTGCTCGATCAGGGGGTTGCCGGCCGCTTCGTAGAGCGCGGCGTGGAAGGCGAGGTCGGCATCGATCATGGCCTTCACGTTGTCGCCGCGCACGGCGCGCCGTCCTTGCTCGAGGATCGCCGGGTCCATGCGGAAGCGGCGGCGCGCGGCGAGGCGGGCGGCCAGCCCGTCGAGGGCGCCGCGCACCTGGTAGACGTTGCGGATCCACCCGGGGTCCAGGGCCGCCACCTGCAGGCCGCGGCCGGGCGCGTCCTGCACGAAACCATCCTTCTTGAGGAGGCGCAGTGCCTGCAGCACCGGCTGGCGCGACACTGCCAGTTGCTGCGCGATGTCTTCCTGCGTGATACGTTGCCCGGGCGCGAGCGAGCCGTCACTGATCGCGTCGCTCAGGGTGCGGTAGACGCGGTCCACCAGGTCCGGAGCGGCTTCGAGCTGCAGGAGTTGCGCGGGCATGGACGGTATTCTGTATACCGAATACAACCGCGTCAACGCCAAAAACCTCACTGGCGATCCTGACAAGTTGTGTCAAGATGTTGCAAACGAGTGAGGGGTAGCAGTTATGGAATCCCGAGACGGCGCTTGGCACGACCGCATGTACAACAACCGCGAGCGGGTGCCTTTGTTCGCCCAGCACCTGGCGCGGTGGGCCACGGAGTCCGACAAGGCGCGGGCCGTGGGGCCCTGCGAGCTGGACGTGGCCTATGGGCCGGGCGAAGGCGAGACGCTGGACGTGTTTCCCGCGCCGCACGCCGACGCGCCGGTGCTCGTGTTCGTCCACGGCGGCTACTGGCGCTCCCTGGACAAGAAGGACCATTCCTTCGTCGGGCCCGCCTTCACGCGCGACGGCGCCTGCGTGGTGATCCCGAACTACGCGCTCTGCCCCGCCGTCACCGTGCCGCACATCGTGCTGCAGGTGGCGCGGTCCATCGCCTGGACCTGGCACAACATCGGCCGCTACGGTGGCGACCGCCGCCGCATCGTGGTGGCCGGCCATTCCGCCGGCGGCCATCTCGCCGCCATGGCGCTGGCTTGCCTCTGGCAGCAGCTCGATCCGGCGCTGCCGCGCGACGCGGTGCGCAGCGCGCTCGCGATCTCGGGCCTGCACGACCTCGACGCGATCATGCGCACGCCCTTCCTGCAGGCCGACCTGCATCTGACGCCGGACCAGGTGGCGCAGGCGAGTCCGGCGCGCCTGCCCGCGCCGCGGCAGGGCACGCTCTACACGGTGGCCGGTGGCGACGAGAGCGAGGAATACCACCGGCAGAACCGGTTGATCCAGGACGCCTGGGGCGCACGCCGGGTGCCGGTGTGCGAGCTGCTGCCGGGGCTGAATCACTTCAGCGTGCTGGAGGCGCTGGTGGAGCCGAGCCACCGGCTGCACCAGTTGGCGGTGGACCTGCTGCGCGCGTAGCGCGCGGCGTCGGGGTTCGGCCTGCG
>NZ_DASVNN010000132.1:0-26174 GCF_036383835.1 Ramlibacter sp.
TCCGTCATCCCCGCGCAGGCGGGGATCCAGGGCTTCCTGCTTCTTGAATGCCCTGGATTCCCGCCTCCGCGGGAATGACGACTAGGCGCTCAACTTGAGCAACTCCGCCCCCTCCGCCACCTGGTCCCCCGGCGCGTAGAGCAACTCCGCCACCGTCCCGTCCGCCGGCGCGGCGATGGTGTGCTCCATCTTCATCGTCTCCATCACCGCCAGCGCCTGGCCCTTCTTCACCTGCTCGCCCGCCTTCACCGCGAACGACACCACCTTGCCCGGCATCGGCGCGGTGAGGCGGCCGCCTTCGGCGGCGCTGTCGCCGGCGTGCGCGAGCAGGTCGATCGAGACGATCTGCGTCGCGCCCTCGGCGGCGAACACGTGGTCGGCCTCGCCCAGCGTGTAGACCACCGCCCGCGTGCGGCGGCCGGCATAACTCACGTCCAGCGTCTCGCCATGGGCGCGGAAGGACAGCGGCGCGGCGGCCTGGCCGTTGATCGCCAGCACCAGCGCGCCGTCGTGCAGGGTCGTGAGTTCGGCCTTGGTGTGCCGGCCGTGAAAGTCGAACTCCAGCCGGCGCGTGGCGACGCCATGCGAGCGCCAGCCGTCGCGGCGGCTGAAAGGATCGTCGCCGGCATGGACCTGCTCGTCGAGCAGCGTCTTGGCGACCGCTGCTGCCGCAGCCAGCTCCAGGCCGACTCGCTCCTGGTCGAACAGCACCGAAGCCTCGCGCTGGATCAGCGCCGTGTCCAGGTCCGCCTGCGCGAAGGAGCGGCTGCGCACCACGTGGCGCAGGAACTGCACGTTGGTGTTCAGCCCCACGATGTGCGTCGCGGCCAGCGCCTGGTCGAGCCGCGCCAGGGCTTCCTCGCGCGTGGCGCCGTGCACGATCAGCTTGGCGATCATCGAATCGTAGAAGGGCGAGATCGCGTCGCCTTCGCGCACGCCGTCGTCCACGCGCACGGTGCCGCGCTGGAATGCGGTCGCAGCGGGCTTGCGGTAGACATGCAGCGTGCCGGTCGCGGGCAGGAAGTTGTTGTCCGGGTTCTCGGCGCAGATGCGCGCCTCGATCGCATGGCCGTGGATGCGCAGCTCTTCCTGTTTCAGGGGCAATGGCTCACCGGAAGCCACGCGCAGCTGCCATTCCACGAGATCGAGGCCGGTGATCGCTTCGGTCACCGGGTGTTCCACCTGCAGGCGCGTGTTCATCTCCATGAAGAAGAAGTTCATGCCTCCGTCGTCATCCCCGCGGAGGCGGGGATCCAGGGCTTCCGCTCCTGGACGCTCAGGATTCCCGCCTCCGCGGGAATGACCGGACGCCTTCTGCTCCACGATGAACTCCACCGTGCCCGCGCCGACGTACTTCACCGCGCGCGCCGCCGCGACCGCCGCCTCGCCCATGCGGCGGCGCAGTGCCTCGGTCATGCCCGGCGCCGGCGCTTCCTCCAGCACCTTCTGGTGCCGGCGCTGCACCGAGCAATCCCGCTCGAACAGGTACACGAAGTTGCCCTGGGTGTCGCCGAACACCTGGATCTCGATGTGGCGCGGCCGCGTGACGTACTTCTCCACCAGCACGGCCTCGTCGCCGAAGCTGTTGCGCGCCTCGCGCTGGCAGGACGCGAGCGCCGCCGCGAAATCCCCGGCCTTCTCCACTGCGCGCATGCCCTTGCCGCCGCCGCCGGCGCTCGCCTTGATCAGCACCGGATAGCCGATGCGGTCGGCCTCGCGCTGCAACAGCTCCGGATCCTGGTCGGCGCCGTGGTAGCCCGGCACCAGCGGCACGCCGGCCTTCTCCATCAGCTGCTTGGACTCCGCCTTCAGGCCCATGGCCTGGATCGCGGACGCGGGCGGGCCGATGAACACCAGCCCCGCTTCCGCGCAGGCGGCGGCGAAGCCCTCGTTCTCGCTGAGGAAGCCGTAGCCGGGATGGATCGCCTGCGCGCCGGTCGCCTTGGCCGCCTCGAGGATGCGTTCCCAGCGCAGGTAACTGTCCTTGGGCGCGCTGCCGCCGATATGCACCGCCTCGTCGCAGGCGTGGACGTGCTTGGCGTCGGCATCCGCATCCGAATAGACGGCGACCGTCTGGATGGCCATGCGGCGCGCGGTTGCCGCAACGCGGCAGGCGATCTCACCCCGGTTCGCGATCAGGATCTTCTTGAACATCAGCCCAGCTCCCGCGGCAGCGGCCGCCCTTTGAAGAATTCACTCACCCCGCGCAGCACGGTGCGCAGGAACTTGATCAGCACCACCATCAGGATCACTGCCAGCACGATGCTCACGACGAGCACGATCGCGAAGATCGCCGGATGCGTGGCCGACAGCCACAGCATGAACACCACGAGCCCGTCCTCCGCCAGCGACACCGCCACGTTGGAGAAAGGCTCGGGCGAGGTGTTGACGGCCGCCCGCGTCGTCATCTTGGTGGCGTGGCTCGTGGCTGCCAGGCTGCCGCCCAGGAGCGCCGCGACCCAGGTCCAGGCCTCGCCGTTCGCACCCAGCGCGCCGGCCGCGAGCGCGGCGCCCGCGGGGATGCGGATCACCGTATGCACGGCGTCCCACACCGAATCGACGAGGGGGATCTTGTCGGCGAAGAACTCGATGAACAGCATGAAGCCGCTCGCGATCAGCACGCCCGGATGCTGCAGCACCTGCAGTCCCGCCGGCAGGTCGATCCAGCCCAGCCAGCCCGCCGCGCCGGTGAGGAACACCGCCGCATAGAGCCGGAAGCCGCTGGCCCAGCCGAGCGCGGCCGCCAGCGCCAGCAACTGCGGCGTGTCGACGAGCTTGCCCAGGGCTTCCATGTCAGGGCAACAGCCAGGTCGGCTTGCGCTTGCCGAGGAAGGACTGGATGCCTTCGCGCCCCTCGTCGCTGGCGCGGATGTCCGCGATGCCTTCGACGGTGCGGCGCACCAGCCCCGCCGTGATCTCGTGGCCGGCCACGTCGTGCAGCAGCTTCTTGCAGGCCTTCACCGCCTCCGGACCGGCGCTCACCAGCGACTGCGCGAGCGCGGTCACCGCGCCATCGAGCGCCTCGGCCTTCACGACCTGGTGCACGAATCCGATGCGCTGGGCCTCTTCGGCACCGAAACGTTCCGCGGTGAGGAAGTAGCGGTGCGCCGCCCGCGCGCCCATCGCGCGGATGACGTAGGGGCTGATGGTGGCGGGGATCAGCCCCAGCTTCACCTCGCTCAGGCAGAACTGCGCGGTGTCCACGCTCACGGCGATGTCGCACGCGGCGACCAGGCCCATGCCGCCCGCATACGTGTCGCCCTGCACGCGCGCGATCGTCGGCAGCGGGCAGTGGTACAGCGCCTCCAGCATGCGCGCCAGGCCGGCCGCATCCGCCAGGTTCTCCTCGCGACCGTAGTCGGCCATGCTCTTCATCCAGTTGAGGTCGGCTCCCGCGCAGAACGCCGGGCCGTTGCCGGCCAGCACCACGCAGCGGACTTCCGGGCGCTTGGCCAGTTCGGAAAACACCGCCGTGAGTTCGGCGATGACCTCGTCGTTGAAGGCGTTGCGGACCTCGGGCCGGTTGAGCGTCACGGTCTCCACGCCGCGGTCGAAATGCAGGGTCAGGTGCTTCATGGGGTTCCTTCACGGCGCGGCTCGCGGGTCCAGACGACCGCTCCGTTCACCGCGTACAGCTTGCAGGGTTGGTGCGCCACGCGCTCGCACATCAGCAGCGCACGCTCGGCGGGGTCTCTCGGCAGCGACGCATCGGACGGCTTCAGGCCGGAGGTCGAGTACCAGTGGCCGTCCTCCGACAGCGCAAAGGCCCGCGGTGTCGGCCGCTGCAGCCAATTGCGGTATTCGCCGCGCCCGCGGTCGGACAGGTAGGGGATCGCGTCGACGTCGTCGATCGCGGCGTAACCCGACGCGATCCGCCGCGGCTGTTCGGGCGCCGCGGCCACGGACGCGGCGGGCGCCTGCTGCGCGAGCGGGGGCGCGGTCACCGGGGTCGACGCTGCGGCGAAGCCGCGCGCGAACTGCCCCTTGAGGTCGACCACTGCGCGCGAGTTGCCGGCGTGGCATTCATAGGCCACGGGGCTGTCCATCTCGACGCCGTTGTAGTTGCTCACGATGCCCACGACCGCCACCGCACCGGCCGCGCGTGCCTTGGCCTGCAGGTCGACCAGGGCCTTGCGGAACGCATCGACGCACACCTGCTCGTCGCCGCGGCGCGCGGTGCGCCCGTAGGGATTGAACGGCCCGTACGGATCGGCGACGGCGTGCACGACGGCGCTGCCTCCGGACAGGTCCAGGCCCTGTGCGGACGCCTTGCCGAAGCGCAAGGGGATGTCGCTCGCGACGAGGTTGCGCGTGCCCTGGCTGCGCAAGGCGGGCTCGACGGGCAGCAACAACTTGTCGTTGCGCGCCGCGGCGCTGCCGGCAAGCGCGGCCAGCGACAGGGCGGCCAGGATGGAACAGGGATGGCGCATCGGGTCTCCTCCGTGGTGAAGCCTCAGTATCGCTTCGCGGCTTCTTCCAGCATCACCTCGGTGGCGCCGCCGCCGATGGCCAGCACGCGCGCATCCCGCCACAGCCGCTCCACCGCCGTCTCCCGGATGTAGCCCATGCCGCCGTGGAACTGCTGGCAGCCCTGCACCACCTCGTTGGCCAGTTCGCCGGTGAGCGCCTTGAGCATCGAGACGTCCTGCACGATGTCGTGGCCCTGCGTCACGCGCCAGGCGCAGTGGTACAGGAACTGGCGCGCCGCGCGCGTCTTCGCATCGAGCATGGACAGCCGCTGGCGGATCACCTGCTGGTCCCACAGCGTCCCGCCGAAAGCCTGCCGCTGCCGCACGTGGTCCAGCGTGAGCTTCAGCGCCTGCTGGCAATGCCCGACCGCCATCGCGGCCAGCGCGATGCGCTCGGTCTGGAAGTTCTTCATCACCGAGTAGAAGCCCTTGCCTTCCTCGCCCAGCAGGTTGGCGGCGGGAATGCGCACGCCGTCGAACACCAGTTCGGCGGTGTCGGAGGAAAGCCAGCCGGTTTTCTTCAGCGCGCGGCCGACGGTGAAACCCGGCGTGCCCTTCTCCACGATGAACATGGAGATGTCGCGCTTGCCCGGCCCGGTCCTGGCGGCGACGAAGTAGAGGTCCGCGTGCACGCCGTTGGTGATGAACATCTTGGTGCCGTTCAGCACCCAGCCGCCATCTTCGCGCCTCGCGTTCGTGCGGATACCGGCCACGTCGGAGCCTGCGCCCGGCTCGGTGATCGCGACGGCGCAGATCTTCTCCCCGGCGCACACCTGCCGCAGGTACTTGTCCTTCTGCGCCGCGTTGCCCGCATGGTGCAGGTGCGGCCCGGCCATGTCGGTGTGGACCAGCACGGTGATGATGAAGCCGCCGAAGGTCGATTGCGACAGGGCCTCGGCGAACACCAGGTTGGTCAGCGCGTCGGCGCCGCCGCCACCGTACTCGGGCTCGAACACGAGTCCGAGCATGCCGGCCGCGCCCATCCTGCGCAGCACCTCGCGCGGCACGCAGCCCTGCTCTTCCCACCGGTCGCCGTGTGGCTCCACTTCCTTCGCGAGGAAGCGCGCGACCTGGTCGCGCAGCAGCTCGTGCTCGGGGGTGTCGTAGATCTGGTTCATCGTTGGGCGTTGAGCGTTGAGCGAATTCGGGGACGCTGAACGCCGAACGCTCAACGCCCAACCTCCTTACATCCGGAACACGCCGAACTTCGGCTCGCCGATCGGCGCGTTCAGCGAAGCCGACAAACCGAGCGCCAGCACGCGGCGGGTGTCGGCCGGATCGATCACGCCGTCGTCCCACAGCCGCGCGCTGGAGTAGTAGGGATGCGACTGCCGGTTGAACTGGTCGAGGACCGGCTGCTTGAACGCGGCCTCCTCCTCGCCGCTCCAGCTGCCGCCGCGCGACTCGATGCCGTCGCGCTTGACGGTGGCGAGAACGCTGGCCGCCTGCTCGGCGCCCATCACGCAGATGCGCGCGCTGGGCCACATCCACAGGAAGCGCGGCGAATAGGCCCGGCCGCACATGCCGTAGTTGCCGGCGCCGTAGCTGCCGCCGATGATGATCGTGAACTTGGGCACGGTGGCCGTGGCCACCGCCGTCACCATCTTCGCGCCGTGGCGCGCGATGCCCTCGGCCTCGTACTTGCGCCCGACCATGAAGCCCGTGATGTTCTGCAGGAACACCAGCGGCACCTTGCGCTGGCAGCACAGCTCGATGAAGTGCGCGCCCTTCTGCGCCGACTCCGAGAACAGGATGCCGTTGTTGGCGACGATGCCCACCGGCATGCCTTCGACGTGCGCGAAGCCGCACACCAGCGTGGCGCCGTAGCGGGCCTTGAATTCGTGGAACTCCGAGCCGTCGACGATGCGGGCGATGATCTCGCGCACGTCGAAGGGCTTGCGCGCGTCGGTGGGGATGATCCCGTACAGCTCGCGGCCGTCGTATTTCGGCGGCACCGGCCGGCGGACCTGCACCGGCGGCTCCTTGCCGCGATTGAGCGTGGCGACCGCCTGGCGCGCCAGCGCCAGCGCGTGCGCGTCGTTCATCGCGAGGTGGTCGGCCACGCCCGAGAGGCGCGTGTGGACGTCACCGCCGCCGAGGTCTTCCGCGCTCACCACCTCGCCGGTGGCGGCCTTCACCAGCGGCGGGCCGCCCAGGAAGATCGTGCCCTGCTCCTTGACGATGATGGTCTCGTCGCTCATCGCCGGCACGTAGGCGCCGCCGGCCGTGCACGAGCCCATCACCACCGCGACCTGCGCGATGCCCTGCGCGGACAGGTTGGCCTGGTTGTAGAAGATGCGGCCGAAGTGGTCGCGGTCCGGGAACACGTCGTCCTGGTTCGGCAGGTTGGCGCCGCCCGAATCCACCAGGTAGATGCAGGGCAGGCGGTTCTGCGCCGCGATCTCCTGCGCCCGCAGGTGCTTCTTCACCGTCATCGGGTAGTAGGTGCCGCCCTTGACCGTGGCGTCGTTGCAGACGACCACGCAGTCGATGCCGTTCACGCGGCCGATGCCGGCGATCAGGCCGGCGCAGGGCGCGGCCATGGTGCCGTCCTTCTCCAGGTACATGCCGTGCCCCGCGAGCGGCGCGATCTCCAGGAAGGGCGTGCCGGGATCGAGCAGCATCTGCACCCGCTCGCGCGGCGGCAGCTTGCCGCGCGCCTCGTGCTTCTTCCGTGCCGCCTCGCCGCCGCCGGCCGCGTGCAGCGCCACCTGCGCATCCAGGTCGTCGACCAGCGACTGCATCGCCGCCGCATTGGCCTGGAAGTCGGCCGAGCGGGAATTGAGTTGTGTCTCCAGAACCGGCATGTCTTTGGATCCTTCTCCCTCCCCCTCCAGGGGAGGGCTGGGGTGGGGGCGCTCCCCACGATAACGCGAACCTCGCGAGCTTAGGCAAGCCGCTGTATCCTTGGCTGCCCGGCAGGTTGCAAATCCTGCCATCGCGTCCATCCGCCCACGATGACCAGCCGCCGCCCCGCCCCGAACCCCGCCGCCGTCACGCCCATGGCCTTCGCCCGAGCCATCGTCGCGGCCTACCGGCGCCACGGGCGGAGCCCCGACCAGGCCCTCAAGCTGGCACAGATCACGCCACTGCAGCTGCAGCGCCCGGAGGCCCGCATGACGGCGCGCCAGATGGAGCTCCTGTCGGCGGCGGCGATGCAGGAACTGGACGACGAAGGCCTGGCCGCCTTCGGCCGCCGCCTGCCCTGGGGCAGCTACGGCATGCTGGCGCGCGCCTCGCTCACGGCGCCGGACCTCGGCGTGGCGCTCAAGCGCTGGTGCCGCCACCATGATTTGCTGACCGACGACATCCGGCTGACGCTGCAGGCCGGCGGCCAGGTCGCCACGATCGCACTGGAGGAACTGCAGCCGCTGCCGCGCGAAGTGCGCGAGCTGAGCCTGGCCTTCATCCTGCGCAACATCCACGGCCTCGCCTGCTGGTACGTCGACTCGCGCATCCCGCTGCTGGCCGCGCGCTTTCCCTTCCCGGCGCCGCCGCACGCCGAGGCCTACGCGCACATGTTCCCCGGCGCGCTGGAGTTCGACGCGCCGCAGGCGGAGATCCGCTTCGACGCCCGCTACCTGAAGCTGCCGCTGCGGCGCGACGAGAAGGCGCTGGCGCAGATGCTGCAGCGCGCGCTGTCGATCACCGTGCTGCAGTACCGCCGCGACCGCCTGCTGGTGCCGCAGGTGCGGCAGGCGCTGGCCGCGCACCCCGAGCGCGCCCACAGCGCCGAAGCGCTGGCGCAGCTGCTGCACGTCTCGACGCGCACGCTGCACCGGCAGCTGAAGGAGGAAGGCGCGAGCCTGCAGCAGCTCAAGGACGAAGTGCGGCTGGAGCGCGCCAAGGACCTCCTGTGGCGCACCGACAAGCCGGTCAAGCAGGTGGCCGCGGCGGTGGGCTTTCGCAACGAGAAGAGCTTCGCGCGCGCGTTCCGCCAGTGGATGGGGACGACGCCGGCGGCTTTTCGTGAAAGCTCCTGAAAGGCCAACATCCGGACGCAGAGGACGCGAAGGCTTCGCAGAGGACGCAGAAGATACAGAGAAAATTTCCTTGTTGAATTCTTTGCGCCCTCTGCGAAACCTCTGCGCACTCTGCGTCCGGATGTCGGCTCTTAAGATCCTCCCATGCGCGACCTCGACACCACCTTCGCCGCACTGCAGCGCTCGCATTTCCGGCAGCGCTTCCGCCTGGGCGCGCGCGAGCGCGACTACCTGCAGGCCAAGGGCAGGACCACGGTACTCGAACACGCGGCCGACTTCGTCGCGCAGCGGCTCGCCCCGGCGGAGCCCCGCAACGACGGCAAGCAAACGCCGATGCGCGGCCATCCGGTGTTCATCGCGCAGCACGCCACGGCCACGTGCTGCCGCGGCTGCCTCGCCAAGTGGCATGGCATCCCGAAAGGCCACCTGCTCAGCGAATCCGAGCAACTGCATGCGGTGGCCGCGATCCGGCGCTGGCTGCGCGAACAGGAGGCGGGCGATGCATCCTGACGACCCCATCCCCTACATCCAGCGCACGCACGACTGGTACCGCGCCCTCGGCTACGACGCTCCCTACCGCTACGCGCACTTCGAGGACGTGCCGTTCCAGCCGTGGCGCAAGCCGCTGGCCGACTGCGTGCTGACGCTGGTCACCACCGCCGCGCCGTTCCAGCCGGACAAGGGAGCGCAAGGACCCGGCGCGCCCTACAACGCCGCGGCGAAGTTCCATGCGCCCTACACCGGCGACACCGCGCGCGACCACGACCTGCGCATCTCGCACGTGGCGATCGACCGCCGGCACGCCGACATGGAAGACGCGAACTGCTGGTTTCCGCTGCCGCTGATGCGGCGCCTGGCCGCCGAGGGGCGCTTTCGCCTCGCACCGCGCTTCCACGGCGCACCCACCAATCGCAGCCAGCGCCACACCCTGGACATCGACGCGCCGCTGATGGTGCAGCGCTGCCGCGAGGACGGCGTCGATGCGGCAGTGCTGGTGCCGAACTGCCCGGTGTGCCACCAGACGCTCGCCCTCGTCGCGCGCGAACTGGAAGCCGCCGGAATCGCCACAGTGATCATCGGCGCGGCGAAGGACATCGTGGAGCACGTCGGCGTGCCGCGCTTGCTGTTCTCGGATTTCCCCCTCGGCAACGCCGCCGGCAAGCCGGGCGATCCCGCGTCGCAGCGCCAGACGCTGGACCTCGCCTTGCAGCTGCTCGAGACGGCGAGCGCACCGCGCACCACCGTGCGTTCGCCGCAGCGCTGGAGCGACTCGGCAGACTGGAAGCTGGATTACTGCAACGCCGCTCGCGTGGCGCCGGAAGAACTCGCGCGCCTGCGCGCCGAGTTCGATGCGGGCAAGGACACCGCGCGCCGCCTGCGCGAGGCGGGCTGAGCTACTTCGCCACCGCCACTTCCGGCTGCCCCTGCGGCTGCGGATGGGCCTGCGGCGACTGGGCTTCGCGCGGCATCTCGTACAGCCGGAACGCCGGCTGGTCCGGCCGGCTGCGCTGCAGCAGCGGCTTGGCCACGTTGAACACCGGGATGCCGTTGATGGTCTTGCCTTCCATGGTGCCGCGGTGCGCATGGCCATGGAACACCGCATCCACCGGATAGCGCAGCAGCGGATCTTCCAGCCGGCTGCTGCCCAGGAAAGGGAAGATCTCGGCCGGCTCGCCCGCCAGCGTGCTGGCCACCGGCGAGTAATGCAGCAGGGCGATGCGCCGCGGCGTGCGCAGCTTGGCGAGCGCCGACTCCAGCTTCATCGCTTCATGCAGGGCTTCCTGCACGAACATCTTGATCGCCGGCTCGCCCCAGGCGCCGAGCGAGCCGCGCCCGAAGCCGCCGGCGAATCCCTTGGTGCCGGCGATGCCCACGCCCTCGATCTCGCAGGCTTCGCCGTCGAGCACGCGCACGCCGTGCTTGGCCAGCTGCTCGATCACCACCTGGGGCGTGCCGGACTCGTAGTCGTGGTTGCCGAGCACCGCGATGATCGGGATCTTCACCACGCTGAGCTCGTCGGCCAGGACATGGGCTTCCTCCGCGGTGCCGTAGTCAGTCAGGTCGCCGCACAGCAGCAGCGCGTCGGCCGTTTCCGCGGCCTGCGCGAAGAAGGCGCGCAGGCTGCCGGCGTGGTCCTTGGTGACGTGGAGGTCGCCGACGGCGGCGAAGCGGACACTGTTGGCGGACTTGCCCATGGGTGGTTCGTGGATGAGACACGCCATGCTGCCGCAGCCCGCCGGTGCCCGCAATCCCGATCCACCGTCGCAGCCTGTAGGTGCGCGCCGACGCGGTGTGGGTCCGGCCGTACGTCGGCGAGGGCCTTTCGGCCGAGGTGGTGCCGGCCTCCCGGCCTAGTGCGCAAAGGCGCGAAGAAGCGTAACTTCCGCTGCATGTCTTCGATCCCGCTCGCTCCCTCCCTCGAGGAGGAAGTCCTGCCCGAAACGGCGGCTTTCTACCGACGCGCGCTGCAGGCCCTGGTGGACGCCCGGATCCCCTTCCTCGTGGGCGGAGCGTTCGCGCATGCCTGCTACACCGGCATCCGGCGCTCGACCAAGGACCTCGACCTGTTCATCATGCGCCGCGACTACGACCGCATCGATGCGCTGATGCAGGCCGAAGGCTGGCGCACCGAGATGAGCTATCCGCACTGGCTGGCCAAGGTGTATGCCGGCGAAGAGTTCATCGATCTCATCTTCAACTCGGGCAACGGGCTCACGCCGGTGGACGAACGCTGGTTCAACGGCAACCCGCAGGCGGAGATCCTCGGCGTACCGGTGCGCATCGCCAACATGGAGGACGGGCTGCTGTCCAAGGCCTTCATCATGGAGCGCGAGCGCTTCGACGGCGCCGACGTCGCCCACCTGATCCAGGCGAACGCCGAGCACATCGACTGGCCCGGGCTGCTGGAGCGCTTCGGCACGCACTGGCGCGTGCTGCTGGCGCACCTCTCGCTGTTCGGCTTCATCTACCCCGGCGAGCGCCAGCGCGTGCCGGCCTGGGTCATGGACCAGCTGATGAGGAAGCTCGCGGCCGAGAACCGCAAGCCGCCGGCGATGGACCCGCACGTCTGCGCCGGCACGCTGCTCTCCCGCGAGCAGTACCTGCACGACGTCGAGCGGCTCGGCTACGTGGACGGCCGCCTGACCCCGGTGAGCACGATGACGCCGCAGGACGTGAAGGTGTGGACTGAAGCGATCCCTTCGCGGCAGCCGGAAGCGGCCGCGGAGGAGCCGCCGCATCCACCGCTGGCGGTCGCGCCCGCCGACATCGCCCTGATGCAAACCCACGACTGAGGGACGGGGAACACGCGGCGCGCGATCCCCTCCAAAATGGCATGCCCATCCCCGCATGGGACTTGAAGGAGGTGACCATGGACCTGCGTCTTCGTCTTCTCGAATCCTTCCGCGCGACCGGCTCCGACGGCGTGAGCTACAAGGTCATGGCGTACGAGCGGCTCGCGCGCGACGCTTCCTTCGCCGACGACGAGCACTGGGAGCCGACCGGCCAGGCCGAATACCGGCTCGCCGACGGCCGCTTCGTCGACGTGAAGCGCGACGGCGAGATGTGCATCGCCGGCACCACCGTGGTCCTGAGCCCGGACCAGGTACGCGCCACCGCGTAGCCGGCTCCGGCCGCGCCGCTACACTGCCGGGACCTTTGGCAGTCCCGGCAAGCGATTGAAGATCTTCTACGGCTGGCGCATCTCCGCTGCGGGCGCCGGCATCCACTTCCTGCACTCGTCCCTGCTGCTGCAGGCCTTCGGCGCTTACGTGGCGGTGCTGTCGGAGGAAAACGGCTGGAGCAAGACGGCGCTGGCGGGCGGCGCGGCCTTGCAGTCGCTGGAAGGCGCGCTGCTCGGGCCGGCGCTCGGCTGGCTGGTGGACCGCTTCGGCCCGCGCCACCTGGTGCAGGCCGGGATCGTGCTGCTGTCGCTCGGCTTCTTCGCCTTCAGCCAGTTGCAGACCCTCGGCGACTTCTACGTCGCGGTGGTGATCATCTCGGTGGGCGCGAGCCTGTCGGGGTACTTCCCTTTCTCGGTGGCGCTGGTCCATTGGTTCGAGAAGCGGCGGGCCCGTGCGCTGTCCTTCATGAGCCTGGGCCTGGCGGCCGGCGGCGTGGCCGTGCCGCTCGTGGGCTGGGCCATGCAGGCCTACGGCTGGCGCAGCACCGCGCTGGCCTCCTCGATCATCACGCTGCTGGTCGGACTGCCGCTGGCGCGCGTGGTGCGGCGCAATCCGGCGGAGATCGGCGAAACCATGGACGGCCTGCCGCCAGCGCCGCCGGCCGAACCCACCCTCGGCGGCACGCTGCCCGCGCCGGCGCGCTCCTTCACCGCGGCCGAGGCGCTGCGCACGCGCGCGTTCTGGCTGCTGGGCATCGCCCACGGCTTCGCCCTGCTGGTGGTCACCGCCGTCAACGTGCACGCCATCTCGCACATGAAGGAAGGCCTCGGCTACTCGCTGCCGCAGGCCTCGCTGGTGATCACGCTGATGACGATGGCGCAGGCGGTGGGCGTGCTGCTCGGCGCGGCCATGGGCGACCGCTGGAACAAGCGGCGCGTCGCGGCGCTGTGCATGCTCCTGCACATGGTGGGACTGCTGATGCTGACCTGGGCCGTGCACCCGCTGATGCTGGGCGCCTTCGCCCTCGCGCACGGCGTCGCGTGGGGATTGCGGGGGCCCTTCATGCAGGCACTGCGCGCCGACTACTTCGGGCTGCAGGCGATCGGCATGATCCTCGGCCTGTCGGCCATCATCATCTCGGTGGGACAGGTGGCCGGGCCCATGATCGCGGGCGTGTTCGCCGACCTGAACGGCAACTACCGCGCGGGGTTCACGATCCTGGCGCTGGTGGCCGGATCGGGCTCGCTGCTGTTCCTGCTGGCGCGCAAGCCGGCCTGATCGCCTTCGGCCGGAGCGGCGGGCGCGGCGCGCTTCTGCTCGGCGCGGGCGGCGGCCTGCTGCTCTTCCCACTTCATGCCGCCGGCGAACAGCAGCACGACCATCGGCACCACGATCGCCAGGATCTTGTGCTGCCGCCAGGGGTCGGGCCGGCGCTCGCGCGTGAGCATCAGGGCCTCGGCGAAGGCGAGCGTCATGAAGCACGCGGGCACGGCGCCGAGCGACCACCACAGCACGGCATCCGACGGTTCGGAATGCGGGCCGCCTTGCGACAGCAAGGCATAGGCGATGAGCAGCCACAGGGGCAGCAGCCCGAGACCGCCGTAAAGCAGGAAGCCCATGCGGGCCAGTCTAGCGCCGGGCGTGCCGGCCTGCACGGGTTTTGACACTTATTCACGCGCCCGCGAGCCGCGCCCGACCTGCCCGTCCCGCGTTCGGGGGCGCTTCCTACAAGCGGCTTTCGGGGACTCTTCCATGCTTGGGCAAAGCAAAGGAGCCAGGCTCATGCACACCAGCAAACACACCCTCATCGCGGCCTTCGTGGCCACCCTCGCCGTCGCGCCGGCCTTCGCCGGCCCGGGCCATGGCAACGGCCATGGCGATGGCCACGGCAAACGCGAAGGCAGGCATGCCGTCGTGCAGAAGCACGGTGGCGAGCGCCACGGCGACAGGCATGCGCGCCGCGACGACGATCGCCGCATCGCCCTGCGCAACGACGCCCGCCGCGACCACAACGACGCCCGCCGCTTCGCCCATGACGACACGCGCGTGCTCGGCGCCGCCGGCTGCCCGCCGGGACTGGCCAAGAAGGACAACGGCTGCCTGCCCCCGGGCCAGGCGAAGAAGGTCGTCGTGGGCCACCGCGTGCCCTCCGGCGCGGACTTCACGATCCCGCCGCGCGTGCTCTCGACCCTGCCCGCACCGCCGGTGGGCTACCGCTACGCCATCGTGGGCAACCAGGTGGTGCTGGTGTCCAGAGGCGACATCGTCGTCGACATCATCCGCAGCCTGCTGGGCTGACCCCCGCTTGCAGGTGCCGCAGGCGTTGCGGCACACTGCGGCGATGGGCGCGCACGAACACGATCACGGCCACGCGCACGGCGAGCTGGACGAGACCGAGCTGCGCGTGCGCGCGCTGCAGGCGGTCCTCACGCAGAAGGGCTACGTCGATCCGGCCGCGCTCGACGCGATCGTCGAGACCTACCAGACGCGCATCGGGCCGCGCAACGGCGCCCGCGTCGTGGCGCGCGCCTGGAGCGATCCGGCGTTTCGCGACTGGCTGCTGCGGGATGCCTCCGCCGCGATCGCCTCGCTGGGCTACACCGGACGGCAGGGCGAACACATGGTGGCCGTGGAGAACAGCGACCGCGTGCACAACATGGTGGTGTGCACTCTGTGCAGCTGCTATCCCTGGCCGGTCCTCGGCCTGCCGCCCGTCTGGTACAAGAGCGCGCCCTACCGTTCCCGCGCCGTGCGCGATCCGCGCGGCGTGCTGGCGGAATTCGGCGTCGGCCTGCCCGCGGACCGCGAGATCCGCGTCTGGGATTCCACCGCCGAAGTGCGCTACCTCGTGATCCCGCAACGGCCCGCGGGCACGGAAGGGCTCGCCGAGGAGCAGCTCGCCGGCCTCGTCACGCGCGACTCCATGATCGGCACCGGCCTGCCGCTCGCACCCGGGACACCGGCGTGAGCTACACGACGCACGCCGACCTCGGCGGCCAGCCGGGCCACGGCGCGGTCTTTCCGGAGAGCGAGGACATCCGCTTCCACGCGGACTGGGAGAAGGACGCGCTGGCCCTCGTGCTCGCGATGGGCGCCACCGGCAGCTGGAACATCGACATGAGCCGCGCGGCGCGCGAGACCCTGCGCCATTACGGGCGGCTGTCCTATTACCAGGTCTGGCTCGCCGCGCTCGAGAAGCTGATGCAGGAACGCGGCCAGGTGGAGGCCGGCGAGATCGCCGCGGGACGCATGCTGCATCCGCCGGTGCCGATCGCGCGCGTGCTGCACGCACCCGACGTGGAAGCCGCGCTCGCGAAAGGTTCGCCCACGCTGCGGCCGTCCACGCAGGCGCCGCGCTTCCACGTGGGACAGCGCGTGCGCACGCGCGACCACGCCGTCGCGCACCACACTCGGCTGCCCGGCTACGTGCGCGGCAAGGTGGGCAGCATCGAGCGCTGCCACGGCAGCCACGTGTTCGCCGACACGCATGCGCAAGGCCTCGGCGAGCAGCCGCAGCCGCTATACACGGTGGTGTTCGATGGCCGCGAACTCTGGGGCGAGGAAGCGGCAACCGGCCTGCGCGTTTCCGTCGACGCGTGGGAAAGCTACCTGCAGCCCGATCCCTGAGGAATCACCTCGGCGATTCCTGCCGGCTGGAGGGCGATCGGCCTTTTGCTCTACACTGCGAGAGCAAAAGGGACATGCCGGCAAGCCGTTTTTCATCGCCGCAAGAAGCCGTCAGCCATGCGCTGGCGGCCCTGGAGCGCTACCACGCGCACCTGCGCAAGCTCGGGGCGCACTGGATGGACCTCGAGCTGTACCGGCGCGTCGGCGACGAGCTCGACGAGATCCGCCAGGGCTGCCGCGAAGTGCCGGAGCTCACCCAGGCCTGGGTCGAACTGCTGATCGCCCACGCCGAGCTGGTCCAGAACCTGTGGCAGAGCTCCCGTCCGGGCGCCCCCGCCAGCGCCGAGGGCCGGCAGCAACTCCTGGCGAGGGTCTCGGGGCACGTCGAAGCGCTCCAGAACAAGTGCCTGCGCCTCGTGCAGACGCACTAGGGCGCCAGCAGCGCGCGCAGCCGGCCGGCTTCTTCCCGCATCAGGTCCAGGTCGCGCCGCAGCGCGAGTGCGATCCCATCCGTTCCACGGTCCTGCGCCATCCGCAGGTCGTGCTCGGCCAGCGCCGCCTCCAGCCGCCGCAGGGCGCGCCGGAGTTCCTCCGCGGAAGGGCTGTGTCCGGATTCGTACATAGCCCCACTATAGGGCAGCGCTTGCAGCTATAACGGAGCCCCGCGGGGAAAGCGAGACGAACTTCATGGACGGCGCCCCATTCCACCTGCGCGACAACCGCCTGCTGTCGCTCCTCGATGACGCCACGCTGCAGACGCTGGCGCCCCACCTCGAACCGGTGCGCCTGCACCAGGGCGACGCCATGTACGAGCCCCTGCGGCCGATGCTGCATGCCTGGTTCCCCACCGACTGCGTGCTGTCGATGCTGGCTGCGAACGCCGACGGCGAGATGGCGGTGGAGGTGGCCACCATCGGCAGCGAAGGCATGGTGGGCGTCGCGCTGTACCTCGGCGCGGAGCTCGCGCACGGCCTGGTGTTCACGCAGGTCGACGGCGGCGCCTTCCGCATGCCGGCCGACGTCTTCCGCGCCGCGACCCGCGACCGCCCGGCGCTGGCGCGCGTCGTCCTGCGCTACACCCACGCGCTGATGGTGCAGATCGCGCAGGGAACGGCCTGCAACCGCGTCCACCACATCGGCCAGCGCTGCGCGCGCTGGCTGCTGCAGACACACGACCGGGTGCGCGGCGACACCTTCGACCTCACGCAGGAATATCTCGCGCACATGCTGGGCGAGCGGAGGGCGGCGGTGAACGCGGCGGCCTCGCAGTTGCAAAGCCAGGGCCTGATCCGCTACACGCGCGGCCGCATCCAGGTGACGGACCGTCCCGGCCTGGAGGCGGCGGCCTGCTCGTGCTACGGCGTGATCCGCGACCAGTACGTGCGCATGCTGGCGCCGGTCGCGCCATGAGCGGGGGCGCGCGTCCGCTGCCCGAGGTGCCGGGCATCCCCTGCGACACCGAAGGCCCGGCGTTCCGCGCGCCCTGGCAGGCGCAGGCTTTCGCGATGACCGTGGCGCTGCACGAGCGCGGCCTGTTCACCTGGCCCGAATGGGCGCAGGCACTCGCCCGCTGCATCGCGGCCGCGCCCGCGCTGCCCGGCGAGGACGCGGGCGACGCCTATTACCGGCAGTGGCTCGCGGCCCTGGAGGAGATGGTGGCGGACAAGGGGGCGAGTTCCACGACGGAACTGCGCCGCTTCCAGCACGCCTGGGACCGCGCCGCGGATCGCACGCCGCACGGCCAGCCGATCGAGCTGCGGCCGGCCGACTTCGAGGACTAGGAGTCGCTGCCGCCGCCCGAGGGCCGGCCCAGCGGGATCGCCGGATCGATGCGCCGCTTGTAGTGCGCGTAGTCGGGTGAAGGATCGCTCACGCCGGCGTGGCCCACGCTTTCGAGCAGCTCGGACTGGATCGCGACGTGCGAGATCCCATCGCCTGCGCGCCGGCGGCCACGCAGGCCTTCGGCGAACTTCAGCGCTTCGGACAGGGCATCGGAGGGGAAGCTGCGGGCGCGCGGCTCACCGGCGCCCTCCCGGGATTCGAGCCAGAACACGACGATCATGCGGCGAGTCTCGCACGCCGCGGCCCGCGCCGTGCCGGCTTCAGCCGCACCGCGGCGGAGCGCGGTCCACGTATTCCTGGCACTTGGCGCGCAATTCCTCGATCAGCACGCAATGCTGTGCGTGGTAGGCGACGACGCGGCCGTTGATGCGGCTGGGCGCGCTGAGCGTCCACAGCGCATGCGTCAGGTCGACCCGGCTGATCAGCAGGTCGGTCCAGCTGCCGGCCAGCGCCGGCAGCAGATGGGCCTCCATCTGCATGTGGTCGAACTGGTCGGAAAGCTGGCGGTACAGCTCGGGGTCCCAGCGGCGGTGCAGCAGCTCGCGCAGTTTCTCGTCGTACGTGCGCAGCTCCTGCGAGAGCTGCTTCGCGATGGCCGCCTGTTCGGAGGAATGGGATTGCATGTGAGCCGTCGCTGGTTCCGGCCGTCACTTTACAAGCGACACGCATGAGCACGCAAGGGCCCTCGGCCGAATGCAGTAGGTCGCCCGGGTTGGCGGGAAAATTGCTGGACCGGGGTACGCGCCGGTTCCGCGAGCTCAGAATGCGAAGGCTTGCCGGAACGCGTCGCAGAAAGTGGCGGTGCCGCTCAGCGTCAGGGTGAGCGTCGTGCGCTGCGTATCGGGCCCCTCGGCCTGCAGCGCGAGGCCGCGCCCGGCCGCATAGCGCACCGCGAGCGGCGTCGCCAGTTCGCGCACGCCCTGCAGTTCGACATCCCACTCGCCGCCTTCTTCCAGCGGCGCCGGGGCACCGAAGCTGCGATGCGCCCAGTCGAGCACGCGCAGCACCTCGGCCTGCAAGGCATCGAACTGGGCCGGCGCCGCGGCGGCCATGGCATCGAAGCTGCCGTGGCCCTCGGCATCCTCGGAATAGTCGAAATCGAGATAAGCGAGGCCGGTTTCCATGCAGCGATCATAGGCAGCGGCAGCCGCCGTTAGCAAACCGCGGCAGGCGTTACAGCACGCGACACCCGGCCGGGCAAGTGTCCGCTAGCTTAGCCAGCAGGCGCGTGGTGTGCGCGAAGCATTACAGGGAGACAAGATGGACCCGAACCTCCTCATCGCGCTGGCGATCGTCGTGCTGCTGCTGGTGGTGGGCAAGGCGGTGATCGCGCGGCACCGGCCCACCGGGCACCTGGCCTACCGCTTCGGGCCGGAGGACGAGCGCGCCGCGCGCCGGGAACGGCGCCGCACGCCGCGCTGGCGCGAACGCTGACCCCAGCGGTACGGGCAAGTCCCAGTGTCGAGCCGGGATTTCCGCTTGCACAACCGTCCAGCCGGCCTACACTGAACTCCTTTGGCGTACACGCGCCGGAAGAACGCAGCAACGCAGACTGCGGGAGGGGCAACATGTCGGTCAACGATTCTCAGGCCGTCCAGGCCACGGCTCGCCATCTGGTGGTGGCGCTGGAGAGTTACGAGCCGCACGTGCGCGAACTGGTTTCGGGCTGGCTCGACATGGAGCTCTACCTGACCGTGAGCGCCGAGGTCGACGACCTCAAGCTCTGCTGTTCCACGCTCCCCGAACTGTCCGTCCCCTGGGTCTCGCTGCTCATCTCGCATGCGGAACTGGTGCACTGCCTGTGGCGCAGTTCGCAACCGGTGCCGCCGCGCCGCTACGAAGTCGAGCGGCGCCTCGATGAACACCTGGAGTCCGTGCGCTGGCTGCGCGCCCGCGCGAAGATGATCGCCGGCGCGCCGGGGAACGCCCGCGCCTGAGGGCGCCAGGCCGGATACCGGCCGGGGTCTGCGCGACCACCGCCGGCTCCTCGGCGCAAGGCGGCGCGGGGTGCGCCTGCGCCTTGTTGTCCTACGGCCACTCGCGCGGCCATCGCCTTCTTTCGCTGCCATGCACGGGATAGAAGCAACAGCAGCCGATCTTCGCCGAACACCGTGGCACTCCACGTTTTCATCGCGGAAGACAACAGGGCCTCGCTGGAGTCCCTGGTCGAGCTGCTGACGGTGATCGGCGGCATCGCGATCGTCGGATCGGCCAATTCGGAACTGGGCGTGGCCGACTGGCTGATCAACCACCCGGTTTCCTGCGACCTGCTCGTCACGGACCTGTTGCTGCTCCCCGGCGGCTCCGGGTTCGGGGTCATCCGGCACGCGAAGTCGCTGCGCGAGTCCACCAAGGTCGTCGTCTTCAGCGACTTCGTCACTCCGGCCGTGGCCGAGCGCTGTACTGCCCTGGGAGCCGACTCCGTCTTCAACAAGTCGGACCTCGAGGAGTTCCTCGACTACGTCCGCTCGATGCGGGCCGATGCGGTGGGGGCCGCGGAATGAGCGGCTCTCAGCCGGGCAAGGGACTGCGCGCGAGATCCTCGATGTACTGCGCGAGCTGCCGGCTCTCCGTCTTGTGGAACACCGCATGGGCCCCGAGCGACTCGCAGTGCCGGCGGATCACGTCGGTGACGTAGGCACTGAACACCACGACCACGCCGCAGTCCGGACGGTGCCCCAGTTGCCGCACGATGTTGAATCCATCGCCCTGCTCCAGCGTCAGGTCGACGATGGCCAGGTCCCACGCGCCGGCATGCGACGCCGCCCACTCGAGGGCCTTGGCTTCGGAGCCCACGACGGCGCAGATCACCGCATCCGCCGCGGCGCAGACCAGGTCGCCCAGGGCCACCTGCATGTTGGGAGCGTCTTCCACGATGAAGACCCGCATCCTGCCGGTCGTGTCGCTGTGCACCTTGCCGTCGTCCATCCGCAGGGCTAGGGACGCTTTTCCGCCAGCCGCGCCTCGATCAGCCTCACCAGGGCCTGGACGTCCACCGGCTTGACCAGGTGGCCGTCGAAGCCGGCCGCGTTCGCCTTCTGGATGTCCTGCGGCTGGCCCCAGCCCGTCACCGCCACCACCATGCGGCTCCGGCCGCCTTCCTGCTCCCGCAGGCGCAGGCAGGTCTCGTACCCATTGAGCCCGGGCATGCCGATGTCCAGCAGCACGAGCTGCGGGTCGAAGCGCCCGGCTTCCTCGAGGGCCGCCGCGCCGTCGTACACCTTGCGCGACTCGTGGCCCATCACCTGCAGCAGCACGGCCAGCGTCTCGGCGGCATCGCGGTTGTCGTCGGCCACCAGGATGCGCAGGCTGCCGGGCACGGCCGCCACCGCGGACGGCCCGGCCGCATCGGCCGGCTGCGGCGGGACCGCCATGGCGAGCGGCAGCCGGATCGTGAACTGGCTGCCCTTGCCCGGCCCTTCGCTGGCCGCGACGATGGTGCCCCCGTGCATCTGCACCAGCTTGCGCGTGAGCGACAGGCCCACGCCGAGGCCGCCGCGCGAACGCGAGAGCGCCGACTCCTCCTGCGCGAACAGGTCGAACACGCGCTCCAGGCGGTGCGGCGGGATGCCGATGCCGCTGTCGCGGATGCTGACGATGCCGAAGCCGGCGTCGCCGACCACCCGGACTTCGATCTGGCCGCCGGGATCGGTGTACTTCGCCGCGTTGCCCAGGATGTTCATGAAGACCTGCGCGAGGCGTGCGCGGTCCGCGCTCACCACCAGCCTGGCCGGCGGCTGCAGCACGGTGAGCTTGTGGCCCGAGCCGTCGATCTGCGGCTGGATCGTCTCCACCGCATCGGCCAGCACGTCCTCGATCGCGACCGGTTCGCGGCGCAGCTCGATGCGGCCCTGGTTGATGCGGCTGACGTCCATCAGGTCCTCGATCAGCCTGCTCATCGCGCCGACCTGGCGGTCGACGATGTCGGAGGCCCACTGCACGTCGGGCGTGCCCGGCCCGCGCAGCTTGAGGAAGTGGACCGCGTTGCGCATCGGCGCCAGCGGGTTGCGCAGCTCGTGGGCGAGGATCGCGAGGAATTCGTCCTTGCGCCGGCTCGCGTCCAGCAGCAGCGCCTCGCTCTCCTGCAGCTCGCGGGTGCGCTCCTGCACGCGCTCGTCGAGCGAGGCATTCAGCTCCGACAGCCGCGCCTCGGCACGCCGGCGCTCCGCCACTTCGGCCACCAGCAGGCGGTTGACCCGTTCGGCCTCGCGGTTCTTGCGGTGCAGTTCGGCGAACACCGCGACCTTCGAGCGCAGCACCGCCGGGTTCACCGGCTTGTGCAGGTAGTCCACGGCGCCGCTGCCGTAGCCCTCGAGGATGTGCTGGTCCTCGTTGTAGTAGGCGGTGAGGAAGATGATGGGAACGCGCGCCGTCTTGCGGCGTTCCTTCACCATCTGCGCGAGCTCGAAGCCGTTCATGCCGGGCATCTGCACGTCCAGCACCAGCGCGGCGAACTCGTCGGCCACCAGCGCCAGCAGCGCATCGTCGCCCGAGCCCGCGCGCACCAGGCGGTAGCCCGGGTCGTCCAGGATCGACTCCAGCACCGCGAGGTTGCGCGGCTCGTCGTCGACGATGAGGATGTTGACGGTTTCGACGGGGTTCATGGGACGCTCAGCGGAACAGCCAGACGCGCATCAGCGACAGCAGCTGGTCGGTGTTCACGGGCTTGGAAATGTAGTCGCTGGCGCCGGCCTCCAGGCATTTCTCGCGGTCGCCCTTCATGGCCTTCGCCGTGAGCGCCAGGATCGGCAGGGTGCGGAAGGCGGGGTCCTTGCGGATCTCGCGCATGGTCTCGTAGCCGTCCATCTCCGGCATCATGATGTCCATCAGCACCATCTCGAAGTCCGGCGAGCCCTTCAGGATGTCGATGGCCTGGCGGCCGTTGGTGGCGCTGACAACCTCCACTTCGTGGTTCTCCAGCACCGAGGTGAGCGCGAAGATGTTGCGCGCGTCGTCGTCCACCACCAGCACCTTGCGCCCGTGCAGCACCTCCGCGGAGTTGTGCAGGCGTTCCAGCATGGCCTGCTTCTCCGGCGGCAGCTGCGTCACCAGGCGGTGCAGGAACAGCGCCGTCTCGTCCAGCAGGCGCTCGGGCGACTGCACGTCCTTCAGCACGATGCTCTTGGCCATCGTGTTCAGCCGTGCCTGCTCGTCGGGGTTGAGGTCCTTGCCCGTGAACACCACCACCGGCACGTTGGTGAGCTGCTGCTCCTCGCGCATCTGCTCCAGCAGCTCGAAGCCGCTCATGTCCGGCAGCCGCAGGTCCAGCACCACGCAGTCGAAGGGCTGCCGCTTCATCGCCGTGAGCGCGGCCTCGCCGCTGCCCGCCGTGGCGATGTCGATGTCGTCGTAGCCTAGGAGTTCCACCACGGCATCGCGCTCGATCTCGTTGTCCTCCACCACCAGCAGGCGCTTGGTGCGCGGCTGCACGAATTCCTTGAGGCGGTCGAAGGCGGCTTCCAGGCCGGCGGTCGTGGGCTCCTTCAGCAGGTAGTTGAAGGCGCCGTGCGACAGGCCGTGTTGGCGCTCCTCCTCCAGCGTGACGATCTGCACCGGGATGTGACGCAGCGCCGGATCGAGCTTCAGCTGGTTCAGCACCGTCCACCCCAGCATGTCGGGCAGGAAGATGTCCAGCGAGATGGCGGTCGGCAGGTACTGGCGCGCCAGCGACAGGCCGATCGCGCCCTTGTTGGCGACCAGGCCCTTGAAGCCCTTGTCGCGCGCCAGCCCCAGCAGGATGCGGGCGTAGTGCGGGTCGTCCTCGATCACCAGCAGCACCGGGTCGCCGGGCTGCAGGGTCTCGCGGTCGTCGGGGATGTGCTCCTCGCGCGCCACCGGCAGCGTGATGACGGTGGTCTCCTGCGCCTTGGCCTTGCGCGAACTCACGGTCGCCGTGTCGGGGCCCGAGTAGTGCAGCGGCAGGTAGAGCGTGAAGGTCGACCCCTGGCCGGGCACCGACTGCAGCTTGATCTCGCCCCCGAGCAGGAAGGCCAGCTCGCGCGAGATCGCGAGGCCCAGGCCGGTGCCGCCGTACTTGCGCGAAGTGCCGGCGTCGGCCTGCTGGAAGGCCTCGAAGATCAGGCGCTGCTTCTCCGGCGGCACGCCGATGCCGGTGTCCTCCACCGCGAAGGCGATGACGTTCTGCGTCTGCGACAGCACCGGGTGGTC
Source organism: Ramlibacter sp. (assembly GCF_036383835.1). GTDB lineage: Bacteria > Pseudomonadota > Gammaproteobacteria > Burkholderiales > Burkholderiaceae_C > Ramlibacter. The sequence continues at coordinate 23,713 of NZ_DASVNN010000132.1, forward strand.
GGCGCTCCAGCCGGCCTCGGCCATGCCGACGCGCACTTCCACGCGGCCATGCGCCGTGAACTTCACCGCGTTGGACAGCAGGTTCTTCAGGATCTGCTGCAGGCGCTTGGGATCGCTGTCCATGGTGCGCGGCAGGGCGTCCGCGAACTTCAGCACCAGCGGCAGGTTCTTCTGCTCGGCGACGTGGCGGAAGTTGCGGTCCAGGCTCTCGCGCAGGCCGAAGAAGGTGATCTCCTCGATGTCGACGGTCACCGTGCCCGACTCGATCTTGGACAGGTCCAGGATGTCGTTGATCAGGTTCAGCAGGTCGGAGCCCGAGGAGTTGATGTTGCGCGAGAACTCCACCTGCTTGCCGGTGAGGTTGCCGGCGGTGTTTTCCGCCAGCTGCTGCGACAGGATCAGGATCGAATTGAGCGGCGTGCGCAGCTCGTGCGACATGTTGGCCAGGAACTCCGACTTGTACTTGGAGGTGAGCGCCAGTTCGGACGCCTTCTCCTCCAGCGCGCGGCGGGCCTGTTCCACTTCGGAGTTCTTGCGCTCCACTTCCGCGTTCTGCTCGGCGAGCAGGCGCGCCTTGGTGCCCAGTTCCTCGTTGGTCTGCTGCAGCTCGATCTGGCGGGCCTGCAGTTCGCTGGTGAGCTGCTGCGACTGCTTGAGCAGGCCCTCGGTGCGCATCGTCGCCTCGATGGTGTTGAACACCGCGCCGATGCCCAGCGCCAGCTGGTCGAGAAAGTTCAGGTTCACCGTCGTGAAGGGCTGCAGCGAGGCCAGCTCGATCACCGCCTTGGTCTGGTTTTCGTACAGCACCGGCAGCACGATCACGCTCAGGTTGCGCGACTCGCCGAGGCTGGAGCCGATGCTCACGTATTCCGCCGGCACGTCCGTCAGCAGGATGCGGCGGTTCTGCAGCGCGCATTCGCCGACCAGGCCTTCGCCGGGAAGGATCGTGCCAGGCAGGGGCGCGCGGCCGGACTGCGCGTAGGTGGCCAGCAGGCTCAGCTCGCCGGTGCTGTCGTCGAGGTTGCTGTGGTAGATGCCGCCCTGGTGCGCGTTCACCAGCGGCGCGAGCTCCGACAGCAGCGTCTTGCCCACCGCGTTGAGGTCGCGCTGGCCCTGCAGCATGCCGGTGAAGCGCGCCAGGTTGGTCTTCAGCCAGTCCTGCTCGCGGTTCGATTCCGTGGTCTCCCGCAGGTTGGAGATCATGGTGTTGATGTTGTCCTTCAGCTCGGACACTTCACCCTTGGCATCCACCTGGATCGAACGCGTCAGGTCGCCCTTGGTCACGGCGGTCGCCACTTCGGCGATCGCGCGCACCTGCGTCGTGAGGTTGGCCGCCAGCAGGTTCACGTTGCCGGTGAGGTCCTTCCAGGTGCCCGAGGCGCCCGGCACGTTGGCCTGGCCGCCGAGGCGCCCGTCCACGCCCACCTCGCGCGCCACGTTGGTCACCTGGTCGGCGAAGATGGCGAGCGTGTCGGTCATGCCGTTGATGGTGTCGGCCAGCGCGGCCACTTCGCCCTTGGCCTGCACCGTCAGGCGCTGCGTCAGGTTGCCGTTGGCCACCGCGGTCACCACCTTCACGATGCCCCGCACCTGCTCGGTGAGGTTGGAGGCCATGAAGTTGACGTTGTCGGTGAGGTCCTTCCAGGTGCCGCCCACGCCGGTCACCTGGGCCTGTCCGCCCAGCTTGCCCTCGGTGCCCACTTCGCGGGCCACGCGCGTCACTTCGTTGGCGAAGGAGTTGAGCTGGTCGACCATCGTGTTGATGGTGTTCTTCAGCTCGAGGATCTCGCCCTTCACGTCCACCGTGATCTTGCGGTTCAGGTCGCCGCGCGCCACGGCCGTCGTCACCTCGGCGATGTTCCGCACCTGCGAGGTGAGGTTCGCGCCCATGGTGTTCACCGAGTCGGTCAGGTCCTTCCAGGTGCCGGCCACCCCGGGTACCACGGCCTGCACGCCCAGCCGGCCTTCCGTACCCACTTCGCGCGCCACCCGCGTCACTTCGGACGCGAAGGAGCGCAGCTGCTCCACCATCGTGTTGATGGTTTCCTTCAGCTGGAGAATCTCGCCGCGCACGTCCACGGTGATCTTCTTCGACAGGTCGCCGTTGGCCACCGCGATCGTCACCTCGGCGATGTTGCGCACCTGGTTGGTCAGGTTCGATGCCATCGAGTTGACGTTGTCGGTCAGGTCCTTCCAGGTGCCCGCGACGCCCGGCACCTGTGCCTGGCCGCCGAGCTTGCCTTCGGAACCCACTTCGCGCGCCACCCGCGTCACTTCGGAGGCGAAGGCGGAGAGCTGGTCCACCATCGTGTTGATGGTTTCCTTCAGCTGCAGGATCTCGCCCTTCACGTCCACCGTGATCTTGCGGCCGAGGTCGCCCCGCGCGATGGCGGTGGCCACGTCGGCGATGTTTCGCACCTGACCCGTCAGGTTGTTCGCCATCGAGTTGACGTTGTCCGTCA
>NZ_DASVNN010000133.1:0-1667 GCF_036383835.1 Ramlibacter sp.
CAGGTCGGCCTGCAGCACGTCCACGGCAACCTGGTGTTCGTCGCGCAGGCGCTGCGCAAGCGCGTCCAGGCGTGCCTTGTCGCGCGCGACCAGCACGAGGTCGTGGCCTCGCTGCGCGAAGCGCTCGGCGTAGGTGGCGCCGATGCCGGTCGAAGCGCCGGTAATGAGGGCGGTGGATTGGGTGGTCATATGGACGTTCTCCGCAGATCAGAGGGCACCGGGCCGCAGCGTTGGGCCCGGCGCCTGTTTGCTTACCTGGCCTCGGCCAGCGTGGGGTAGTCGGTGTAGCCCGCGGCGCCTCCGCCGTAGAGCGTGGACGGGTTGAGCTGTGCCAGCGGCGCGCCGCTCTTCAATCGTTCGACAAGATCGGGGTTGCTGATGAACGGCCGACCGAAGGCAAACAGGTCCGCCTTGCCCGATTCGAGCTGGGCGGCAGCGAATTCCAGGTCGTAGCCGTTGTTGGCGAGGTAGGTCTGCTTGAAGCTGCTGCGCAGCGCGGCGAAGTTGAATGGCGCCACGTCGCGCGGGCCGCCCGTCGCACCTTCGACCACGTGCAGGTAGACGATGCCCAGCGTGCTGAGCTGTTCGACGATGTAGCCGTACTGCGGCTGCGGGTCGCTGCTGGAGATGCCGTTGGCCGGCGATACGGGGGAGATGCGCACGCCGGTGCGATCGGCACCGATCTCCTTCGCCACCGCGGCGACGACCTCCAGCAGCAGGCGGGCGCGGTTCTCGACCGAGCCGCCGTAGGCGTCGGTGCGATGGTTGGCCCCGTCCTTGATGAACTGCTCCAGCAGGTAGCCATTGGCGCCGTGGACCTCCACGCCGTCGAAGCCGGCGGCGATGGCGTTGGCAGCGGCCTGGCGGAAGTCGTTCACGATGCCCGGCAGCTCGTTCAATTCGAGGGCGCGGGGCTCGGACACGTCGGCAAAGCCGTTGTTGGCGAAGGTCTTGGTCGCCGCGCGGATGGCCGAGGGCGCGACCGGCGCGGCACCGCCCGGCTGCACATCGACGTGCGACACGCGGCCCACGTGCCAGAGCTGCACGAAGATGCGCCCGCCCTGGGCGTGCACGGCGTCCGTGACCTGGCGCCAGCCGGCGATCTGCTCGGGCGTGTACAGGCCGGGGGTGTCCTGGTAGCCCTGGGCCTGGGCCGACACCTGGGTGGCCTCTGTGATGATCAGGCCGGCCGAAGCGCGCTGGGCGTAGTAGGTCGCGGCCAGTTCGCTGGGTACCAAGCCGGCGCCGGCGCGGTTGCGGGTCAGCGGCGCCATGACGATGCGATTGGCGAGTGTCAGAGGTCCCAGCTTGTATGGCTCGAAGAGCGCTTTCTTGCTCATGTCGGTATACGTTCTCTTGAATGGATGGACGTGCGGCCGATGCGATGCGGCCGCAGAGTGAAGTCAATGGCTGGTGGCGCACGTACTCGTGCGCACCGTCACTCCGCCAGGAACTGGATGGCGTGCTTGAGGAAGCGCTCGGGGTCCTGGAACTGCGCGCCGTGGCCGGCGTCCGGGTAGACCAGGAGCTGGGCGTTGGGGATGTTCTGCGCCAGGTGCCAGGAGTTGATCGTGGGGATCATCACGTCCTTGACCCCGTTGAGCACCAGCGTGGGCTGCTGGATGGCATTCAGGTAGGCGTAGGGGTTCTCGCCAGCCAGCGGCGGC
>NZ_DASVNN010000134.1:0-23766 GCF_036383835.1 Ramlibacter sp.
ACGCCGTGCTGGTGGCCGAAAAGCTTTCGCCGCGCGTGGTGCAGCGCTGCGTCTTCGCGCACCGTTCCGGCGAGTGCGGCCACGGCCTGATGCTGCGCCACCTCGGGCCCGATGCGCGCACGCCGGCGCGCGCCTTGCTGGACCTGGGCTTGCGCCTGGGCGAGGGCTCGGGCGCCGTGCTGGCCTGGCCGCTGCTGCAGGCCGCCTGCGCCATTCTCGGCGAGATGGCCAGTTTCGAATCGGCCGGCGTGTCCGGCCGCACCCGTTGATGGCCGCGCTGCGCCACTTCCTGCTCGCCCTGCAGTTCTTCACCCGCGTGCCGGTGACGGGCCGGCTCGCCGATTGGGTCGGCTTCAGTCCCGCCATGCTGCGTGCCAGCGCGGCCCATTTCCCCGGCATCGGCCTGCTGGTGGGCCTGCTCGCGGCGGCGGTCGCCGCGCTGCTGCTCGCGGCGCTGCCGCCCGGCCCGCTTGCCGCCTGCGTCGCCGCCGTGTTCTCCACGCTGGCCACCGTGCTGTTCACCGGCGCGCTGCACGAGGACGGCCTGGCCGACGTCGCCGACGGCCTGGGCGGCTCGCCGGACCGCGCGCGGGCGCTGGAGATCATGAAGGACTCGCGCATCGGCAGCTTCGGCGCTCTGGCCCTGGGCCTCGCGCTTGCCGCCAAGCTCTCGCTGCTGGCGCTGCTCGGCACGCTGGACCTGCGCGTGCTTTGCACCGCGCTGGTGCTGGCGCACGTGCTGTCGCGTGCCTGGCCGCTGCTGCTGGTGCGCTGGCTGCCCTACGTGGGCGATGCGGCCGGCGTGCGCGCCAAGCCGATGGCCGATGCGATCAGCGGCGCCAGCCTGGCCGCCGCCTGGCTGTGGACCGCGCTGGTGGCGACCGGCATCGCGGCCTGGCAGGGACCGCTGTTCCTGCTCGCGCCGTTGCTGGCTTCGGCGCTGGCGCTGGCGGTGATGGCGCGCCTGTTCCAGCGCCGGCTGCAGGGCTTCACCGGCGACTGCCTGGGCGCGGCGCAGCAGGCCTGCGAGATCGCCTGCTACCTGGGCGTCGCGGTGGCCGCATGAAGCTGTGGCTGCTGCGGCATGCGCAGCCGCTGGTGCCCGACGGCGTGTGCTACGGCGCCACCGACGTGACGGCCGATCCGCAGGCGACGCAGCAGGCCGCGATCGCGGCCGCCGCGCTGCTGCCATCGGGCCTGGCGGTGCGCACCTCGCCGCTGCGCCGGTGCCGCGAACTGGCGCAAGCGCTGCAGGTGCTGCGTGCCGACCTCGCGGCGCTGGAGGACGCGCGGCTCGCCGAGATGGATTTCGGCCGTTGGGAAGGGCAGCCCTGGAGCGCCATCGCGCCGTCCGACTTCGCGGCCTGGATGGCGGACTTCCCCGGCTACCGCTGCGGCGGCGGCGAATGCGTGTCCCGGTTGATGGCACGGGTCGACGCGGCGCTGGACGAAACGCGGCGCGGCGGCCGCGACGCGCTCTGGATCGCGCACGGCGGCGTGGTGCGCGCCGTCCGTCTCCTGGTGGCGGGCAAGCGCCTGCCCGCGCGGGCCGACGAATGGCCGCGGGAGCCGCTGGACTTCGGGCAGGCGGCATGCATCGAGCTGCCCTGGCGGCCGGGCCCCTAGGGTAAATGCCGTAACGCATCCGGGTTGCCCGACGCTGGAATTGCGGACCATACTTGAAGCAGCCGGGGCACGGGGCCGCGGCGCGTCTTGGGGGACCTGCGATGTACAAGAAGATCCTGCTGGCGTACGACGGCTCCGATGCCGGCCAGAAAGCACTGCTCGATTGCCGCGAGATCTGCAATTGGAGCCAGTCCGAACTGCACCTGGTGGCGGTGATGCCCTCGGCCATGAGCTTCGTCGGCCTCGAAGGCGGCGTCTACGACGTCGAACTGGAGGAGCGCGAGAAGCGCAAATACCGCGCCGTGCTCGACGACGGCCTGCGCCGCCTCGGCGAGGCGGGCTTCAGCGCCCGCGGCGAAGTGGTGACCGGGGAGGCGGTCGACGAGATCACCAAGTACGCGAAGAAGATCGGCAGCGACCTGATCGTCGTGGGCCACAAGCACCTGGACAGCTGGGCCGCGCGCTGGTGGCGCGGTTCCATCTCCGGCGCCCTGATCGAGCACGCGCCCTGCAGCGTGCTGGTGGTCATCACTCCTTAAACCGCCGGCGGCCGGCATGATGGCCTCTCCCACCGACCCGGGCCGGCGGCCCGATGCTTCCCGCGCGCTGGCGCAATACCGCGGCCGCGCGGCGCGCTACGACCTGGAGCTGCTCGCCTTCGAGCCGGTGCGGCGCGAAGCCATCGCGCTGCTGGACCTGCGTGCCGGCGACACGGTGCTCGACGTCGGCTGCGGCACCGGCCTGAGCTTCGCCGCCCTGAAGGAGCGCACCGGCCCGGCCGGCCGCATCGTGGCGCTCGATCCTTCGCCCGAGATGCTGGCGCTGGCGCGCGCGCGGATCGCGCAGCACCGCTGGCACGGCATCGAGCTGCTGGAGGCGGCCGCGGACGACGCACCGCTGGACGGCCATGCCGATGCCGCGCTGTTCCACTTCACCCACGACGTGCTGCGCGACGCGCGTTCGCTGGACCACGTGTTCGCGCACCTGCGGCCCGGCGCGCACGTGGTGGCCAGCGGCCTGAAATGGGCGCCGCCCTGGATGGCCGCCACCAACCTGTTCGTGTGGGGCGCGGCCCTCTACTCGGTGACCTGCATGGCAGGCTTGGCCGAGCCCTGGGACCTGCTCGCCGCGCGCCTGCAGGACGTGCAGGTGCGCACGCGCGCGCTCGGCGGCATCTACGTCGCCAGCGGCCGCGTGCCCGCGCCGCGCCGCGTGCACCACTGAGCGCGGCCGTTCGTCGGCGAAGGCAAGGAACTTCACCGGCCGGCAACAAACGGCACATTCCGCCGTTACCCTCCGCGGCGACGCTAGGGTGCCTCCAGAGCACAACAGAATCAGACCTACAGGCGGTCGCGCCGGGCGCTGTCGGCCCCGGCGCTCATGCAGAGGCACCCTCAGCGCCTGCTGAACTTTGCCGCCTGGACGGAATACAAGAAGGACACCGATGCCCACACCCCCGCCGTCGACTCCGGCCGACCCCTCCACCAGCGCGCAGATGCCCGGGCAGCCGGCGCCGCCGCCCCGGCGCAAGCTGAGCCGGCGCGCGTCGATCGTCGGTACGGTGATCGCGCTGGTGGTCGCCGCGGGCCTGGCGTGGCTGGCGTGGGACCTCACCCGGCCGCAGCAGGTAGCTTCGATGCAGCAGCGCCCCGGCGGCGGCGGCGGTGGCATGGGTGGTGGCGGCGGGCCTGGCGGCGGCGGCCGCGGCGGCGCGACGACCGTGGGGGTCGCAGTGGCCGAGAGCGCCAGCATCCCCGTGAACCTGGAAGCGCTCGGCACCGTGGTGCCGCAGGCGACGGTGCGCGTGCGCCCGCAGGTCAACGGCGTGCTGACGCAGGTGCTGTTCAAGGAAGGCCAGAACGTCAGGAAGGGCCAGCTGCTCGCGACGATCGACCCGCGGACCTTCGAGATGTCGCTGCAGCAGGCGCTGGGCCAGCGCATGCGCGACGAGGCGCAGCTCTCGGCGGCGCGGGTGACCCTGCAGCGTTTCGAGACCCTGCTGAAGCAGGACTCGATCGCGCGGCAGGAAGTCGACACGCAGCGCGCCACCGTGCACCAGCTGGAAGCGGCGGTGGTCGCGTCCAAGGCCGCCGAAGGCGCCGCGCGCCTGAACCTTTCCTACACCCGCATCGTGGCGCCGATCGAGGGCCGCGTCGGCCTGCGCAACGTCGACGTCGGCAACCAGGTCGGTACCGGCGACACCAACGGCGTCGCGATCATCACCAAGCTGACCCCGATCGACGTGGAATTCGCCATCCCGCAGGACCACGCGGCCTGGCTGCAGCACAACGCCGGCGCCTTCATGGAAGTGAAGGCCCTCGACCGCACGCGCACCACGCTGCTGGACACCGGCGCCTTCTCCTCGCTCGACAACCAGATCGACACCCAGACCGGCACGGTGCGCGCCAAGGCGCGCTTCAACAACGCGCGCCAGCAGCTGTTTCCCAGCCAGTTCGTCAACGTGCAGCTGCAGCTGCGCACCATCGAGAACGCGGTGGTGGTGCCGGTGACGGCCGTGCGCCAGAGCGGCAGCGGCGAGTTCGTGTTCGTGCTGCAGGAAGACCGCACGGTCAAGCAGCGCGCCGTGGTGCGCGGCCAGCCGGTGGGCGAGCGCGTGCAGATCGTCAGCGGCCTGAACATCGGCGAGCGCGTGATCACCGAGGGCGCCGACCGCCTGCGCGACGGCTCGCGCGTGATGCTGCCCGGCGACACGCCGCGGCAAGGCGGTGGTGGCGGCCGTCGGCAGCGCGATGGCGCGGCGGGCGGGCCGGCCGGCGCGGCCTCCGCTCCCAGCGGGGTGGCGTCGGATGTCTTCAGTGGCGCGTCGGCGGCCCAGAGGCGGCGGCCGTCCATGGACCAGCGCGAGGCGACCGCTCCGTGGGCCGGCGCGTCGGCCGCGATGGGCGCGGGCGGCAACGGCGAAGCCGCGGCAGCCGGTGGCGGCGGCGGCGGCTTCCAGAACCTGAGTCCCGAGGAGCGTGCCGCGCGCGCCGCCGAGTGGGCCAAGCTGACGCCGGAAGAGCGCGAGCAGCGCCGGCAGCAGCGCCGCGCGCAACGCGAGGCGGCAGGGGCTCCGCAGCAGTAAGCAATGAGTCCGTCCCGTCCCTTCATCCTGCGGCCGGTCGCCACCTCGCTGCTGATGCTGGCCATCGTGCTGGCCGGCCTGGTGGGCCTGAAGTTCCTGCCGCTGTCGGCGCTGCCCCAGGTCGACTACCCGACCATCCAGGTACAGACGCTGTACCCCGGCGCCAGCCCGGAGGTGATGGCGCAGACCGTCACCGCGCCGCTGGAGCGCCAGTTCGGCCAGATGCCGGGCCTGGGGCGCATGAGTTCCACCAGCGCCGCCGGCGTCTCGATCGTCACGCTGCAGTTCACGCTGGGGCTGCAGCTGGACGTCGCCGAGCAGCAGGTGCAGGCCGCGATCAACGCCGGCGGCTCGCTGCTGCCGGCGGACCTGCCGGCGCCGCCGGTCTACGCCAAGGTGAACCCGGCCGATGCGCCGGTGCTGACGCTGGCGATCACCTCGCCCTCGCTGCCGCTCACGGAAGTGCGCAACATCGCCGACACGCGGCTCGCGCTGAAGATCTCGCAGGTGAGTGGCGTCGGCCTGGTCACGCTGTCGGGCGGCCAGCGCCCGGCCGTCCGCATCCAGGCCGACAACCGCGCGCTCGCCTCGCTGGGGCTGACGCTCGACAACGTGCGCACCACCATCTCCAGCGCGAACGCCAACGCCGCCAAGGGCAGCATCGACGGCCCGACGCGCGCCTACACCATCAATTCCAACGACCAGCTGCTTGCCGCCAAGGACTACAGCGAGCTGATCGTGGCCTTCCGCAGCGGCGCCCCGGTGCGGCTGAAGGACATCGCGCAGGTGGTCGAAAGCGCCGAGAACGTGAAGCTCGGCGCCTGGGCCGACCTGCAACCGGCCATCATCCTCAACGTGCAGCGGCAGCCCGGCGCCAACGTGATCGCGACGGTGGACGCGATCAAGAAGCGGCTGCCCGAGCTGACCGCGGGCCTGCCCGCCTCGATCCAGGTCGACGTGCTGTCCGACCGCACCACCGGCATCCGCGCCTCGGTGCACCACGTGCAGATCGAGCTGCTGCTGGCCGTGGTGCTGGTGGTGCTGGTGATCTTCGCCTTCCTGCACAGCCCGCGCGCCACGCTGATCGCGAGCCTGGCGGTGCCGATCTCGCTGATCGGCACCTGCGGCGTGATGTACCTGCTGGGGTACAGCCTCAACAACCTGTCGCTGATGGCGCTGACCATCGCCACCGGTTTCGTGGTCGACGACGCGATCGTCATGATCGAGAACATCGCGCGCCATATCGAAGCCGGTGAACCGCCATTGCAGGCGGCCTTCAAGGGCGCGGGCGAGATCGGCTTCACCATCATTTCGCTGACGGTGTCGCTGGTGGCCGTGCTGATCCCGCTGCTGTTCATGGGCGACGTGATCGGGCGGCTGTTCCGCGAGTTCGCGGTGACGCTGGCGATCACCATCCTGATCTCCATGGTGGTGTCGCTGACGCTGGTGCCGATGATGTCGGCCCGCTGGCTGCAGGCGCACACGGCGCCCGAGACGGGCTGGGGCGGGAAGATGCAGCGCGGCTTCGACCGCGTGGTCGCGCGCTACGACGTCGCGCTGCACTGGGTGCTGGAGCGGCAGAAGCTCACGCTGCTGGTGGCGCTGGGCACGCTGGTGGTCACCGTGCTGCTGTACATCGCTATCCCCAAGGGCCTGTTCCCCACCCAGGACACCGGCCAGCTGCAGGTGCGCGTGGAGGCGCCGCAGTCCATCTCCTATCCGCGCATGGCGGAACTGCAGCAGGACGTGGCGAAGCAGCTGCTGGAGGACCCGGCGGTCGAATCGATCGCCGGCTTCGTCGGCGTCGACGCGGCCAACAACACCATGCTGCACACGAGCCGCATGCTGGTGAACCTGAAATCCTCGCGCGGCAGCCTGGAGGACGTGATGGCGCACCTGCGCCAGCGCGGCGAGCGCGTCGCCGGCGTGCGCCTGTTCCTGCAGCCGGTGCAGGACCTCACCATCGAATCCGAGAGCGGGCCGACGCAGTACCGCCTGGCCGTGGAAGGCGCCGACACCGCCACGGTGAACGACTGGGCCGCCCGCATCGTCGAGCGGTTGCGCCAGGTGCCGCGCCTGGCCAACGTCACCACCGATGCCAATGCCTCCGGCGCCGCGATGTTCGTCGACATCGACCGCGATTCGGCGGCGCGCCTGGGCATCAGCTCGTCGACCATCAACGAGGCGCTGTACAGCGCCTTCGGCCAGCGCATCGTCTCGACCATCTTCACCGAGACCAACCAGTACCGGGTGGTGCTGGAGGCGCGGCCGGAAACGCAGGTGAACGTCGGCCAGCTGGGAAGCATCCAGCTGCGCAGCAGCTCCGGCGAGCCGACGCCCCTGAGCGCGATCGCGCTGATCAGCGAGCGGCGCGCGCCGCTGCAGATCACGCACGTGGCGCAGTACCCGGCGGCGGCGGTGGGCTTCGACACCGCGCATGGCGTGGCGCTGGGCACCGCCGTGGACGTGATCCGCACCGAGCTGAAGAAGATGCAGCTGCCGGCGACCGTGTCGGTCACCTTCCTCGGCGCGGCGGGCGCGTACGAATCCTCGCTGTCCAACCAGCTGTGGCTGATCCTGGCGGCGGTGGTGTGCGTCTACATCGTGCTGGGCGTGCTGTACGAGAGCTACGTGCACCCCTTGACGATCCTCTCCACGCTGCCCTCGGCCGGCGTCGGCGCGTTGCTGGCGCTGATGCTCACGGGCAACTCCCTCGGCGTGATCGGCATCATCGGCATCATCCTGCTGATCGGCATCGTCAAGAAGAACGCGATCATGATGATCGACTTCGCCCTCGACGCCGAGCGCGAGGAAGGCAAGGCGCCGCGCGAGGCGATCCACCAGGCGGCGCTGCTGCGCTTCCGGCCGATCATCATGACGACGCTGGCCGCTCTGTTCGCCGCGGTGCCGCTGATGTTGGGGTGGGGCGAGGGCGCGGAACTGCGCAGGCCGCTGGGCCTGGCGATTTTCGGCGGGCTGATCGTGAGCCAGTTGTTGACGCTGTTCACGACGCCGGTGATCTATCTGGGGTTCGATCGGTTGGGCAGGCGGTGGCGCGGGCGCGCAGAGCCCTCACCCCGACCCTCTCCCGCAGGCGGGAGAGGGAGCTCTCCGGATGACAGGCCTCCTGTCACGCCGGCATGAACCTCTCCGCCCCCTTCGTCCGCCGTCCCGTCGGCACGGTCCTGCTCACGATCTGGCTGGCGCTGGCCGGGATCGCGGCGTTCTTCAAGCTGCCGGTCGCTTCGCTGCCGCAGGTCGACTATCCGGTGATCTCGGTCAGCGCCAACCTGCCCGGCGCCAGCCCGCAGACCATGGCGACCAGCGTGGCGACGCCGCTGGAGCGGCGGCTCGCCACCATCGCCGGCGTCAACGAGATCACCTCGAACAGCAGCACGGGCAGCGCCCGAGTGACGCTGCAGTTCGACCTCAATCGCAACATCGATGCGGCGGCGCGCGAAGTACAGGCGGCGATCAACGCCTCGCGCAGCGACCTGCCGTCCACGCTGCGCAGCAACCCGACTTACCGCAAGGCGAATCCGTCGGCGGCGCCCGTCATCATCCTGGCGCTCACCTCACCCTCGCGCACGCCGGGCCAGATCTACGACGCGGTGTCCAACATCGTGCAGCAGAAGATCGCGCAGGTCGGCGGCGTCGGCGACGTGGAGCTGGGCGGCGGCTCGCAGCCGGCGGTGCGGGTGGATCTGATTCCCTTCGCGCTGAACCGCTACGGCATCGCCATGGAAGACGTGCGTGCCGCGCTGCAGTCCGGCACGGCCAACCGGCCCAAGGGCGAAGTCGAGGTCAAGGGCCAGCGGCTGCAGATCTACACCGGCACCGGCATGGCCAACAACGGCAAGTCGGCTTCCGACTACCGCAACATGGTGGTGGCCTGGCGCAACGATTCGGCGGTGCGGCTGTCGGACGTGGCGGAGGTGAGCGACAGCGTCGAGAACATCAACACCATCGGCCTGTTCAACGGCCGGCCGGCCGTGATCGTGCTGGTGCGGCTGCAGCCGGACGCCAACGTGATCGCCACGGTCGACGGCGTGCGGGCGCTGATCCCCTCGCTGCAGGCGGCGCTGCCCGGCGACATCCAGCTGGAGGTGGCGTCCGACCGCACGCGCTCGATCCGCGCCTCGCTGCACGAGGTGGAGCTGACGCTGTTCATCGCGATCATGCTGGTCGTGCTGGTGGTGAGCGTGTTCCTGCGCAGCGCCCGCGCGACCTTCATTCCCGCCGTGGCCACCATCGTCTCGCTGCTGGGCACCTTCGGCGTGATGTACGTGCTCGGCTTCTCGCTGAACAACCTGTCGCTGATGGCGCTCACCGTGGCCACCGGCTTCGTGGTCGACGATGCCATCGTGGTGCTGGAGAACACCGCGCGCCACATCGAGGCCGGCATGGACCGTTTCGAGGCGGCGCTGCGGGGCGCGCGCGAAGTGGGCTTCACCGTGCTGTCGATCAGCCTGTCGCTGGTGGCCGTGTTCATCCCGCTGCTGTTCATGGGCGGGCAGGTGGGCCGCCTGTTCCGCGAATTCGCGGTGACGCTGTCGGCCGCGGTGCTGATCTCGCTGCTGATCTCGCTGACCACCACGCCCATGATGTGCGCCTGGCTGCTGCGCCGGGACATGCACCGGCGCGAACCCGGCCGGCTGTCGCGCTGGTCCGAGAAGGGCTTCGGCTGGATGCAGCGCGCCTACGAGGTGAGCCTGGACTGGGCGCTGGCCGCGCGCTGGCTGGTGCTGCTCATCCTGGTGCTGGTGATCGGCCTGAACGCCTTCCTGTTCGTGCGCATCCCCAAGGGCTACTTCCCGCAGCAGGACACCGGCCAGATCCAGGGCGGCATGCGCACCGACCAGAGCATCTCCTTCCAGGCGACGCAGGACAAGCTGCGGCAGCTGGTGGAGATCATCCGCAACGATCCGGCGGTCGACACCGTGACCGCGTTCACCGGCGGGGGGCGCGCCGGCGGCGGCTTCATGTTCGTCACCCTCAAGCAGGACCGCGAGGAGCGCGGCCAGGCCGTGATCGCGCGCTTGCGGCCGCAGCTCGCGGGCGTCACCGGCGTGAGCCTGTTCCTGAATCCGGTGCAGGACCTGCGCATGGGCGGGCGGCAGTCCAACAGCACCTACCAGTACACGCTCAAGAGCGACAACGAGGCCGACCTCAAGCTGTGGGCCACGCGGCTGGCCGAGGCGATGAAGCAGGAGGACGAGCTGGTCGACGTCGACACCGACCAGCAGGAGAACGGCGTCGAGACCTTCGTCGAGGTCGACAAGGAATCGGCGAAGCGGCTGGACATCACCTCGCGCGACATCGACAACGCGCTGTACAACGCTTTCGGCCAGCGCCAGGTGGCGACGATCTACGACGAACTGAACCAGTACAAGGTCGTGATGCAGGTGGCGCCGCGCTACATCCGCAGCCCGGAGGCGCTGAAGGACATCTACGTGCCGGCGAAGAACACGGGAGCGGCGACGCAGCTGGCGGCCACGCTGCAGTCCGGTACGACGGCGTCCACCAGCACCTCGTCATCCACCACGACGAGCTCCGGCAGTACGACGTCCACCAGCGCGAGCCCGGCCAACCCCTCCTTGCGCGACTCCTCCAGCGGCCAGGCCCTGAGCGCCAGCGCGACGGCGATGGTGCCGCTGTCGTCCATCGCGCGCTTCTACGAGCGGCCGACGGCCACCGGCGTCAACCACCAGGACGCCGAGCTGGCCACCACCGTCTCCTACAACCTCGCCGAAGGCCAGACGATGCAGGACGGGCAGGAGGCCGTGCGCCGCGCCGAGGCGAGCATCCGCATGCCGATCAACGTGCGCGGCAGCTTCCAGGGCACCGCGCGCGCGGCGGCCGAGAGCAGCCAGCAGCAGCCGCTGCTGATCCTCGCGGCCATCGTCGTCATCTACATCGTGCTGGGCGTCCTCTACGAAAGCCTGGTGCATCCGATCACCGTGCTCTCCACGCTGCCTTCGGCCGGCGTCGGCGCGGTGCTGGCGCTGCTGCTGTTCAAGATGGAGTTCTCCACCATGGCGCTGATCGGACTGTTCCTGCTGATCGGCATCGTGAAGAAAAACGCGATCCTGATCATCGACTTCGCGCTCGACGCCGAACGCGCGCGCGGCCTTTCGCCCTACGAGGCGGTGCGCGAGGCCTGCCTGCTGCGCTTCCGTCCCATCCTCATGACCACGCTGGCGGCCATCCTCGGCGCGCTGCCGCTCGCCATCGGCTTCGGCGAAGGCGCCGAGCTGCGCCGGCCGCTGGGCGTCGCGATCATCGGTGGCCTCATCGCCAGCCAGGTGATCACGCTGCTCACCACGCCCGTGGTCTACCTGCTGCTCGACAAGCTGCGCCGCCGCAGCCCGCTGGAGCGCATGCTTTCGCGCCACGGCGACCCGCAACCCGCACCTCTCGCATGACCCCACGTTTCCACGCCCCCATCGTTTCCGTCCTCGTGGCCAGCCTGCTGCTCGCGGGCTGCGTCAACCTCGCGCCGAAATACGAGGTGCCGAAGGTCGACACGCCGGTCGCATTCAAGGAAGGCAAGGGCGCGTGGGTCACGGCGGCGCCGGCGGACACGCTCGAGCGGGGCAACTGGTGGGAGCTGTTCGACGACCCGGTGCTCAGCTCGCTCGCTTCGCAGGTCGAGGTGAACAACCAGAACGTCGCCGCCGCGGTCGCGGCGTACGCGCAGGCGCGGGCGCTCACGCGGGAGCAGCGCGCCTCGCTGTTCCCGCAGGTGGATTTCAACAACCGCAACAACGTCACCGGCGGTCCCGAGCAGCCGACGCGTCGCAGCTACCAGATGAGCATCGGCGCGAGCTGGGAGCCCGACCTGTTCGGGCGCCTCGCCAACACGGTGCAGAGCGCGCGTGCCGGCGAGCAGATCGCGCAGGCCGACCTCGCTTCGGTGCGGCTGGCGGCGCTGGGCGAACTGGCGGCCAACTACTTCGGCCTGCGCGAGTCCGACGTGCTGCGCGGCCTGCAGGCGGAAACGCTGGCGGGCTACGAGCGCAGCCTGCAGATCACGCGCAACCGCTACGAGGCCGGCGTGGTGGCCCGCACCGACGTGCTGCAGGCGGAGAGCCAGCTCGCCAACAGCCGCGCCGACCTGCTGACCCTGGAGCGCCAGCGCGCCACCTTCGAGCACGCGATCGCGGTGCTGGTGGGCAAGGCGCCCGCGAACTTCAGCCTGCCGGCCGATCCGAAATGGAGCGTGAAGGTGCCGGTGCTGCCGGAGCAGCTGCCCTCCACGCTGCTGCAAAGGCGACCGGACATCGCATCGGCCGAGCGCCGCGTGGCGCAGGCCAATGCCCGCATCGGCATCGAGCGCGCGGCCTTCTTTCCCAGCATCACGCTCAGCGGATCGCTGACCGCGTCGGCCGCCAGCTTCGGCGACCTGTTCAGCGCCTCGAGCCTGGCCTGGGCGCTGGGCAGTGCGCTGGCGCAGTCGATCTTCGACGCCGGCGCGCGCAGTGCCCGCGTCGACCAGGCGCGCGCGGGGCTGGACCAGTCCGCCGCGCAATACCGCCAGACCGTGCTCACGGCCTTCCAGGACGTGGAGGACCAGCTGGTGGCGCTGCGCGTCCTCAACGAGCAGCAGGCGCTGAGGCAGCAGGCGAGCCGGGCTGCGGATCTCGTCGAGCAGCAGGTGCTCAATCGCTACCAGGCGGGGCAGGTGGGCTACACCGAGGTGATCACGGCGCAGCAGAACGCGGCGGCCGCGCGGCGCGCGCTGGTGCAGGCGCAGATCGACCGCCAGCTCGCGGCCGTGGCGCTGGTGCAGTCGCTCGGCGGCGGCTGGGGCGGCCTGCAAGTCGCCGCGCCATGAACGTGGGGATTTGACGCCGATCAACCGCCGGCGCGCGCGCGGGAGTACCGTGGCGCCATGGGCAATGGTCGTTTCGCCGCCATCCTGGCAGTCCTGATCTCGGTGGGCGTGGCCGCCTGGCCGAGCGTGACGCAAAAGAGCGTCGCGCACGGCGTGACCGTGGCCGTGACGCCCGGCAGCCTGGCCGAGGAGGCGACCGTCTGGGACTTCGCGGTGATCTTCGATGCCCGCGGCCGCAAGTTCGACGACGAGGTGATGGGGAACTTCGTGCTGCTCGGCGACGGCCACCGCGTGAAGCCGCTCGCCTGGGAAGGTGAGAAGAAGGGCGCGGTGGGCCACCGCGCCGGCGTGCTGAAGTTCATCGCGATCCAGCCGCGGCCGAAGCAGCTGGAGCTGCAGCTGCAGCGTCCCGGCGAAGCGAAGCCGCGGGTGTTCCGGTTCGTGTTCGGGGATTGGTCGGCTTGACCCCGTCCGTCATCCCCGCGCAGGCGGGGACCCAGGACGCGCGCGCAGCGCGCTGCATTGATTGCCCTGGATTCCCGCCTCCGCGGGAATGACGGCTATCGATCCGGCTCCGTGCCCTGCCCCAGAAGCGCCAGCATCCCGCCCTCCAGCGCCTCCATGTGCCGCGACAGCTGCGGCGTGGATTCCTTGGAGATCTTCATGTAGCCCTTGAAGCTGCGCAGCAGCGTCGCGCGGTCGCCGTGGTGCAGCAGCACCGTGGCCAGGGCGGCCTGCAGCACCTGCACCTGCGCGGCCAGCATCATCTGGTTTTCCACCAGCCCCTGGATGCTCTGCGTGTGCACGTCGAGCATCTCCTTCAATTCATCGTCTTCCATGCCGGCCCTCTCTAACTGCGGCCCATTGTCGCACTACGCCCGCAGCGCCGGCGGCGGTGTCTTCGGCTGGAAATCGCAGTAGCGCGCCACCGCGCACTGCCAGCACTTCGGCAGGCGCGCCACGCAGACGTAGCGCCCGTGCAGGATCAGCCAGTGGTGCGCATCGACGCGGTAGGCGGGTGGCACGCGCTCCATCAGGCGTTCTTCCACCTCCAGCGGATTCTTCCCCGGGGCCAGGCCGGTGCGGTTGCTGACGCGGAAGATGTGCGTGTCCACCGCCATCGCCTCCTCGCCCCAGGCCACGTTCAGCACCACGTTCGCGGTCTTGCGGCCCACGCCCGGCAGCGCCTCCAGCGCCTCGCGCTCGCGCGGGACCTTGCCGCCGTGCTGCTCCACCAGGATGCGGCAGGTCTCCAGCAGGTGCTTGGCCTTCATGCGGTACAGGCCGATGGTCTTGATGTACTCCTCGACCCCCTCGCGCCCGAGCGCCAGGATCGCCTGCGGTGTGCTGGCGGCGTGGAACAGGTGGCGCGTAGCCTTGTTGACGCCCGCGTCGGTGGCCTGCGCCGACAGCAGCACCGCCACCAGCAGCTCGAACACCGTGCTGTATTCCAGCTCGCTCATGGGCAGCGGGTTGGCGGCCTTCAGCACTGCGAAGAAGGGTTCGACGTCCTGGTCTTTCATGCGCAGGAGTGTATGCATTCAGCCGGCGAAGGCGCGGGCGAGGGCGGCGGCGACGTGCGCCGTGGGCGAGTCGCGCCGCCGCACGAGGGCGATGCGCCTTTCCTCCGCGCGCGGGATCTCGATGACGCGCAGCCTGGGATCCGCGTGCCAGCGCGACTCGCGCAGCAGCGGCACCACGCTCACGCCGAGGCCGGAGCGCACCAGGTCGACGATGCTTTCCAGCGTGTTGAGTTCGAGGAACTCAAGCGGCTGCGCGCGCAGCCGCTTGAGCGTGCGCTCCACCATTTGCCCGGTGTGCTGGCTCGGGTCGAAGCGGATGAAGGGCTGCGATTGCAGGATCATGCGCGGGCTGGCCGATTCGAGTTTTTTCGGTACCAGCAGCACCATCGGCTCGCCATAGAGCGCGGTCCAGGCGAGGTCGGTGCCGACGCCGGGCTCGCGCACCGCGACGGCCGCATCGAGTTCGCCGGCCTGCACCCGTTCCACCAGCTCGATCGACTTGGCCGCCGACACGTGCAGGTCGAGGGCAGGATGACGCGCCTTGAGCGCCAGCGTGGCCTGGATCAGCGGCCGCACCGCCGACACGATCGCGCCGAGGTGCACGGTGCCGGCCATGGTGTCGGCCGCGGCGGACGGCGCCAGCATCTGGTCGTACAGCGCGAGCAGCCGCCGCGCCTGCGGCACCAGCGCGCGGCCGGCGTCGTTGAGCACCACCGACTTGCCCTGGCGCTCGAACAGCGGCCGGCGCAGTTCCGATTCCAGCGCGCGCATCTGCTGGCCGACCGCCGCCTGGGTGAGGGCCACGCGCGCGGCGGCCGCGGCGAACGAGCCTTCGCCGGCGACCGCCACGAAAGTCTTCAGGACGCGGATGCTGCTCATGCGGCATCCTAAAGCATCGCTTTATCCCCGCTAAAGCAATATTCGCTTTTGCTTTCCTGTCCGGCTTCCTATGATCGCGCGCATGAAGCTGTTCGCCTCCCTGATCCTCACGGCCGCCACGCTGCTGGCGCCCGCCGCCCACGCCCAGGGCTATCCCCACAAGCCGATCCGCCTGGTGATCCCGTTCCCGGCGGGCGGCGCCACCGACATCTTCGGCCGCGCCGTGTCGCAGAAGCTCGGCGAAAGGCTGGGCCAGGCCATCGTCGTCGACAACAAGCCGGGCGCCGGCGGCAGCATCGGCTCCGACATCGTCGCCAAGGCCGTGCCCGACGGCTACACGCTGCTGCTGGCCACCAGCAGCACCCACAGCATCGGCCCGAGCTTCGGCACCAGGCTGCCGTACGACGCGGTCGCGGACTTCACGCCGATCGCCTATGTCGGCCAGGCGCCCAGCATCATGCTGGTGCCCAACTCCTCGCCGGCGAAGACGGTGAAGGAGTGGGTCGAGTACGCCCGCAAGAACCCGGGCAAGCTGAACTACGCGAGCAGCGGCAACGGCACGGTGGTGCACCTCACGGCCGAATACTTCAAGGCGCAGGCCGGGCTGTTCCTGGTGCACATCCCCTACAAGGGCACCGCGCTGGCGATCCCCGATCTCGCGAGCGGCAAGGTCGACGTGCTGTTCGACTCGCTGCCCAGCGGCCTGCCGCACGTGAAGGAAGGCCGCCTGCGCGCGCTGGGCATCACGAGCCTCAAGCGCTCGCCGCTGCTGCCGGACCTGCCGCCCGTGTCCGACACCATCCCCGGTTTCGAATCGGTGACCTGGTTCGGCATGTACGGGCCCAAGGGCATGCCGGCCGACCTGGTGAACCGCATCAACGCCGCCGTGAACGACGCCCTGAAGGACCGCGACGTGCTGGAGCGCCTCGCGCGCCTGGGCATCGAGCCGGCCGGCGGCACGCCGCAGGAGTTCGCGGCGATGACGAACCGCGACCGCGCCAAGTGGAAGAAGATCATCCAGGATCGGAAGCTGACGGCGGACTGATTGTCATTGCGGGCTCGACCCGCAATCCATGGGTCCCGGGTCAAGCCCGGGACGACAACCCTCACAGATTCACCAATGAACTTCGACTTCCACAATCCCTACCCGACCACCCGCATCCCGGTTTTCGCCCGCAACGTCGTCTCCACTTCGCACCCGCTCGCCTCGCAGGCCGGCCTGCGCATGTTGTGGAAGGGCGGCAATGCCGTCGATGCCGCGATCGCCACCGCCGCCGCGATGACCATCGTCGAGCCGGTCAGCAACGGCCTGGGCAGCGATGCCTTCGCCATCATCTGGGACGGCAAGCAGCTGCAGGGCATCAATGGCTCGGGCCACGCGCCCGCCGGCTGGACGCCGCAGTATTTCGAGAAGAAGTACGGCGCCGCCGACAAGCCGCCCAAGCGCGGCATCGACTCGGCCACCGTGCCGGGCGCGGTCGCGACGTGGATGGCCATGTCGCAGCGTTACGGCAAGCTGCCTTTCGCCGACCTGCTGGCGCCCGCGATCGAGATCGCCGAGCGCGGCTTCCTGCTGCCGATCGTGGTGCAGCAGAAGTGGGATGCGGCAACGCCGGAGCTGGGCAGCCTGCCGGGTTTCGCGCAAAGCTTCCTGCCCTGGGGCCGCGCGCCGAAGGTCGGCGAGCTGTTCCTGTTCCCCGCGGCGGCGCGCGCGCTGCGCTCCATCGCCGAAACCAAGGGCGAGTCCTTCTACCGCGGCGAGATCGCCGCCGCGATCGCGAAGTTCAGCGCGCAGAACGGCGGCGTGCACACGGTGGAGGATTTCGCGTCCTTCCGGCCGGAGTGGGTCGAGACCATTTCCAAGGACTACCGCGGCTACACGCTGCACGAGATCCCGCCCAACGGGCAGGGCATCGCGGCCCTGGCGGCGCTGGGCATCCTCTCGAACTTCGATCTCGCCGGGATGAAGGTCGACGGCCCCGATGCGCAGCACCTGCAGATCGAGGCGATGAAGCTCGCCTTCGCCGACACCTACCGCTTCGTCGCGGAGCGCCAGGCGATGGAAGTCACGACCGGGCAGATGCTCGACGACGCCTACCTCGCCAGCCGCGCGAAGCTGATCGACATGAAGCGCGCGCAGGACTTCCAGGCGGGCAACCCGGTGAAGGGCGGCACGATCTACCTGACCGCGGCCGACGAGGACGGCATGATGGTCAGCTTCATCCAGAGCAACTACATGGGCTTCGGCTCCGGCTGCGTGGAGCCGACCTTCGGCATCAGCCTGCAGAACCGCGGCCACGGCTTCAGCCTGAAGCCGGGGGCCAACCAGGTGGCGCCGCGCAAGCGTCCCTTCCACACCATCATCCCGGCCTTCCTCACCAGGGACGGCGCGCCGGTCATGAGCTTCGGCGTGATGGGCGGCAACATGCAGCCGCAGGGCCACATGCAGACGCTGGTGCGCATGCTGGACTACCACCAGAACCCGCAGGCCGCCTGCGATGCGCCGCGCTGGCGCTTCAACGCCGGCCTCGAGATCAACGCCGAACAGCAGATGCCCCAGGCAACGCTGGAGGAGCTCGCGCGCCGCGGCCACAAGGTCGACGTGATCAACGACAGCTACCAGGACTTCGGCGCCGGCCAGTTCATCTGGCGCATGGGCGATCCGAAGAAGGACGGCTACGTGGTGGCGTCGGATTCGCGGCGCGACGGGTTGGCGGCGGGGTTCTGACGCGCTTCGCGCTTCGGCGGGGTTCGGCCTTCGGCGCTCACCGCCGCCCTACGACGTCACGCCGACTGGTGGACATGTAGGGTGGGCAAGCTCCGCTTGCCCACCGTCGTGCGCGCGCCGTCATGGTGGGCAAGCAAGCTTGCCCACCCTACGAGCATTCAACGAGCGCGCGCGAACAGCGGCGAACTGGTGCCGGAAAGCGCCAGTTCCCCCGCCGCGCCCAGCAGGGCCGGCCCCAGTTCCAGCATGCGCTCGCGCGTCAGCCGCACCAGCGGGCCGGCGACGGTGATCACGCCGATCGTGCCGCCGTCGCGCCTTCGCACGGGTGCGGCCATGGCGCTCATGCCGGGCGCATACATCTCCTCCATGAGGCTGAAGCCGCGCTGCCGGTCTGCCTCCAGCACCTGCATCAGCGCCTTGAAGGTGGTGGGCGCCTTCGGGCCGAACACCTTGCGTTCGCCGAATCCCTGACGCGCGACCAGCTCCGTCGCGCGTTCCTCGCTCAGCGTCATGAGCCAGGCATGGCCGCCGGCGCTGCAGGACAGGCGCACGTCGATGCCCATGTCGGGGTCGTAGCGCAGGCCGAAGCGCGCGCCCTGCGCCTTCGCGACGAAAGTGAGGCGGTCGCCGTCGACGAGTGCCAGGCGCACCAGTTCGCCGCTCTTCTCGGCGAGCCGGTCGATGATCGGCTGCGCGATGTCCACCATTCCGGCGGCGCCCAGGTAGCCCAGGCCCAGCGACGCGAGCTTGGTGGTGAGCGCGTATTCGCCCTGCGCGCGCAGCTGCCGCACGTAGCCGCAGCGCAGGAGATCGGCGAGCAGGCGGTGGCAGGCGCTGCGCGGCAGCTCCAGGTCGTCGGCGATGGCGGCGAGCGGCAGGCCCTCCGGATGCGGCGCGAGCGTTTCAAGGATGCGCAGCCCGCGTTCCAGCGTCCCGATCATCGTCCCTCCTGTTTCACAATACGGCAAGAGATTCTAGGTTGGAACGGCGTTCTGGCTGCGCTCCTAGCATTGGGTCCACCCGGCCGGCAGCGGCCGCCACACCCAGGAGACACAAGTGCAGATCGATTTCCGCCGCGGCTTCGCGGCTGCCACGCTGATGCTCGCCGCCCTCGCGTCGAACGCCCAGGACGCGCAGGACCGCGTCATCAAGTTCGGCCACCTGAACAACACCGACCACCCGGTGAGCATGGGCGTCAAGCGCTTCGCCGAAGCGCTCGCCGCCAGGAGCGGCGGCCGCATGAAGGTGCAGGAGTACCCCGCCTCGCAACTGGGCAACGAGCTGCAGCAGCAGGCGGCGCTGCAGGGCGGCGTGCAGGAGATGTCCGCGCCGGCCACCACTTCGCTGGCGGGCATCGTCAAGGAGTTCGGGCTGGTCGACTTTCCGTTCTCCGTGGGCAGCTACGCGCAGGCCGACGCGCTGCTCGACGGCCCGCTGGGGCAGGCGCTGATCGCGAAGCTGCCGGAGAAGGGGCTGGTGGCGCTCGGCTACTGGGACCTGGGCTTTCGCAACGTGACCAACAGCCGCCGCCCGATCGCGCGGCCCGAGGACCTCGATGGCCTGAAGATCCGCGTGATCCCCAACCCGGTGTTCCTGGAGACCTTCAAGGCCTTCAAGGCCAACCCGGTGCCCATGCCCTTCGCCGAGCTGTATCCGGCGCTGGAATCGCGCGCCGTGGACGGCCAGGAGAACCCGTTCTCCGTGATCCTGTCGAACAAGTTCAACGAGGTGCAGAAGTTCGTGAGCGCGACGAACCACGTCTACGCGGCCAACATCATCCTCGTGAGCAAGCGCTTCTGGGACCGCCTCTCGCCCACCGAGCAGCGCTGGATGCAGGAGGCGGCGGTGGAATCGCGCGCGTACCAGCGCCAGGCGAGCCGCGCCGCGGCGCAGAAGGCGGTGGCGGAGCTGCAGGCGAAAGGAATGCAGTTCAACGAGCTGGCGCCGGCGGAGCAGGCGCGGATGCGCCAGGTCGCCAGGAGCGTGACCGACAAGTTCGCCGCCAGCTACGACCCGGCGATCGTGAAGCTGTACAACGACGAACTGGCCCGGCTGGCGCGGTGAGCGGCGCGATGAAGATCCTCGTCCTGCACGGGCCGAACCTGAACCTGTTCGGACGGCGCGAGCCGCACATCTACGGCACCACGACGCTGGCGGAGATCGATCGCCGCCTGCAGGCCCTCGCGCAGGAGCTGGAGGTGGAACTGGCCATCCTGCAGTCCAACCACGAGGGCGTGCTGATCGACTTCCTGCACGCCAACATCGACGCCGCGCAGGGCGCGCTGGTGAACCCCGCCGGGCTCACGCAGCACGGCGTGCCGCTGCACGACGCGATCAAGGCGATGCCTTTCCCGGTGCTCGAGGTGCACATGTCGAACATCGCGGCACGGGAGCCGTGGCGCAGCCATTCGATCATTTCGCCGGCGGTGCGGGGGACGGTGCAGGGGTTGGGGCCGCAGTCGTATCTGGCGGCGTTGCGGGGGGTGGTGGCGCTGGTTCAGGAGGGATGACCACGGAATACCGAGGATCCGATGGTCATCGAAGGCCCGCGAGGTAGTGCCCCAGGTTCTCGATGTCCTGCTCGCTCAGCGTCTGCGCCACGCTGGTCATGGTGCCCGCATCGTTGGTGCGCGTCCTGGCCTTGAACGCCTTCAGCTGCGCGACGATATAGGGGTAGTTCTGCCCCGCCACGCGCGGGATCTCGTTCTGGCCCATGAAGCCGCCGAGGTGGCACATGGTGCACAGCGTCGTCTCCGACTTGGCCTTGCCCAGGCGCGCCTTCTCCTCGTCGACCTGGAAGGCCGCGGGCTTGAGCTTCTGGTTCGCGAAGAAGGCCGCGACGTTCATCAGGTCCTCGCGCGACAGCGGCGCGAGGAAGGGCGCCATTGCCGGGTTCTGCCGGCGGCCTTCCTTGAAGTCCCGCAGCTGGGTGTAGAGATAGCGCCAGGTCTGGCCCGCGAGGCTGGGGAAGTCCGGCGCGGGCGCGTTGCCGTCCGCGCCGTGGCAGGCCGCGCAGGCCTGCGCCTTGGCGCGGCCGGCTTCGGCGTCCTGCGCGCCGGCCGGCAGCGCGAACGCCGCCAGCAGCACGCAAGCGATAAGTCCCCGCATCAGCCCGGCAGCGCGAACACCACCATGGTGTTGCCGCGCTTGAAGTCCAGCTGCGTGTTGCCGCCGCAGCCCATCGCGACGTACTGCTTGCCGCGTACCGTGTAGCTCACGGGCATGGCGTTGGCGCCTGCACCGCAGTTGAATTCCCACAGCTTCTGGCCGGTGCGCGCATGCAGCGCGCGGATGAAGCCGTTGCCTTCGCCGTAGAACACCAGGTCGCCGCCGGTGGCCAGCGCGCCGCCGATCAGGGGTTCCGCCGTGTCGAACTTCCAGGCCATCTTGCCGGTGTCGACGTTCACGGCCGCGAGGCGTCCCCATTGCTGTTCCCCCTCGATCACCTTGAAGGCGCCGCCCAGCCACAGCTTGCCGCCGCCGGGGTACTGCGCGCTCTCGACGTGGTACGTCATCGGCTGGTGCAGGTTCAGCGCATAGGCCAGCCGGTACTTGGGATGGAAGGCCATCGGCGACCATTCCACGCCGCCGTTGGCGCCTGGCAGCATGCGCGCGCCGTTGGCGGTGGGCAGCGTCCACATGTTCTCCTGCGGGATCATCGCGTCGGAGTAGCGGATCAGGCTGCCGTCGCGGCGGTCGTGCACGTAGACGTGGCCGGTCTTGCCGCCGTGGATCACGCCGGGGATCATCTTGCCGCCCTTGTCCTTCACGTCGACGAGGATCGGCGGGCTGACGGCGTCGAGGTCCCACACGTCGTGCGCGATGTACTGGTAGTGCCACTTGTAGGTGCCCTTGTCCAGGTCCACCGCGACGATCGAATCGGTGTAGAGGTTGTCGCCGGGGCGTTCCGCGCCGTACAGGTCCGGAGAGGGATTGCCGACCACGAAGAAGATGGTGCGGGTCTTCAGGTCCACCGCCGGATTCATCCACACGCCGCCGCCGAGCGTCTGGTAGAAGGCGCTGTTGCGCGCGAACGCTTCCTTCTCCCTGGCGATGTCGCGCTTCATGTTGCGGCCGGTCGCATCGTTCTGGGCCCACACGCCTTCGTGGCCCTTTTCCGGGATCGTGTGGAAGGTCCACAGCTCCTTGCCGCTGCCTGCGTCGAAGGCCTTCACGAAGCCGCGGATGCCGTACTCGCCGCCGTTGGTGCCGATCAGCACCTTGCCGTCGACGACCGTGGGCGCCATCGTCTCGCTGTAGCCCTTCTCGGGATCGGCGATCTGCGTTTCCCACAGCAGCTTGCCGCTGGCGGCGTCGAGCGCCACCAGCTTGGCATCGAGCGTGCCCATGAACAGCTTGCCGCCCTCGATCGCCACGCCCCGGTTGTTGGGGCCGCAGCAGAAGGTGGTGATCGGCCCCATCTTGTGCTTGTAGTGCCAGTACTGGCGGCCCGTGGTGGCGTCCAGCGCATGCACGTGGTTGAAGGAGGTCGTCATGTACATGACGCCGTCCACCACGATCGGCGCGGTCTCCATCGATTCCTTCACCTCCGTCTGGAACATGAAGACCGGCCGCAGCCGTTTCACGTTGCCCGCGTTGATCTGCGTGCCCGCGAAGTAGCGCGTCTGCGCGTAGCCGCCGTTGGTGTGCAGCCAGTTCGCCGTCTGCCGGTCGGCCTCGCTGAGCATCGCCTGGGTGACGTTCGGCGTCTTGATGACGAAGGGGGCGGCCTTGCCGGGGCCCTGGCCCTGGATCTCCTGTGCGGTGGGGGAATGGGGCAGCACGCACAGGAGTGCGGCAGCCCAGGTGGAAAGGTGGAAAACTTGCATAAGACTTCTCCTCTCAGTGGACGTACGACTTCGAGTGAAGTCCGGCGCGCAAGCGTCGGGCTGCCGGTGACGGGCGCTGCCAGTATCATGATTTCGCGCGGCCGGCACAAGCCGCGCGGTGGAGGTGGTTCCATGATCTTTGTGTCCGCGCGCTTCGCGCTCGCCCTGTGCCTCGCGGCGCCCTGTGCGCTGCATGCGCAAAAGGGCGCCGACAACATCAACATCAACGGGCAGCTGGTGCTGGCCGCGCGGGCGGGTCTGGTGCCGCGCGTGACCCAGCTCCTGGCCGAGGGCGCGGAGGTGAATTCGCGTGACCGCAACGGCGATTCGCCCCTGAACATGGCCGCGGCCAAGGGCAACCGGGAGCTGGTGGACTTGCTGCTTCGCAACAAGGCGGACGTGCAGCTCGCCAACCTCTCCGGCGTCACGCCGCTGATGGGAGCCGCGTACGCGCGCAATCCGGAGATCCTGCGCAAGCTGCTGTCGTCGGGCGCCCGCATCGAGCCGATGGACCGCGTGAAGAAGAACGCCGCAATCTATGCGGCGGGGCAGGGCTGCGCCCCCTGCCTGGAAGAGCTGCTGCGCGCGGGCACGCCGGTGAATGCCAGGCTGGACCACCAGCTCACGCTGCTCATGTGGGCCGCCGGTTACGGCCAGGAAGCGACGGCGCGCATGCTGCTGGACCGCGGCGCGGATCGCAGCCTGCGCGACGACCGCGGCAAGACCGCCGCGGATATCGCGCGCGAGCAGGACCATGCGGGGTTGGCGACGCTGCTTGCGCCGTAGCTCTGCATCCCGGATGAGTTCCCGGCGGCACGGCTACTTTGCCGCGTCCGTCCGTCGAAAGTTTCGTGATCGCGGGTAAGGCAGGGAGATCATTTCGCAACACGCGTTTCCGTCCGCAGCATCCCGCATAGTTGACAGCGACATCGCACATGCACGACCAGAGTAGGAGCATGGATCTCGACACCGCCATCCACGAGGAGGTGCAGCAGATGCGCGTGGCCGTCCGGGGAGAGGCGACCCTGGGCCAGCTGTCCTCGCTGATGCACGTGCTGGAAGTCGACAGCAGGAGCTGGCGGCACGGCCGCGTGCTGCTCGACTTCAGCGCGCTGGAGAGCCGCGTCGGGGAGACCGAGCGCAAGCTGCTCGAGCAGATCGCGGCGGTGCGCCTGGGGAAGAAGACGCTGGCGGTTGTCTGGCCGGACGCGTCGCGGCTGTGAGCTGGGTGGTGGGCAAGCGGAGCTTGCCCACCCTAC
>NZ_DASVNN010000135.1:0-8888 GCF_036383835.1 Ramlibacter sp.
ACCTGCCGGGTGAATCGTCCTCGGTCGTGACAGTGATCGACGGCTACCAGATGGCGCGCCAGGGCCGCGCGGGCCCCGCGCTCGCCGCCGCCGGCATCGGCTCCTTCTTCGCCGGCTGCGTCGGCACGCTGATCCTGGCCGGCTTCGCCGCGCCGCTGACCGAAGTCGCGTTCAAGTTCGGCCCCGCCGAATACTTCTCGCTGATGGTGCTGGGCCTGATCGGCGCCGTGGTGCTGGCTTCCGGCTCCCTGGTCAAGGCGATCGGCATGATCGTGCTGGGCCTGCTGCTGGGCCTGGTCGGCACCGACGTGAACTCCGGCGTCGCCCGCTTCTCGTTCGACATCCCCGAACTGACCGACGGCATCGGCTTCATCGTGATCGCCATGGGCGTGTTCGGCTACGGCGAGATCATCTCCAACCTCGGCAAGCACGAGAGCGAGCGCGAGGTCTTCACGGCCAAGGTGCAGGGCCTGATGCCCACGAAGGAAGACTTCAAGCGCATGGCGCCCGCCATCCTGCGCGGCACCGCGCTGGGCTCCTCGCTGGGCATCCTGCCGGGCGGCGGCGCGCTGCTGTCCGCCTTCGCGGCCTACACGATCGAGAAGAAGACCAAGCTGAAGCCGGGCGAAGTGCCCTTCGGCAAGGGCAACATCCGCGGCGTGGCGGCACCCGAGTCGGCCAACAACGCCGGTTCGCAGACCTCCTTCATCCCCCTGCTGACGCTGGGCATCCCGCCCAACGCCGTGATGGCGCTGATGGTGGGTGCCATGACCATCCACAACATCCAGCCGGGCCCGCAGGTGATGACCAGCAACCCGCAGCTGTTCTGGGGCCTGATCGCCTCGATGTGGATTGGCAACGCCATGCTGGTGATCCTGAACCTGCCGCTGATCGGCATGTGGATCAAGCTGCTGACCGTGCCCTATCGCTGGCTGTTCCCCGCCATCGTGCTGTTCTGTGCCATCGGCGTGTACTCCACCAACAACAACACCTGGGACATCTGGATGGTGGCGCTGTTCGGCGTGATCGGCTACGGCTTCATCAAGCTGGGATGCGAACCGGCGCCGCTGCTGCTCGGATTCATCCTGGGCCCGATGATGGAAGAGAACCTGCGCCGGGCGCTGCTGCTGTCGCGCGGCGACTGGAGCGTGCTGGTCACGCGTCCGCTGTCCGCCGGCCTGCTGGCCGCCGCCCTGCTGCTGATCGTCGTCGTGGCGCTGCCCGCGGTGAAGGCCCGCCGCGAGGAAGCGTTCCAGGAAGAAGAGTGACACGCGAGGCAGCGCTTCGCGAATGAAGAAGGCGCCCTGCGGGGCGCCTTTTTATTTGCCCCGACAATGCGGCCATGGCCCAGCCTTCCAGCCACCCGCAGCGGATCGCCCTGCACAACGAGATCCACGCGCGCCCGCCCGAGGCGATGGCGGCGCCCCTGGCCTTGTCGCACGTGGTCATGGCCGGCGATGCCGCCGAACGCGATGCCAGCCGCGCGCACCTGGCGTCGCTGCTGCGCGACCACCACCTGCCGCTGCCCGATGCGCAGACCACGCACCTGCGCATGGATGTGGGGGGCTTTCGCATCCGCTGGGAGCTGCACACCGAGTTCGTGACCTGGACCTTCTCGCACGCCTTCGACGCGGACGGCTTCGGCGACCAGGAGCCGCAGCCGGCGATCCACGAAGTGCCGCAGGAGTGGCTCGCGGCGCTGCCCGGGCAATGCCTCGCCGCGCTGCACCTGTGGGTCCTGCCCGGCGATCCGCCGCCGCCGCACGCGCTCACGCGCCACGTGCTGCACGAGGAGACGCTGGTGGGCTCTGGCGTCGGCGGCGGGCAGGGCGCGGTGTTCACCGATTTCGCGATCCACGCCGACGGCCATTCGCGCATGGTGCTGTTCTCCGACGGCCTGTCGCCGCGGCGCCTCGGCCGGATGGTGCAGCGGCTGCTGGAGATCGACACCTACCGCATGGCGGCCCTGCTGGGACTGCCGGCCGCGCGCGAATCGGCCGCGCTGCTGGGCGTGGCGGAGAAGGAGCTCGCCGCGCTCGCCGAAGCGATCCGCGCCGCCGGGCGCGACGAGGAACCGCAGCTGCTCGATCGCCTCACCCGCCTGGCGGGCCAGGTGGAGAGCCACTACGCCGCCACGCATTCGCGCTTCTCCGCGAGTGCGGCCTATTTCGAGCTGGTGGATCAGCGGCTGCAGGACATCCACGAATCGCGCCTGCCGGGCCTGCAGACGCTCGGCGAGTTCATCGAACGCCGCCTCTCGCCCGCGCGCGCGACCTGCGCCTGGGCCGTGCGGCGGCAGGACGCATTGTCGCAGCGCGTCTCGCGCATCAGCAACCTGCTGCGCACGCGGGTGGAGATCGACCAGCAGCAAAGCAGCCAGGCCCTGCTCAAGACCATGAACCGGCGGCAGGACCTGCAGCTGAAGCTGCAGGCGACGGTCGAAGGCCTGTCGGTCGCGGCGATCACCTACTACATCGTGGGGCTCGTGAGCTATCTCGCCAAGGGCGCGCAGGCGCTCGGCTGGCCATTCAGTCCCGAGGGCACGGCGGCCGTGGCGATCCCGGTCGTGGCGCTGGGCGTGTGGCTGTCGCTGCGCCGCCTGCACGCGCGCGTGCTCGGGCACTGAGCGCGTGGCGGCGCCGGGCACGCAGCGCGAAGGCCCGCTGCCGGGCGTGGTGCTGGCGGTCGCCGGCGCCATGGCCTTCAGCGGCAAGGCGATCATCGTCAAGCTCGCCTACCGCTACGGCGTCGATGCCGTGACGGTGATCATGTACCGCATGCTGTTCGCGCTGCCGATCTTCGCCGCGATGGCGTGGTGGGCCGGCCGCGGACAGGCGCCGCTCTCCGGACGCGACTGGGCCGGGGTGCTGGGGCTGGGCGTCACCGGCTACTACCTCGCCAGCTTCCTCGACTTCCTCGGGCTGCAGTACGTGACGGCCTCGCTGGAGCGGCTGATCCTGTACCTCAATCCGACGCTGGTGCTGCTGCTCGGATGGCTGCTGTACCGCCGGCCCTGGTCCCGCGCGCAGCTCGCCGGCATGGCGGTGAGCTACGCCGGCGCGCTGCTGGTGTTCGGCCACGAGGCGCGGCTGGAAGGGCGCAACGTGGCGCTGGGCACGCTGCTCGTGTTCGCGAGCGCGGTGAGCTACGCGATCTACCTCGTGTACAGCGGCCAGCTGGTGAAGCGGCTCGGCTCGCTGCGGCTGGTGGGACTCGCCACCAGCGTGGCCTGCTTGCTGTGCATCGCGCAGTTCCTGCTGCTGCGGCCGGTGGAGAGTGCCCTGCACGTGGCGCCGCAGGTGATCTGGTTGTCGCTGCTGAATGCGGTGGCCTGCACGGCCGTGCCGGTGCTGCTGGTGATGATGGCCATCGAGCGCGTCGGCGCCGCGGTCACCGCGCAGACCGGCATGGTGGGGCCGGTTTCCACCATCCTGCTCGGCGTGTGGCTGCTCGGCGAGCCTTTCACGCCCTGGGTGGCGGCGGGCACGCTGCTGGTGCTGGCCGGGATCTTCGTGTTCACGCGGGGTCCGCGCTGAACGCGTGTTCTTTCTCCCTCTCCCCTCCGGGGAGAGGGTTGGGGTGAGGGGCAGGTCGCGCCGCGTCGCGTCAGGCGGCGCGCGGTGTGGGCCCGCTGGGGTGGCGTCCCCCTCGCTTCCGCTTCGGGGGCAAACCTGAAAGTCGAATCCCGGCGGCGCGCGCGAAGAACTCGTCTGGGGTTTGGCCGCGCACGGCCAAACCCCAGACTCGAACAGCTTCGCGAGCATGAAACGTACGCACAGCTCATACGCCCTGCGGGCTCTCGTAGCCGTGCTGCGCCGCCGGGATTCGACTTTCAGGCGCCACCCCTTGATGCGGTCCCACACCGCGCACCACCTGCCGCGACGTCGAATGCACCGCTTGATCGGGCAAGGCACCACCGGCGCGCCCCCATCGCAGGCTGGTGGTGAGCGCGAAGCCGAACCCCAGCGCTTCGCGCTGGACTGCCCCTCGCCCCGACCCTCTCCCCAGAGGGGAGAGGGAGCAAGGCGAATGCCTGCGCGGGGTCCCCGTGGATGGGTTGGTGACCATCAGCGATCGTTGATGGAAATCATCAAATACTTTCACTGTCCCTTATCGTTCGCAGCACCTAGATTTCCTTCAAGCCCTCGTGGCACCGGTTCATCGCATCGAAGGAGATCCACTTGCTGCAACACCTGCATCCCCCCGCGCCCACCGACGCCGCGTCGGAAGCGCACCGGCACGCGTACAACCGCGCGTTCGAAGAGCTCGACCTGCCCTGGCACTGGGACGCGGCCACGTTCGCGCGGCTGCAGCCCTCGGGCCGCGCGGGCATCCGCCACTGGATCGAAGCCGAACAGCCGCACCTGCTGCGCGCCTACGGCATCGACTTCCTGCTGGACCTGGTCCAGGCGACGCAGGCGCGCTGCCATGCGCGCCTCGAGCTCGCGGCCCCCGCGCGCACCCCGTCCACGCCGCGGCTCGCCGCCTAGGAGCCGCCATGCATCAACAATGGGTGCGCTTCCTCGAAGGCGGCAGCACGCGCTTCGGCACGATCGAGGGCGAGCGGGTGCGCGTTTGGCACGGCAACATGTTCGAGTATCCCGTGCGCGGCGACCGCACGATCGCGCTGGCCGACGTGCAGCTGCTCATGCCGGTGCAGCCGACGAAGGTGATCGCGCTGTGGAACAACTTCAAGGCGCTGGGCGAGAAGCTGAACCTTTCCGCGCCTCCCGAACCGCTGTACCTGGTGAAGACGCCGAACTCCTACCTCGAGCCCGGCGGCACGATCCGGCACCCGGGCGGCGGCGTCAAGGTGGTGTTCGAGGGCGAGCTGGGCATCGTGATCGGACGTACCTGCAAGCAGGTGGGCGAACGCGACGCGATGCGCCACGTGTTCGGCTTCACCTGCGCCAACGACGTCACCGTGGCGGACATCCTCAACCGCGACGCTTCCTTCGCGCAATGGGTCCGCGCCAAGGGCTTCGACACCTTCTGCCCCTTCGGGCCGGCGGTGGCGACCGGACTCGATCCGGAGAAGCTCACGGTGCGCACGGTGCTCAATGGCGACGTGCGGCAGGACTATCCGGTCAGCGACATGCGCTTTTCCGTCGCGCAACTGGTGAGCCTGATCTCGCAGGACATGAGCCTGCTGCCGGGCGACATCATCCTCTGCGGCACCTCGGTGGGCGTCGGCTCCATGAAGCCGGGCAGCACCGTGGAAGTCGAGATCGCCGGCATCGGCCGGCTGACGAACCGTTTCGAATAAACCCTCATTTCCCCTCGGAGGGACCCATGAAGATCGCAATCATCGGCGCCGGCGCCATCGGCGGCTATGTCGGCGCGCAGCTCGCATTGGCGGGCGAGGACGTCACCTTCATCGTGCGCGGCGCGAACCTGCAGGCGATCCGCGAACGCGGCATCCGCCTCGTCGCCCACGACGGCAGCGAGCGCGTGGCGCGCAACGTGCGCGCCACCGACAACTACGACGACGCCGGCGCGCAGGACCTCGTGATCCTCGCCACCAAGGCGCACCAGGTGGCCGCCGTCGCCGGCGACCTGCCCAAGCTGTTCGGGCCGGACACCCCGGTCGTGACCATGCAGAACGGCATCCCGTTCTGGTACTTCCACAAGACCGGCGGCCCGCTGGAAGGCAGCGCCGTGCGCAGCGTGGACGAGGACGGCCAGCTCGCGAGCATGATCCCGCCGGAACGCGTGATCGGCTGCGTCGTCTATCCGGCGTCGGAACTGCTGGAGCCGGGCGTGGTGCGCCACGTCGAGGGCGATCGCTTCCCGATCGGCGAACTCGATGGCAGCACGACCGACCGCGTGACGCGCATCTCCGAATGCTTCGCGCGCGCCGGCTTCAAGGCGCCGGTGCTGGAGGACATCCGCGCCGAGATCTGGCTGAAGCTGTGGGGCAACCTCACGTTCAACCCGATCAGCGGACTCACGCAGTCGACGCTGGTGGACATCTGCCAGTACCCGCTGTCGCGCAGCCTCGCGGCCGACATGATGCGCGAGGCGCAGGCGGTGGCCGGCAAGCTGGGCATCCAGTTCCGCGTGCCGCTGGACAAGCGCATCGCGGGCGCGGAGAAGGTGGGCAAGCACAAGACGTCGATGCTTCAGGACATCGAGGCCGGCCGCGCGCCGGAGATCGACGCGCTGGTCGGATCGGTGGCGGAACTCGCCCGCCTGACCGACACGCCGACGCCGCACATCGACACGGTCTACGCGCTGGTCAAGCTGCTCGCGCGCAACATGGAGACCGAGCGCGGCGGGGTGCGCCTGCAGCACGCCTGACCGATCGCGGCTTCGTACTGCGGCGCCGCTTCGTCGCTTTTGTAGGGTGGGCAAGCTCCGCTTGCCCACCGCCTCACCGCTGGCGCAAGCGCTGCGGGATCGCCACCGAAGGCTTGCCCGAATACGCGTCGAGCCGCTGCCCCATCGCGAGCTCCAGTCGCTCCAGGCGCTCCTGCGCCGGCGGGTGCGTGCCGAGCGTCAGGGTGAACAGCGGGTTGTCCGGCGCGGCGGTGCGCAGCTGCTGCAGCACCGCGGGCAGGCCGTAGGGGTCGAAGCCGGCGCGGGCGGCGAGGGCCACGCCCTGGCGGTCGGACGCGAATTCGTCGGATTGGTCGAGGCCGCTGGAATACAGGTTCTTGCCCAGCGCCAGCATCTGCTGGGAGATCGCGCCCTGCACGGCGTTGCCGGTGCGCACCTGCGATGCGAGCAGCTGCGCGGCCAGGCCCGAGCGCGCCTTGGCGGCGAGCGCCTTCAGGTGGTGCTTCTCGACCACGTGCGTGATCTCGTGCGCGAGGATGCCCGCCAGTTCGGCCTCGTCGACGCGATCGATCACGCCCTTGGTGACGAAGACGTAGCCGCCGGGCGCGGCGAAGGCATTGAAGCCGGGATCGTCGATCACGCCGAAGGTCCAGGGCAGCTGCGGCCGCGGGCCTTGCAGCGCGATCCAGCGGCCGAGGCGGTTCACGTAGCGCTGCAGCGCCGCGTCCGCATGCAGCGGCTTGCTTCCCAGCAGCACCGAGGCGAGCTGGCGCCCGATTTCGATCTCCTTGGCTTCGTCGATGCTGTCGACGGAGTCGGAGAGCATCTGCAGCACGTCGTCGGTCGCGGGCGTGCGCGGCGCGGACGGCTGGTTCAGCAGGTTGCCGGGGTTGATCCGCTGCAGGAGGTCGCCCAGGGCCCGCGTCGGGTCCTGCGCCTGCGCGGAGAGGGCGGCGAGCGCGAAGGCGGCGCCGGTGAAGAAGGTGCGCATCGTGGCGTTCATGGCATGTCCTGCTGCGCCGGATTCGCCGGATTCGCCGGGTTGCCGGGACGGCTGCCGAACCCGCGCGCGGGCTCCGGCAGCGGCTCCACCGCCGCCGGGCGCCAACCCGAACGTTCCGCGAAGGACCGCACGTCCCTGTCGCTCTGGCGCTGCGCTTCGATGCGGGCGACGGCCGCCGGATCGGGGCTCGCGTTGGCGATGTCCTCCGCGCCCAGCCCGCGGATGCCCGCGGTGCTGGCGGTGCGCTGCTGCGAGGCGCCGCCGCCGAACAGGCTGGTGATGCTGCGCATCGCACTGCCGGCGACGCTGCCGCCGTCGGAGGCCGAGGCCGGGCCGATGTCGAACATGTGGACCCAGCCGGTGGCCGCGCCCGCCGTGACCTTCACCCAGGGGCCCTGGCGCTCGTTGCCGCGCGTGAGCGGCGCCTGCGCGGGCAGGGCGGCGATGCTTCGGGCCTGGTCGCCCGGCGCATCGCGCAGCTGGACGGGGCGGCGGGTGACGGCGGCTTCCTGTGCCCATACCGGGGGCAGCAGGAGGGCCAGCATCAGCAGGGTGCGCAAGGGGGTGCGTATCATCCGTGGCTCATTCCATTCTCAACCGCGGGTCATTGTATGAATCTGGGCATTACGGGCAAATGGGCGCTGGTGTGCGGCG
Source organism: Ramlibacter sp. (assembly GCF_036383835.1). GTDB lineage: Bacteria > Pseudomonadota > Gammaproteobacteria > Burkholderiales > Burkholderiaceae_C > Ramlibacter. Next base: position 7,937 of record NZ_DASVNN010000135.1, read on the forward strand.
CCAGCAAGGGACTGGGCTTCGGCTGCGCGCAGGCGCTGGCGCGCGAAGGCGCCAACCTGGTGATCGTGGCGCGCGGCGACGAGGCGCTGCAGGCCGCCGCGCAGACGCTGCGCGCGGATGCCGAAGTGCCCAAGGGCACGAAGGTGGAGGCGATCGCGGCCGACATCACCACGCCGGAAGGCCGCGCCAAGGTGTTCGGCTTCCGCAAGGACTTCGACATCGTCGTGACCAACGCCGGCGGCCCGCCGCCCGGCGACTTCCGCGACTGGGACCGCGAGGCCTGGATGAAGGCGGTGGACGCCAACATGCTGACGCCCATCGAGCTGATCAAGGCGACGGCGGACGGCATGGCGGCGCGCGGCTTCGGCCGCATCGTCAACATCACGTCGAGCGCGGTGAAGGCGCCGATCGACATCCTGGGCCTGTCCAACGGCGCGCGCAGCGGCCTCACCGGCTTCGTTGCCGGCGTGGCGCGCACGAGCAAGCTGGCGTCGGCCAACGTGACGATCAACAACCTGCTGCCGGGATCCTTCGACACCGATCGCCTGCGCGGCAACTTCGCGGGCGCGGCCAAGAAGACCGGCAAGCCGGTGCAGGAGATCATGGACGCGCGCATGAAGACCATCCCCGCGCAGCGCTTCGGCAACGCGGAGGAGTTCGGCGCGACCTGCGCCTGGCTGTGCAGCGCGCAGGCGAGCTACATCACCGGCCAGAACGTGCTGATCGACGGCGGCGCCTACCCGGGCACGTATTGAGGCGGTGGAATGGTGGGCAAGCGGAGCTTGCCCACCCTACGCCTCATGCCATTCCCCCGTAGGGTGGGTGTTTGGACTGGGGACATGGGTAACACCCGTGCGAGGACATAGGTAACGCTTTCGGGGTGTGGATAACACTTCGGAGGGTTCTCATGCCGTGGCAGGAGAGAGATACCGTGTCCATTCGCTTGGAATTC
>NZ_DASVNN010000136.1:0-7905 GCF_036383835.1 Ramlibacter sp.
GATCGTCTGCTTGTACGGGTCGCCCGGGCCGACGATCTTGCCGTTCTCGTCCGTCGCGGTCGTGCCGGAGACGGCGATCACCTTGCCGACCTTCACCGCGCGCGAGTAGCCGATGATCGGCTCCCACTTGGATCCGGTCGAAATGTTCTGACGGGCCATGGACTGGTTCTCCCCGATGCGGATCGGACTCTAATGCTTGAAGTGACGCATCCCGGTGAGCACCATCGGGATGTTGCGCTTGCGCGCGACGGCGATCACGTCTTCGTCGCGGATCGAGCCGCCCGGCTGGATCACGGCGGCCGCGCCGGCGTCCAGGCAGGTCTCCAGGGCGTCCGGGAACGGGAAGAAGGCGTCGCTCGCCACCACCGCGCCCTTGACCCGGTCGCCCGCCTTGCGGACCGCGATGTGCGCCGAGTCGAGGCGGCTCATCTGGCCGGCGCCGACGCCCATGGTCATGCCGTCCTTGCAGAACACGATGGCGTTCGACTTGACGTACTTCGCGACCTTCCACGCGAACAGCAGGTCCTGCAGTTCCGGCTGCGTCGGCTGCTTCTTCGTCACGACCTTCAGCTCGCCCAGCGTCAGCTCGCGGTTGTCGGCCGTCTGCATCAGCAGGCCGGAGCCGACGCGCTTGATGTCCATCAGGTTCTGGCCCTTGTCCCAGGCGCGCTCGCCGCCCGGCGGCAGCGCGATCTTCAGCAGCCGCACGTTGGCCTTGCCGGCGAACACCTGCAGCGCCTCCGCCGTGAAGTCGGGCGCCATCAGCACCTCGACGAACTGCTTGGCCACCGCCTGCGCGCCGGCGCCGTCGAGGGCGCGGTTGAAGGCGATGATGCCGCCGAAGGCGGAAGTCGGATCGGTCTGGAAGGCCTTGCCGTAGGCCTCCAGCGGGTCCTTGCCGACCGCCACGCCGCAGGGATTGGCGTGCTTGACGATCACGCACGCCGGCGTGGCGAAGCTCTTCACGCACTCCCATGCCGCATCGGCGTCGGCGATGTTGTTGTACGAGAGTTCCTTGCCCTGCAGCTGCTGCGCGACGGCCAGCGAACCGGGCGCCGGATGCAGGTCGCGGTAGAAGGCGGCCTCCTGGTGCGGGTTCTCGCCGTAGCGCAGGTCCTGGATCTTCACGAAGCGGCCGTTGGCCTGGGCCGGGAACTGCGAGCGGGAGCCATCTTCCTGCAGCGACGACAGGTAGTCGCTGATCGCGGCGTCGTAGTTGCTGATGCGGTTGAACGCCGCCACGGCCAGCGCGAACCTGGTCTTCTGCGACACCTGGCCGGACGCCTTCAGCTCCTCGATCACCAGCGGATACTGCGCCGCGTCGGTGAGCACGGCGACGTCCTTCCAGTTCTTGGCGCCGCTGCGCACCATGGCCGGCCCGCCGATGTCGATGTTCTCGATCGCGTCTTCCAGCGAGCAGCCGGGCCTGGCGACCGTCTGCTCGAAGGGATAGAGGTTCACCACCAGGATGTCGATCGTGCTGATCGCGTGGCGGTGCAGCGCCGCCATGTGCTCGGGCAGGTCGCGCCGCGCCAGCAGGCCGCCGTGCACCTTCGGATGCAGCGTCTTCACGCGGCCGTCCAGCATCTCGGGGAAGCCGGTGACTTCGGCCACTTCGGTCACGGGCAGGCCCTGGTCGGCCAGCAGCCTGGCGGTGCCGCCGGTGGAGATCAGGCGCACGCCCTGCGCGTGCAGGGCCTGGGCGAGTTCGACGATCCCGGTCTTGTCCGAGACGGATAGGAGTGCGTTCATTTCAGCAGCTTGTGTTCGATCAGTTTCTTGCGCAGGGTGTTGCGGTTCAAGCCCAGCCACTCGGCCGCGCGCGACTGGTTGTTGTCGGCCTTGGCCATCACCACTTCCAGCAGCGGCTTTTCCACCACCTTCACCAGCATCTCGTACATCCCGTCCGGCTCGGTGCCCTTCAGATCGCGAAAATAGCTCTCCAGGCTCGAGCGGACGCACTCCTCGATATGTTTTTTGCTCATGCGTCGTTCTCGGCAAATTCTCGTGTCATCGGCTCTTCGCACGGAGCCGGCATGCGGTCCATGCGCGCGCCGAGCGCTTCGAAAAAGCGCTCGACCGCGGACAGCTGCTCGCCGCTGTCCTCGATGGCGTTCATCTCCGCGCGGAACGCTTCCCCCTCCGGAAGCGATCGCACGTACCACCCGATGTGCTTGCGCGCGCTGCGCACGCCGGTGAATTCTCCATACAGGCCGTAGTGGTCCTGCAGGTGCGCCACCAGGGCGCGCCGCACTTCCGCCACCAGCGGCGGCGCGAGCTGCGTGCCCGTCGCCAGGAAATGCACGATCTCGCGAAAGATCCACGGCCGCCCCTGCGCGGCGCGGCCGACCATCACGGCGTCGGCGCCGGTGGCCGCGAACACTTCGCGCGCCTTCTGCGGCGAGGTGATGTCGCCGTTGGCCACGACCGGGATGCGCACCGCCGATTTCACGGCGGCGATGGTCTCGTATTCGGCCTGGCCACCATAGCCCTGCTCGCGCGTGCGGCCGTGCACCGTCAGCATTTGCACGCCGCTGTCCTCGAAGGCGCGCGCGAGCACCACCGCGTTGCGGTGGTCCCGCGACCAGCCGGTGCGCATCTTCAGCGTGACCGGCACGCCGTGCGGCGCGCACGCCTGCACCACGGCCCGGGCGATGGCCACGGCCAGCGGCTCGTCCTGCATCAGCGCCGAGCCGGCCCACTTGTTGCAGACCTTCTTGGCCGGGCAGCCCATGTTGATGTCGATGATCTGCGCGCCGCGCTCGATGTTGTAGACGGCCGCCTCGGCCATCGTCTGCGCGTCGGTGCCGGCGATCTGCACGGCCACCGGGCCGGGCTCGCCCTCGTGATTGGCGCGGCGCGAGGTCTTCAGGCTGTTCCACAGCTCCTTGCGCGACGTCACCATCTCGCTCACCGCGTAACCCGCGCCGAACTGGCGGCACAGCTGGCGGAACGGCCGGTCCGTCACGCCGGCCATCGGCGCGACGAACACGTTGTTCGCCAGGGTGTACGGGCCGATGTGCATGGGGGAGGACGCGGGAGGGGTGCCGAAAAAAGAGGCACGATTGTAGGCCCGCGGGATTTCAGAGCTTGAAAAGCGAAACAGGGCAGCGCCCTACAGGGCTGCCGAGCTGGCTCGCCTATGATCCGCCCGCATGCATGCGTGGTTCGAGTCCCTGCTCCTCCTGCTCGCCCTGCCCCGCTTCGGGCTCGCCACCCTCTTCGTGGTGTCGTTCATCTCGGCGACGTTGGTGCCGCTCGGCTCCGAGCCGGCGCTCTACGGACTGCTGCGCCTCAATCCCGAACTGTTCTGGAGCGCCATCTTCGTGGCGACGGTGGGCAACACCCTCGGCGGCATGGTGGACTGGTGGCTGGGGTACGGCGCGCACGAGGTGGCGGACAAGTACAGCCATTCGCGCTCGCACCTGAAAGCGCTCGACTTCCTGCAGAGGCTCGGGCCGAAGGCCTGCCTGCTCGCCTGGCTGCCGGTCGTCGGCGATCCGCTCTGTGCGGTGGCCGGCTGGCTGCGCATGCCGTTCTGGCCGTGCAGCCTGTACATGCTGATCGGCAAGTTCCTGCGCTACCTCGTGTACACGCCGCTGCTGCTCTGGGTGTTCCCGCACTGAACGGCGGCTTCCTCCTCGCCCGACGCCGCCAGCGGCGAGGCGATGGCCCAGGCAAGCGCGAGCAGCATCGCGCACAGCAGGATCTCGTACCAGCGCAGCGCCTCCTGGCGCAGGCGGATGGCGAAGCGGTGCAATCTGGACATGGCGGCTCCTGGAATGGACGCCATGGTCGGCCCCGCTACCCGCGATTGCAGTGAACTGTGCACCGCGCCAGGCAGGCGCGATGCACGGTGCTTCACTTGGCGGCGATCGGCTTGCCGACGTAGGCCAGGGAGCCGATCTCCGCCCTGCCCTGGGTCGGCGGCACGACTTCCAGGTTCAGGCGTCCCTGGATCAAGCCCATGTTCATGTACATGCGCACGTATTTCGTTTCGCCGGGCGCCAGGCTGAAGGACACCGTCTTCTCCGTTTCGCCCGCGCTGCTGGCCACGTAGTTGCCGGCCGGGCGGTCCACGTAGAAGAAGCCGCCGGTCCTGGCCTCGCCGACCAGGTCCTTGTTCAGCTTCACGTCCGGCGCCAGCGCAGCGCCGACCATGGTGGACTGGCGGTAGAAGTAGATGCGGCCTTCGCCCGCCTTCAGGCTGGGGATGCTGCCCGCCATCTCCTCGTGCCTGGCACCGGTGGCGGCACAGCCGGCCACCAGCAGCACGGCACCGGCGGCGACGATCTTCAGGACACTCCGTCTCATGGGTTCGCTCCTTTGGCGAGTGGTAGGGAAAGCGGCGCGGGCAGCGGGGAGTAGTGGACCTCCCCGGGCAGGTAGAAGCCGTGCAGGGTGGAGCCCTTCACGACCAGGTAGGCTTCGTGCACGTTGCGGCCGACGATGGTGAACACGCTCTCCACCGGGCGGTACACCGTGCCTTGCGGCAGGGTGCCGACGGCGCGCCAGAGACTGTCTTGCGGGAGGGCTCGCGTCCGCCCGGTGGGCAGGTCGACACGCACCGGCGATGCGATCGTGATGTCCGGAGCGGGCCGCTCCAGGCGCGCCAGCGTGGCCGGCGTCACCGGCACTTCAGCGGCGCAGCCCGCGAGGATCGCACCCATGGCGATCGCGGCGGCCGCGCGCAATTGGCGTCGCAGCATGGATTTCCCCCCTCGTTGCTTCTGCTCTTGTCCATTGGCCTGTCGTGCAGGCCGGGCGGAATCTAGCAGCAGCAACCCGGAGGGGTCACGCGCAAAGCGGACGGACGTCGCCGTCCGCCAACAAGGTCACACGTTGAACAGGAAGTTCATCACGTCGCCATCCTTGACGACGTATTCCTTGCCTTCGCTGCGCATCTTCCCCGCGTCCTTCGCGCCCTGCTCGCCCTTGAAGGCGATGAAGTCGTCGAAGCCGATGGTCTGCGCGCGGATGAAGCCGCGTTCGAAGTCGGTGTGGATCACGCCCGCGGCCTGCGGCGCGGTGGCACCGACCGGGACGGTCCAGGCGCGCACTTCCTTCACGCCGGCGGTGAAGTAGGTCTGCAGGCCCAGCAGCGTGAAGGCCGCGCGGATCAGGCGGTTCAGGCCCGGCTCGTCCTGGCCGATCTCGGCCAGGAACATCGCCTTGTCCTCGTCGCCCATGTCGGCGATCTCGGATTCGATCTTGGCGCAGATCACCACCACCGGCGCGTTCTGCGTCGCGGCATAGGCCTTCAGCTTGTCCAGGTGCGGGTTGTTCTCGAAGCCGCCCTCGTCGACGTTGCCCACGAACATCGCCGGCTTGGCGGTGATCAGGAACAGCTGCTTCAGCAGCGCCTTTTCGTCGTCGGTCAGCGGCACCGTGCGCACCGGCTTGCCTTCGTTCAGCGCCTGCTGCACCTTGGGCAGCACCTGCATCATCTTGGCCGCTTCCTTGTCGTTGCCCGACTTGGCGGCCTTGGAGTAACGCGAGATCTGCTTGTCCACCGTGCCCAGGTCGGCCAGGCACAGCTCGGTCTGGATCACCTCGATGTCGGACACCGGGTCCACCCGTCCGGCCACGTGGATCACGTTGGGATCCTCGAAGCAGCGCACCACGTTGACGATCGCGTCGGTCTCGCGGATGTGGGCCAGGAACTGGTTGCCCAGGCCCTCGCCCTTGCTCGCGCCGGCCACCAGGCCGGCGATATCGACAAACTCGACGATGGCTGGCACGATGCGCTCGGGCTGGACGATGCCGGCCAGGGCGGAGAGCCGGGGATCCGGCAGTTCGACGATGCCGACGTTCGGCTCGATCGTGCAGAACGGATAGTTCTCGGCGGCGATTCCCGCCTTGGTCAAGGCGTTGAACAAGGTGGATTTGCCCACGTTCGGCAAGCCCACGATCCCGCACTTCAAACTCATGTCAGTACCCGTTAACGAAGCCGGAAAGTGTATGCCATCGCGCATGGCCCGGCTGTTCGCGGGACTTGCGCTGCTGCTCCTGGCCTGCTTCGCCGCGTCCGCCGCGCGGGCGCAGGCGCCCATCGCGCTGCACGACCAGCCAGGCCGGATCGAGTTGAGCGGACCGGTGCGGGCCTGGGTCGATGCGAGCGGCGACGCGACGGTCGGGGAAGTGAGCCGCGGCGCCCATGGCGTGGCCTTCGAGGCCGCGCCGGCCGACACCACCTACCGGCTCGGCGCGCACGGCGCGCTATGGCTGCACCTGCGGCTGCAGCGCGGCGCGCCGGAACGGCAGGACTGGGTGCTGGAATTCCCGATGCCGGTGCTGGACCGGGTCACCGTCTACCAGATCGACGAGGGCGGCTGGCGCGGGGAGACCGCCGGCGACACCCTGCCGGTCGAAACCTGGGAGGAAGCGGGGCGCTATCCGTTCTTCCGCATCGAGATCGAACCCGGCCAGGTGCGCGACATCTACGTGCGGATCCGCCACGCGACCGCGACGAATTTCCCGATGGTGCTGGACACCACCGCCGTCCACAGCCGCCACCAGCAGATGGAGTACCTCGCGCTCGGCACGGCTTTCGGGGCGCTGCTGCTGCTGATCGCCGGCTGCCTCGCCCGCGGCATCGCCTATCGCGATGCGATGTTCGGCTGGTACGCGGGCTACGCGGCGCTCACGGGGCTGGCCGTGTCGGCGTACACCGGTGTCGCCGCGCACCTGCTGTGGTCCGGCCTCGGCGTCCCGGGCGACAGTGCGATGCCGGTGCTGGCCTGCGCGGCGGCGGCCGCCGCCATGCTGTTCATGCGCAACATCTTCGCGCTGCGCCGGCCCTTCCCGCGCCTGGACCGCCTCATCTTCTGGCTGGCGGTCGCGGCCTTCGTCGCCGCGCCGGCCACCGCCGTCCTGCCCAAGGCCATCACCGCGGTGGTGGTCAGCGCCTGCATCGTGGCCGGCACCCTCGTGGCGCTGCTGGTCGGCATCGTCTGCTGGAGGCGCGGCGACCCGGTCGCGAAGTGGGTGGTGGCGGCCTACCTGCCCATGTGCATCGCGGTGGGGCTGAGCGTGCTGCGCGTGTTCGGCGTGGTGCCGCTCTCCGTCGGCGGCCAGTACGCGGTGGTCGCGGCGATGACGCTCGAAGTGCCGCTGCTGCTGGTGGCGCTGTTCATCCGCTCGCGCGACCGCCACAGCGCCGAGATCCGCGAGCAGGCCCTGTCCACGCACGACGCGCTCACCGGCCTGCTGGCGCCGCACCTGTTCCACGACCGGCTGCGGCAGGTGGTGGGGCGCTACCGCCGCGGCGGCGAGCAGGCCGCGGTGATGGTCATCGACCTGGTCAACCACGGCCGCATCCACCAGGTGTTCGGCACGGCGGTCGCGGAGCAGAGCCTGCTGCGCAGCGTGATCAAGTTGCGCCGCCTGCTGCGCGACGTCGACACCGTCAGCCGCGTCGGCGAGGCCCGCTTCGGCGTGATCCTCGAAGGCGCGTCCTCGCGCTCCTCGGTGACCGAGCGCGCCTCGCGCCTGATCGCCGCCGGCCTGATGCCCCTGCCCGGCCTGAAGCCCGACGTGACCCTGCAGTTCCACGTGGCCGCGCTGATGCTGGACGAGCGGCCGATGGAAGCCGAGGAGATCCAGCAGGCCCTGGACGACAAGCTGGCGCGCATGTCGGCCCGCACCCGCCGGCCGATCCGCTTCGTCGATGCCGGGACGCCGCCCAGCTCGGAACCGGAGTCGATGTTCGCGCCGGATGCCGACGCCGAGCCGCCGTCCCCGAACCTGGCGCCGCTCCGTCAGCCGTAGGGTGGGTGTTTGGACTGGGGACATGGGTAACACCCGTGCGAGGACATAGGTAACGCTTTCGGGGTGTGGATAACACTTCGGAGGGTTCTCATGCCGTGGCAGGAGAGAGATACCGTGTCCATTCGCTTGGAATTC
>NZ_DASVNN010000137.1:0-12063 GCF_036383835.1 Ramlibacter sp.
GTAGGTCGGCGGTGAGCGCGCGCAGCGCCGAACCCCGACGCTCCGTAGTTCTACGGACCCCCAGGCGTAGCCGTACGAATGTTCGACCCGTGCCGCAATTCCTACAGTTCTCCCACCAACCACCAAGGAGAACCCATGCGCTTCATCGCTTCCGCCCTCGTCGCTTCCCTGGCCTTCGCCGCCCTCGGCGCCCAGGCCCAGGCCATCCGCAGCGAACGCAACATTTCGCTGGGCCTGGCCGGCCAAATCGCGACCGAGGCGGTGAACGCCTGCGCCGCCAACGGCTACGCCGTCGCCGCCACCGTGGTCGACCGCGCCGGCACCGTCCGCGCCGTGATGCGCGCCGACAATGCCGGCCCGCACACGCTCGCCGCCAGCCACGACAAGGCCTTCACCTCGGCCTCGGCCAAGAACGCCACCCAGGCCATGATGGAAGGCGCGCAGAAGAACGCCGCCGCGGCCAACCTGGTCCACATCCCCGGCTTCCTGCTGTTGGGCGGCGGCGTGCCGATCAAGGTGGGCAACGACACCATCGGCGCGGTCGGCGTCGGCGGCGCCCCCGGTGGCCACCTCGACGAGCAGTGCGCCAACGCCGCCATCGACAAGGTGAAGGCCCAGCTGCAATGAAGCCGCTGCGCGCCCTCGCCGCTTCGCTGTTCGTTGCCGCCGCGGCGCTGGCCGCGGTGCCCGCGCAGGCCCAGGTCGGCCCCTCGGCCGCCGAGGCCGCGCGCTACCAGGGCCTGCACGCGGCGGCCCAGGCGGGCGATGCGGCGCGCATCGCTTCGCTCGCCGCGGCGGGCGCCGACCTGAACGCCCGCGACGGCCACGGCCGCACGCCGCTGCACGCCGCCACTTTCGCGAAGCAGCGCGGCGCGATCCAGGCGCTGGCGAAAGCCGGCGCCAAGCTCGACCTGCTGGAGCACGACCGCTACGACGCCGTGACGATCGCCTCGGTCGCCAACGACGAGGAGACGCTGCGCCTGCTGCTGTCGCTGGGCGCCAGCGCGAAGCAGGTGACCAGCCGCTACGACGGCACGGCGCTGATCGCGGCGGCGCACCTGGGCCACGCGGGCGTGGTGAGCCAGCTGATCGCCGCCGGAGCGCCGCTGGACCACGTCAACAACCTGCACTGGACGGCCACGATCGAGTCCATCGTGCTGGGCGACGGCGGCCCGCGGCACCAGGCGACGCTGAAGGCGCTGGTCGATGCCAAGGCCAGCCTGCAACTGGCCGATCGCGAAGGCCGCACGCCGCTGCAACTGGCGAAGTCGCGCGGTTATGCGGAGATGGTGAAGCTGCTGGAGCAGGCCGGGGCGCGCTGAACGCAGCTCAGTGGGGCCGGCCCGGGAAGATCATCAGGGCCGGTTCGACCTGGGCCAGCGCGAAGAAGTCGCGATCGTTGTGGACGAGGAGCGCGCCATGCTCCAGCGCGAGGGCCGCGATCAGGCAGTCGTTCGGCTTGCGGATCGTGAACCCCTCGGCCCGCGCGCGGCGGTGCAATTGCGCGGCGACCTCGTACGTGGAGAGCTCGCGCGGATGCAGCAGCAGGGTCGACCAGAGGACCTCCCGCATGTATTCGTATTCGGACTCGGCCCGGATGCCCTGCAGCACTTCCTGGAAGATGACACCCGTGGTGGCGATTTCCTCGCTCTCTTCGCGCGTTTCCACATAGCGCGTCGCTGCCGTCGCCCGTGCGCGATGGATGTCGATCCAGACGCTGGAATCGAGCAGGAGCATCACTTCTTCTTCGGCGGCCTGGCGGCGGCCGTCGGCGCGACGCGGTAGCCGGCAACGCCTTGCTCGACGCGGTGGACTCCCGCCGGCTCGCCCGGCTGGGTCTTGGGGTCGTAGTCCGGCCAGTAGGTTTCTTCCGTGGCGCGTCCCCAGACGTCCCGCAGGCGCGGCCTCTTGGCGCGGGCCACGAGGTCCCGCAGCGCGCGATCGACCACCTCGCGCTTCGTGCGCGCACCGGAAACCTTCATCGCCTCGGCGACGAGGGATTCGTCGATGTCGATGTTGGTGATCATGGGCCGTATTGTACAAACGACCCACAATCGCGCCACACCGCTTATCCGATCGTCACCCGCGCGAACTTCCGCTTGCCCACCTGCACGACGTACGTCCCCGCGTCCAGCTTCAGCCCCTTGTCGCTGACCACGGACGAATCCACCCGCACGCCGCCGCCTTCGATCAGCCGGTTGGCTTCCGACGTGGACGGCGCCAGGTTCGCCTGCTTGAGCAGCTGCGCGATCCCCAGCGGCGCGCCCGCCAGGCTCACCTCGGGGATCTCGTCCGGCACGCCGCCCTTGCTGCGGTTCACGAAGTCCTGCTCGGCCCCTTCCGCGGCCGCGGGGTTGTGGAAGCGCGCGGTGATCTCCTTGGCCAGCATCACCTTGGCATCGCGCGGGTTGCGGCCGCCTTCGATCTCCGCCTTCAGCTTCGCGATCTCGTCGGCATGGCGGAAGGAGAGCAGCGTGAACCAGCGCCACATCAGCGTGTCGGAAATCGACATGACCTTGGCGAACATGGTGTTCGCCTCCTCGGTCACGCCGATGTAGTTGCCCTTGCTCTTGGACATCTTCTCGACCCCGTCCAGCCCCTCCAGCAGCGGCATGGTCAGGATGCATTGCGGGTCCTGGCCGTACTCGGCCTGCAGGTGGCGGCCCATGAGCAGGTTGAACTTCTGGTCGGTGCCGCCCAGCTCGAGGTCGCTCTTGAGGGCGACCGAGTCGTAGCCCTGCATCAGCGGGTACAGGAACTCGTGGATGCTGATCGGCGTGCCGGCCTTGAAGCGGTCGTGGAAGTCGTTGCGTTCCATCATCCGCGCCACGGTGTACTTCGCCGCCAGCTGGATCATCCCGCGCGCGCCCAGCGGATCGCTCCATTCGCTGTTGTAGCGAAGCTCGGTCTTCGCCGGATCCAGGATCTTGTCGGCCTGGGCGCGGTAGGTCTCGGCGTTCACCTTGATCTGTTCGGCCGTCAGCGGCGGCCGCGTCGTGTTGCGCCCCGAGGGGTCGCCGATCATGGAGGTGAAGTCGCCGATCAGGAAGATCACCTGGTGCCCCAGGTCCTGCAGCTGGCGCATCTTGTTCAGCACCACCGTGTGGCCGATGTGGATGTCCGGCGCGGTGGGGTCCAGGCCCAGCTTGATGCGCAACGGCACCCCGGTCGCCTCGGAACGCGCGAGCTTCTGCTGCCAGTCTTCCTTCGGGATCAGTTCCTCGGCCCCCCGCAGGGTCACCGCCAGCGCCTCCCGGACGCGGTCGGTCACGGGGAACGATTTTGTAACAAGCTCTTGATTCATAAGGGGTTTTACAGAAGACGCACCGGCTGGGCTGGCTATACTTCGGCTCGTTTTGCGCCTGTCGATTCTAAGAGGCGCCCGATTTCGCCAGAGGCGGCGACGCCGCCGCCTCGCAGGGACTCACCCGATCCGGCCGTAGGAAAGCTCCTGCAGACCGGCAGAAGGACAAGATTTGAAGAAAACTTGGTTGGCCGCCGGGGGGCGGCTCGTGCTTCGCGCGGCCCATGCGCTGGAGCACCACCCCCGGCAAGTCACGGCGCTGGTCGCCGCAATGCTGTTGACTGCCGGCGGCGGTGCCTTCGCCGTCGCTTCCCTCGGTCCGGACCCGGCCGCCCTGCCGGTGCGCCAGGTCCTCGAGAACGTGCAGCCGCTGCCGCTGGCGTCGCAAGTGGAGGCGCTGGACGCCTTCCGCTTCAGCCTCTACAGCGCCGAGGCCGTGCGTGCTTCGGACACCGCCGAATCGCTGCTCGCCCGCCTGGGCGTCAACGATGCGGCCGCCGCCGCCTTCCTGCGCCATGACGCGCTCGCCCGCACCCAGGTGCTCGGCGCGCCGGGCCGCACCGTGGGCGTGGAGACCACCGACGGCCGCAACCTGCTGCGCCTGAAGGTGCGCTGGGCGGTCGACAACACCTCCTTCCGCCGCCTCGTGATCGAGCGCCAGCCGGACGGCAGCTTCGCCACGAAGATGGAGACGGCGCCCCTGGTGGCTTCGCTGCGCGTGGGCAGCGGCACCATTCGCAGCTCCCTGTTCGAGGCCGTGGACGACGCCGGCATCCCCGACGCCGTCACCACGCAGCTGGTGGACATCTTCGCCGGCGACATCGATTTCCACCGCAACCTGCGCGGGGGCGACCGCTTTGCCGTGGTCTACGAAACGCTTGAAGCCGATGGCGAGGCGATGCGCACCGGCCGCGTGGTGTCCGCGCAGTTCGTCAACGCCGGCCGCACGCTGGAAGCCGTCTGGTTCCAGGAGCCCGGCCAGCGCGGCGGCTACTACGACTTCGCCGGCCAGAGCCTGGAGCGCGCCTACCTCGCCTCGCCGATGGAGGTGTCGCGCATCACGAGCGGCTTCGCGATGCGCATGCACCCGATCCACAACACCTGGCGCGCCCACAAGGGCGTCGACTACGGCGCGCCCACCGGCGCCCCGGTGCGCAGCATCGGCGACGGCCAGGTGGAATTCGCCGGCCGCCAGAACGGCTACGGCAACGTCATCGAGGTCGACCACGGCAAGGGCAACAGCACGCTGTATGCCCACCTGAGCCGCATCGACGTGCGCGTCGGCCAGCGCGTGCAGCGCGGCGACCGCATCGGCGCCGTCGGCTCCACCGGCTGGGCGACCGGGCCGCACCTGCACTTCGAATTCAAGGAAAACGGCACCCAGCGCGACCCGCTGGAGGTGGCACGCCGCCACGCGCCGGCCGGGGAGCTCACCGCCCAGGCCCGGGCGCAGTTCGGCGTCGTGGCCGGCGTGATGCGCACCCAGCTGGCGGCCGCCGCCTCGGCCAACCTGGTCGCGTCGGCACGGTAAGCGCGCCGGCGGGCGCTACGATGCGCCCATGCAGGATCTCTTCATCGGCCTGATGTCGGGCACCTCGATGGACGGGGTGGACGGCGTCGTCGCCGACTTCTCCGCCGGCGGCGTCCATGTGCTGCGCCATGCGAGCGCCCCTTTCGACGACGCGCTGCGCGCGGAACTGATGGCGCTCAACGCCTCCGGCCCCGACGAACTGCACCGCGGCTGGCTGGCGGGCAATGCCCTGATGCGGGTCTATGCGCGCGTCGTGCAGGACCTGCTGGCGCAGACCGGCCTGCAGCCCTCCGCGATCCAGGCGATCGGCGCCCACGGCCAGACGGTGCGGCACCGGCCGCAGCAGTTCGACGGCACCGGCTACACGATCCAGCTCGCGCAGCCGGCCTTGCTGGCGGAGCTCACGGGCATCCGCGTCGCCTCCGATTTCCGCAGCCGCGACGTGGCGGCCGGCGGCCAGGGCGCGCCATTGGCGCCATTCTTCCACCAGGCCGTGTTCGGCCGCGCCGGCGAGACCGTAGGCGTGCTGAACATCGGCGGGATCTCCAACCTGACGGTGCTGGGAGCCGACGGCTCCATCCTCGGCTTCGACTGCGGGCCGGGCAATGCGCTGATGGATGCCTGGACGCAGGAGCACACGGGCCGCGCGTACGACGACGACGGGCAGTGGGCATCGACCGGCCGGGTGTTGCCGGACCTGCTGGCGGCCATGCTGACCGAGCCCTTCTTCGCCCTGCCCCCGCCCAAGAGCACCGGCCGCGACCTGTTCAACCAGCCCTGGTTCCGGGCGCACCTGGCGCGCTTTGCCGGATCGGCGCCGGCGGACGTGCAGGCCACGCTGACGGAGCTGACCGCGCAGGCCTGCGCCCGCGATGCCGGGCGGCATGCCAGGGGCCTGGAGCGGCTGATCGTCTGTGGCGGCGGCGCACTCAATGGCCACCTGATGCGGCGCCTGCAGGCCTTGCTGCCGCAGGCCCAGGTGGTCTCCAGCGCCGATGCCGGCCTGCCGCCCCTGCAGGTGGAGGCCGCTGCCTTCGCCTGGCTGGCCCGCAAGTGCGTGCGGGGCGAAGCGCTGGCGCTCCAAAACGTCACGGGCGCCGGAGGCGCCCGTGTGCTGGGGGGAATCTATCCCTCGTGAACGGTGGGCAGTGGAGCTGCCCACCCTACGAGATCATTCGGCCCGCTGTAGGGTGGGCACCTCTGGTGCCCACCATCCGCGTCAGGTCGAGAAGCTCGACCCGCAACCGCAGGTGGTCGACGCGTTCGGGTTCTTGATCACGAACTGCGCGCCCTGCAGGTCTTCCTTGTAGTCGATCTCGGCGCCCACCAGGTACTGGTAGCTCATCGCGTCGATCAGCAGGGAGACGCCGTTCTTCGTCATCACGGTGTCGTCGTCGTTCGCGATCTCGTCGAACGTGAAGCCGTACTGGAAGCCGGAGCAGCCGCCGCCCTGGACGAAGACGCGCAGCTTCAGATCCGGATTGCCTTCCTCCGCGATCAGATCGGCGACCTTGGCCGCGGCGCTGTCGGTGAAGACCAGCGGGGCGGGCATTTCGGTGGAAACGTTCTCGGCAACTGCGCTCATGGGCATTCCTTCCTCAGGGACTCTGCACGGGATGATAAGGCCGGCCGGGGGGCCGGAACCGCTCAGGCGGTCTTTGTCGCCAACTTCAGTAAGGGCTTTTCCTCGCCCTCGGCGCCCGCCATCATCGGGCGCAGCTGACCGGAGATGGTGGCGCCCTGGTGCATTTCCAGCGCGACGTACGACACGTCGCCTTCGATCTTCGCCTTGGGCTGCAGCTCCAGCAGCTCGCGGGCCTGGACCGGGCCGCGCACCGTGCCGTTGATGATCACGTGGTCGGCGGTCACGCCGCCCTGCACCACGGCGGCCTCGGAGATCACGAGCAGGCTGCCGGCTTCCTCGGCCGAGGACTGGATGTCCCCGAAGACTTCGCCGTCGACCCGCAGGCCTTCGTTGAACTTCATGTTGCCCTCGATGCGCGTGCCTTGCGCGATGAGGCTCTTGATGGGGGGCTGTGCTTTCTTACCGAACATGGCGGCTCCTCAACGAATGATCTATCGACTTACAGGGAAACATTCTGGACGGCACGGCTCACCGAGCCCTCGACCACCCGTGCCGAAACGTTCTTGACCACGGCCTGGGCCGGCAGGTCGACCATGCCTTCCACGCGGCGGTACTGGCGGAACTGCAGGCTCTGCGGCCCGCCGGGCAAGGGCATCATCCAGGGCTTGCCGTCGAGCGTGCCCGACAGGCTGAGCTCCAGCTTGCCGCGGAATTCGGGTGCGTTCTTGCCCGGCTGGATCACCAGCACCTGCCACTTGAGCTGGGTGCCGGACAGCACTTCGGCCTGCAGCCCGCGGATCGCCACGCTCTCGGCGCCGCTGGCGGGCATGAGCTTCTCGAAAAAGCCGAGGTCCTCGCGCAGCGACCGGTTCTCGGTTTCGAGCAGGCGGACGCGCGAGGCCATCTTTTCCTGGGCGGCGCGTTCGACCGTGATGGCGCTGCCGGAGGTGTTGAGGATGGACTGGATGCGGTCGCGCTCCTGACGCAGATTCACCACATCTTCGCGCAGCCGGACCAGTTCTTCCCGGGAGCCATGGTCGACGCCGGCGAGCTGCTTGCCCAGTTCGAAGGCCCACAGGCTGATCGCGGCGCAGAAGCCGAGGACGATCGCGGCGGCCGCCCACTGCAGCGGCCAGGGCATGGCGCTGCGCACCTTCATCCGCGGGGCGGTGATCGTCAACCTTCTACGAAGCAGCTTCCAACGCATATGGATGAGGATGCTGCCCAAAGAACAGGAGCGCAGCAAGTCCTCAGATGTGCAGCTTTGTGTCGGATAAGACGCCCGCGGGGGTCGTCGTCCGTCCCACGTCAGGCAACAAAAAGCCCGGCAGGGCCGGGCTTCTCGAGGTTCGGAAGGATTCCGATCAGCGCTTGGAGAACTGCTTGCGGCGGCGCGCGGAGTGCAGGCCGACCTTCTTGCGTTCCACTTCACGGGCGTCGCGGGTCACGAAGCCGGCTGCGGACAGCTGGGGCTTCAGGGCCGCGTCGTAGTCGATCAGGGCGCGCGTGATGCCGTGGCGGACCGCGCCGGCCTGGCCGGATTCGCCGCCGCCGTGCACGTTGCACTGGATGTCGAACGCTTCAGCGTTGCTGGTCAGCACCAGCGGCTGCTTGGCGATCATGATCGAGGTCTGGCGGCCGAAGAACTCGGCGATGTCCTTGCCGTTGACCGTGATCTTGCCGGAGCTCTTCTTCAGGAACACGCGGGCGACGCTCGACTTGCGACGGCCGGTGCCGTTATTCCATTCACCGATCATGCTCGGATCTCCAGGGGCTTCGGTTGCTGCGCGGTATGCGGGTGCTCGGCGCCACCGTAGACCTTCAGCTTCTTGATCATGGCGTAGCCCAGCGGGCCCTTGGGCAGCATGCCCTTCACGGCCTTCTCCAGGGCGCGGCCGGGGTGCTTGGCCTGCATTTCCTTGAAGGTCTGCTGGCGGATGCCGCCGGGGTAGCCGGTGTGGCGGTAGTAGACCTTGTCGGTCTCCTTGGCGCCGGTCACGCGGAGCTTGGATGCGTTGATGACGACGATGAAGTCGCCGGTGTCGACGTGAGGCGTGTAAATGGCCTTGTGCTTGCCGCGCAGTCGGAGGGCAGCTTCGCTGGCTACCCGGCCGAGCACCTTGTCGGTGGCGTCAATCACAAACCACTCGTGCTTCACGTCAGCGGGCTTGGCGCTGACAGTGGTGGTCATAAAGACTCTCGAGTACGGTTTGGCGGATCCTTTTCCTCGGTCGGTGTCCCTCTGGCGGGGACCTCTTAGGAGGCCGTTCAAGGCACGAAGCTCGGGGCGGAGCGCCGTTCCCATCTTTTCCGTCGCGGGATCCAGGAGGCGCTACGGAACCCGGCATTATAGGACAGTCGCCACCTCCTCGCAGGCGGGACCCCCAGGGCGTTCCAAACAACGGGAAAATGCCCTGGATCCCCGCCCTGCGCGGGGATGACGTCGTCCCAGCTACCATCCCGCCCCTATGTTCAGCTACCGCCACGGCTTCCACGCCGGCAACCACGCCGACGTCCTCAAACACATGGTGCTGATCGCGGTGCTGAAGCACCTCACGGCCAAGCCCACCGCCGTCACCATCGTCGACACCCACGCCGGCGCCGGCCTCTACCGCCTCGACAGCGACTTCGCCGGCACTTCCGGCGAGGCGCAGGACGGCATCGTCAAGCTGCTGGCGAGCCCCCTCGCCGCGGAGCCGCCGCCGCTGCTGGCCGACTACCTGGAACTCCTCGCCGGCTTCAATCCCTCCGGCAGGACGAAGATCTACCCCGGCTCGCCCTTCGTCACCCACGCGCTGATGCGGCAGGAGGCGCGCGACAGGCTGTGGCTGTTCGAGCTGCACCCCACGGACAGCAAGGCGCTGGCGGGCCACGTCGACCAGCTGGAACGCAAGCGCCAGGTCTCGATCCGCCGCGAGGACGGCTTCGAGGGGCTGCGCGCCCTGCTGCCGCCGCCTTCGCGCCGCGGGCTGGTGCTGATCGATCCCAGCTACGAGATCAAGAGCGACTACGCCAAGGTGGCGCACTGCATCCAGGAGTCGCTCAAGAAATTCGCCACCGGCACCTACATGGTCTGGTATCCGGTGATCCCGCGGCCGGAGGCGCACGAGCTGCCCCGCCGGCTGAAGACCCTGGCCAACCAGGCCGGCAAGCCGTGGCTGCATGCGACGCTGAACATCGGCCAGGCGCCGCACGAGCCGGGCGAAGCAGCCGGCCGGCCGGGCCTCACCGCCAGCGGCGTGTTCCTCGTGAATCCGCCGCACACGCTCAAGGCGGCACTGCAGGCGGCCTTGCCGCCGATCGCGGAAGTGCTCGGTCGCGGGCGTGGCCAGGGACAGGCCGTCGAAGCGGGCGGCTAGCTCACCGCTTGCCCAGCACCATCGTCCAGTACGTCCCCCACTGGCTGCGCGGATTGGCCACGCAGGCCACGGCGACGTCGACGAACCTGGGATTCATCATGTTCTCGCAGTGGGACGGGCTGTCGATCCAGCCCTGGACTGCGCTCCCCACGTTGCGGTCGCCCCCGGCGAGGTTCTCGCCGACCCACTTCCACGTGTAGTGGCGCGCCCGCACCCGCTCGCTGACGGTCCGCCCTTCGGGGCTGCGGTGGTCGAAGTAGTTGCGCCGCGCCATGTCCTGCGAGTGGCCGGCGGCCGCGGCCTGCAGGTTGCCATCCCAGCGCAGGGGCGGCGCCGGCGCCATCCGTCGCCAGCCGCAAGTCTGGCCCGCGGCCCGCGCCGCGTTGACGCGCCGCAGCGCCTCCGCCACGTTCACGCTGCAGGACGTGGGTTGGCCCGCCAGCGCGGCCTCGGAAACGAAGACGAAGAACAGGGCCGCCAGCACGGCGGGACGAAGGAAAGGGACAGCCATGGCTCAGCTTGCCACGGCCGAGCTGCGGTCCTGTTTCCGTTCGCAACGGCGTCAGCGCCGCGCCGCGCATGCCCCACTGGCGCCAGGGGGATCGCGGCGACCGCGCGCTGTCACAAAGCTGCCTCGGCGATACATCTGATGCCCCCAGCGACGAGCCACACCCGGAGAATCGCCGCCATGGAAACCATCGAGAAGCAGCCCGAGCTCTCCGCCGTCCTCGGCGAACGCTGGGACCTGCGTTCCCTGGGCGCCAGCACCTGCTGCGACACGTGGCAGGCACGCCGCGGCGGCCAGAAGCTGTTCGTCAAGAGCAGCGGCCGCGGCGCCGCCGCGCTACTGCGCGCCGAGGCCGACGGCCTGCGCGCGCTCGCCGCCACCCGCACGATCCGCGTGCCCCAGGTCGATTCCCTCACCGAGCTGCCCGGTGGCGGCATGGTGCTCGCGCTCGAATGGCTGGACTTCGCGCGGCCCGATGCCGGCTTCGGCGTGCGCTTCGGCCGTGCGCTCGCGGAACTGCATGCACATCCCTGCCCGCTGGATCCGCCTTCCTTCGGCTGGCGCGGCGACAACTACATCGGCGCCACGCCCCAGCGCAACACGCCGCTGCAGCCGCCCACGCACGCGGGCTGGATGGCGTTCTTCGCCAAGTCGCGGCTTTGCTGCATGAAGGACAGGCTCTCGCCCTCGGCCACCGAACTGCGTTCCACCGTCGATGCCGTGATCGAGAAGCTGCCCGACCTGCCGTCCGACGGCCACGTGCCGAAACCGTCGCTGATCCACGGGGACCTCTGGCAGGGCAACTGGGACATGCTGGAAGACGGCACGCCGGTGATCTTCGATCCGGCCGTCTCCTGCTCGGATGCCGGCGCGGAACTCGCGATGATGGAGCTGTTCGGGAGTCCGCCGGCGGACTTCCGCGCGGGCTACGAGGAAGCGGGCGGCACCTGGCCTTCGCCGCAGCGCATGCAGCTGTACCAGCTGTACCACCTCCTCAACCACGTCATCCTGTTCGGCGGCGGCGGCTATGCGCAGCAGGCGCTGCGCGCCGCGCACGCGCTGCTCTGAGCCGCCCGCCGCCGGCCCGCGCGGTTTCGGGCATGATCCCCGCATGCAAGGAGTCAGCATGGAGCATCCCGATCCCGAAACGCCGGCCGCAACGGCCGAACCCCGCAACGCCTTCCTGGAAGAGAAGGCCTTCAAGTCGCGCACCGTGCTGCTGTTCGGCGCCATCACCGACCAGTCCGCGAGCGACATCGCCCGCCGCCTGATCGCGCTGGACGCCGACGCCGCCACGCCGATCGACATGCTGGTGAGCTCGCCCGGCGGCCACCTCGAGTCCGGCGACGCGATCCACGACATCGTGCGCTTCATCACCGCGCCGGTGAACATGATCGGCACCGGCTGGGTGGGCAGCGCGGCGACGCACCTCTACCTGTCGGTCCCGAAGGAGCGCCGCTTTTGCACGCCCAACACCCGCTTCCTGATCCACCAGCCCTCGGGTGGCGCGGGCGGCCCGGCGAGCGACATCGCGATCCACGCGCAGGAAATCATCAAGGCCCGCGAACGCGTGGCCCGCACGATCTCGCGCGAGACCGGCCGGCCGCTGGACGGCGTGCTGGAGGACATCGAGCGCGACCGCTGGCTGTCGGCGGAAGAGGCGATCGAGTACGGGCTGGTCGGCCGGATCATCACGAACAAGGCCGATATCAAGAAGTGAGCCGTGGTGCTGGGGTTGCACCCCAGCCTACGGGGTGCAACGGTGCTCGTGTCTTC